>DATKQM010000060.1:0-39857 GCA_035532735.1 Acidimicrobiales bacterium | reverse complement strand
CGTCTTCGCGAACTTCGCCGAAGCCGTTGCCGAAGGGCGTGGCAAGGCGCAAGCCGACGAACTGCGCCGGACGAAGACCGACACGATCGCGACACGTCTCGTCGGCGACCGCGTCGACGAGGTCAGCGCGAGCCGGTTGCGCAAAGGCGACCGCGTCCGCGTCGAGGCCGGGGGACTCATCCCCGCCGACGGCGAGATCGTCGAGGGCGCGGCGACCGTCGACGAATCGGCGATCACCGGTGAGTCCGCGCCGGTGATCCGCGAAGCCGGCGGCGACCGCAGCTCCGTCACCGGCGGGACCCGCGTCCTCTCCGACGCGATCGTCTTCGTCGTGGGAGCCGACCCCGGCGATTCGTTCCTCGACCGGATGATCCGGCTGGTCGAGGGCGCGCAGCGACAGAAGACGCCCAATGAAATCGCGCTCAATATTTTGCTTGCCGGTCTGACGATCATTTTCGTCTTCGCCGTCGCGAGCATTCCGAGCTTCGCGCATTACGCCGGCGGCACTTTGTCGATCCTGGTGCTTGTGGCGCTTTTCGTAACTTTGATCCCGACGACGATCGGGGCGCTTCTGTCGGCCATCGGCATCGCCGGTATGGACCGCCTGGTACAGCGCAACGTGCTCGCTATGAGCGGCCGGGCCGTGGAGGCGGCCGGCGACGTGCAGACGCTGCTGCTCGACAAGACCGGGACCATCACCCTCGGGAATCGCATGGCCTCGGCGTTCTACCCCGCCGGCGGCCACAGCGAGGAGGAGCTCGCCGACGCCGCCCAGCTGGCGTCCCTGGCCGACGAGACACCCGAGGGCCGGTCCATCGTGGTGCTCGCCAAGGAACGCTTCGCCATCCGCGAACGTGACCTTGGCGACGACCACAGTTTCGTGTCGTTCTCGGCTACGACCCGCATGTCGGGACTCGATATCGACGGGCGTCATATCCGCAAGGGGGCGGCAGAATCGGTGCGGCTCTGGGTCGAGGAGCAGGGAGGCACGAGCCCCGAGGGGCTCAACGAGATCGTCGAGCGCCTCTCCCGGGCGGGATCGACACCCTTGGTGGTGGCCGACGGGCGAAAGGTCCTCGGTGTCATCGAGCTCAAGGACGTCGTGAAGCAGGGCATCCGGGAGAAGTTCGACGAGATGCGCCAGATGGGCATCCGTACCGTGATGATCACCGGTGACAACCCCCTCACCGCGGCGGCCATCGCCCAGGAAGCCGGAGTCGACGACTACCTGGCCGAGGCCACCCCCGAGGCCAAGATGGCGCTGATCCGCACCGAGCAGGAGGGCGGGAAACTCGTCGCCATGACCGGCGACGGGACCAACGACGCCCCCGCACTCGCCCAAGCCGATGTGGGCGTAGCCATGAACACCGGGACGACAGCGGCCAAAGAGGCCGGGAACATGGTCGATCTGGACTCGAACCCCACCAAGCTGATCGACGTGGTCGAGATCGGCAAGCAATTGCTCATCACCCGGGGCTCGCTCACCACCTTCTCCATCGCCAACGACGTGGCCAAGTACTTCGCCATCATCCCCGCTCTGTTCGTCGCCACCTATCCGCAGCTCAACACGCTCAACATCATGAAGCTCCACAGCCCGCAGAGTGCGGTGCTGTCCGCTGTGATCTTTAACGCTCTCGTGATCGTGGCGCTCATCCCCCTGGCCTTGCGTGGTGTGAAATTCCGCGCTGCGTCATCAGCGGCCATCCTCCGCCGCAATGTCTTCATCTACGGGGTGGGAGGGATCATCGTGCCCTTCATCTTCATCAAGCTCATCGACCTCGTTCTTGTCGCGCTGCACGCCTACTGATCGCGAGCCCACATGATTGCTCATCTCCGTCGCTCAATCATTTCGATCGTGGTGTTCACGGCCTTCTTCGGGTTCGTCTACGCCCTTGCCGGAACCGGCGTCGCCCAGCTCTTCTTCCGGCACCAGGCCGACGGTTCGATCACCGCCAACGGATCCACCTTGATCGGACAGAACTGGTCGAGCACGAGGTGCCCGGGAAACCCACCGGGCAGTTGTGTCTTCCAGGGTCGGCCCGACGATCTCGGCCCCTACAGCGGAGACAACCCGCTCGTGGCCAACGGCAAGAGTGGCGAGTCGGCCGCCACCAACCTTGGCCCGAGGTCCAAGGTCCTGGTGGCGAACACGCAGGCGCTGGTGTCTTACTGGCACAAGCGCGGCGTCGAGCCCACGGTCGATCTCGTGACCACTTCGGGCAGCGGCCTAGACCCCGACATTGCTCCACAGGACGCGATCGTCCAGATCCCCATGGTCTCCAAGGCAACGGGCATCGACCCCTCGGCGCTGCGGGCGCTCATCGCCAAGGAGACCAACGGAGCAGTGCTGGGGTTCATGGGCAGCAGCGACATCGATGTCCTGCAGTTGAACGAGGCCCTCGCCCAGCTCAAGTGAAAGCTTGGGAGCCCACCACCGATGAGTGCCGGGGGGGGCGACCGATCGTACGTCGCCTCGCCGACGCCAGGGCGCGCCACCGGGTTGTGGTCAGAGGCAAGGTCGTCGCTGCCCAACCTTCGATCTGGCGAGGCTCTGCGGCCCGGGTCCACGACATCGACGACGGTACGGGCCGTCTGTCCATCGTCTTCGGCGGGGCGCGGTCCATTCCGGGATGGTCGAAGCGGCGGAGGTGACCGTCGAAGGCTCGGTGTTCGCCGACGAACGGGGATCGCGCTGTGGAACCCCTTCTATCGCTTCGAGCTCTGAGGCTTTCGGGCCTGGTCGACCGCGGAGGACTAGCGAGCGCGGTCACCGGCGGCGCGCTCGGCGTCTCCGGCGCAGGACGCGCATGTGCCGAAGACCTCGAGCGAGTGCCAGACATCGGAGAAGCCGTGGGCTTCGCCCACCTTCACGGCCCAACGTTCCATCGGAGCGGACTCCACCTCGACGGCGGTGCCACACGCTACGCAGACCAGGTGATGATGGTGTGACGTCCCGCAGCGGCGGTAGAGCTGTTCGCCCGCGTCGTCACGTACGACGTCGACCTCGCCGGCGTCACTGAGCATCTTGAGGGCCCGGTAGACGGTGGCGAGCCCGATCTTCTCACCGGTCTGGCGGATCGAGGCGTGGATGGCCTGGGCGCTTCGGAAGCTGCCGGTCTGTCCCAGGGCGGCGAGCACGGCGCGCCGCTGGCGGGTGTCACGAGGCGGCGCCCCGAAGGTGACCTGGTCGGGTGTCTCGTTGGTCACCATCGGATCACTATGCCATCGGGCCATCGAAACCTCAGCGTGTCTGAGGGCAGCCCCGAGTTCGGGTGCTCTCCCTGTGCCGCCATTCTACCTTGTATTGAGAATCACTCTCGTTTAGCCTGGGCCAGGTGTCCAGGATCAAGAGGCGGGCGTCCCTCGCCGTCGTGGCGGTGCTGGTGGCGGGCTGCCTGGGGGGGTGCGGGGCCGCTACGGGGGTGGCCCAAGCCGGCCCGGGGGGGACGATCTCGGTGGTGGCGGCAGAGAACTTCTGGGGAAGCATCGCCGGGCAGCTCGGCGGTGACCGGGTGACGGTCACGAGCATCGTGACCAACCCCGACACCGATCCCCACTCCTACGAGGCGACCGCACGCGACGGACGGGCCTTCGCCGCCGCGCAGTTCGTGATCGTGAACGGGGTCGGCTACGACCCGTGGGCAGAATCGCTGCTCGACGCCAACGCGACCAAGGGACGGACCGTGCTCGACGTAGGCAAGCTCGTCGGTGTGGCGGCGGGGGGAAACCCGCATCGGTGGTACGACCCGCAGGATGTGGGCAAGGTCATCGAACAGATCACCGCCGACTACGCGCGGATCGACCCCAAAGAGGCAAGCTATTTCGAACACCGGATGACCACGTTCTCGACCCGTGATCTGGCCCAGTACCACCATCTGATCAAGGTCATCAAGGCCGAGTACGCCGGCACGCCCATCGGGGCGTCCGAAAGCATCGTGACCCCGCTCGCCGCCGCGCTGGGGCTCCGGTTGCTCACTCCGCAGTCGTTTCTCGACGCCGTCAGCGAGGGCAACGACCCGACCGCGGCGGACAAGGCCACCATCGACGCGCAGATCCAGCACAACCAGATCAAGATCTACGTGTACAACAGCCAGAACGCCACCCCGGACGTCACTGCACAGGTGCAGGCGGCCCGGTCGCGGGGGATCCCGGTGGCGACGGTCACCGAGACCCTCGATCCCGCCGGCGACACCTTCGAGGCCTGGCAGGTACACGAGCTTCGGGGGATCCAGGCCGCGTTGGCGAGCGCCGGGGGCCGTTGACATGGAGCATGACGTCCTCAGGCTGAGCGGGGCCGCGGTCGCGGTCGGAGGCCGTACCTTGTGGGCCGGAGTCGACCTCTCGGTCGGGGTGGGGGAATTCGTCGCCGTCCTCGGGCCCAACGGTGTGGGTAAGTCGACGCTCGTGAAGGTCATCCTCGGCCTGGTGCCGGTGTCGGCGGGCACGGTGACGGTGTTCGACGATCGGCCCGGTCAGCACAACGAACGCATCGGGTACCTCCCCCAGCGCCGCAGCTTCGACTCCTCGCTTCGGGTTCGGGGGATCGACATCGTGCGGCTCGGGATCAGCGGGGACCGGTTCGGCATTCCGCTGCCGATCTCGTCCCGGGCGCGTCGGCGCCGACGGGCCGAGGAAGAGCGGATCAGCGAGGTGATCGACCTCGTCGATGCCACCGGGCTCGTCCACCGCCCCATCGGGGAGCTCTCGGGGGGAGAACAGCAACGGATCCTCATCGCCCAGGCGCTGGTACGTCGGCCGTCGCTCTTGCTCCTCGACGAACCACTCGACAGCCTTGACCTCCCCAACCAGAGCGCGGTGGCGGCGCTCGTGAGCACCATCTGTCGCCAGGCCGAGGTGAGCGTGGTGATGGTGGCGCACGACGTCAACCCGATCCTGTCCTACCTCGATCGGGTGGTCTACATCGCCGAGGGTGGGGTGGCGGCCGGGACACCGCACCAGGTCATCACGAGTGAGACGCTGAGCCGGCTCTACCGGACCCCTATCGAGGTGCTCACCACCACCGACGGGAGGCTCGTCGTCGTGGGCCATCCCGAGGCCCCCGCCCATCATGCCGATCGGCACGGAGGAGCCCACCATGGTCCTCACTGATGCCGGCGCCGGGCTGAGCTGGAACGTCGTCGACGACGTCCGGCGGCTGTTCCAGTTCGGATTCATGGTCAACGCCCTCCAGGCCGGGACTGTCGTCGCCGTCATGGCCGCGGTGATCGGGTGGTACATGGTCGTCCGGCGCCAGAGCTTTGCCGGCCACACCATCGCCGTGGTGGGGTTCCCCGGCGCGGCGGGGGCGACGCTGATCGGCGTCAGCGCTCTGTACGGCTACTTCGCCTTCTGTGTGGCCGCCGCGGTGTTGATCTCGACCGTCGCGCATTCGCGCGGAAGAGCGTTCAGCCAGGAGAACGCCGTGACCGGGACGGTGCAGACGTTTCTCCTCGCCTTGGGCTTTCTCTTCGTGAGCCTCTATCGGGGCAATCTGAACGGGATCAACTCGTTGCTGTTCGGGAACTTCCTGGGGATCACCACCTCGCAGGTCCTCACCTTGTTCCTCGTGGCCCTGGGGGCGCTCGGGGTGCTCGGTGTCATCAGCCGACCGCTGTTGTTCGCGTCGATCGACCCCGACGTGGCGTCCGCCCGGGGGGTGCCGGTGCGGGCGGTGTCGCTGGTGTTCCTCGTCCTGCTCGGCTTGGCGGCCGCCGAGGCCAGCCAGATCACCGGCGCACTGCTCGTGTTCGCCCTACTCGTGATGCCCGCCGCCACCGCCCAGCGGCTCACGGCCCGCCCGGTGCTCGGGGGAGCCATCGCGGTCGTGCTCGGCCTGGCCGTCACCTGGATCGGCTTGGGGGTCGCCTACTACTCCCCGTATCCGATCGGCTTCTGGGTCACCACCTTGGCCTTTGCCGCCTATGTGGCCGCGGTCTTGTGGGCCCGGCTCGGCGCCAGGACGAGTCGAGCCGTCGGAGCGGCGGCGTGAACTCCGTTGTCTGGAGTGGGGCCGTGAACGCGGTGGTAGGGCTGCTCGGCCAGCCCTTCCTGCGCAACGCCTTTCTGGCCGGGACCGCCATCGCGGCGGCGTGCGGGCTCGTCGGCTACTTCCTCGTGCTGCGGAGCCAGGTCTTCACCGGCGACGCGCTGAGTCACGTGGCGTTCGCCGGTGCCCTGGCCGCGTTGTCCTTCGGGGTCGACCCCCGCCTGGGGCTCTTCGTGGGCACCATCGCGGTCGGGGTGCTCATGGGGACGCTGGGCCCACGTGGCCAAGCCGACGACGTGGTGGTGGGAAGTGTCTTCGCGTGGATACTCGGTCTGGGTGTGTTATTCCTCACCATCTACACCACGTCGAAGAGCACCGGCGACGCCACGGCGGGAGTGAGCATCCTGTTCGGTTCGATCTTCGGGCTGTCCCACGATCAGGCGCTCGTGGCGACGGTCATCGCGCTCGCCGTCGCCCTCGCCGTGGTCGTCATCGCCCGACCCCTGTTGTTCGCCAGCCTCGATCCCGCTGTGGCCTCGGCCCGTCGGGTCCCGGTGGTGGTGCTCGGTCTGGGGTTCCTTGGCCTGGTCGGCGCCTGTGCCGCCGAAGCGACTCAAGCCGTGGGCGCGCTGTTGCTCCTCGGGCTGCTCGCCGCGCCGGCGGGGACCGCGCAACAGCTCACCGCCCGCCCGTACCGGGCCTTGGCGCTGTCGTGTGCCGTGGCCGTCGGTGACATGTGGGCGGGGCTCACGATGAGCTACGCGTTCCCGCACCTCCCGCCCAGCTTCTGTGTCATCGCCGTGGCGGCCGGGGTCTACATCGTGGTCCTGGCCGCCACGCGGGTGCGCCGGCGGGTTCCGGTTCAGGTCTAGCGGGCGGAACCGGCTCGTCAGGGGGCGAGCCCGAGGGCGGTCTCGAGCTCGACGTGGTGGTCGTCGGCATGGAGCACGGCGATCTCGGCGAACCTGGTGATGGTGACGCGACCGTCACCGCTCGTCAGCTGGTGCGGGCTCAGGGGCTCGATCAGCGCCACGAAGGCGTCGCCACTGCCTTCGAGATGGGCGAGAGCCGATGCCCGGGGTCGGCCGGACCGAGAGGAGACGACAGCCATTGGTCCTCTCAACAGCCACCGACGAAGTCGATCAGTCGGGCCCGTGCCGCGTGGACGGCGCGGGCCAGTTCCGCGGCCTCGGTCACGACAGGGCCAGACCCTGGCGCACCATGGTGATGGCCTTCGCCACCCGCGTCGACCGGGTCTCGGCCTCCTTGGCGGAGGTGATCCAGCCCCGGGAGGCGACGCCGTCGAAGGTGGCACCCGGACCTCGGGTCGGCGTCCTCACGGTGGCGTCGAATGCGATCCCGGCCACGACCTCTGACACCACCCCGGACGTTACCGGTCGGATCCCTGTGCTAGCCATGGCTCGTGTCGCAAGGGGCCCCGCGGCCGGTCGGAGAAGGGAACTGGTCAGAAGCAGTGGTGGCAGGCATCCGCAGCGCCATCGAAGCGCACGTGCCCGGCGACCAGCGCGAGACCCGTGCCCGGGCGCGCATCGGGGTCGACCTCGACACCCTGCCCGATCCCTTGGACCGACATACCGGGCTGACCCACGTCACAGGGTCGGCCGTGGTGGTGGGGCGTCGGGGCACGGTGTTGCACTTGCACAAGCGGTTGCATCGGTGGTTGCAGCCCGGTGGACATCTCGACCCCGGAGAGGCGCCGTCGGACGCGGCCCTGCGCGAGTCCCAAGAGGAGACCGGCCTCGAGCTCACTCATCCGCTCGGAGGGCCGCGCCTCATCCACATGGACGTGCACGAAGCCGCCCACGGCCACACCCACCTGGACTTGCGCTATCTCCTGGTCGCACCCGACCGCGACCCGGCACCGCCACCCGGTGAGAGTCCTGAGGCACGGTGGTTCGGGTGGGACGAGGCCCACGCGGTGGCAGACGAGGCCCTCATCGGTGCGCTGCGCGCCGCGCAGCACCAGCCCGAGGCCGTTGCCGGGATCGGGCCGGGGTCAGACGAGCCCGAATCGCGCCGCCGGGCCGGTGCGGTCGGCAGGGGTCCTCAGCCCCGGCACAATGGGGGGGAGACATGAGACCACGCCACCTCCACCGCGCCACAGGCGGACGATGACCACCGCCGATGGTGCCCCAGCGCCGGGGGGCGAGCCCGAGACACCGGTTCGGCCCTTGGCCCGGTTGCTCGAGGTCCAGGATCACGACACCGTGATCGACCAGATCCGTCATCGCCGGGCCACACTGCCCGAGCGGTCCGAGTTGGCCGAGGTCGACCGCCAGCTCGGTGTCCTCGATGTCCGGACCAAGGAGCTGCGCCAGCAGCGCGACGAGCTCGGTGACCGCCAAAGCGCGCTCGAGCAGCAGATCGAGTCGTCGAGGTCCCGGCGCGAGTCGCTCGAGAAGCGACTCTTCGGCGGTCAGATCGTGGCCTCGCGCGAGCTCCAGGTCATGAACGAAGAGGTGTCGCACCTGGCCCGTCACATCAGCGAGCTCGAGGATCGCGAGATCGAGATCATGGAAGGGCTCGAGCCGCTCGACGGGGAGCTCGGAGCCGGCGACGTGAGGCGCGACGCCCTCGACAAGGATGCCGAGCGCCTCCAGGAAGCCATCGCCACCACCGAGGTGTCGCTCGACGCGGAGCTTGCCCACGAGAACCAGGCGCGAGCCGCTGCCGCCTCGGGTGTGCGGGACGACCTGCTGGCGCGCTACGAGCAATTGCGATCGAAGCTGGGGGGGACCGGAGCGGCGCGCCTCGCGGGCGGCTCGTGCAGCGGGTGTCACCTCACCTTGTCGTCGATGGAGCTCGACCGGGTCCGGAAAGCTCCCCCCGACGCGGTGATCACCTGCGAGCAGTGCGGCCGGATCCTGGTTCCCTGACGTCGCTGTGCTCGTCCTCGTTCGGCACGGTGAGACCGAAGGGAATGCGGCGCGCCAGCTCCTGGGTCGAGCCGAGTCGCCGCTCACGGCCCGTGGCCGCTCCGATGCCGGCGCGCTGAGCGCGGCGCTCGGGCCCGTGAGCCGGCTCATCTCCAGTCCCCTCGGGCGGGCGCGCCAGAGTGCGGAGGCTCTCGGGTTGGGGCTGCCGATCGACGTCGACGAACGGTGGGTCGAGGTGGATTACGGCGAGCTCGAGGGGTGCGCACTGGCGGAGGTGCCCGCCGAGTTGTGGGCCCGGTGGAGGGCCGACCCGGCGTTCGCACCCCCGGGCGGTGAGTCGCTGGCTGGGGTCGGGGACCGGGTCCGGCGCGCCTGCGACGAGCTGTTCGGTGTCGCCGGGGAGGGGGCGCGTGCCGAGAGGGATGTGGTGGTGGTGAGCCACGTCTCACCCATCAAGGCGGCGGTGTCGTGGGCGCTCGGCGGGGGAGACGAGATGGTGTGGCGCCTCTACCTGGCCACGGCATCGATCACCCGAATCGGATGGGGGAGCGACGGTCCGGTCTTGCACCGGTACAACGAGACGCGCAGCGCCGAGCGATCTCGGTGAACCCGCATCGGTGGATCAGCGATGGAGGGGTCAGACGGGGGCTTCGACGGCCAGCTTGGTCTCGCGCTCGGGGGGCAGGTTGTCGTAGAGGTCGGTGACGAGCTCGTCGCGGCGCGCCCGGTAGGCGGGGTCGTCCCAGAGGTTGCGCCACTGGAGGGGATCCTCGGCCAGCTCGTAGAGCTCACCCTCGGTCCCCTCGTAGAGGGGTCCCGGCTCGTAGGCGGTGCAGAGCCACCCGTCGCGGAAGATCGAGCGGAGATGCATGCCGATGTGGGAGAACTGGCTGTCCCATTCGGTGATGGCCCATTGGCGGTCCGATCCCGGGGCGCTCGGTAGGGCGCGTCCCTGGGCCCAGTCCGGGACCGTGGCCCCGGCGATCTCGCAGAAGGTCGGGACGAGATCGACATGGCCGACCGGCTCGGCCACCTCGGCCGCAGGCACGCCCACCCTCGGAGCCGGCCGCCACACCAGCGGCACGCGCATGAGCGCGTCCACGTGATAGGGGCCCTTGAAGAGGAGACCGAAATCACCTTGGAGCTCGCCGTGGTCCGTCGTGAACACGACATCGGTGTCGGCCCCCCAGCCGCGCTCGTCGATGCGGGCCATCACCCGGCCCAGCGCCTCGTCGATGAGCTCGTTCTCCACGTGGATGAGTGCGCTCACCTCTCGGACCTGGTCGTGAGACATGTTCCCCGGCACGAATCTCATGGGCCCACCCTCCATGTTCTGGAAGCGTCCCTCGTACCAGTCGAGCCAGTGATGCGGCTTCTGGGCCAGGATCTCGACGGCTTTGTCCCTCGACCCCGGATGTCCCGGGGGCAGGTCGAGGTCGTGCCAGTCGACGCGACGCCGGACTTCGTCGACGGGAGGATCCCAAGGATGATGGGGATCGGGGAAGCTCATCCAGCAGAACCAGTCGTCGGCGGGGTCGAGCGAATCCAGCCAGGCGATGGTTCGATCGGCGACCCAGTCCGTGTGGTACATCCCGCGGGGCATGGGATTGTGCTTGACCTCGGGGGCGTCGGTGTCCCCGCCACCCTCGTCGTTGAGGCCCATGCTGGCGAAGTTGATGAGCGGGTAGAAGGCATCGAGCCACTGTGGGCCGTTGGCCTCGAGCCATTTGTCGTAGTGCCAGCGCCGGAGATAGCCGTGCATGGCCAGCTCCACGTGGTCGAAGCCACGATACGGCCCCGTCGAGCCCTCCTTGGCCAGACAGTTCTCGGTCCATTTCCCCTCGGGGTCGAAGCCGGGTTGGAAATGAGCTTTGCCCACGAGGGCGGTGCGATAGCCCACCGTCTCGTGGAGGTGCTCGGCGACAGAAGGCGCGTCGACCGGTAGCGGGACACCGTTGGAGGTGACCCCGTGGGTACGGACGTACTGGCCCGTGATCATGGTGGAGCGCGCCGGGGTACAGACCGTGTTCTGGTTGTGGGCGCGGTGGTAGACGATGCCGTCCGCGGCGAGCGCGTCGACGACCGGGGTCCGGGCGATGGTGTTCCCCGTGCACCCGAGGGCGTCATAGCGCTGCTGGTCGGTGGTGACGAAGAGGATCTTGCGGCCCATGGTGATCCGATCGGTCGGTGGTCAGGGTTTTCGGGTTCGAGAGGTCTGGTCAGGGGGCGGTGTTGAGGTGGACGAAGTCGATGACGGCGGCGGCGAGATCCGCGCCCCTGTCTTCTTGGAGGAAATGGCCCCCGTCAGTGATGGTGGTGTGGTTCTGTCCCCGCGTGCCGGGCACCAGATCACAGAAGATCCGATCGGCGCCGTGGGTGATGGGATCCCGATCGCTGAACGCGCACAGGAAGGGCTTGTCGAACTCGCGGAGCACCTCCCAGGCCCGGCGGTTGGCGTCCGAGGCAGGATCGTCGGGGCGCGACGGCACGAGCATGGGGAATTGGCGGGCCCCTTCTTTGTAGGTCTCGTCGGGAAACGGTGCGTCGTAGGCCGCGATCACCTCGGGTGGAAGTTCCGACACCGTTCCGCCGTCGACGATGCGACCCACGGGCAAGGTGGGGACCTCCTGGGAGAATTTCTGCCATGCCAAGAAGGCCTCACCCATGTCCAGGTCCCCCGTGGGCAGGCCGGTGTTGGCGGCCACCACCCGGCGGAAGCGGTCAGGGTGCTCCGCCACGAGACGTAATCCGATCAGCCCACCCCAGTCCTGGCCGACGAAGGTCAGGTCGGACAATTCGAGCTCGTCGAAGAGCGCGGTGCGCATCCACTCCACGTGGCGGGCATAGGTGTAGTCGCCCCGGGTGCCGGGTTTGTCCGACCGACCGAAGCCCACCAGATCCGGTGCGATGACCCGGAAGCCCGCGTTCGTGAGGGGTCCGATCATCTTGCGGTAGAGGTAGCACCACGAGGGCTCGCCGTGCATGAGAAGGATCTTCTCCGCACCCGAGGCGGGGCCTTCGTCGAGATAATGGACGCGCAGGGACTGGTTCCGCTCGCCGGACGGGACATCTATGTAGTGAGGAGCGAAGTCGAACCCGGGAAGTGCGTCGAAGCGCTCGTCGGGAGTTCGAAGGATGTTCATGGTCTTCCTCCGGTTTGCGATTCGGTCAGGACGCCACGGGCCAGTGTCTCCATCGTCCGTCGGCAGTTCGACGTCGTTCGACCCAGCCGGTCGAGTTGCTCCCAGGACTCCCACGACGTCGCCACCTCCAGCGAGTCGAGGAGGAGCCGAGCATCGGCCGGACGTCGGGTCTCGAGCTCGGGGGCGAAGGTGGCCCGGAGCTGGCTCCGGAGCCACTCCCGGCTGCGCCCGAGCTCGGCCGCCACGGTGGGGGAGCTGTGGACGATGAGCTCGGCAGACCGGCGCACCGGTGCGGTGGCCTGGAACACCAGGGTGCGTTGGCGGACGATCCGGGCCACGCGCTCGTCGACAGAGAGCGTCGGCTCGACGGTCCTGATGTGGTGCCAGTGGCGTTGTTCCTGGATTCTCACCGCGTCGGAAAGGATGGCTTCGAGGTCGTCGAAGTGGTGGAAGACGAGCCGGAGTGACACACCGGCCCGTGCCGCGATGCGTCGGGCCGTGGGTTGGGCGTCGCCCTCTTCGAGGAGGCTGATCAATGCCTCGGCGAGAGCACGGCGGGTGCGTTCGCCCCGAGCGACTCGCCCGTCGCCGGTCTTGTGCTCAGCCATCGACACCACCACCCAATCCTAAGAAACTTGCACCTCTGATGCAAGAAGTTCCGACGTTCGAGCGGAGGTCGCCGTGGTGAAACAGGGGCCGGGACGCCGGTGCCGTAGTGTCCGGAACCGTGCGCGTCATGGTGTGCAGGGAATTGGGCCCGCTCGACAACGTCGTCGTCGAGGAGCGCGAGAGCCCGGTCCCCGGACCCGGACAGGTGATCGTGGACGTGCGCGCCGCGGGTGTGAATTACGTCGACGGGCTCATCTGCCAGGGTCGGTACCAGATGAAGCCCGCCGTCCCGTATGTGCCGGGCGGGGAGATCGCCGGCGTCGTGAGTGCGGTGGGCGATGGCGTCACCCGCGTCGAGGTCGGGGACCGGGTGATGGCCATGATCGGCTTCGGTGCGTTCGCCGAGCAGGTCGCTGTGGCCGCGTCGGCGCTCGACCCGGTGCCCGATGCGCTCGGATTCAGCCGAGCCGCCGCGTTCATCCAGAGCTACTGCACGGCTTGGTTCGCCTTGGCCCGGCGCATCACCGTGGCCGAGGGTGAGTGGGTGCTCGTCCTCGGGGCCGGGGGCGGCATCGGGTTGGCGGCGGTCGACGTGGCGCTCGAGCTCGGCGCGCGCGTGGTGGCGGCCGCCTCGAGTGCGGAGAAGCTCGACGCGGCGCGCCGCATCGGCGCGCATGCCACGGTCGAGTACGAGAGCGAGGACTTGAAGTCCCGGGTGCGCGAGCTCACCGAGGGGGGTGTCGACGTCGTCGTCGACCCTGTCGGGGGGCGCCACAGTGAGCCCTCGCTGCGCGCCACCAAGGCGTTCGGGCGGTTCTGTGTGATCGGGTTCGCATCGGGCCCGATCGCATCGATCCCTCTCAATCACGTCCTGCTCAACAACCGCACCGTGGTGGGGGTCGACTGGGGGGCCTGGGCCATGGGGGACCCCGCGGGACATCGAACCATGCTCAACGAGCTGATCGAGATGGTCCAGAGCGGACGACTGCATCCCGTCGAGCCCACCGAGCGGCCCTTCGAAAAGGCCGCCGAGGTGATGGGCGCCCTGCTCGACCGGACGGTCACGGGGAAGGTCGTCCTCGTTCCCTGAACGGGCCGATCAGAACGCGACGGCGGATCAGAATGTGGTGGTCTGGCCCCCGGCTCGGATCGACCGTACCGCTCCACTCGAGTAGCGGATGTGCTCTTCGTAGATCCGTTCGTACCCCGTGTGCGAGATCTTCCACGACCCCTCGACCTTCGTGTAGCGGTCCTCGTAGAGCGCCGTGCCGTGGATCTCGAAGTCATGGGCGGGGACGATGACGCGGTCCTCGAGGTACCACCTCCCGTTGGCGGTGTCGTCGTCGCCGAGCTCGATCTCGGGATGGTGGCCGTTGTGCATGGTGATGATGTCGGAGTCGCCGAGCGACTCCTGAAGAAACGCCACGACGGCGGCCCGGCCACTCTGGCGGAGCTCGCCCGACTGGTACGCAGTGGTGGCGTCCTCGGTGAGCAGCTCTCCGAGCTCGGTGAAGCGTTTCAGGTCGAGAAGCCGGAAGTAGGCGTACTTGAGCTGACAAATGGATTCGATATCGGAGGACTCCACGGGGCGACAGTGTACCGATGCCCCCACGAGCCCTGCCGCTGTGGCGCCGGCCGACATCAGTGCTGTGACAGGTGCTTGCTTGCCTCGGTGAGGACGGTGCGCAAGGTCGCCTCGATCTCGTCGAGCTCGTGGTCACCGCACGTCAGGACGGGCGACAACTGGACGACGGGGTCGACTCGGTCGTCAGCCCTGCACACGAGGCCCTCTTCGAGGAGCCTCGGCGCCACGAGGGTGCGAATCAAGCTCGATCGCTCCTCGGGACTGAAGCGGATGTCGGGGTGGTCGGGGTCCTTCACGAGCTCGACGGCCCAGAAGAAGCCCTCTCCCCGCACGTCTCCGACGATGGGCAGGTCGCGCAGGGAGTCGAGGCGCGCCCCGAGCTCGGGGCCCAGCTTGTCCACCTGGTCGATGATGCCCTCGTCCTCGAGGACCGCAAGATTGGTGAGCGCCACTGCGCACGACACGGGGTGCCCACCGAAGGTGATGCCGTGGGAGAAGCTGGCGTCGCCCGACAGGAACGGCTCGGCCAGGGAGTCACGGCACAACACCCCCGCCAGCGGTGCGTAGCCCGAGGTCACTCCCTTGGCGAAGGTCAGCATGTCGGGTTGGTAGCCGTAACGCTTCGCTCCGAACCACGCGCCGAGTCGGCCGAAGGCGCAGATCACCTCGTCCGACACGAGGAGGACTCCGTGACGATCGCAGATCTCGCGCACCCGGGCGAAGTAACCAGGCGGGGCGACGAAGCACCCTCCTGTGTTCTGTAGGGGCTCGAGGAACACCGCCGCAACGGTCTCGGGCCCCTCGGCCAGGATGGCGCTCTCGATGGCATCGGCACAGGCGTGGGCGAACCGCATGTCGTCGGCCACGACGTCGGCTCCAAAGGTGGCGCGGAAGCGGTTGGTGTTGGCCACATGCACGGCACCGGGCATGATCGGCTCGAATTGGTCGCGCAGGGCGGGGAGCCCGGTGATGGCCAGAGCACCCATGGTGGTGCCGTGGTAGGCCAGGTCGCGTGCGATCACCTTGGTGCGCTCGGGTTGTCCGATCGCCTTGAAGTAGGCACGGGCCAGCTTCCAAGCCGACTCGACGGCTTCGGAGCCTCCCGTGGTGAAAAAGACACGGTTGAGGTCGCCCGGCGCCAGCTCGGCCAGTCGTGTCGCCAGCTCGATGGCGGCGGGGTGCGCGGCCGACCAGATGGGGTAGTACGCCAGCTCTTGGGCCTGGGCCCGACCCGCCTCGGCGAGGTCGGCCCGACCATGTCCGGCCTGAACGACGAAGAGGCTGGCTAGTCCGTCGAGGAACGACCGGCCGTGGATGTCGTAGAGCCGCGCCCCCGAACCTCGGGTGAAGATGGGGATCTCGCTGTGCGCGTAGCTCCCGAGGCGAGAGAAGTGCATCCACAGATGACGACGGGCATCGGCTTGAAGGCGGTCGGGATCGCTCGTCACGGTGCCCCCCATGCGTAGGTCTCCTTGTGAATGCGGAGGTACATGAAGGTCTCGGTGTCCCGGACGCCGTCGATGGACCGGATCTTGTTGTTGAGCAATTCGAGAAGGTGCTCGTCGTCCTCGACCACGACCTCGACCAGAATGTCGAGCGACCCCGCCGTGAGGACCACGTAGACGACCTCGTCGAGCGCGGCGACGGCGTCGGCGATCTTGCGGGTGTCGCCCTCGACGGTCAGCCCGATCATGGCCTGGCGTCCGAAGCCGACCATCTTGGGGTCGGTGACCCCCACGATCTGCATCACCCCCGAGTCGATGAGCCGTTGCACGCGTTGGCGCACCGCCGCCTCGGACAACCCCACCGCCGGCCCGATCTGGGTATAGGGCCTTCTCCCATCCTGCTGGAGTTGCTCGATGATCCGCTTGTCGAGCTCGTCGAGCGCCACCTTTCCCTCGGGTCTCATCACCGGTGTCCGGTCTTGTCGGGATCGACCCCTGATGCGAACCTTGCGCCATGGCGGCTGTCACACCTCTGACCCCGGACTACGTGGCCCGGCCCTACTGGTGGGACGAGGTCGACCTTCCCCAAGCCGCCCCCGTGCGGTTGCCGGCGACTGTCGACGTGGCCGTGGTGGGAGGCGGGTACACCGGCCTCGCCGCGGCCTGGGAGATCTCCCGGGCAGGGCGCGCCGTCATCGTTCTCGATCGTGACGACATCGGGGCCGGTGCGAGCAGTCGCAACGGCGGGATGGTGCACCCGGGAGGGAAGCGAGATCTGTCGGAGTTTCTCGCCCAGCCCTCCGGACGACGGCTCTGGGACGAGACCGTGGCCGCGTTCGAGGGAATCGCCGCGCTCAGCACCGAGCTCGGCATCGGGTTCGACTGGCAGCGACGGGGGCATCTGGAGCTGGCCCACCATCCCCGCGTGGCGCGCCACCAGCGCGGGCTCGCCACCACCTACGCCTCGATCGGCGAGGCGGCCCGGTTCCTCGACGCCTCGGACGTGCAAGGTGAGATCGGGTCGGGTCGGTTCTTCGGGGGGCTGCTGGTCGAGCGCAGTGCCGGCGTGCACCCCGCCAAGCTGGCCGCGGGACTGGTCCGTGCCGCCGAGACGTCGGGTGCGGTACTGCAAGGCGCCACCACCGTGCTGAGTGTGCAGCGGCGGGCCCAGGGATACGACCTCGAGACGTCGCGCGGCGTCATGCGCTGCGGTGAGGTGGTGGTGGCCACCAACGGCACGACCGATCGTCGGCTCGTCTCGTGGCTGGGCCGGCGCGTCCTTCCCATCGGGAGCTACATGATCGCCACCGAACCGCTCGATCCGGATCTCGCCACCTCGGTCAACCCTCACGGGCGGATGTTCTTCGACACGAAGAACCTTCTCCACTACTGGCGCCTGTCGCCCGATGGCCGGCGCGTGCTCTTCGGGGGTCGGACATCGCTCTCGCCCTCCTCCGTCGAGAGGTCCCGGGACCTGTTGCACGCGGCCATGGTCAAGGTCCATCCGCAGCTCGAGGGGGCGCGCGTGGCACGGGCCTGGGGAGGCCAGGTGGCGCTCACGGCCGACCGCTTCCCCCACCTGGGACGTCACCGGGACTCGGGCGTCGTGTACGCCATGGGATATTGCGGCAGCGGTGTGGCCTTGTCGGTGCACTTCGGCCGGGTCGTCGGCCGGTGGCTGTGTGGGCTCGGCGACGAGTCCGTGTTCGCATCGCGATCGTGGCCGCCGGTGCCGTGGGCCGCCCACGTCCCGTGGCTCCTGGCCGGGGCGGGCGTGGGGTTCAAGGTGCGCGACGTGTTGGGACGCTGAGCGGACCTGGCGCCGGGCACCGCAAGGGGATCCTCATCCCGCAACCGCCGCGCAGAAGTCGCCGAAAACGTCGACGAACCGGTCGATGTGGGCCGCCTCGTGCTGGACCGACAGCGTCCACTGCTCCTCGTTGCCCGGAGTCATGAACACACCCCGGTTCACGAGCCATGCCCACGACGCGTCGAAGAGATCGGCATCGGTCTCGAGGAAGCTCCGGTAGTCCACGAGAGGCTCACGCCGGTACGAGACACAACCCTTGCAGCCCAGGTCGATGACGTGGGCGGGGATGTCATGGGCGGAGATGGCCTGGTTGCATCCCTCGGCCAGGCGATTGCCCATCTGCTTGAAGTGTTCGTAGGCATCGGGTGTGAGGACCTCGGTGAGTGACGCCAAACCGGCGGCTGCTGCCAGGGGATTCCCGTTGAACGTGCCCTGTTGGGCGATGCCGTGCCCGATCTCGTCCATGAGATCGGCCCGGCCACCGAAGGCGCCGGCCGCGGTCCCTCCCATGGTCGACTTGGCGAAGCACGCCAGGTCGGGCTGGACCCCGAACCGCTCGATGGCGCCGCCCGCCGCGATGGTGGCCCCGCACTTCACCTCGTCGAAGATGAGCACCACCCCGTGGCGGGTGCACAGCTCGCGCACGCCTTCGAGATAGCCCGGTTGGGGGAGGACGATGCCGATGTTCATCATCACGGGCTCGAGGATGAAACACGCGATGTCGTCCCCGCGCTCTGCGAACAGGCGCTCGAGGGCGCTGAGGTCGTTGTATCCGACGACCAGGGTCCATTTCTCCATCTCGACGGGGATCCCTTTGGATGCCGGCGGATGCAATCCTGTCTCGTCGGAGGCCTCGATGAGGTTCAAGCTGGGCGCCACCGAGAACATCACGGTGTCGTGATGGCCGTGGTACGCGCCCTCGATCTTGCAGATCACATCTCGTCCCGTCACACCCCGGGCCAGCCGGATGGCGTCCATGGTCGATTCGGTCCCGGAGTTGGTGAACCGGACTCGCTCGAGTCGGAACCGTCGGCACAATTCCTCGGCCAGCGCCACAGCGGGCTCGGTCGTCACCGCGAACTGGGTGCCGGATCGCGCCGCGCCTTCGATGGCGGCCACGATCCGGGGATGGGCGTGGCCGGCCGCGGTCGACCCGAAGCCGTTGTGGAAGTCGAAGTAGCCCCGGCCGTCGATGTCCCACACCTCGGCCCCGAGGCCTCGCGCCAGGTAGATGGGATAGGGATCGGCGGCCTGGAACGAGGAAGCGACTCCGAGGGGTAGTGACCTCCGGGCGCGCTCGAAGAGCCGGCGCGATTGGGGCGTCGCCTCGATCAGGGCCGCGTGCTCTTTGGCGAAGAGCTCTCGAGCCCGAGCACCCAGTCGTTCGTCGTCGGCTCCGGTGGTGTGCTCAGGATCGTTCAGATCAGTGGTGTCGTTCATCGCGCTCGGGTCCTCCCCACACCCGTGGGCACTCTCGCCGGTCCGGCCTTTCGAAGTAGCCAAACGAATCGGCGGGCGTATTCATCATTATGCAACGAGATTGCTTGTCAGCGGGCATTTCGTCTGCGAATATGCTCGCAGCGCGACGGGGGAGGGGTCAATTGACGACGACGATCGCAGACTCCGGGGAGCTGGGATCCTCACCCAACGGCGAGCCACAGGGAGGCAAGGGCCTCAAGCCCGGCGCCCTGGGCCTGGTGTCTACCCTGGTCATCGGCGTCGCTTCGACCGCCCCCGCCTACAGCTTGGCGGCGACGCTCGGCTTCGTCACTTTCTACGTCGGCCTGCAGTCGCCGGCGGTGATGTTGCTCTCTTTCGTCCCCATGTTGTTCATCGCGGCGGCGTACTACTACCTCAATCGGGCCGACCCCGATTGCGGCACGACCTTCACCTGGGTCACCCGGGCCATCGGCCCCAAGACGGGGTGGCTGGCCGGATGGGGAATCCTGGTCACCGACCTCGTGGTCATGCCCAACCTGGCTTCGGTGGCCGGTGTCTACTCGTTCTCGTTGTTCGGAGCCCACGGCATCGCCGCCAACTCATCGGGATTCTGGGTCACCTTCGCCGGCGTCGTGTGGATCGTCGTCATGACGGCCATCTGTTACATCGGCATCGAGTTGTCGGCGAGAACTCAGGTGGCCCTGCTCGGTGCCGAGCTCGTCATCCTCGTCGTGTTTGCCGTCGTGGCCCTATCGAAGGTGTATGGCGGCCACATAGCCCACAGCATCCACCCCGCGGCGGCTTGGCTCAACCCGTTCAAGATCCCGTCCATCGGGGCGCTTTCGGCCGGGATGCTCCTGGCGGTGTTCATCTACTGGGGCTGGGACACCGCCGTCACCGTGAACGAAGAGGCCAAGGACGCGCGGCGCACCCCGGGCCGCGCCGCCTTATTGTCCACGCTCGTCCTGTTGGCCGTCTACCTGATCGTGTCGGTTGCCGCCCAGTCGTTCCACGGAGCGGGATTCCTGACCAACAACAGCTCCGACGTGCTCGGTGCCCTGGCCAGGTCCGTGCTGGGATCACCCTGGGACAAGCTGCTCATCATCTGCGTGCTCACCTCGGCGTCGTCGTCGACGCAGACCACCATTCTGCCCGCGGCCCGTTCTTCGCTGTCCATGGCGGTGCACAAGGCGTTTCCCAAACGCTTCGGTGACATCCATCCCAAATACCTGTCGCCGGGATTCTCGACGCTGGTGTTCGGGGCGGTGGCGGTGGTCTGGTACGTCGCCCTCACCCTCATCAGCCCCAACGACGTGCTCGCCAACTCCATCCTCGCCCTGGGTTTCGGCATCGCCTTCTACTACGGCTTGACGGGGTTCGCCTGCGTGTTCTACTACCGCCACCACATCCTCAGGAGCTTCAAGAACTTCATCTTCATCGGGCTTGCGCCACTGCTCGGAGCTCTCATCCTCACGGTCCTCTTTATCGTCGCCATCTTCTATTACTCAGACCCCGCGAACTCCAACACCGGGAATCAAGCCTGGCTTCCCTTCATCCATTTCAACTTCACCTTCCTCCACCAACATTTCTACGTGAAGAAGGGTCTCGGGCCGCCGCTCGTGCTCGGGATCGGGCTGTTGGTCATCGGGATCCCGCTCATGCTGATCTTTAAGATCCGGAACAAGGAATTCTTCAATCGTGATCGCGAGGTGGCCGTGTCTGTCGACGCCCCCGCACCACCACTCACCCCCGGCGTGACCCCGGTGACCGACTGATGCCCGGCGACATCATCCTCGGCTACGACGGATCGGACGGGTCCAACGCGGCCCTCCGAGTGGCCGTGGGGGTGGCGAAGGCCTTCGGCGCGCCGCTCACCGTCGTGTTCGGGTACGAGCCGAACCCCATGGGCGGGGAGACCGCCGACTACAAGAACCAACTCGAGAAGATCGGAAAGGACCACCTCGCCGCCGCGGTGAACGGGGCCAAGGCCATCGACCCGTCGGTCGCGGTGGAGCCCATCGTGGCGGCACTGCGCCCGGTGGAATCGCTGCTCGAGGCCTCGATCGAGCGCGAGGCACGGGTCATCGTGGTGGGTGGGAGCGGTGAGCGGCCCATCGTGGGCGCGATCCTGGGCTCGGTGCCGCACAAGCTCCTGCACCGCTCGACGGTGCCTGTCTTGGTGGTGCCGCCCCCCGCGGCTTGACCCAGGCCCAGTTTTTGGATCCGCAGTACGCTGGGGATCGTGGGGGTAGGGGGGTGACCACGGCTCTGGCGTTCGCGCTGGCCGCAGAAGGACTGCTTCTTGGTTGTGCCGCGGCCGTAGGGATCTTGCACTGGACCCGGCGCCGCCGTCGTCTCGAGGAGCAGTTCGCCGTCGCGGAGGCCGACGCCCGCCGGCTGGCGCTCAATACCCGGATCCTCGATGCCAGCGCGGCGGAATTGTCCGAGCTCGTGCTCGAGCACGCCCTTCGAGACATTGATCTCGGCGACCCCCCACTGGGGTGGCTGCCACCCTGGCCTGACGAGCCCGCCCGGCCCTGACGGGACGGCTCAGCGTCGCCTGGGCGTGCGTTCGTCGACTGCCCAGGGTGCCCCGTGCTCACCGAGCAGCTCGAGGAACGGGTCGGCCGAGAAGGCTTCGGGGCCCAGCACCCCCGCACCCGACCACGCGCCGCTGTCCACGAGCTCGAGCGCCACGACGGGGTTGACCGCTGTCTGCCACACCACGGCCTGGGAGCCGTATTCCGCCATGGACCAGGCATTGTCGACGGCGTGGTGGAGGTAGACCTCGCGGGGTCGGCCGTCCAGGCCGGTCCCGGTCACCCAGGTGCCCGCGCAGGTGACCCCGTGCATGCGGTCACCGAGCTCGGCCGGGTCGGGCAGACAGGCCGCCACCACGTCGCGCGGTGACACCTCGGCGTTGCCGACCTTGACCGGCGTCGTGGAGTCCATGCCCAGTTTGTGCAGGATCTTGAGCACCCAGATGAATTCCTCACCCAGGCCGTACTTGAAAGTCACCCGTTGCGCGTCCACCCAGCGTGGGACGAGAAGGACCTCCTCGTGTTCGACGTTCACACACTCGACCGGGCCGATCCCGGCCGGGAACTCAAAGACCTCGAGCTCGCTGAACGGCTCGGTGGTGAACCACCCTTGGTCACGTTCCCAGATCACCGGGGGGTTGAGGCACTCCTCGATGGTCGTCCAGATCGAGAAGGTGGGGGCGAATTCGTAGCCCTCGACGACGAGGTCGGCCCCATCGCGCACCCCGACCTCGTCGATCTCCGAGAAGAGATTGTCCGCCGCGTACCGGGCGAAGACGTCGGACAGTCCCGGTTCGACACCCATGCCCACCAGGGCGAGCTGCCCCCGTGCCTCCCAGGTGGCGGCCAGGGAGAACTGCTCGTCACCGAGCTTGACCCCGGTCTCGACGTAAGGGCGTTCGGGATGGGGGTGCGATAGCGACATGGCCATGTCGAGATAGGCGGTGCCGGCGTGCAACGCCCCGTTGAACAAGGGCATGACGAAGCGGGGGTCCACGGCATTGACGAGGACGTCACAGCTCTTGGCACGCAGCAGTTCCTCGACGGCGGCCTCGTCCGACGCGTCCAGCGCCACGGCCTCGAACCGGTCGTCCGATGCGTGTGCGGCGCGCTGGGCGCGGTCGAGGGTGTAGTCGGCCACCACGATGTGCTCGAAGGCATCCCGGCGGGACGCGATCCGGGCAAATGCCGTCCCCACCCCGCCGGCTCCCACCAGTAGCACCCGCATCGTGGTCTCCTCCCGTTGGGTCCGACCCTACCGGCGCACAGCCACACCACGAGGCCGAGAGCCGTGCCGATGCCCGGTGTCGCGGCCTTGTCCGCGGCGGCCGCGAGTGCGATTGTGGGCCGTCGGGGACAATGCGGCCCGATGACGGGGAGAGTGAGCTTTCGATGACAGGCGACCGGCGCGTGCTGAGGAACTTCGTGGGCGGGGACTACGCCGATATCAAGGACGGGGCCACCACTGATGTCGTGAACCCCTCGACAGGCGAGGTCTTCGCCATCATGCCCGACTCGGGTCCGGCCGACGTCGACAACGCCTTCGCGGCGGCCGCAGAGGCCTTCGAAGGGTGGCGCGACGCCACGCCATCGGAGCGCAGCCTGGCCCTCCTCCGCATTGCCGATGCCATCGAGGCGCGCGCCGAGGAGCTCGTCGACGCCGAATGTGAGAACACCGGCAAACCCAAAGCCTTGACCATGTCAGAGGAGATCCCCCCCATGGTCGACCAGATCCGTTTCTACGCGGGAGCGGCCCGGATGTTGGAAGGCCGATCCGCCGGCGAGTACATGACCGGGTTCACCTCGTTCATCCGGCGCGAGCCCATCGGGGTGTGCGCGCAGGTCACACCGTGGAACTACCCGATGATGATGGCCGTGTGGAAATTCGCCCCCGCCATCGCGGCGGGGAACACCGTGGTGCTGAAGCCTGCTCCCACCACACCGGTCTCGACCTTGCTCCTGGCCGAGATCGCGGCCGGGCTCGTGCCTCCCGGCGTCTTCAACGTGGTGTGCGGCGGTGCGGAGACGGGTCGGGCGCTGGTCTCGCACCCCGTGCCCCAGATGGTGTCGATCACCGGGAGCGTGCGGGCCGGGCGCGAGGTGGCGGTCGCGGCGGCCCAGGACATCAAACGCGTGCACCTCGAGCTCGGGGGCAAGGCGCCGGTCGTGGTCTTCGACGACGCCGATGTCGAGAAGGCGGCCGAGGCCATCGCCATCGCCGGCTACTTCAACGCCGGTCAGGACTGCACGGCGGCGACCCGGGTGCTGGCCGGACCGGATATCCACGACGACCTCGCATCGGCGCTGGTCGAACAGGCCCAGGGACAGACCGTGGCCGGCCCCGACGTCGAGGGAGCCGACTTCGGCCCGCTCAACAACACCGACCAACTGGCCCGGGTCCGGGGCTTCATCGAAGCCCTTCCGACCCATGCTGCGCTGCGCACGGGTGGTCATCAGATCGGGGAGCGGGGGTATTTCTACGAGCCCACCGTCGTGAGCGACGTGCTCCAAACCGACGACATCGTCCAACAAGAGGTGTTCGGGCCCGTCATCACCGTCCAGCGATTCGGCGACGAGGACGAGGCCGTGGCGTGGGCCAACGGCGTGGAGTACGGATTGGCGTCCTCGGTATGGACGCGCGACCACGGCCGGGCCATGCGCATGGCCAAGCGGCTCGATTTCGGGTGTGTGTGGATCAACACCCACATCCCCCTCGTGGCCGAGATGCCCCACGGGGGCTTCCGGCACTCGGGATACGGCAAGGACCTCTCGATGTACGGCTTCGAGGACTACACCCGCATCAAGCACGTGATGTCATCACTCGACAGTTGACCCGCCCTTGTTGACGCGGGCCTTTGTGACGGGCCCTTTGTGACGCCCGCTCAGGTCGCCAATGCGGCCTCGAGGACGTCGAGGCCCTCGTCGAGCAGATCGTCGGGAATCACGAGCGGGGGCAAGAGGCGCAGCACATTGCCGTAGGTGCCCGCGCTGAGAACGAGTACTCCCTGGGCGTGACAGGCAGCGGCCACCCGGGCCGCGCCCGCCTTGTCGGGGGTGATGCCGTCGGGGCCCACGAGCTCGATGGCGACCATCGCGCCGCGCCCCCGGGCGTCGCCGACGGCAGGGTTCGACGCGGCGATGGCCTGGAGCCGGTCGAGCATCACCGCCCCGATCCGTCGGGCGCACTCCAAAAGCCCGTCGCGCTCCATGGTGTCGATGGCGGCCAGCGCCGCCGCGCAGGCCAGGGGGTTGCCGCCGAAGGTGCCACCGAGACCTCCGGGATGGACCGAGTCCATCAGGTCGGCGCGCCCGGTCACCGCCGAGATCGGGAGGCCGCCCCCGAGGCTCTTGGCCGTGGTCACGATGTCGGGCACGACCCCCTCGTGCTCGCACGCGAACCAGGCACCGGTCCGGCCGAATCCGGACTGGATCTCATCGGCCACGAACACCACGCCGTTGGCCGTACACCACTGCGCCAGTCCCCCCAGCCAGCCGGGCTCGGGAACCACGAAGCCGCCCTCGCCGGCGATGGGCTCGACCACCACGCAGGCGATCGACGAGGCACCCACCATGGTCTCGAGGACGTCGATGGTCTCGGCCAGCTTGCCCGTGCCCCGGAAGGGATCGGAGTACGGAGCCCGGTAGACCTCCGGCGCAAAGGGGCCGAAACCCTTCTTGTACGGCATCGCCTTGCCCGTCATGGTCATCCCCAGCAGGGTCCGCCCGTGAAACCCGTGGTCGAAGGCGACGACGCCATTGCGACCAGTGGCGTAGCGGGCCACCTTCACCGCGTTCTCGACGGCCTCGGCCCCGGAGTTCATGAGGAAGGTCCGTTTTTCGTGCGTCCCGGGTGCGAGCTCGTTCAGGCGCTCGCATACCTCGACGTAGCCGAGGTACGGCGTCACCTGGAAGCAGGTGTGGGTGAACCGTTCGACCTGGTCCTGGACGGCGGCGACGACGAGCGGCGCGCTGTTGCCCACGTTGGTCACCGAGATTCCCGATGCCAGGTCGATCAGTCGGTTGCCGTCGACGTCCTCGATGATCCCGCCCGCGGCCCGGGCCACGAAGACACCGAGGGTCGTGCCCACCCCGGCCGGGATGGCGGCACTACGACGGTCCATGAGCCGGCGTGACTCCGGACCGGGGATCTCCGTCCGCACCAACCGGCTCTGGGGGACTTGATCGGTCGTCGTCTCCATGCAGGCCCCTCGCACTCGGGTCGTCGCGACCGAGCTTACGAGGCGTGGACCTCGTAGGCGCACACGTGCGCGCCGTCCATCAGGTGGGCGACGCGTTCCACACGGGCGCCGGGAAGGGCGTCACGGATGAAGGCGATCTCACTGGAACAGGCCTGGCGAAAGCCCGTGGCCACCGACAAGATCGCGCAGTTGTGCTCGGTGATCCGCCAGCCCCCGTCATCGAGCTGCTCGACATCGGCCAGATAGCCGTCCTCGTCGAGGATGCGCGTCAGTTCGGCCACCTGCTCGTCGAGGGTCATGGTCTCCAGGCGGGTCTGGGCATCGGTGAGACGGCGCCGGCGCCGCTGCTCGAAGAGCTCGGTCACCTCATTGCTGTCGGGACCGCCCAGATAGCCGAGCAACTCGGTGGTGAGATCGCCGTAGCGCTTGGGGAACAGCATCTCGGCCACCGACGTGAGCTCGTAGGAATGCGACGGCCGCCCCCTTCCTTCGGGGTCGGGTCGATGTGTCACGAGCTCGTCCTCGCTCAATCGCACCAGTTGTTGGCGAACCGCCGCCACCGTGATCCCCAATTGCTCGGCGAGGTCCTGGGTCCGCATCGACCCGTTGCGCTTCAAGGCCATCAGGATGGCTCGCCGTGTGGTCGGCATAGCCGCCAGGGGCGGCTCGATCGGTGTCGCCGCCAGGGGCGGCTCGATCGGTGTCGCCGCCGGGGGCGGCTCGAGGGGAACGGTGGTGTCGCTCACGGCAGGATCAGATGGACGTCGCCGAATTCGTGCCACAGGTATCCCTCGGAAATGGCAGCGGCATAGGAGCGTTCGAGGACGGCACGGCCGGCGATCGCCTCCAGCATGGCGAGGTGTGATGCCTCGGGCTCGTGCCAACCGGTGAGCATCCCGTCGACAGACGTTACCGGGTGGTCCGGGGTGACGATCGTGTCTGTCCACCCGCTGCCGGCGTGCACCTGAGCCCTCGGGTCCACCACCGTCTGCAGGGCCCGCACGACGGTGGTGCCGATGGCGATCACCCGACCACCTTCGCGCCTCGTGTCGTTGACGCGATGTGCCGTGGCGCGCGTCACCTTGTAGAACTCCGGGTACGGCGGTTCGGACGCTTCGAGTGAAGCCACGCCGGTGTGGAGCACGATCGGCGCCACGCCCACACCGCGCGCCACCAACCGGGTGAGGACCTCGGGGGTGAAGGGCCGACCGGCACTGGGCATTTCGGCGGATCCGGGCTCGGCGGCATAGACGTTCTGGTACGTCGAAATGGGCCAGCTTCCGCGCACGTACCCGTACCGGATGGGATGGCCGTGCACGGCCAGGTAGGTGTGCAGCGCCTCGGGGGTGATCACCGAGGTGACCCACAGCCGGACCCCACGGGCGTGTGTCGCGTACGGCGTCAGCAGCTCGACGCGCCCACCCCCGTCGAGCTCGATCACGTCGCCGGGCTGGGCCCCGAACCACGGCTCGTCACCACGACGCAACTCGACGGTCCACAGATCGGCGGGGAGACACGTGGAGAAATGCACCTCGACGTCGCGCCCGGCTCGGTCGACCCCAGGTACCGCGGCGGCCAATGTCCCGGAGGTGTTGACGACGACGAGATCCCCCTCGTCGAGAAAGCGGGGGAGCTCGGAGAAGTGTGAGTGCACGATCGTGTCGTCACCTCGGTAGGCGACGAGCATCCTGACCGCGTCCCTCGTCATTCCCCGGGCTTCGGGGGGTGAGCTCGCTTCGAGCTCGGGCGGCAACACGAAGGCGGGAAGGTGGCCGGTGGTGGGCGCCAGGGTGCTCACGGGTTCGATGTTTCGAGCGCGAGCTCCGATGTCGACCGCAGGTCCGACAACCGGTACCGGCCACTGGGAACGCCAGCGTCGATGAGCCGCAGGAGATCGGTCACGACCTCCTCGGGTAACGGTCGGTCGGAGATGTCCTCGCCCGGGAAGGCGTCTTGGTGCATCTGGGTCCGCATGTCGCCGGGATCGACGGCCCAGACGAGTAGCGAGGGCTCTTCGACCGCGAGCACGGCGCTCAGGTGATCGAGTGCAGCCTTGGAGAGCCCATAGCCACCCCACCCTTCGTACGCCTCGACCGACGCGTCCGACGTGATGTTGAGGACGGCGGGTCGTGCCGAGCGGCGCAAGAGCGCCATGGATTCTTGGACGAGGGCGAGTGGTGCCACCACGTTGACCCCCAGGGCCCTCTCGAGCTCGTCGAGGGGGTAGGACAGGAGACTCGGCAGCGGCGTGGCGCCGAGCGTGCTGGCGTTGTTGACGACGAGATCGAGACCACCGAGCCCCTGGGCCGCGGCCACCAGGGCCCGTCGATGATCCGCATCGGCCACGTCGCCGGCAAGGGCGACGAGCGCCGCCTCCGGCGCCACGCGGGGGAGGATGGCCCTCTCGGTCTCTGCGAGTGCATCGCCGTCGCGAGCATCGACCACGAGCGTCCAGCCCCGCTCGGCCAGCTCGTGGGCGATGGCCCGGCCCAATCCCCTCGAGGCTCCGGTTACCAGTGCGATGCCCATGGGTCCGACCTCCTCCGAGCCGGCTCCCGGCCCAGCTATATAAAGATAGTTTTACCTATCTTTATTTCCGGGGCAAGGGGAGATCCGGCCTGACCCGAGCCTCGGCGAGGGCCGGGTCGTGTCTGCGACCAGCCCCACACCCCAAGAGTTGTTCAGGAGACAGAGATGCACCCGTGGACGATGCACCGACTGGCCGATGAGCGGCGCCTCGAGCTCACCCGAGCGGCGGCCCGGGGCCGGTGTGCGCATGAGGCCCGGTGCCTCGGGTCGGCGGGTTCGATGGTGCCGACGCGACGGACCACCCGGTTCCTCGGCGAGCTTCTCATCAGGACGGGGTGGCGGCTTGTCGGGCCCGATGCGCGGGCGAGCGGCATCCGCCCCCGCCTCGCACTCCCAGGCTCGGTCGGCGCGATCGTCGACCCCTCCTGAGGCGCCAGTCCCGTCCCGCCCCCGCCAGCAAATAGCATGACCACTGGGGGGTAGGGCACGGGAAGGTCAATGGCACAGGGATTGGGCTCATGGTGAAGGCGGTGATGCTCGCTCTCGCCGCGAGCTTTTGCACGGCCACCTCGTCGGTGTGCCAGCGCCTGGGTGCGGCCACTGCCCCCGGCGGTGACCGGCTGAGCCCGAAGCTTCTGCTCTACCTCGTCCGCCAGCCCATCTGGGTGGCCGGCATCGCCAGCATGATCCTGGGATTCGTCTTCCAGGTCGCCGCGCTCCATTACGGCGACCTCGCCCTCGTCCAACCCATCCTCGCCACCGAGCTGCTCTTCGTCTTCGCCTACATGGCCATCATCGGGACGCGCCGCGTCGCTCGTCACGACTGGTTGGCTGCCGCGGCCATGGCGGTGGGCCTGGGTGTCTTTCTCTTCACGGCCAGCCCGTCGGGCGGCCATCTCCATGCTCAGGCTGCGTCGTGGTGGTTCGCGGGGATCTCGGCAATCGGGCTCACCATCGTGGCCACGGTCATCGCCTTCACACCCATGCGGCGGGGCACCTCACCCTCGCCGGCTCGCAAGGCGGCGACGCTCGGGGTGGCCACCGGGATCTCCTGGGGGTTCGTGGCCGCGGTGATCAAGGAGCTCAGCTCGCATACCAACGCGGGCCTGGGCATCTTCCTCACGTGGTCGCCCTATGCCCTGGTGGGGGTGGGAGCGGCGTCGATGTTGCTGTCGGCCCACGCCTTCCAGGCCGGCCCCCTGGCCGCGTCCCAACCGGGCTTCACGATCGTCGACCCTCTCGTTGCCAGCCTCCTCGGGGTGTTCATCTTCGAAGAGCACCTTCAGCTCGCCCCCCTCGCCATTCTCGTCGAAGCGGCCGCGCTGGGCGCGTTGGTGGCCGGCGTCGTGGCCATCAGCCGTAGCCAACTCGTCCAGGGTCAGACCCACGAGGACGAGGCCGGGCTACGTCCCATGTCCGCTGCCCTCGACGTCCGAGACGCAGCGGGCTGACACCTCCCCCAGAAGACAATCGGTCTCCGCTCTCACCGACGCCATCCGCTCCACGCCATGCACGAGGGCGATTTCACCGAAGCCCTCGCCTCGTCGCAGCGTGGCTACATCTGCTCCGTCGCGATGCACGGTGAGGACACCGTCGCCGATGGCGTCGTACCGATCTCCCGTCGCACCCTCTCGGACCACGACGGTTCCGGCTCGGGCTGTGACGGGGACGAGTCGGCGGGCCACACCCTCGAGCGCCGGTGTGGGCAGGACCGCGAAGATCCGAATCGACCGCAGCAACTGGATCTGGACTTGGGGGACATCGGCGGCATCGTCGATGACTTGTAACGGTCGCCACAGCCCGGCCGCCACTGCCACCACAAGAACCGCCGGCGCCACCAGAGCCGTCCGGTACCCACCGGTACCCACCGGTGGCCACCCCGGCCTGCACCACGAGGATCCCCGAGCACGAGCCCGACGTCCATGAGCGACTCGCGCAACGAGAAGATGCCGGCCAAGGCGTCCGGCCACGGCGGGGAGCACCAGCCGACTCGCCTGTTCGAGCCACCCGGCCATCACATTCGACGCCGTGAGCTCCTCGGCAGTGCGCACGATCGACGGGACCAGCGCAGCTTGGGCGGGGCCTGTGACGCTGACGCCGATGTTCACCACGGGTGCGAGCACGAAGACGACCAGCCGGGGCGCGCCGGTGGCAATGGCCCGTGCCACCCCCGCCATCGCGGTGCACTGGACGACGTACCCCGCCACGAGGACACGCCCTGGCCGGTGCCGATCGACGAGCGCCCCGACCACAAGGGGTCCGAGCAACGCACAAGGGACGAGTTGGACGACTGCGATCAACGACGACGCGGATGTGCCTCCGTGTTCGTAGGCGAAGACCAACAGCGAGATCCACACGGCCCACTCTGCCCCGGTGAACAAGCCGTGGCTGAGCTCGACGCGCCGCAGAACGCGGTTGTGCAGGGCCGAGGCGAACACGTCCTTGACGGCCTGGGCCCGCTCTCCCATGTGCTGACTCCTACAACGAACGTCCTTCTCGAGTCAACAAAAGCGTGGCGATGGCTCAGCGCGCCCCGTAGCGATCGCGCAGGCGCGCCCCCAGATGGGCGAGGTGGCTCCGCACGGCATCGGGTGCGGTCACCTCGATGTGATCGGCGAACCCGGAGAGCTCCGCCGCCACGATCTGCGCCGAATGGCCCCGCACCTCAATGGTGACCCGACCGTCGTCCCCCGTCCCGCCGACGGTGAGGCGCGTACCGAGCACGCCGCGTAGGACGCCCACGATTCCCGGGTCGGCGAGTGCGTTGACCCGGCACGGGGCGCGCCGCTCATCGAGGGTCGACAGCACCGTCTGCCAGGTCTCGGCCAGGTCGAATCCGTCGGGTCGTCGCACCGGTTGATCGGTGAGCACAACACCCCCGACCCGGCTCACCTTGAAGGTCCGCAATCCCGCCTCGGTGTCCCCGATCAGGTACCACGTCTGGCGCTTGGCCACGAGGCCGAGGGGATGCACGGTGCGTTCATCGGGCTCGCGGTCGCGGCCCGCGTAGTGGAGTCGAACCTGCACGCGGTCGACGACCGCCTGTTGCAACACGCCGAGGTGCTCGGGCGGCTCGGTGGGGAGGCGGTCCCAATCCGACGCGTCGATGATGACGGCCCCGCCGGCGGACTCGGCGCTGGCCCGGAAGGTCTCGGGAAGGGCCCGCACCAGCTTTCGCAGGGCCGCCTTCACGTCGGGGGTCGCCGCGCCGGGACCGGCCAAGAGGAAGAGGGCCCGGGCCTCCGTCGCGGTCAACCCGCTGAGGTCGGTCCGGGCCCCTCCCACGAGCGACCAACCGCCGCCCCGCCCGGACTGCGAGTACACCGGGACCCCGGCGATGGCGAGGGCCTCGAGGTCGCGCCGAGCCGTCCGGGTCGAGATCTCGAGCTCCTCCGCGACCTCAGCCACCGTGGCCCGCCCGCGCGCCTGCAGGAAGAGGAGGGTGGCCACGAGGCGATCGGCCCGCACCGCCCCAGCATGGCACCGAACATGGCCATCTTCTGGCCATGTTGCGAGAAGATGCCTGAAGGGGCCTCCCGGTGCTACGCATGGCGGGCCCGCCGACCGAGAGGTGACCCGTGTCCGAAGAGCCCCGTGATGTCGTCACACGATTCTGTGCCGCATGGTCGAACCTCGACATCGACGAGATGATGGGGTACTTCCATCCCGACGCCGTCTACCACAACATTCCCGTCGACCCCCTGGTCGGGCACGACGCCATCCGCGAGCTCATCGTGAGCTTCACCGCCGGGTGGGACCGCGTCGACTTCGAGGTGCGCCACATCGTGGCCGACGGCGACGTCGTGCTCACCGAGAGGGTCGACCATTTCATCTCGCCCGAGCGCACGATCAGCCTTCCCGTCATGGGGACCTTCGAGCTCGAAGGCGGGCTCATCAAGGCCTGGCGCGACTACTTCGATCTCAACCAGTTCATGAACCAGATGACGAACTGAGCCCCGTAGGGCTGCGTCGCCGGCCTAGAAGTCGTGACCGAAGGCGGCCGCGGAGCTGGGGAACTGGGTGATGTCGGAGTTGACGACTCCGTCGTAGGAGAAGTAGGAGCTGTACCCGACGTCATTGCTCGGGTTGGTGATGAATCCGTACATGTCGTTGATGAAGGCGGGGTCGTCAGAGCCGTTGAGGCCCCACTCCGGGACACTGGCGAATTTCCCGTGTGCCTTGGCGAAGTTGACCGTGTAAGCCAGTCCGCCCACGGTGTTGAGCGTGGCGGTCCAGCTGTATCCGGGGTTGTCGTACTGGTCGGTCCCGATGTAGTCGACGAACTGGTCGCCCGGGTACGACGCCGCGTACGAGCCGTTGGTGGGGGTGGTGTCCGCGGCTGCACACCAGTCGAAGAAGAAGTGCTGTCCGGGCACGCTTCGCATGGTCGTCACGATGTCGTCGAAGGCGGTCACGTACTGAGCGGGGGTGGTGTTCTGCACCCCCCACGAGAAGTAGGTGGTGGACCACTCCCATCCGATCCGCACGATGGCGTAGGGCTGGCCGCCCTTGACGAGGCTCTGCGCCAGCTGCTGGTAGACGCTGAGGTTGGCGGGTGTCTGCGCCGGGCTCGAGTTGCTCGGCGACATGGCGACTCCGAGGTAGAGGCGCAGCCCCGTGGCGGGGGGCTCGTAGGAGCCGATGGCACTCCACGACGATTGACTGGTGTAGCTCGAGATGCCCTCGACTGGGACCCCGAGGTTGTTGGCGAGGGCGTCGACGCCACCGGGGCTCTGCGAGGACACGAAGAATCCCAGGGCGTTGGACGCGTTGACGGGCAGACTGCACCCCGTGACCGTCGACAGGGCGAGCGCCACCAGCGCCAACCCGATTGCCCCCCTCCGCATCCAGCATCTCCCCCGGGAGCCGCCACCTTCCCGGGGTGACGGCGCACCGCCAGCCTAACGCCTACCGCTTGTGTTCTCGGGGCCGCGGCAGGTGGTGACCCCGGGTCCTGGGATGATAGGGGTGTGGTGGAGGTGCGGCCGGCCCGACCCGATGACGCCCCGGCGGTGGCGGGCGTCCATGTCCGCTCCTGGCAGGTGGGGTACCGGGGGATCCTCGCCCCGGACTACCTCGATGGGCTCCGCCCTGAGGACAGGATGGGCTCCTACACCTTCGGGTCGACCGATCCCGATGCCCCCGCCACGATCGTGGCCGTCGAGAACGGTGCGCTGTGTGGGTTCGCCACCACCGGCCCGTCACGCGACACCGACATCCCTGACGGGGGAGAGGTGCTGGCCCTCTATGTCGACCCCGAGGCGTGGGGGCGGGGCGTGGGCCGCCGCCTGATGGGCGAGGCCCGGCAGCGACTGAGCCGCCGCGGCTACACCGACGCCGTGCTGTGGGTCCTGCTGGGCAACGAACGCGCCGATCGCTTCTACCGCGCTGACGGCTGGCAGCCCGAGGGACAGCGCCGGTCCGTGGAGATCTGGAAGGTCGCCGTCGACGAGGTCCGCTACATCCGTCACCTCGACCGATCACGACACTGACCTGGCCGTGCCGTTCTCGAGGGCGGGCGCGGTGGTGCACCGACTCCGGATGCGGCCCAGGGCGAAGAAGCCGACGCCGGCGAGGACCAAGGACCCCACGAGCTGTCCTCCGAAGGAAGCCCACTGCACCCACGGATAGGGCGACGCTTCGAGACCCAGGCCGACCATCGCCCCGACGATGATCATCGTCGTCACCACCAGCGAGACCCGAGCCCATGTCGACAGGGCTCGGCTTCGTCCGATGTGGCGCACGGCGTCGTCGGCCTCGCTCCCTTCATCGGAAACCGATCCGCCTCCGTTCCCGGGATCGGTGCCCTCCTCGTATTCTTCTCTGTCGTCGAGGGCGTCGGCCCATCCGTCCACCCGCCACCACACCAGGCCCAACGCGCACAGGATCAGGAAGGAGGCGACGACTCCGCCCGCTTCGTCGACTCCAGGAGCACCTGGGACACGGGCTCACCGTTGAGGAACCCGCTCCTGCGAGATGCTCCCGATGGACGCTGCCAGTCCCGACAGGGCGAGGACGGCGATGACGAGCAGCAGCGCGGCGGCGACGATCTCTTGGATCTCCCAAGATGCCCGAAGCGTCGATATGAGACGATTTGCCGCCATGGAAGGGCGGTCGTCGGGCCCCGGGTCCTCATCGGGAGCGCCGCTCGAGGACATGACTCGACACTACTCACAGAGGCTCTCACCGATAGGCCCTGTCGGTGGGGGCCGATGCGGTTGCTTCTCCTCAGGGACCCGGGGGCGGGGCCGAGGTCGGCGGAATGGGGAGGGCGTCGGTCGGGGGCATCACATGAGGAGCCTGGTTCGAACTCTGCCCGGCGAGCGCCACGAGGTGCAGCGCCTGTTCCTTGTCGAGTCTCGTCGCCACTCCACACAAGGTGCAGGTCGTGAAGTACTTGCTCCCCAGAGGAACGACAGGGATGAAGAAGAGCGAGAACCACGTACTCCGACGAGCAACGACCTGCGCGGCGGGCGAGCCACATTGACTGCACATGGCGAACAACGTGGCCAGTCGGCGCACGAGTCGCTTGATCCCGAAGATGATGAACATGGTGTACCTCTCTCTGGGGGTGCCTTCGTTGCGGCTACGGGCACGGCTTTCTGATGCCGGTGAGGCCCCGGTTGAACTTGGCTCCGTTGAATCCACGTGCGCCATCTTTGGGACAGAACGATGCTGGGACAGCACGGTATTCGGCATTGAAAACCGCCTTGTGCCCGATGTAGGCGGACAATGATCCACACGTCGAGAATTGGTTGCACTGCTCGGTCAGCACAGCATCGGCGAGTGGGTACATGTCCGTCGCGTAGCTGTCTCCGGTGTCGTCAGGATTCTTGATCCACCATCCCAGCCCGAGTCCGTGTATGTCGTCGGCCAGGGTCGTCATATACGACTCCTCGACGGCCTTCGTCAACGGGAACCCGCTGGCATCGGTGTACTCCTCGTCGATGTCGGTCTCGACGGCATCGAAACCCTTTGCCGAGCACTGTTGGGCGATCATCGACTCTATGATCGAGACCGTGGCCCGAGATTGGATGTTGAGGTAGTACTCGGCGTAGCCGGGGACCTTCCTTCCGAGCAGGCCGGCGGCGCGGAGTTGCTGGTAATACGACGTACCGATCCCCTCTTGGTGTGCCGAGTAGTAATCCCCGACGGCTCCCACCTCGACGTAACACACGACGCGCTTGCCCTGTTCGTGCAATGCCGTCACCGTCGACCTCGGGTTGATGATCCCGTCGATGTCGAAGATGGCGGGGCTGGGTGCACGACTGCCACCGGGAAGCTTGTCATTGGTCCCCATGTCCCGCGCATTGGTCAGTCTCAATGGGTGGCTCAGCTCCCATTGCCAGGGTTGACTGGAAAGTGGCGGACTCCACCACGATGATGCCGCCGCCCGAGGGACCGATTGGTAGCCCAGACATGCCGTGACGAGGACGAGGCCGATTACCAGTCTCGATGACCATCGTATTGTTCGCATCGTCACGCTCCCCGTCTGCGAAGGCACGACTGATCTCGATCTTCTCGATCTCGGCGGCAGCCGCCTGAGCATACCGTCGGTGGATTGGGGACCTCGGGCCCACCGAGGGTGAGTTCCGGGATCTCGACACCGGTGAACCGAGGGCGGGAACAGCGGCGAATCTCTCGACGAACCTCAGCTGTCGATCCGAAGGAGACGGCGATGGCCATTTCGGCCGTGTTCGAGCTCCCCCACGACTCAGTGGAGAAGTACGAGAGGTCATTTGCCCAGGGAGGGGCAATCATCGATCACCCCCAGCGCATCTCGCACGTCTGTGACCGGACCGGCGACGGCTTCACCGTCCTCGACGTGTGGGAGGACGAGGAGTCGTTCGCCGCTTTGGGCGTGGTGATCGGGCCGGCGATGCAAATGCGGACAGGATGGCAAACCCGCCATCACCCCGTCCAAGCCATCATCAGTCAGGACGGTCGTCTGGGTCGCTGAGCCGGCTCGACTTCGCCGCCGCCGCCGTCTCGGTCTCCGCATGAAGGCCACCATGGCGTTCATCCAGATCAACGAGTTTCGGACGAGTCGTACCGACGATTTCGATGCCCTTCTCAATCAGTGGCTCACGCAGTCCACGGATTGGCGGACCGCCACTGGGTCCTTTACGCACCAAGGACCGAGCCGGCCCAACACCTACGTCCAGATCGTGGAGTCCCGAGCTACGAGAAGGCTCAGAAGAATTCGAACCGACCCGAGACAGCGGCGGTTGCAGAAAGTCTCGGCAAGCTCTGTGACGTCCCCCATTACGCAACCTGGATGTGCCCCGGGATCTTGGCCAGCATGGCCGGCTGCTGCTTCAGCGCGGTCTTGAAATGCTCAGTCGTGACATGTTCCGCGCCTGCTTCGCCGTCACGGAATGCCTCGAGCAGCCCGAACTCATCAGGGATGTCTGCACTGCGCGACCATTCGAACCAGAGGTTCCCGGGCTCGGCGCGCGGGGCCCCGGTGAACGCGCTGACTCGATCGAGCCAGGTATCGCTGAAACCGGGGCGAACGGTGACCTTGACGACGATGAAGATCATGAGAACGTCCTGGGGTCTGGCGCACGATCACTGGATATGCCCGCCGCTGTCCCGTCGCCCTCACCGTAGCTGTCGATACCGAGTGATACCCCGTGGGGCCGGTGTCACGGCTCGGGCTCACGACGGCGGCTTCGCGGCCGGGTCCTCCTCGCGCTACCCTCGCGAACCATGTCGGAACAACTGAGTGTGACCCAGGAGATCAATGCCCCTGCGGACAAAGTGTGGGCCATGGTCTCCGACCTAACTCGCATGGGGGAGTGGTCACCCGAGAACGAAGGGGCGACGTGGCTGCGCGGCGCCACAGGCCCAACCGTGGGCGCCACCTTTAGGGGCATGAACCGCAATGGCAAGAAGAAGTGGACCACATCGGGGACGATCATCGAGCTTGAGCCTGGCCGTCTGCTTGCCTTCCGCACCACGGCCGCGGGATTCAAAGTCGCCGAATGGCGCTATGCATTCGAGACGACTTCGAGCGGGTGTCGAGTCACTGAAACATGGATCGACCAGCGCGGCGCCGTCGCCAAGGCTCTGGGCAAGCCGGTGAGCGGGGTCGTGGATCGCGCTGCTTCAACCGAGACAGCATGGAGAAGACGCTCGAGCGCCTCAAGTCAGCAGCGGAGTCGTCTTCGAGCTGACCTCGAGACGCTCCAAGCGCCGCACTTACACAGGGCACTTCGAGTCGTGGATGTGAGTCGTGCTTCGCTTCGGTAGGTCTACGCAGCGAGGCGCGTGGAAGTGAGATGTGGTTCAAGGCCACGGCGGCGAGCACCAAGGCCCACTTTCGCTGATGGAGAGGACCTTGCCACCGGGCGCGAGGATGCCTCTGTCCCACCGTCACGTCGGCGACGAAGAGGCCTACTTCGTCTTGGACGATTCCGTGGTGTTTCACGTCTCCGACGATGTGTTCCAGGGCGCCAGCGGAACGTTCGTGCTGGGTGCGGGCGGGCGAACTACACGCCACCGGGAACACCGCCGACGAGCCGGTTCGGTTGCTGATCATCCAGGCACCGGCCTTGGACGGTTATTTCGCGGACCTGGAGCAGCTGTGGGCTTCACCCGAGCCGCCGGACCGAGACTCAGTGCTCGCCCCGATGCAGCGACACCGGCATGGAGCCGGCCTGAAGCTCAGAGATGGACGAGCGGTTCGTAGTGCTCGACCGTCGGGAACGGGTCGTAGAAGTGGTGCAGGAGTTGACGCCACTGCTGGTACTCAGCCGATCCCCGAAAGCCCTCGGTGTGGTCCTCGAGGCGGTCCCACTCCACCAGCAGGAGATAGCGAGAAGGGGTCTCGAGGCAACGCTCCAGGCGCAACGACCCGAATCCCGCCATGGAGCAGATGATGCCCTGAGCCTGTGCGAACGCAGCTTCGAAGTGTTGTTCTTCGCCTGGGACGACATCGAGACACGCGTGTTCGAGGATCATGTTCGTAACCTACTGCACGGCATCCCGACGTGTTCCTGACACCTGGTTCCTACGCCGAAACGACTTCTCCGTACGCGTCACACTCAGCATTGTCGCAAACGAACGCCGTATCAATGACGTTGGCCGTCTCGGCCGGAAGTGCAGTGACGCCACAGTGGGGGCAGATCGGTGCCCGGCCCACCTCGGCATGGTCTTCGTCGTTCACAGGACAGCATCGTAAGCAGATTGCAGTCCCTTTGAATCTGAAGCGTCCATTTCGCGTTCGTCCACCGGGGTCCGAGCGAAGGACGAACGTGGCGGCGGCCGACTCGGCGTCGGGGCCTCAGCGGGCAACCCAGTTCCACATCTGCGCCGTGAACGCTGCGCTGAATTCGCTGCGGCTATAGGGGCCAACCCCGTCCATGTCGAAAATTCGCAGCCCAGCGTCGACGGCCAGTAGCTGGTACAGGTCATCCGACGTGGTCCCGTAATGCTCGGCGCCACCGCTCCCGTGCTCGAACACTATGACGGGGCGATGGGTGACGATGGTGTCCCTGGCTCCGCGCAGGACCTCGCCTTCGGCCCCTTCCACATCGATCTTGATCAATGTGGGCACGTACCCTGCGGGGAGAGCGCTATCCAGTGTCTCGACCTTGACTCGAATGCGCTCGGTCTCTTCGTGCCCCCGAGCGTAGGTCCGCTGGCGCAGCCCACTCTGACCCGGATTGGAGGTGACAAAGACGAACTCTTCCTCACCGCTGTGATCTGACAATGCCGCGCAGTGCACGTCGACCACCGGGAACTGTTCGTGGAGGGCTTGGGCCAGATGGGGAAGGGGCTCAAAAGCCATATGCCGGCCTTTCGGGGCCAAACGCACCATGTCGGACAGGACGGAGCCAACATGGGCACCCACGTCGATGCAGTTGGAGTCTGCATCGAGCGCCATGTCGAGAATAAGCGCAATGGCACGGTCGTCGCGGTCAATCCGCTCGTAGTAAGGATTGGGGAAGAAGCGACGTTTGAATCGCCTCGCAGTAGGCAAAAGCCCGACACGATCGAGTGCGCGCTCGGTCTGATCCTTGAGCGGCGTCATCGGTCCAAACTACCAACCCGGTGCACGGATGTCGACGACCGACGACGATCGCACAGTTCCCGGGATCTGATGGCCGCGTACCCCGCGAGTATGACCAAGGCTGTCGCGGAAACTCGAGACGGAGGCGGCATCGGGGCCGTCCAACCGGGGAGGGCGAGACCGTTGCTGGCCACCCCAGGGTCTAGCCAACCGGGGTCGCTCGCCACGCTGCGTATCCGGCTCGCAAGCGCGCTCGAATCGAGGGCCAGACGCTCTGATCGCGAGGGGGAATGGCCTACGAAGGCCCGGCTCGGAAAAAGGGCGTTAGGTCCCACCAACGTTTGACCGGTAGTCGGGGGTACTGGTGACCCTCATCGCTGCCTGGCCGTTCCGAACGTGGTGCCATGGAGCTGTCGGGCGAATGAGGGTGACGCGATAATAATCGCGAGGTCGCACGATCCCGGGTGGTGCGCCCCATCAGGCCATGGCGTGCGACCGTGCCCAGGAACTTGATCCCGGCATTTCAGCCCGGCATCGGCAAGAAGTGAATCCTCGCTCAAGGCTTCTCGATCAGAGTCAGTACCCACCCGGAATCGGCCCACGATTTGGAGTTTGTTGGCTCCTGCGCAGCGCCCACCGCTGGGTCAGTTCCCGAAA
>DATKQM010000059.1:0-10141 GCA_035532735.1 Acidimicrobiales bacterium | reverse complement strand
CAGTGCCGGCGACCCGGAAGGCCTTGTACCCGTAGACGGGGATGCCCCGCTCGAGCGCGTACCGACGCAGGGACAAGGCGACCTCGTCGCCCACGGCGAGCTCGGCTGCGTCGGCGGGCGAGCCCTGGACCATGAGCCGGGCGCCGTCTTCGAGGTCGATGACGACCAGGGGCAGGGGGGCCTGGAAGGGCGGCGGCATGGTCTGGTTCACGACGAAGGTCTCGACCCGACCACGGCGCGCCAGCGCGACGATGTCGAGTTGGGTGCCACCGCACCCGGTGCAGGTGGGGTGGATCGACGGCGGGGTCGAGATGGTGCCGCACTCGCGACAACGGGCCCCGAAGAGCCCGAGCATCTCGGGGTTGCCCCGGACGAAGGCCGCACCCCCCGGTGGCAGTCCCATCTCGATGGGGTCGTCCATGGGCTCGAGCTGTCCTCGGGCCCGGAGGGCTTCGGGGTAGGTGACCCGGCGTCCCGCACCGAGCGCCTCGACGCTGCACGCCCCCGGAACGGCCCGAGCCGCGTCCACGACGAGGGCGGTGGCCCGACCTCCGCCGTATCCGATGACCCCGATCAGGCTGCCGGCCGAACCTGTCTCGGCACAGACGTGGACGAGACCGAGCAACGCCGAGGCGGCCCCGGCGTCCCCGAGCGCACCGAAGACCGGCGCCGATGCCAAGGGCGCGCCCAATCGCTTGGCCACGGCGGTACCGAGCCGGCCGTCGGGATCGGCGATGGCCCACGACTCGACCGGCGACGAGACATCTCCGGCCACGGCCCGTCCCGTCTCGGTCAGCAGGGGGACGAAGACCTCTTCGCGAAAGAGCCGGGCGTCGTAGACATCCCCGGTGGCGCTGTCGCCGTCGGCCCGGTACCGGTCGACGGCGGGCATGGCCCGTGTGGTCCGGGCCACGAGCCGGGCGGCGGGAGACGACCCGTTGGTCGACGGTCCCTCCGACGCGTCGGGGAGCGCACCGAGGACCATGGCGGCCGCGCCGGCGCCGGTGGTCGTCTCCCCGGCTGTCCCGAGCCCCGGGATGAGCGCGTCCGACGTCACCACGAGCGCGAACTGGGCGTGGCCGGCAGCCAGCGCGTCCCAGGCGCCGATGACCGCTTCGATCCCGGCATGGGGCGACCCGCTCGAGAGCCCGCCGCCGCCGGCCCGGTCGAGCCCCAAGGTGGCGGCGAGGAAGGCGTGGCTGGGGCCCTCGGCGAAGGGCGGTCGGGCCGTCCCCCACCACAACCCCGACACCTCTCGGGCCGTGATCCCCGCCGCCTCGAGGGCGCCGTGGACGGCCCCCCATGCCAGGGTGAGGGTGTCCTCGTCGGCGTCGCACAGCGCCACGGTTCCCCGGCCGCCGCCAGACCCCCAGGCCGCGCCGACATCGGAGGCGGCCAGTCGGAGCGACGGCGCGGCGGCGCCCACGCCCAAGATGGCCACCGGCTTGAGGGCGGTGGGCTCGAGGGCGGGGCTCATCGGAGCGGCGCCTTCCACCACGGGCCGGCGGGGACGCGCCCGCCCAGCAGGGCGGTGCCGACGAAGTTGCGCTGGATCTCGACGGTGCCCGCCCCGATGCACAGGCCCCGGATGTCGCGGTAGGCGCGCTCGACGGGGTACTCCCGGCTGTAGCCGTAGCCCCCCAGCAATTGGATGGCCTCGTCACACACCCGTTTGGCGGCGAGATTGCAGGCGATCTTGGCCATGGCCGACTCGAGGGGCGGCGGCGTGCCGTGGCGACCGGCCAAGACGAGCGCCCGCTGGAGGAGGAACCGGGCCCCCTCGAGCTCGGTGGCGATGTCGGCGATCTTCCACTGCAACCCCTGGAGCTCCGACAGCAGTTTGGTGCCGACCTTCCGGTCGCGCATATACGCCATGGCGTACTCGAGCGCGCCCTGGGCCGCACCGACGCACATGGCCGCGTTGCCGCACCGTTCGTGGTTGATGTGGGCGAGCAGCGTCTTGAGCCCGGAGTTGTCGGCGGGGTCGCCGGGCACGAGGACGTCGTCGGGATCGATCCGGACACCGTCGAAGGCGAGCTCGGCCTCGGTGCATCCCCGCAGTCCCATCTTGCGATGGGTCCCGGCGACACTCACACCGTGGCGGTCCAGGTCGACCACCACGGCGCCGATGCCCTTGCCCGTGCCGGCCTCGCTGCCGGGGAACCGGCACCAGACCAGACAGGCCACGGCCTTGTGGCCCCCGGTGACGTAGTTCTTGTAGGCGTCGAGCCGATATCCGTCGCCGTCGGGGGTGAGATGGGCCCGCATGGTGGTCGCCGCGGAGCCCGCATCGGGCTCGGTGATGCCGATGCAGAAGAGCTCACCCGCGGCGGCCTGAGGCAGCCAACGGGAACGCAGGGCTTCGTTGCCGAGATGCTCGATGGCACGCGGGGGGCCGTTGAAGACGAGTTGGCACAAGATCGCGCTCGAGACGTCCACGCGGGCGATCTCCTCGAGGACGATGGCGGCTTCCACGTCGCCCATGCCCATGCCCCCGTACTGCTCGCCCACGGTGACGGTGAACAACTCGGCGCGCCGCAGGGCCTCGAGCGAGGCCTCGGCGAATTCCTCGGTCTCGTCCCACCCCGGCGCGTGGGGGGCGATGTCGCGCTCGGCCACGTCGCGGGCCAGCTTGCGCAGTGCAGCCCGGTCGTCGTCCTCGACGAGGTCGATCGCGCTCATCCGAGAGCCGACCACACCGGCCCGGGCGCGCGCCGGTGGCGTGAGGACACCGGACCTGACACCATCGTCAGTGAACTTACTACACTGGCCGACCAGCCAGGAGGGGCCGATGACCACGATGGGGAAGGACTGACGATGGCCGCGGGGCGCGAAGCAGTCATCGTCGACACCTGTCGGACCGTGTTCGGCAAGCGGGGCGGGGCCTTGGCCAATTGGCATCCCGTCGACCTCCTCGCCTTCGCCCTCACCCATCTCGTCGACCACACCGGGGTCGACCCCGAGCGGATCGACGACGTCATCGGCGGCTGTGTCAGCCAGGTGGGCGAGCAGTCCACCAACGTGGCTCGCAACGCCTGGGTGGCGGCCGGGCTGCCCCAATCGGTACCGGCCACGACCGTCGACCGCCAGTGCGGGTCATCCCAACAAGCCGTCCACTTCGCGGCGGCGGGTGTGGTGGCGGGCCACTACGACCTCGCCATCGCCTGTGGCGTGGAGTCGATGAGCCGGGTACCGCTCGCCTCGAACGCCCGGGGCGGGACGGGCCCGTTCCCGAAGTCGTTCCTCGACGTCATCGAGGGCCGGTTGTGGATGCAGTTCCGTGTCGCTCAGCTCCTCGCCGAACAGTGGAAGATCTCGCGCCAGGACATGGACGAGTACGCGCTCGAGAGCCACCGGCGCGCCGCCGCGGCCACGGACTCGGGGCACTTCGCCAAGGAAGCCATCGCCGTCCCCATCCGTGACGACGAGGGCACCATCACCGACGAGTTCCTCCGTACCGACGAGGGCATCCGCAGAGACACCACCTTGGAACGCCTCGCCTCGCTCCCCCCCGCGCAGTCCTTCGACCCCGACACCGCGCCCGACATCACCGCCGGGAACTCCTCGCAGATGACCGACGGCGCCGCGGCCATGCTCATCGCCGAGCGATCCGTGGCCGAGGCGCTGGGGCTCCCGATCCTGGCCCGGTTCCACGCCTTCGCGGTGGCGGCCGAGGACGCCGCGATCGTCTTGTCGGCTCCGGTGCCGGCCACGCGCAAGTTGCTCGACCGGACCGGGATGAAGGTCGACGACTTCGACGCCGTGGAGTGCAACGAGGCCTTCGCCGCCATCGCGCTCATGTGGGCCCGTGCCTTCTCACCGGACCCCGACCGACTCAACCCCCGCGGCGGGGCCATCGCCATCGGCCATCCCCTGGGGGCGTCGGGGGTCCGGCTCATGACGACACTGCTCAACGAGCTCCAGGCGACCGGTGGCCGCTACGGGTTCCAGACGATGTGCGAGGGCGGCGGCCAGGCCAACGCCACCGTCATCGAGCGGCTGGCCTAGGCCCCGGGCCGCGCCCGACGTCACCATGGACTTCACCTTTTCCGCCGAGCAGGAGGCCTTCCGCGCCGCGGTGCGCAGCGCGCTGGCGTCCGAGGCACCGCCCACCTACGTCCGGGCCATGATCGACGATCCCGTGGGGGTCACCCCGGCGTTGTGGGAGACGATGGCGGGGCTCGGATGGCTGGGGGTCCTCGTCCCCGAGTCCCACGGCGGGCTGGGCCTCGGTCTCGTGGACGTCGTGGTCCTCCAAGAGGAGATGGGCAAGCTCCCCTTCCCCGGGCCCATCGCCTCCTCGGCGGTGGCGGCAACCCTGGCTGCGGTCCGCCTCGGCGTGGACGACGTCCTCGAGGACCTGGCGTCGGGACGTCGACGCGGCACCGTGGCGGTGGAGGAGCCCGGTCATGGTGATCCGCTTGGGACCATCCGGGCGCGCGCTCTGCACGACGGCGGTGCAACCGGGGGTGCCCCGTGGGTGCTCGAGGGGACCAAGCCTCTCGTGCTCGACGGCGCCAACGCGGATTTCTCCTTGGTCGTCGCCCATGACACCGACGGTCTCGCCACCTTCCTCCTCGACGCGCCGGCGGGCGACCCCGTGCCGGCGCTCGACGTGACCCGCAAGCTTTCCCGTGTCGTGCTCGACGGCCGCCGGGCCCGTCGGGTGGGCCCGCCCGGAGATCACGGACAGCTCTGGCGCCGGATCCTCGACGACATCAATGTGGCCCTGTGCGCGGAGCTGGTGGGCACGGCCGAACGGGCCCTCGAAATGGCGGTCGAGTACGCCAAGGTCCGGGTCCAGTTCGACCGGCCCATCGCCACCTTCCAGGTGATCAAGCACAAGGCCGCCGACATGCTCCATCACCTCGAACTGGCCCGGGTAGGGACCCACTACGCGGCGTGGGCCTCGGACGCGGACGATCCCGAGCGCGAACGCGCTGCGACCATGTGCAAGGGCTATGTCGCCGAGGCGGCGGACTCGGTGACCGCGGAGTGCATCCAGGTCCACGGTGGCGTCGGCTTCACCTGGGACGTCGACTGCCATCTCCTCTATCGCCGGGCCAAGCAGGACGATCTGCTCTTCGGGGCCCAAGGCTTCCAACGCCAACGTCTGGCGGACCTCCTCCTCGGACCGGCGGGACGCTGAGGCCGCCCGAGTCCCGGCAGTAAGGTTTCGACCCGGGGAGCCGGGAAGCCTGGTCGGCATGTCACTTGTTCGTGCAAGGAGCCGACATGACGGTCGAGGCGGCAACGATTGCATTCGCGGTCGGGGCGGTTGTCTGTCTCGGCACGAGTTGGGTCCTCGTCTCCAAGCTCGAGATGACGGGCGAGCGGTTCGGGTACTCCGAGGCGTCGCTCGGGCTCCTCGCCGCGTTGGCGGCTGACACCCCCGAGATCACCGCGGCGGTGACCGCGCTCACCCGTCACGAACGTGCCGTCGGAGCCGGTGTCGTGATCGGTTCGAACGTGTTCAACCTCGCCGCCCTGCTCGGTCTGGGGGCGGTGGTGGCCGGTCGCCTCCATCTCCACCGCAAGGTCGTCGTCCTCGGGGGGGCGGTCGCCATCTGGATGGCGGTGGTCTGCCTGATCACCGTGACCCGAGTCGTGGACCCCGTGGGCGGTCTCGTGCTCGTCCTCGTCGTACTCGTGGCCTACATCACGGTTCTGGCCGGACGCCGCCGCCTCCTCCGACGACTTCGACTTCCGCCGTCATGGGTGACATGGCTGTCCACGGCGGTCGAAGAGGAGGAGCTCGAGCTCGTCGTCGCCATCCGCCCCGCGCCGGCGAAGGGGCGCGACATGGTGGCGGCGGCGATCGCCCTCGCCCTCGTGGTGGGCTCGGCGGTGGCCATGGAACGGGGCGCCTCGGCCCTGGGCCGTCACGACCACGTCCCCGGTGTGATCATCGGGGGTCTCGTCCTCGCCGCGGTCACGAGCCTGCCCAATGCCGTCGCCGCGATCTATCTGGCCTCCAAGGGACGCGGCGCGGCGGCCTTTTCCACGGCACTGAACAGCAACACCTTGAACGTGGTGGCGGGACTCGTGATCCCCGCCACCTTCCTCGGACTGACGAGACCGTCGGGACAGACCGTCTTCATCACCGCCGCCTACGGAGGTCTCACCCTGTTGACCCTCGTGCTCGCCTTCGCCGATCGGGGTCTTCGTCGCAGCGCGGGCTGGCTCGTCGTGGCGGGCTACGCGGCGTTCGTGGCCTGCCTGGTGGTGGTGTCGTGACCGACGCCCGGGTCAGGACGCCACTGGCATCAGGACGCCACTGGCATCAGGACGCCACTTTCGTCATGACGCGGCCGACCGCACGAGGAGTTGCCACGAGGTGAGGTCGTCGGTCGGGAAGGCGCCGAGTGAGGCGGCGGCGAGTGGTCTGCCGTAGAGGTATCCCTGGGCCAAGAAGCAGCCGAGGGACTTGAGTTTGGCGACCTGCGCGAAGGTTTCGACGCCCTCTGCGACGATCGACAGCCCGAGGGACTCGCCGAGACCGATGATGGCCCGTACGATCGCGACGTTCTCGGCCCGCTGGTCGAGTTCCTCGACGAAGCTCCGGTCGATCTTGAGGGTCTCGACGGGGAACCGCTTCAGGTAGCTCAGCGACGAGTAGCCCGTGCCGAAGTCGTCGATCTCGAGATGGATCCCGAGCTCGCGCAATGTCCGGAGCACCTCGACGGCGTCATCGGCGTCGCGCATGAGGGTGCTCTCGGTGATCTCCAGCCACAGGCGGTCGGGATTGATCTTCGATGTCTCGAGCGCCCGGGTCACCTGGTTGACGAAGCCCGGGTCGGCCAGCTGCAGGGCGGAGACATTGACCGAGATGTTGAGCCGGGCCTCGTCCTGATCGGCCTCGGCCCGGAGCCGATTCCATATCGAGACCTGCCGGCAGGCTTCGTTCAGTACCCACGCTCCCAACGAGACGATGAGCCCGCTGTCCTCGGCGAGCCCGATGAACTCGTGCGGGGCCAGCAACCCCCGGGTGGGGTGCTGCCACCGCACCAGCGCCTCCATCCCCACCAACGTCCCGGTATGGAGGTCGACGACGGGTTGGTAGTGCAGGACCAGCTCGTTGCGCTCGAGTGCCCGGTGGAGCTCGTTGGAGGTCCGGAGTCGAGACAGGACGTTCTGCTCGTCGTCTTCTTTGTAGACCTCGATGCGCGAGGGCCCGCGCCCCTTGGCCCGGTACATAGCCACGTCCGCGTTGCGCAGCAGGACCGCCCCCGACTCGTTCCCGTCACCTGACAGGGCGATGCCGACGCTGAGCGACGCGAAGACTTCCCCGCTCTCGAGGGCCAAGGGCTGGTCCATGGCGCTCACCAACCTCTGGGCCACCCCGATGGCGTCGGCTTCGCCGTCGACCTCGTCGCACAGCACCGTGAACTCGTCGCCGCCGAACCGGGCCAGGGTGTCGGTGGTCCGCATCACGCTGTTCAACCGCTGCGCCACGGCCCGTAGGACGCGGTCACCGACGTCATGACCGAGGCTGTCGTTGACGAGCTTGAACCGGTCGAGGTCGAGGAAGATCACCGCCACCTGATGGTGGCTCCGGGTGAGCCGCCGCAGCGCCACCTCGAGCCGGTCCATGAACAGCTCCCGGTTGGGGAGGGTGGTGAGCGAGTCGTGGATGGCGGCAAAGGCGAGGCGCTCGCGCAGCGCCCGGCCCTCGGTGACGTCCTCGATCTGTCCGATGAAATAGACAGGGCGTTGGTGCTCGTCGCTGACGCACGACAGGTTGATCGACACCCACACGTCGTGGCCGTCAGCGTGGATGTAGCGCTTCTCGAGTCGGTATCCGTCCGAGTCGCTCGAGATGAGCCGGTCAGCCTCGTCCTTGGAGAGCTCCCGGTCGTCGGGATGGGTGAAGCTGTTGATGTTCTGGCCGCAGACGTCGACGACGTCTCGTCCGAGGATCCGCCCGAAGGCGGGGTTGGCCCTGGTGATGTTCCCCTCGAGATCGGCCATGACCATTCCGATGGGAGCGTTCTCGAACGCGGACCGGAACCGCTCATGGGCGTCACGGAGTGCCTCCTCGGCGCGCTTGCGCTCGGTGATGTCGTGGAGGTTGCCGACGATGCCCCGCACCTTGGGGTTCTCGAGGTGATTGCTCACCTTGGCCTCGAACCAACGCCAGCTCCCGTCGGAGTGGCGGAGCCGGATCTCGCTCTGCATCCCGTGGCGATCTGCACGTCGGATCTCCTGGGACCGGCCCCGCATGTCGGTCAGGTCGTCGGGGTGCATCATCTCGGCGGCGGAACGAAAGCGGAACTCGCCGGCGGAGGAGCCGAGGATCCGCTCGAAGGCGGGACTCACGTAGGTGAGACGTCCCTCGGTGTCGGCCACGACGATGATGTCACTGGCCTCGTGCACCAGAGCCTCGAATCGACCTTCGCTCGACTCCCGGGCCACCGCGAACCATTGCAGGACCAAGATGGTGAAGACCGCGCCCAGCGCGTCGAGCGCGCTCAAGGAGTCGACGAGGGGCTTGTGGATGAGCGTGGGGGCGGCGCCGATGGCTATGGCCCCCTGCCCCAGCGCGATGCACAGCACTGTCCAGACGATGGCGGGTCGGGCCGCCGCTGATCCCGCACCGCGCATGACGTCCACGGCGCCGAAGACGAAGCCGATGGCGAGGATGGCACCCCACCCGATGCCGTAGATGATCACGGCGATCACTGTCATTTCGACCGCCACGCGCGCGTGCAGCTTCCATCGGGTGGCCCCGTCGCCGCAGAAAGCCACGCTGACCGAGTTCACGACGAGGGCGGAGACCATCAACACGGCGATGACCCAGTAAGGGACGTCCGCGATGAGGTGCCAGGACCTGATCAGGCAGAAGATCACGATGACCGGGGGGACAGCGAGATTGATCGGATCCATCACCCGGGCCCAGAGCCGTGCCCCGAAATCGGCGCCGTGGTCCTCGGGGGTGTCGTCGGGCCAGCTCACACCTTTAATTCGGCCGATTCGGCCTGTGGGTGAAGAGACTCGTCCCGACCCGGTCATCAGCCGGTCCGAAGGGTCCGTCGGCGTCGCCGCTGACTCTCACGTTGTTGCAGGTCAGAAGGCTAATTTCCCGCAACCGAAGAAATGCCTCAAGTTCGGTCCCCGAGGTGTCGATACAACTCCGACGACCCCTGTCCCCTGGGGCCGTTTCGACCCCTCGGCCCTCCGACCCCTCGGCCCTCCGACCCCTCGGCTCTCCGACCCTGAACCGGGAGCGGCGGGCTACTTCGCGGCCGACGCGGCGAGCTGTTGTTGGAGCTGGGCCTTCAAGACCTTTCCCGTGGCGTTGCGCGGGAGCTCGTCGACGAGCTCGATGCGCCGGGGCACCTTGTAGTCCGCCAGGGCGCCGGCACAGAGCTCTCTGAGGTCGTCGGTCGTGGTCGTTGCCCCGGGGACGAGCACGACCACGGCGGCCACATCCTCACCCAGTACCGGATGGGGGACTCCCACCACGGCGACCTCGACGACATGGGGATGCTCGAGCAAGACGGCTTCGACGTCGATGGCGTGGATGTTGTTGCCACCACGGATGATGACGTCCTTCTTCCTCCCCACGATGTAGAGGTAGCCGTCCTCGTCGAGGCGGGCCAGGTCCCCGCTGTAGAGCCAGCCGTCCTTCCAGGCGCCGGCGGTGGCCTCGGGGTTGCGGTAGTACTCGCGTTGGCGGCCCTCCATCCGCAGGACGGCCTCGCCGATCTCGCCCGTGCTCAGGTCCTTGCCGTCGTCGTCGAGGATGCGGACCTCGAGCGGCGGCATGGGCTTGCCCACCGAGCCGATCCGTTTCAACGCCTCGCCCTTGGGCATGGAGCAGAAGGCCGGTCCCGCTTCGGTCATTCCGTAGGAGTTGGAGACCGACGCTTCGGGCATGCGCTGCTGCAGCGCCCGCAGGGTCGACGGGGCCAGGGGCGAACTGCCCACGGCGCAGATCAGGATGGAGTCGAGCGCGGCGGCGGCGAAGTTCTCGTGGGTGACGATCAGCTGGGCCATGGCCGGTACCAAGAAGACGAACTGGGGCCGGAGCTCGCCCACGATCTCGATCCAGCGGCCGGCGTCGAACTTGGGCTGGAAGACGCCGAAGAGGCCCAGTTGCATGGGGTTGTAGATGAAGCCGATCCCGGCGAAGGTGAAC
>DATKQM010000058.1:0-33499 GCA_035532735.1 Acidimicrobiales bacterium | reverse complement strand
GAGTCACAGATCGTGAAGCGCTCGGCCAGGGCGTAGCTGAACGGGATATCGGCCTGTTCGTAGTAGCCCATCGTCAAGGTCCCGAGGTTCGGGCCTTCGTAGGTGGGCGAGACATGGGTCGAGACGAAACTGTCCATGGCTCCGTCGTTCCAGCAGGAGTGCTGAGCGTTCCACACGTGTGACAGGTCGTAGGTGCACTCGGCGAGCTGCTTCTTCGTGTCGAGATGGAACGGCAGCAGCCTCGAACTGGATCCTCCTGGCCACGCCTGGCCGAAGGCACCCAGGAAGCTCCTGGCGTGGTCGTTGAAGCCGCGCACACCCTGCAACGTGCCGAAGTAGTGGTCGAATGACCGGTTCTCGTGCATCAGGAACACGACGTGCTTGATCGCGCCGAGATCGGAGCCCGCTTGCTTGACCGCCAGCGCGGCCTTGATCGTGGCGGGGCCTTCGGCTCGCACACTCGCAACGCGGCCGAGAAGGAGCGACGAGGCTCCCCCGACGACTCCGGTCAAGAATTGCCTACGGTCGTACAGGGATCCCGCCATGGCGATCATCCTGCTCCCTCTCCATCCGGAGCACCCCGTCAATTGTGACGAATCTTTGCGATTCACGGGCCGCCCTCAGTGGTGGCCGGGCCACTCGAGGGAGATCAGAGCCCACCCCCTTTGTTGACTAACCTGTGCCGAGACGTTTCGGAGTCACGGTCGACCGGGGCCGGACCTCAGGGTCGAACGACACACGGGCTGTGGCGCAGCTTGGTTAGCGCGCTTGACTGGGGGTCAAGAGGTCGCGAGTTCAAATCTCGCCAGCCCGACCATGAAAGTCCACGTCGGGAGCGTTACTGCCAAGTCCTCTTGCAGTCGCTCACGGACAACGGATGCCCATTTGCTAACACGACGCTAACGGCGCCCGTCAAGATGGCCTGGCGGTCCCGAAGATGAAGCTCGCCACAGTGTCAGCCGCCGCCTGATCGACGTGCTCGAGGACGTGGCTGTAGAGGTCGCCGGTGATGGAGATCGAGGAGTGTCCGAGGCGCTCTGATATCACCTTGAGGGCCACGCCCGCCTCGAGGCCGGCGGTGGCGTAGGAGTGGCGCAGCCCGTGGACCGTGATCCGCGGGAGGCGAGTCCTATTGACCCGTGTCTCGAAGAGGCGTGTAATCCGCTCTGGGTGCAGCCCCGCACCGTCCTCCCGGGTGAACAGGAGCCCTGATTCGGTACGGCCCGGGCCCCAGGACAGCAGCTCGGCCGCCTGGCGGCTCTTGTGCACCCGGAGAACAGCCACGGTGGCAGCATCGAGGCCGATGGTCCGGGCGGACTTGGCGGTCTTGGGCGATCCCTCGACGACCTTGTAGCCCACGACGACCCGCGTGCTGGCCACCCGGAGGCGGTCGTCGGCCACTGACACGAGAAAGCGCCGGAGCTGCTCGGCGCTCCAGACGGGGCGCTCGGCCTTCGTGGGCGTCGGGGCCTTCGCCTCGGCAGCGACATTGCGGCTGACCTTCCGCCACCGCAGCGCGTCGGCAAGGGCCCTGCCGATGGCGACATGGACTGAGTGGACTGTCGTCCGCGACAGGCCCTTGTTGGCGCGCCCTTTTACCCGACCGTTGACGAGGAGTTCGCCGTAGAACCGCTCGAGCATCTCGGGAGTCAGCCGGGACAGCAGCATCCCGCCGAGGCGTGGAATGACGTAGGAGCAGACGACACGCTGCCCAGCGACGCCCGGGTGGCGGGGGACCTTTGTCAACCCTCGAGGCGCACGCTGGCCGGTCGAGGCATGTGATGAGCATGTGGGGGATCTCCACCGGCCACGGCGTCGGTAGCATTTGGCCCGTGACGAAGCCCGCGCACGATCGTTGTACGCGCCTTCGCCTCGGTATCCGTTGGATCGCGCCCACGGCCGTCTCGCTCTCTCTCCTTGGTGGCTCCGTGTTCCTGGCGGCGTGCTCGGCCGGCCGACCCACTTCCGTTGGTACTCCCAGCGCGAGTACCAAGACTCTTGCCTGCGCCCGCGGTCTTGGGAGTCTCACCACAGCCACTACCTCGTCTCGGTCAACGCTCCCGCCTTCTCACGACAACGACGCTGGTCGGGCGCGGCTGCCGGATTTGCATCCTGATGCGGACGTCGACGCCCGTCAGAGATTCTGTCCCACAACCGTCACAGACCCCTTGGGAGCGTTTTGTTTGGCTATTGGCAAATGCTGACAGCAACAGCGGCTATCGTCACAGACGGCCACGCGGACCCCTTGATCGACCAGGCATCCGCAGTCAGCGCAGCGCATCTCCATGACCTGCGAGTGTAGGTCTCTCGAGATCCGCGCCCGCCGTTGCGCGGCGCCGTACCCTCAGCACCGATGGTCGTTGTCGCGTCCGAGGAGCTCGTCGTGTGGCTCATGGCCCCCAAGGCCGACGATGGACCGCTCGGGCTCGAGGAGATGGTCCACCGACCGGCGTGGATGGCCCAGGCCGCATGTCAGGGCGAACCGCTCGGGACCTTCTTTATCGAGCGCGGCGGAAGCATGGAGCGCGCTCGGGAGGTGTGCGTCGACTGCCCCGTTCGAGGGGAGTGCCTCGATCATGCCATGGCCGATGAGGAGCTCGACGGCTGGTGGGGCGGTACCAGCGGGCGGGAGCGTAAGCGGTTGCGCTGCTAACGCCGCTGCTAACAATCCTGTTCCGGTACGGTCCGTTCAGACCCGGTGAGGCACGCGGACAGCCCAACAGAATGACGGCGACACCAGGCCAAACAAGTCGAGGGCCGTCGAGGGCCGTCGAGAGCCGGTGACCGTTTTGGGGCTGGGGGTCAAGAGGTCGCGAGTTCAAATCTCGCCAGCCCGACCACTGTTGCCGCTCAGCGTGCGGAGCCCGCCGGAAACCGGCACGCCGCTCACAGTGGAACCCCGGCTGCGGCGGACGGTCGGGCTCTGCGCCTCTTTCGCAGACCAGTCGCGGCAATGACGCCGGCGGCCAGGAGCCCGATCACACTGCAAGCGGCGAGGGCGATTCCGACCGTGAATGCCGTCGGCCAGTAGTTGAGCTCGACGAGGTGCCTGCCCGGAGGAATACGGGCCTGGAGCATGACCTTCGAAAACCGGAGGATCGTCAGGGGTTTGCCGTCGATCGTGGCGCTCCAGCCCGGGACGTCGGTCAACCGAAGCCGTAGTACTTGCCAGCTCCTGGCGTCGGTGGAGATCCTCCACGTCGCGGCATCGGGACTGCGGACGCCGACGGCCCGGCCGGGTTGACCCTCGGGCGGGAGAGACCCGGTCGGAGAGATCGGAGTGATCGTGGCGCTGGCGGCACCGGGGATGCGGTACAAATCCTCGTCGCCGACGGTCATGTCGAATACGGCTCCCGAGGGCCCCGGGGCACCTTCGGGTTCGAGGACGAAAGCGGCCCCGTAGAGCCGGGCTTGTGCCACCGTTGTCACAGCCGGGCCGAAGACGTAGGCCGCCGGGCTCTGCGTGGCGGGGGGCCCGGCGAAGTACGCCTTGGGGATCATCGAGTCGTACGCGTCGAGTTCGTGTAGTGCATAGGCGTCATTGGCATTGGGCAGGATCCCCAGACTCGGGAAGCCCCCGACGGCATTGGGCCCGAGGCCGAAGGCCACTGTGGAAGACCCGACAGCACGTTGCAGGGCCAGGACGCCCGGCGTCGGAGCAAAGAATTGCGAGCTGGACGACAACAGTGGCGCCCCGGCCGAGATGAGGACCGCCGTCTCGCAGACCAAGAGCACTGCCGCGGCGAATCGGCCACGGTGGCGCTGGAGCCGACCCTCGTGACCGTGACGTGGCCCGATACCTCGCGACACGATCACCAGCGTTTCCACCACCAACAGGCCCACGACGACTTGGACAGCGGGCCAGATGAAACTGTCGGCGCGATAGGCAGCTTGACCCCTGGGGAGATGGCCGCGGCCAACGACCCACACCGCCACGAGCACGAGACCGGCTACGGCGAAGCTGGCACCGAGCCAGCGCCACAGTTGCCGCGATGCGTAGGAGCGGACGAGGACATCGATCCCCGCTCCGGCCAGCACGGCGAGAGCAAAAGCCATGGGCATGAGGGCCCGGTTCCAGTGGATGCTTCCGACATCGGGAAGTCTTCCCAACACCGACACCACCGGCCGGACGAAGGCGAGTACCGCCATGACGATCGCCATGGCGGCAAATGCCACGATCACCGGTTCCTTGCGGCGCATCCCCGTGGCGGTGACGGCGAGGACCAAGGCGATCACGCCCATGTAGGCGGCAGAGGGTTGGTAGACACTCAGTGCGCTGAACCAGTGTCCTCCCGGAATGGGCAGTCCGTCGAAGCCTTGGAATATGACGTGGGTGAGATCGTGTGCCGGGAGCGTGTCCACGCCCTTTACCTGGTTGCGCCGGGAGCTGACCGCAAGTTGGAGGCCGGGAAGGGCGAGCGGCGCCGCCAACGCCATTCCGGCGACGGTGGCCACCGCGATCTCGACGATCGGGCGGAGGATGGGGCCCGATCCGCCGAATCGAGGGGTGCGCATCGCAAACAGGACGGCAAGGAAGACGACGAGAGCCAAAGCGAGGAGCACGACGACCTCTGGATAGCCCCCGTAGACCATGCAGGCCAGGACGACGGCGAACGACGCGATCGTGCGGACCCGGTGCCGGCCCCGTACGATCAGCACCGCCGCCGCGAACCACCACCCCGCCCACGACATCACCGAGGAGTGTGGCCACCCGAGCCATCCGATGAACGGCCCGCTGAGCTCGTACACCGTGGCGGCGGTGACCGAGCCCAGTACGCCGAGTCGAAGCACTCGACCGAGCGTGTACACCCCGGTTCCCGCCACGGCCAGAGTGACGACCACTTGCACGGTGTAGGCGAGGTGGAGCGGGAACAGATACCCGATCATTGCCGGGACACTGAAGGGCCCCGACGCCCAGTTGAATGCCAGCGGCATCCCCAACGCCGATTGGGGGTTCCACAGCGGCAGCTGGCCGTGGTGCACTTGCGTCCAGGCCAACGACGTCCAGGGAATGAATTGTGAGATCTGGTCGCCCAGCGTGAAGTTGTGCACAACGACGCCAGGTTGTGTCGTCAGGCCGTACCTCGAGAGCTGGTCGAACGGACCGATGGACTCGCCGTGCGCCAGCGTCGGTACCAGAACAGCTCCGGCCGCCGCCAGGACCCACAAGACGCCCAGGAGGTCTGGTCCCCAACGGCGAGCGCGCACTCAGGGATTCTTGCGTATCGGTCCGGCCTCGACGTGTACGGCGGTGGTGGAGCTGTGGTGCTCCAGAGGGGCTCGTCGGGCTCGAGCGACCCCGGCACCCAGACGTCGAGCCCTGTCCCTTCCCAACTCTGGGACCGTGGTCTATCGTTTGGTGGGGCTTTGATGAGGACGGGAGAGCCGGGGGGCGATGAGCATCATGGGTGAGCCGTATCTCTCTGTGTTGATCCCCGCCTACAACGAGGGGAGCACCCTCGAGCATGTGATCGACGCCGTGCTGAAGGTCCCCGAGGACCTCGAGGTCATCCTCATCGACGACGGATCTAAAGATGACACCTGGCGCGTGATGGAGAGCCGGGCCGACGGCAACCGGGTGCGTGCCATTCGCCACGACGTCAACCGCGGCAAGGGAGCAGCCATCCGGACGGGCCTGACCCACGCCCGCGGCGAGATCATGCTCGTCCAAGATGCCGACCTGGAGTACTCACCCGACGAATACGGCGCGCTGTTGGAGCCGTTCAAGACGGGCCGGGCAACCGTCGTCTACGGGTCGCGCTCGTTCTCCAGCCACGCCGCATTCAGCTATTGGTACGTCATGGGCAACCGGCTCGTGACGCTGTTTACGAACGTCCTCTACAACTGCTACCTCTCGGACATGGAGACCTGCTACAAGGTCATGCCTCTGAAGGTGGCGCGCTCGCTCGACCTCAAGGCTCGCGGCTTCGAACTCGAGCCCGAGATCACCGCGAAGCTGCTGCGACAGGGCCACAGGATCTACGAAGTGCCGGTCAGCTACACGGCCCGGTCTCGGGAGGAGGGGAAGAAGCTGACGGCCCGTGATGGTGTCAAGGCGATCATCACGCTCCTGCGGTACCGCTCGTGGAAGCCGACTCGCCCCCCCGAATGACCGAATCGCCCAAGGACCGCTCTTCCGCGCCGGATCGGGAATCGCCGGAACTGGGTCGGGTGCTCGAGGTTCTCGAGAGTGCCGTCAACTACAGGGACTGGATCTTTTCACTTGCCGCACCCTATTTGGGGGCGCGCGTGATGGAGTTGGGAGCCGGCACCGGCACCATGTTCACTTGCGTCGTCGATCGGGAGCACGCCGTTGGCATCGAACCGGATGCGACGTTGTTCAAAGAGCTGGAAGAGCGATTTGGTGCTCTGTCCAATACCACTCTTGTCTGCGGGAACCTCGAGGACGGTTCCACCGTCGACACGCTGCGAGAGGCGGCTCTGGATTCAGCCATGATGTTCAACGTTCTCGAGCACATCGAGGACGATGTGGCCGCACTGCGCGCCATCGCATCGGCGGTCGGTGCCGGGGGAAGGTTGGCAGTGTTCGTCCCGGCGTTCCCGAGCATCTTCGGATCGATGGATCGGGCCGTCGGACACGTCCGTCGGTATCGCCGCCGGGAGCTCGTGGCCAAGATGGAGGCCGCCGATTTCAACGTCGTGGCGGCGCACTACGTCAATCTCCCCGGCTATTTTGCGTGGTTCATCAACGGTCGCGTCCTGCGCTCCATGTCGCCGGCGGGTGGGCCGCGCATGGTCTCGATCTATGACCGGGCGGTGATACCACCCACCCGCAAGATAGAAACCGCCGTGCACCCCCCGTTCGGCCAGTCGTTGTTCGTGGCCGGCGTGAGGCGATGACCACGAGGACCTCGTGGTCGTGGTGAGAGAAAACAGCGTGTCAGCCCGAGGCGCGGTGCCATCCTGAAGGACCTTGACGGCCTGATCCACGACGCCCACCGCGGCCGAGGCCGCAGGGCCATGGCCGGGCCCGGCCTGGTGCTGCTCGGGCCCTTTCACGGCCGGCTGAAAGGAAACTCCAAGCTGCCGTACAGGTTCGTACCCGAGACTTCGGGTATCGGGTTGATTCGGAGACAGGAGCATGGTGAGCAGCGACGCTGGTAACGAGACGCAGCCGAGCGGGCACGAGGACCGAGGGTCGACGCACGACGAGCCCATCCTGGTCCCGCCCGGGTCCGAGCCCCTGACGGGCCAATTCCCTATCTCGGGTACCCCCACCACCGAGGTCCCCGTGGTGTCGGGACCCGCCTCGGGTGGCGCCGTGCCCCCTCCCCCTCCGCCCCCGTGGGGCCCCGGGTCCCCCGGGCCCGGGGGGTACTGGGTGCCAGGGTCGACGCCTCCCGGTGGCGCACCGCCCTACCCCTACGGGGGCCACTATGCCTACGGAGCCCCCTCTCCCTTCCACGCGCCGACAGGCACACGGAAGCCTCTGGGCAGCTGGGGCATCAGCGCCATTGTCGCCCTGGTGGTCATCGCGGCCTCGGGCGTCGTGGGGGCGGGGGTCGAGCACGCCATGAACAACAATGCGGCCGGCGGCACCCCTTCGTTTGGCACGATCCCGTCCCAGGGTTCCTCGGGCCTCGGATCGGGATCAGGTCTGGGGTCCGGGACAGGGACGGGATCGGGGTCGGGATCGAACAACTCGCCGGCGGGAATCAACACGGCGGCGATCGCGACGCAGGTCGACCCCGCCTTGGTTGACATCGAGACCACCTTGGCCCAAGGGGGCGCGGCGGCGGGAACCGGCATGGTCCTTTCCTCGTCGGGCCTGGTGCTCACGAACAACCATGTGATCGAGAATGCGACCACGATCAACGTACAGGTCGTCGGCAGCCGCCAGACGTACTCGGCGACGGTCCTGGGGTACTCGGTGACCGATGACGTGGCCCTCCTCAAGCTCCAGAATGCTTCGGGATTGAAGGCCATCAACGCGGGAAGCTCGGCCAACCTCAGCGTCGGCCAACCTGTGGTCGCCATCGGCAACGCCGGCGGCACGGGAGGAACGCCGAACGCGGTCGGAGGGACGATCACCGCCCTCCACCAGACGATCACCGCCGGTGATTCGGGCACGCTGTCGGAGACCCTCAACGGGTTGATCGAGACCGACGCCAACATTCAACCTGGGGACTCGGGCGGAGCGCTCGTGAACACGTCAGGGAAAGTGATCGGCATGAACACCGCTGCAGCCCAGACGAACGGCGGCACCAGTCAGGGATATGCCATCGGTATCGACCAGGCCATGTCGATCGCCGATCAGATCAAGGCCGGCCGTGCGAGCTCGACCGTCCAGATCGGGCCACGGGCGCTGCTCGGCGTCGAGGTAACCGACCCGTCACAGGCCGGTGGGAACGGGTTCTTCGGCGGATCTGGTAGTGGTTCGAGTGTCGCTGGCGCCTATGTCGCCGGCGTGCAGTCCGGAGGGGCTGCGGACAATGCCGGGATCGGGACGGGCGACACGATCGTGTCGGTCAACGGCACGACGATCTCGTCGGCGGTGGACTTGACCAATGCGCTGCTCAAGTTCAAGCCGGGCGCGTCGGTGACCGTCGGTTGGGTGGATGCCCAAGGAGCCAGCCACAGCGCGTCGGTCCAGCTGACCACCGGACCTCCAGCCTGACCTGCTTGTCCTGAGACGTCGGCCTGCCGGGCCTAATGGGCTCCGGCATCTGGGCATGAAGAAGACGCACAACCGATGCAGATGCGGGCCGCCGGCCTCGCCGTGAGGCGCTCGGACCCGATGGGAGCTCGGCATCGCTCACATGTCGAGTAGGTACCGGCGTCGAGCCTTGTGAGGGCGAGGTCGAGATCTTCGAGATAGGCGCGCGCCGCGCTGAGCAACGCGCCTATCTGGGCTCTCTCATATGCGATCGTCGAGCCCTCGGGATCGTGCTCGTCATCGATGTTGGCACCAGATGCTGCTGCCACGATCCCGTCGAAGTCGATCGTCATGGCTTCGATCCGGGCCAGGGTCGTCTGGCGTTCAGAACCCAGACGGTCACGGACGACCGGCTCCTCCATCTTCCCCCCATGCGCGGCCGAGGCACGGCGCCGTAGTGCACCGGCGATCTTGCCATGAGTCGCAACGGGGGCCCAGCGCAGGGTCCATCTTCCCAGTAGAATCGGACGGGATCGGGTGCAGGGGGGGTCCGTGCCATGAGGTTCCTCGCAGTTCCGGAGATGCCACGCCACAGTTTCTGGGCTTCGCTCCGACATCGGGGCTACGTCTCGGTGCAATGGCACGCGGTGGTGGACTCCGCGCCGAAACCCATCAAGACGCTTTGCGGTCAGTCCTACACTGCCGAGGCGCATCGGACGTGGGACCAAACGCCGTCATCGGACCGCTGTGCTGCGTGCGGACACCTGGTGAAGACCACGGGAAGAACCAAAGGTGCCACCTTCATCACCGAGGGCGTCTCATCCCCGAGCAGCTGACCTGTTGGGGTCCCGGAACCGGCGCCAAGTCGTCGCTCGGGTCCAGCCTCGAGGGTCGCGGTCGGCCCCGGCGGGACGATTACCAATCGCCAGTCCGAGCATCGGGCCGCCGCCCGGGCTCGATGACATTGTTCCCTGCGTTGGAGTCCTCGTGCTGGGGCGATGGCACGAGTCGTCTGGGTCAGATCGATGGCTTCGAGGTCATGACACCGGGGCCACTCCGCACACGAGCACCCGACGATGAGGGATCAAGTGGATCCGGATTCCCCCTGTCAGGAAGTTGAGATAGGACGGGTGCATCGCAGACACGTGAAAGTTGCGCAACGGGGCGGCCGGGCCATTCTCGTGGGCATCCTGGAGGACCATTTTCACACTCGCGTCTGAGGGCGCAGAGAGGCTCACAGTCATAGGCGAATAGACGTAGAACGTGAGTTCGGCTCTCGCTATCTTCTGGGAAGCCTGAATGCACGCCGAACCCGCCGACGAGAGGCGCACGACATCGTGGAGGCCGATGATCTTCAGGTGCTTACCAGATGAGTCATAGGTGGGGGCAGAGGTCTGTGAAACCTGGAGGAGGGCGCTGGCGCTGACACGATCCGCCTCGGTGACCTGCACCGCTGTCCCGAAGTAGCCCAATTTCTGCATGGTGCTGATCAGCTGCGTCGTGACCAGGGGTCCGATCGACGAGGGAAGTTGTCCCTGGACGATCGGTGCACCGGAGTGAAGTAGCCATGTTGTGCCGAGGACCTGGGCCCGGCCGGCTTGGGTGACGGGACGCAGCTGCCTCAAGCTCGAGATCAACAGCGACACGTTTGCAAAGGCGAAGACCATGAGACAGACAACCGGGATGATCCTCACCAGACGATTCTCGTGCCACAGGGTGAGAAATCGCGTGAGGAAAAGCCCCGATGCAGGCAGTAGGAGCGCCACGACGACAAAGACGTATCGAGTTGCCGCCGCATCACTCGTGCCGAGACCAGCCCTTCCAAACGCCACGACGACGTAAAAGAAGAGTGCGGCTATCGCCAACGCGAAGGCCGGCAATGCGGGTCCCCGCAATTGGCGAATGTGTAGGAGTAGGTGCCCATAGACCAAGCCGGCCAGGATCCCCCCGACGACCGCGATGCCCCCGATCGGCACGTGCCCGGTCAGCTGGGTCCAGCCGACGTTGAGCGCGAATGTCTTGGACAAGCCGGTGAACACATAGCTCGGCACCTGCAAGACAGTGTGCAAGGTCACCGACGGGGTATTTCCCTTGTGACCGATGAGTGCGAACCAGATCAGATATGTCGCCCCGGGAATGAGTACGAGTTGAGCCGCGGATCGAAGTCCGTTCCGAACGAGAGCGACCAGAACACAGGCCAGTGTCACGGGGAACGCGGGCGGTCCGCACATGAAGGCAAGCAAAAGAAGGACCGCAGCGGTTGCGTTTCTTCGCCACGGCAGGGGCCCACGACGGTCAACGATCAGCGTGGCTGCGATCCCCAAGGCCAGCGGTGCTGGAAACGACACCTGAAATGCATTGTCGAGATTCTGGACACCCGAGCCCAACACGACAAAGACGGCGGCAAGTGCCGTCGCGATCCATCTGTTCACACCGACTCGCAACATGAGTCGCCACAGCAGATGAGCGAGTATGAGTTGGACCGCGAACAGGACCAAGAGATACGGCAGGTAGGTCCGTAGGCCGAAGACCGCGACGAGAGCTCGGTATTCGAGCACCTCTCCTGTCGACCAGTGAACGTTGTGCGGGAAGAAGAGGTTGTGGAGTGTGAGCCCGGTCGTTGTCCGCGCGATCATGTCCCATTCGTCGCGATAGAACCAAAGTCCACGGTCGACCCACATGAGGAGAACGAACCCGACGACGAGACTTGCAAAGTGGACGGCCCAGGGCGCACGGCCGGCATCAACGGATCGGTCGTCCTCAGAGGGTTCGGAAGGTGATGGCATCGAAGTGTTGTGCAGTATGGAGGAAGACCGAGGTGGGCTGCACATTCTCCCACGAGGGCGTTGTCTCGTCGGTGAAGCGCGCCGGCCAAGCTTCGCCACGGGCTGTTGATGCAACCTGCGGTCAGGGCGCGACCGATCAGGCGTGATGGACGAGCCAGCCGATGCCCTGGTACGCCCGCCAGACCAGGTAGACGCCGGTGGCGGCGATCATCAACTTGAAATGCCAGGGGATCTTCCGGCGAACCAACTGCTCTCCGCACTCAGGGCACTCGCCCTCGTCGGTGATCTGGTCGTCTTCGACCATGTGCTCGCAGGTGTCGCACCAGGGCATGGGTCAGGCTCCGCGACCCGCCACGTCGAACGAGACGTCTACGACCCTCACGCTTGACTCGGTCACGATCCGATCCGTACCCGGAACTTCACGGGGGTGGGCCCGATCCCGAATTGCTCACGCAGCTTGCGCTCGACATAGCGCAGGTATGGAGCCGGGAGGCGCCGGGTGGCGAAGAGGGTGAAGGTGGGAGGGTCGATCGCCCCTTGCACGGCGTAGCGGATCCGTGACCCGGGGGCGGCGTGGGCGGCCTGGATCGACCGGATGGCGCGATTGAGCTCTCCCGTCGGGATGCGGTGGTGGTAGGCCTCGACGGCGCGCCCCAGCGCGGGAAGGATCTTGTGCACGCCCATGCCGCTCCGGGCGCTCACTTTCACCGTCGGGGAGTCGCCCAGAAACGCCAGACGGTCGTCGACGGCGTCGACGATGTCGCGTCGGCTCTGCGCGTCGAGGAGCTCCCATTTGTTGAGGATGACGACCACGGGACTCCCCGACGCCCCGATCCGCTCGGCGAGCCGTTGGTCCTGGTGGGTGACCCCGTCGGTGGCGTCGATGACGAGGAGTACCACATCGGCGTGGTCGAGTGCCTGCAGCGCCCGCACCATGGCGTAGTACTCCGTACCCTCTTCGGTGCGGGACCGGCGCCGCATCCCGGCGGTATCGATGAAGCGGATGGGGCCCTCGGCGGTATCGATCTGCGTGTCGATGGCGTCGCGCGTCGTCCCCGGGAGATCGTGGACGACCGAGCGCTCCTCCCCCAGCATGCGGTTGAACAGCGTCGACTTGCCGACGTTGGGCCGGCCCACGATGGCGACCCGGACGGCGACGGCTTCGCTATCCTCACCGCCGGTCTCTGCTTTTTCGGGAACCGAGCCGACCGCGTCGGGCAGCAACCGGACCACCTCGTCGAGGAGGTCCCCTGTCCCCCTGCCGTGCAGGGCGCTCACCATCCAGGGGTCACCGAGACCAAGGGAGACGAGCTCCCAGGCGTCGGCTTCACGCCGGTCGTTGTCGACCTTGTTGGCGACGAGCAATACGGGCCGACCCGAGCGCGACAGGACTCGGGCCACGTCATCGTCCTCCGTCGTGACCCCCACGACGGCATCCACCACCAAGAGCACGAGATCCGCGGCGGCGACAGCCCGTTCGGCCTGGAGGGTCACCTTGGCATCGAGCGCATCCCCCTTGCCCAGCCATCCTCCCGTATCGACAACCACGAACGGTCGACCGTTCCATTCACAGTCGAGCTCGAGCCGGTCGCGGGTCACACCGGGCCTCTCCTCGACGACCGCGGCGCGCCGCCCCACGAACCGGTTGACCAGTGTCGACTTCCCCACGTTGGGCCGACCGGCGACGACGACCAGAGGAAGCGACGTCGTTGGCGCCGCTCCCCCTGCGGTTCGTGGCTCTGCGCGTGGCGGTGCGGGTGTGTTCATGGCGACGCTCCCAGAACCACGGCGACCGACTCGGAACGGATTGGACCTGCCGGTGACTCGAGGGCCAGGCGAAGTGAATACCCGTCACTTGGGATCACCTCGACGGGGAGCGGGAGGTCCGCCACGGTCATGCCGTCGAGAAAGCGCCCCTCAGACAGACAGACGTCGGGGAGCAGATAACGCTGACCGGCGGGCTCGTGCCGGAGGGCACGGGCGATGTCGGTGCCGGTCATCAACCCAGAGACAGCGATGTTGCCGCCGAAGAACCCGTTGCGGACCGGGATCAACCGGATCGGTGGATCCTGGTCACGCAGCAGCGGCTCGAGGACCTGGGCGCCGTATTCGCCGGTCAGGACGGCGATGGGGGCCTGTCCGACACGCACCTGCTCTTGTGTGCCCGGCTCGAGAGCGCCCGGCGCACGTGGCGCGCGTGGCGCACGTGGCGCACGTGGCGCGCGGTAGCCGGCCGCCGGCGCGCCGTCGACCCAGGAGAAGAATCCCGGTTGCACCCCGTGGGCGGCCGAGACATCACCATGGAATGCGGCTTCGAAGGCGCGGGCCATGCCGATGCCGTTCTCGTGTTGGGGGAAGCCGTCATAGGCCGCTACCGCCGGGAACTGTCGCCCGGCGAGGAGATAGTACTCGTCGGCCGCATAGACAAGACGTCTGCCCAGCGACCTCAGGCAGAGCTCTTGCCATTGTTCGACAAGGTCGATCACCGCGGCAGCCTCGGCCACGGTATGGGGACGCATGGACGGCTCGGTCGTGTAGTCGCTCACACCCAGGGGCACACATGCCACGGTGGTCAGGTCGGAGTACTCGTCGACGAGCCCGGCGAGCGTTGTCTCGAGCGCGTCGGCGTCGTTTGTCCCCGGGCACACCACCACCTGGCCGTGCACCTCGATCCCCCCGTCCAACAGGGCCCGCAACCACCGCAGACTCGTCGCCCCGCGGGGATTGCGCAGCATCCGGGCCCGGAGCTCGGGGTCGGTGCTGTGGATGGACACGAACAGCGGCGAGAGCCGCTCGGTGAGGACGCGTTCGAGGTCGAGCTCGGTGAAGCGGGTCAAGGTGGTGAAGTTCCCGTACAGGAACGAGAGGCGATAGTCGTCGTCTTTCAGGTAGAGGCTGCGCCGCATCCCCTTCGGGAGCTGGTAGATGAAACAGAACTCGCAATGGTTGTCACAGGTGCGGACCCGGTCGAACAGTGCCGAGGACACCTCGATGCCCGGGACCTCCCCCGCGGCCTTGCGGAGCTGCACGGTGAGCTCCTCATGTCCCCGGCGGATCTCGAGCTCCGGGTCTGCCTCGTCGACGAAAAGACGGTATTCGATGACATCTCGTGGCACGCGACCGTCGACGGCGAGGAGCTCGTCGTTGACCCTGAGTCCGGCTCGCTGCGCCGGGGAGGCGTCCGCCACGGAGACCACCCGAGGCGCCGACATGCCATCGAGGCTACTTGGTCCCAACGCCCCACCGGCCCCGGTGGGCTGGCGACACGGGGCCGATAGCCTGGAGAGGTGCCGGTCGAGCGTGTCTTGTTGGCCTCGCCCCGTGGCTTTTGTGCCGGAGTCGAAAAGGCGATCAAAGCCCTGGCGTGGATGGTCCGGGTCTTCGAGCCGCCGGTGTACTGCTACCACGAGATCGTCCACAACCGACATGTCGTGGACCAATTCCGCGCCCGGGGAGTCATCTTCGTCGACGACGTGGACCAGGTCCCCGAGGGTGCTCCTCTCATGCTCTCGGCGCACGGGTCCGCCCCCGCGGTCGTGAGCGCGGCGCGCGGCCGAGGGCGCGTCGTGGTCGACGCCGTCTGTCCGCTCGTCACCAAGGTCCATCACGAGCTCAAGGTCCGAGCCGGGAAGGGATACACGGTCTTGTACGTCGGCCACGAGGGCCATGAGGAGGCGGTCGGCACCATGGCGGTGGCTCCGGACTCGGTTCGCCTGGTGCGCTCCGAGCACGATGTCGAGGTCGCCGCCACCGAGATCGAGCCCGGCGCGCCGGTGGCGCTGTTGGCCCAGACGACGCTGAGTCACGACGAGTGGTCCGACATCATGAACCGGGCCCGGGAACGCTTTCCCGATCTGTGGATGCCCAACCGCTCTGACCTGTGTTTCGCCACCACCAACCGCCAGGCCGCGCTGAAGGTGATCGCCGCTCGATCCGATGCCGTGGTCGTCATCGGCTCGGTCAACTCCTCGAACACCCGCGCCCTCGAGAAGGTGGCCCGCGCCTCGGGATGCCCGCTCGTGCTCCGAGTCAACGAGGCGGCCGAGCTCCCCGACGACCTGACCGGGACGGTCGGAGTCACCGCCGGTGCGTCCGCGCCGGACGAGTTGGTGGAGGCGGTGGTGGCCCGGTTGGCGCCCATCGACGGCGTCGAGGAGGTCCACGTCACCGACGAGGACGAGTACTTCCCTCCCCCTCCCGAACTGCGCGACCTGTTGCGGGGCCTGGCCGCGGCGATGTCGGTGGGCCTGGCCGCACCGGCCCCGCCCGAGGCGGGAGCCGCCGCCGCGGCGGCCTCTGACGGTGAGTCATCCGACGGCGGTGCCGGGGTCGGCGATCGCCACATCTCCGCCGCCGACGTCCTCGCCCGGTTGGCGGGGTGAGCCCGGGCCCCAGTCTCGACGGTCTCCGACTCTCGAGCGGCCCGGGCCGCTGGGTCCTCGCCGCCACCGTGCTCGGATCGGCTATCACCGCCATCGACGCCACGGTGGTCGGCATCGCGTTGCCCGCCATCGGGCACAACTTCGCTCTGCCGGTGGCGAGCCTGCAATGGGTTGTCACCGCCTATCTCGTCTCTCTGGCCGGCCTGCTCCTGGTCGGAGGCGCACTCGGTGACCGCTATGGCCGGCGGCGTGTCTTCATTGTCGGAGTGCTGTGGTTCGCGGTGTCGTCGCTCGTGTGCGCACTGGCTCCCGACGCCGGTGTCCTGATCGCGGGTCGGGCCTTGCAGGGTGTGGGCGGAGCGCTGCTCACGCCGGGCTCGCTCGCCATCCTTCAGGCATCGTTCGTCAAGGATGACCGGGCCCGTGCCATCGGCGCCTGGTCGGGCCTCGGTGGCGTCGCCACCGCCGTCGGCCCGTTCGCCGGCGGCTTTCTCATCAGCGCCGTCTCGTGGCGGCTCATCTTCTTGATCAACTTTCCTCTGTCCATCGTGGTCGTGGTCATCGCCAACCGACATGTCCCCGAGACACGCGATCCCGCCGCCGCGGGGCCCGTGGACGTCCTCGGTGCCACCCTGGTGACGCTGGGACTGGTCGGCTTGGCGGGTGGACTGATCGAAGCCCCGAGCGACGGATGGTCCTCACCCTTCGTCGTGGCGCTGCTGGCAATGGCGGTCGTGGCGTTCGTCGCATTCGTGGTGGCAGAAGGACGCGAGCGCTATCCCATGCTGCCTCTGGCCATCTTCCGCAGCCGGCAGTTCAGCGCCACCAACGCGGTGACGTTCGTGGTCTACGCGGCGATCGGCGGTGCCCTGTTCCTCTTGCCGGTCCAACTCCAACAGGTCTCGCATTACAGCCCCCTCGAGGCGGGAAGCTCCCTTTTGCCCTTGACCGTGGTGATGCTCGCCTTCTCGGCTCGATCGGGGGCGTTGGCGGTCCGCCTCGGTCCCCGACTGCAGATGACGGTCGGCCCGGTCGTGGTGGGCGCGGGAATGGTCCTCCTTCGGCTCATCGGACCGTCGGGCGACTACGTGACCGAGGTCCTGCCGGGGGTTCTCCTCCTCGCCCTGGGGCTCGTGATCACCGTGGCGCCCTTGACCGCCACGGCCCTGGCTTCTGCCCCCGTCGAGCACGCCGGGATGGCCTCGGCGGTCAACAACGACGTGGCCCGGGCCGGGGGGTTGATCGCGGTGGCCCTGTTGCCGGTGCTGTCGGGTCTGACGGGCCACAGCTATGTCCATCCCGCGGAGTTCGCGGCGGGGTTCGGTCATGCCGTGGTCTTCGCCGGTGCCGCCGCGGCGGCCGGGGGACTCCTGGCCGCCGCTTTGATCCAGAACCCCGGAGCCGCCGAGCGCCTCAGGGACCGCGGTCGGGCCCGTCGGCAAGGCGGGGCGGCTGTGTGTTGTCCCCTCGAGGCCACCCCGTTGGGCTCCCCCGGTCGCGATCCGGTCGAATCGAGCCTGTGAGGTCGCTGAGGAAAGGGCCCGATGGGCTCTGTTCACGGCGCCTCGGAGCCCGGAGTGCGAGAATGACGCCATGAGCACGACCACCGCAAAGACGACCAGTACCAGCAGCTTCCGGCGGATGGACGAGTCCAGCGCCGAGCAGTGGGCCGAGATCGGAGCCCTCACGGCGAAGCGCCAGGCCCGGGTGGCCACCCAGGTGCTGGCCATGCTCGAGGGGCTCGGTGACATCACCGACGGGTTCGCAGTGGACCAGCTCCGACACTCGTTGCAGACCGCCACCCGTGCCGAGGAGGCCGGGGCCGACCCGGAGATGGTGGTGGCGGCGTTGTGCCACGACATCGGTAAGTTCGTGTCGGTGCCCAACCATCCTCGCATCGCGGCGGAGATCCTGCGGCCGTACGTGCGAGACGAGGTCTTTCACGTGATCCTCACCCATCAGGACTTCCAAGGTCGCCACTACTACCACCACTTCGGCGGCGACCCCGAGTCCCGCGAGCAGTACCGCCGCGAAGCCTGGTTCTCACTGGGTGAGCGGTTCGCAGACGAGTGGGACCAGACGAGCTTCGACCCCGACTACCCCACCGAGTCCCTCGACCATTTCGAGCCGCTCGTACGCGAGGTCTTCGCCCGGCCCAAGAGCTTCTGATGAGTTCGAGAAAGGGCACAACGCCTTCGGCCTGCAGTACGCGCGTGTGATCGTGCGCACCCGGCTGCGCGATCGCCGCTGACCTGATTCGCTCAGGAGCGGATCTGGTGCTTTCCCGCGCGGCGCGTCACGTGCGCCGTCCCGGTGCTCGGATGATGGCGGCCTTCATCGCCGTGCCGAGCGCGATCTTCGGTCTCCCCGCCGCGGCCGGGGTCACGTGGCTCGTGAGCGACAACCTCATCCAGAACTTCCCCTTGCGGGTCCTGGTGGGGATCGATCTACGCCACGGCCACGCCCCGGTGTGGGACCCCTACCTCTGGAGCGGGTCGCCGCTGTTGTCCGGCTTCAACGCCGGCGCCGCCTACCCCGCCACGTGGCTCTTCAGCGTCCTGCCCGGAGCATTCGCCTGGGTCGTGAACCAGGCCTTGGTGCAGATCGTCGCCGCGCTGGGCATGGTAGTGCTGCTGCGGGTGCTCGGTCGGTCCTGGACCGCGTCCGGACTGGGGGCGGTCGCCTTCTCCTACGGCGGCTTCATGGCGGCCCAGAGCGTCCACATCGACCTCATCGAAGCGGGCGCCTGGTTGCCGTGGGCGTTCGCGGCGCTCGACCGCCTCGCCCATCGCCCTCAGGGTCGCTCGGCGGCACCGTGGGTGGGCATGCTCGGTGCCTCGGTCGGGCTCATGGGGTTGTCAGGGGCGGCCGAGCCCATTCTCGACGGCGGGGTCGTGCTCGGCCTCTACGCGTTGTGGCTCTTCTGGCGCACGCCTTCTCGACGGTGGTCCATCGCCTTCGGGGTCGCCGCCGGTGTGGTGCTCGGCCTGGCCTTGGCGGGGGCACAGCTCGTGCCCGGCGCACTCATCCAGGAGCAGTCGCAACGGGCCGTCCACGACTACTGGTACTTCACGTCGGGCTCGATGAACAAGTCGCTGACCCTGCTCGGGCTCGATCCCTTGGTGCTCGGGACGAGTGGCACGTTCCCGGTGCACTTCTTCGGCACCTACAGCCTCCCCGAAGTGTCGTCCTACATCGGCATCATGCCGCTCATGGGCGTCGTCGGGCTGTTGGCGCGTCGTCATCGCCGTGACGCGGAGTCGCCTCACTGGTTGATCTGGTACGTCGTCTTGGCTCTCGGGCTGCTCCTCACCTGGGGCGGGTTCACCCCGCTCGGCCACGTGTTCTTCCACCTCCCCTTGTTCAATCGCCAGCGGTTGCTGGCTCGGAACCTCTTGGAGGTCGACCTCGCCGTGGCTGTGTTGTTCGCGACCTGGGTCGACCACATGTTCCTCTCGCCGTCCCCCGCGGTTGTCCCGATGACCTCGACGGGCGCGGCCCGGTCCGGGTGGTGGCGCCGATTGCCGGGCACCGAGGGGTGGCGGTCGGACATCGTGCTTCCTCTCGTTCCCCCACTGGCGGTGGTGGGTCTGCAGATCGTCCTTCTGGTCGGTGGGACGTGGCTTCCCCATTTCCTACACGTTCCGGGGCGCGTGACCAGGTCGTCGCTGTGGCCGTTGGTGGCCTTCCTCACCGTCCCGAGTGCCATCTCGGGGTGGGCCATGTGGCTCGTTCTGCGTCGTCAGCGTCTGGCCCGGATCATGCCCCGCCTGCTCACGATGGTCATGGTCGTCGACCTGCTGGTGTTCAACGGGTTCATCCAGGGATCTCCTGATCCGGTAGGGGCCACCGACAACAGCGCCACGGCCAACGCCTTGGCGTCGTTCGTCGCCGCCCAGGAACCGGCTCCGGCCGGCGAGCAGCACCGGGTGGCCCTGTTCGACCCCGACCGTTACTACTCGGTGGCGGCCGAGCGCATCGGCCAGCCCGACCTCACCATCTTGCGGGGCTTGAGCAGCGTGCAGGGATACGGTGCCGTCGTCGACGCCAACTACGACCGGGGCACCGACACCCACACCCAGCTCAACATGAAGCCCGCCGCTCTGGCCGACGGTACCTTCGCGCAGCTCGACCTGGGCGTGTTGGCGACGGTGCCGGAGTACTTCGTGCACGTGGCTGTGGCCGCGCCGGGGTCGCCGCAGAGCATCATCTCCGGGGCGACGCGCCTCCCTCCGGTCGGGCCCTCGCCCCAGGCACCTCCCGATGTGAGCACTCCCGCGCCCACGCCGACCGGCGACTACCAGTACGCGCCGGCGCCGGCGCCGACCGTGTCAGTCGTGGCCGGACGCCTCCGCACCCAGTATTTCGGCACCGTCTTGTCGGTGTCCTCGGTCTCGGTCCCGGTGCGATCGGGCCCGGGACCGATTCGGCTTCGGGTGGGACTGGTCGATGCCGACGGGAGCCACACCACCTGGATCGGCTCGGCTCCGGCGGCGCCGGGCAATCACCGCGTCAGCGCGCCCACGCCCACCCTGGCGAGCGGGGTCGTGTTCGAGGTCGGTCCGCAGAACCACGGGCCCGGCCCGTCGGGCGGCCGCGTGGTGATGGGCGCTGCGTTGGTGCGCACCTCCGGCCAGGGGACCTATCGCGTCGACGGAGCGCTTCGTGATGCGGTGACGTCGCCGCGTTGGCGATACCGGGGCATGATCGGCGCCTTCTCGATCTTCACCCAGTCGTCTGCGGCGGGCCGGGCCTGGGTCCGAGGTGACGCCAAGAGCGCCGTACGGGTGGTGTCGAGCACCCCGTGGGGGGACGAGACGGTGCGGGTCACCACCTCTCGCCCGGCCACCCTGGTGCGGTCCGAGCAATTCGCCACCGGCTGGCAGGCCACGATCATCACCACCGACGCCGGTGCCAAGACCCAACACCACGCCAGCGCGGTCCGACGCGACGGCCTCATCCAGGCCGTGGCCGTCCCGGAGGGCACATCGCTCGTCCACTTCACCTACCGGCCGCACCGCGTGCTCGAGGGCTTCATCGCCTCGGGCCTCGGGTTCATCGTGCTGGTCGGCCTCGTGGCGTGGCCCGTTGTTCGGCGTCGTCGTAGAGGGTCTGGAGCTCGCCACGCAGCTGCTCGGTGAGCGCGTGGACCTGAGTGCGCGGCACCCGACCCCGCGTCGAGCGCTCGGGAGCAGCGATGGCCGGCCCCACCACGACGTGGACTTTGACCGGGCGGACGAACTTGGATCCCTTGGGCATGGCCTCGGCCGTGCCACCGATCCCGATGGGGACGATGGGGGCGCCGGTGCGCGCCGCCAGGAAGGCCGCGCCTTCGTGGAGGTCGTCGACGACGGGCCCCGCCCGTCTCGTGCCCTCGGGGAACAAGATGAGCACGTCTCCGCGTTCGAGGACGTCCTGGGCGCGCTCGAGAGCGAGGCGGTCGGCCCCGTCGCGATGGACCGGGAAGGCACCCACGGAGTCGAGGAACGATCCCAACAGAGGGGTCTTCCACATCTCCTCTTTGGTCATGTAGAAGATCTTGCGCTTGGTGACCTCCGACACGACGAAGAAGTCCATGAAGCTGCGATGGACCGGGGCCAAGATCACCGGGCCCGTGGCCGGGACGGCGTCCGCACCTCGGACTTCGACGCGCCAGTAGGCCCGGTTGATGAGGTGCACGAGTAGGCGCAGCACGCGGTAGACGCCCGAGGGGAAGCGCACCGAGGCGCGGCGCCGGGTCGTCCCCGCGTCCTCGTCGATGTCCAGGTGAGGCTTCACAGGCATGCGAGCACCTCCTCGAGCACAGCCCGCGTCGACTTGCCGGTCGAGTCGATCACTTTGGCATCTGCGGCGACGTCCTCGGGCGATAGCAGCGGCGAGGCGAGCCGAGTGGAGTCGAGCCGGTCACGGCGTACCAGGTCGTCGTGGACGGCTTCCACGCTGCGCCCGTCGGCGCGCTGGCGGGCCCGCCGTCGGGCCCGCGTCTGGGTCGCGGCGGTCAGGTAGATCTTGACGTCGGCGTCGGGGAGCACGACGGTGCCGATGTCGCGGCCCTCGACGACACCCTGGCCTCGCTGGGCCACCCAGGCCCGTTGGCGCGCCACCAGCTCGGCGCGCACCGCCGGGTTGGCGGCCACGGCCGAGACGGCCCCGTCCACGTCGACCGAGCGGATCGCAGCGGTGGCGTCCTCACCGTTGACCACGACACGCTCGCCCACGTCGATCTCCATGTCGCGCGCTAGACGGGCCACAGCCTCGGCGTCGGTCAGATCGACATGATGCTTGAGCGCTGACCAGGCCACAGCCCGGTACATCGCTCCGGTGTCGAGCCGCTCCACCCCCAGATGCGCGGCCACGGACTGCGCCAGGGTGGACTTCCCGGCACCGGCCGGACCGTCGATGGCCACGACCCGCACCTCGGGGTGCGGGGCCACGTCGCCGTGGCGGCGGTCTGTCACCGCTGTCTCTCCGTGAGTGCGGCCAGATCCGCGGCGAAGCGGGGGTAACTGGTGTCGACCACCGCCCACCCCGCGATGCGGGTGGCCTCGTTCCCCGCCGCCAGGCCTGCCACCGCGGCGGCCATGGCCATGCGGTGATCACCGTGCGCGTCGAGCGCACCGGCGACGAGCCGTCCCGCGCCGTGCACGGTGAGGTCATCCCCGTCCACCTCGGCCTGCGCTCCGAACACCGCCACCAACGCGGCCACACCGGCGAGACGATCGGACTCTTTCACCCGCAGCTCTCCGACGTCGCGAAAGACCGTGTCGCCCGACGCGCAGGCGGCCGCCACCGCCAGCACCGGGACCTCGTCGAGACCCGTGATCTCGGCGGCGTGGACGACCGTGCCTTGCAGCGCGCCGAAGCGGACGACGATGTCGGCGGTGGCGGCGAGGTCGCCGGGACCAGTGGCGGGGACCACATCGATGCTCGCCCCCATCCGACCGAGCACGTCCAGAAAGCCCCGTCGGCCGCGGCCGACGTAGACGCGCTCGACGGTGATCTCGCTTCCGGGCACCACACAAGCGGCAACGATCCAGAACGCGGCCTGGGACGGGTCGCCGGGCACGTCGAGCTCGAAGGGCGACAATGCCGAAGGGCTGAGCGCCACCACATGCCTGTCGCCGGGCCCGTCGTGCTCTGTCAGCCGAGCGCCGCAGCGCAGGAGCAGCTCCTCGGTGTGGCGCCGGGTGAGCACGGGCTCGTGCACGACGGTGTCGCCCTCAGCGCCGAGCCCGGCGAGGAGCAGGCACGACTTCACCTGGGCGCTGGCCATGGGTGTCGTGTAGTCGATGCCCCGGAGCGACCCTCCTCGAATCGTGAGGGGAGCAAAGCAGCGCTCGGTGCGGCCCTCGACCGTCGCGCCCATCTCCCGCAGAGGTACCGCCACGCGGTCCATGGGCCGGCTCGACAACGAGGCGTCACCGGTCAGCCGCGTGGTGAAGGGCTCTCCGGCCACCACCCCGGCGAGCAGGCGCATGGTGGTTCCGGAATTGCCCATGTCCAGGGGCCCGTCCGGCTTGTGCAACGCGCCGGGGGGCCCTGAGATGACCAAGGCTCCCGACGGCGCATCGCGCTCGACTCTCGCCCCGAGGGCTCGAACCGCCGCCGCGGTACGGGCCACGTCCTCACCGTCGGACAGGCCCCGCAGGACCGAGTCGCCCTCGGCAAGCGCGCCGAGCAGAAGGGCGCGGTGCGACACCGATTTGTCGCCCGGCACCCGCACCCGCCCCACCAGGGGCCGACCGCCGACGACCGTGAACACGGCTCCGCCGTCGGAGCCACCCGGCGCAGCCGACGCCGGGCTCATTGGAGATGCCTCGAGGTCGACCGGTAGCCGCGCCCGGTGAGGGCGTCATGGAGGCGCGACGAAACGTCGCCGTCCACCACGAGGACGAGCACGCCCCGATCGCCCTCGACACTGTGGGCGAGCTCGATGTCGTGGATGTTCACGCCCAGGTCGCCCGCCAACGTGGTGATCTCGGCCAACACCCCAGGGCGGTCCGGGACCGGGACCCGGAGCTCGACCAGACGCTCTGGGCGCACGGCGCGCGCCGGCAAGGAGCGCCGGGCTATCGCGGCGTGCTCGAGCTCGGCCAGAAGACCGGCCCTGTCGGCCGCGGCCACCCGGTCACGCATGCCGGCCAGATCCCCGAGCAGCGTGTCGAGGGCGGCGACGATGGCGGGCGCGTTCTCGGCGCACACGTCGGGCCAGATGGCCGGTTGCCCGGCCGCGATGCGCGTCATGTCCCGGAATCCACCTGCCGCCAGGCGGAGCAAGGCCCCGTGCTCCTCGGCGGCGCGATCGGCGAGGTTCATGAGCGTGGCCGCGGTCAGATGGGGCACATGTGAGACCATGGCCACCAGGGTGTCGTGCTGCTCGGGCGTCAGGGCCAGGACCTCGGCGCCGAGGCTCGTCACCACCGACTGCAAGCGCGCGTACCGGTCGGGATCGGTGGTGGCGGTGGGGGTGAGCACCCACGTGGCCCCGACGAACAGGTCGGGATCGGCCCCGTCGATGCCCACCTGCTCCGATCCGGCCATGGGATGGCCTCCCACGAAGCCCGGTTGTGGCAGCTGCGCGGCAAGCGGTGCCTTCACGCCCGCGACGTCGGTCACGATCGCTCCGGGCCGACGGGCGCGCGCCAGCGCGCCCGTCGCCTCGCCGACCACGGCGGCCAACGGCGTGGCGATGAAGGTGACTTCGGCCTCGGTGTCGTCACCTATCTCGTCGAGCGCACCGAGAGCGAGGGCCCGCGCCGCGGTGCCGTGGTCCGCGTCACGACCGGTGACCCACCAACCCCGGGCCCGCAGAGCGAGCCCGATGGAGCCCCCGATCAGGCCGGTGCCGACGACGACGGCGCGCCGTGAGTCACTCGGGGAGGTCATCGCGCAGCCCCCGGGCCCCGTGGAGATAGACGTGGTGGAGCTCGGGGCGGGTCCTGTCGGTGTCGACGTGCAGCAGTACCCGCAGGCAGCGGGGGGTGGACCCGACCACGTCGAGCTCACGGGCACACAGCAACGGGACGTCGCCCAGTCCCATGGCCCGGGCCGCCGCGGCTGGGAACATCGACACGATGTCGCCCGTGGCCGTGAAGACGATGCTGATCACATCGTCGTGGTCGAGGCCGTTGCGATCCACGATGTCGGCCAGCAACTCCTGCATCCGACTCGAGACCTGGTCGGGGGTGTCGGCGTCGACGGTGGTGGCACCGCGCACGGCGCGGACAGCGGACATGGTCGTGATGCTACCCAGGCCGGGTGCGGCCTCCCGGCGGATCGGTGCGCTGGCCAGGACCATCGCGTCGGCTCTTGGGGCGCGGGGCTCGCCTCGTGGCACCCGCGGCTTGGGCCGCCTCGCCCCGGTGTCGCGCCGCGCGCCCCAGGGCGCGGACCTCCGAGCCCTCGAGCGCTCTCCACGTCCCGGGCTTCAAGTGTGGGTCGGAGACGGGCCCGATCCGGGTGCGCACGAGGCGATGGACGGGGTGGCCCACGGCGTCGCACATCCGGCGGATCTGTCGGTTGCGGCCCTCGTGGATCACGATCCGGATGACGCCCGGGGCGACGACGCCCACCGTGGCCGGGGCCGTCTTCCCGTCGTCGAGGTCGACTCCGAGCCGCAGGCGCCGTAGGTCCCCGGCCGAGGGCACCCCTTCCACCTCCACCAGGTATTCCTTCTCGACACCGAACGAAGGATGAGTCAGGCGCTGAGCCAGCTCGCCGTCGTTGGTGAGCACCAGCAGCCCCTCGCTGTCGGCGTCGAGCCTTCCCACCGGGAACACCCGGGGCTCCTCGGGCACGAGCTCGAGCACGGTGGGGCGGGCGAAGGGGTCGTGTGCGGTGGTCACGACCCCGGCCGGCTTGTGCAGCAGGTAGTGGACGAGCCCCGGGAGCACCGGCAGGGGGACGCCGTCGAGTGCCACCACGTCGACCTCGACGTCGACGCGACGACCGAGCTCGACGGGCTCGCCGTTCACCGTCACCCTGCCGTCGGCGATCAACGCCTCACAGGCCCGACGGCTTCCGAGGCCGACTCGGGCCAGGACCTTCTGGAGTCGCTCGCCCTCCGGTGTCGCGTCGCCGGTGCCAGCCGTTCGAGGGGATTGGTGGCGCAGTGGCGGGCGGTGCCCCTCAGGCATCGGCGCCGGGGCGCAGGCGCTCCTCGAGCTGCTCGACGACCTCGGGCCCGGGCAAGAGCTCTTCGACAGGAGGGAGCTCGTCGAGGTTGAAGAGCCCGAGCCGCTCCAAAAAGGCAGGGGTGGTGCCGTAGAGGACGGGCTGGCCCGGACCCGGAGCGTGGCCCACGGCGTTGATGTAGCCGCGCTGCTCCAGCAAACGCACCACGCCGTCGACGTTCACCCCGCGCAGCGCCGCGATCTGAGCTCGTGACACCGGTTGGCGATAGGCGACGATGGCCAGGGTCTCGAGCGCGGCGGACGACAGGCGCGAGGACACGCCCTCCATGGCGAAGCGCTCGACGAACGGAGCAAGGTCGGGATGGGTCTGGTACCGGTATCCCCCCGCCACCCGGGCGAGCACGAATCCCCGGCCCTCGTCCTCGTAGCCCGAAGCCAACTCCGCGCAGGCCGCCTCGACCCGATCGAGGGGCATCTCGAGAAGCTCGGCGAGCATGTTCGGGGGGACGGGCTCGAGTGCGGAGAGCAAGATGGCCTCGATGGCCCGGTACTCCTCAGGAAGTCCCACGCGCGACGCTCAGCCGTCGTATTCCTCGACCGCATCGCCACCGCCGACGGTGGACAGCACGGACGAGTCTCGGGACCAGAAGACGACCAGGTCGCCGAAGGTCTCGCCCTGGTCGAGGGTGATCCAGCCCCGCTTGCACAGCTCCAGCAGGGCGAGGAAGCGCACAATGATCTGCATTCGGGTGGTGCAGTGCGAGGTCAGCTCGCGAAACGACAGTCGACCCGCACTCGGCAGGCGCTCTTCGAGCTCGGTGACGGCTTCGGACACGGTGACGGCTTCCACCGTGACGTGGGACAAGTCGAGCAGGAACTCGGGCCGGGGCACGGTTCCCACCATGAAGGCGGCGGCCAGTTTCTCCGGGGTGACGCCCACCAGGAGGTCGGGAGCCAGGTCCCGGAAGCGCTCCTCCAGCCCGGCGACGCGGGGCAGGGTGTGGCGGGCATGGTCGATGAGCACGGCGAAGGCGTCCGCCGCGGCGGCATAGGCCTGGAGCTCGAGGAGCCGGGCCAGGAGACGGTCGCGCTCTTCGAAGCCGGCGAGCTCCTCGTCGTCCTCGACGTCGTCGGCACCTGGAAGCAGCTTGCGGGACTTGAGCTCCACCAGGATCGCCGCGATCACGAGGAACTCGCTGGCGGTCTGGACGTCGAAGGGCTGACGGGCGTTCATCTCGGCGATGAAGGCGTCGACGAGGTCCGACACCGAGATGTCGTAGATCTCGACCTTGTGGTCCGACACGAGCTGCAACAGCACGTCGAAGGGCCCTTCGAAGACGGGCGTCGAGACGTGCGCCACCACGGATTCGACCCTACCGGCTCCCCCGTCACTGTCGATGCATGGCCTCTGAGCAGGTAAGACGTTCTTCGTCAGGCTCCCCGGTCCAGCCCTCTCCCAGCACCGCGTCCAGGCATGGGTCCCGTACCATGGCCAGCCATGGCGAGGGTGCTGTCGGGTGTGCAACCGAGTGGTGATCTCCACCTGGGCAACTACTTGGGCGCCTTCCGGAATTGGGTCGCCGACCAGCACGAATTCGACGCATTTTTCTGCGTCGTTGACCTCCACGCTCTCACCTTGGACTACGACCCCACCCTCCTGGCCGCCAGGACCCTCGAGGCGGCGGAGAACCTCCTGGCTGTGGGGCTCGACCCGTCGGTCTGCACCTTGTTCATCCAGAGCCACGTCCCTGAGCACCCCCGGCTGACGTGGCTGCTCGAGTGCACCGCCACCTACGGAGAGCTGCGCCGGATGACCCAGTTCAAGGAGAAAGGCGGAGAGCAGGAGACGGTACGGGCCGGGCTGCTCACCTACCCGGTGCTGATGGCGGCCGACATCCTCCTCTACGACGCCGATCGGGTCCCCGTGGGTGATGATCAGCGCCAACACCTCGAGCTCACCCGGGACGTGGCTGCCCGCTTCAACAACCGCTACGGCGAGACCTTCGTGGTGCCCGAATCGGCGGTGCCGAAGGTGGCGGCCCGGGTCATGGACCTCCAAGAGCCCAGCCGCAAGATGTCGAAGTCGATGAGCTCACCCCTGGGGACGGTGCTCGTCCTCGACTCCCCCGAGGAGATCGACCGCAAGGTGCGCAAGGCCGTCACCGACAACGAGACCGAGGTCCGCTACGACCCGGTGACCAAGCCCGGCGTGTCGAACCTGTTGGAGCTCTTGGCGGCGTCGACCGGAGGCGACCCCGCCGAGCTCGCTTCGCACTACGCCAACTACGGCACGTTGAAGGCCGACGTGGCCGAAGCGCTGTCGGAGTTGCTGCGCCCGGTGCGCGCACGCCTGGCCGAACTGCAGACCCAGCGTGGGTACGTCGAGTCCGTGCTCGCCGAAGGCGCCGCAAAGGCGAGGGCCGTGGCCGGGCCGACACTGGACCGGGCCATGCGCGCCGTGGGGTTGCTGGCGCCGCCCGATGGCTTCAGCCGTTGACCGGCACCCCTATGGCGCTCGCGTAGTGCAGTTCGAACCATGAGAAGAGACTCTGCAGGACGTGTGGGGCGAGCACGATGAGGATCAACGGCACGAACATCGTGAACGGCCTGATGCGGTAATAGCCAGGCAGCAGACTCGAAGGCAGGAGTCTCTCCAAGACCGCCGAGCCGTCGAGCGGTGGGAGCGGAATGAGGTTGAACACCGCCAACAAGACATTGACGTAGCCGGCCACGAAGAGCAGTTGGGGGCCGATGGGCCCGACGCCGTTCACCGCATCGATGCGTGGGCCGAACCCCGTGACCAAGGACTTGAAGGCGAAACCGATCACAACGGCCAACACGACGTTCACGGCCGGCCCCACCAGTGACACCACGACGCTGGAATTCCGAGAGTTCCGGAGTCGTGAGACGTTGACGGGAACCGGTTTGGCATAGGCGATGGCCCCCACCCCGCTGAGTACCAGCAGGATCGGCAGGATGATCGTGCCGAAGGGGTCGATGTGACGGATGGGATTGAGCGTCAGCCGGCCGGCGCGCTTGGCGGTGTCGTCGCCGAAGAAGAGGGCGGCGGCGCCATGGGAGACCTCGTGCAGGATGACCGAGGGGATGATCGTGCAGACGAGCAGGATCTCGAACGTCGTGATCCGGTGGATGCGGATGAGTACGGCCAGAAGCGCCACCCCGGCGATGATCCAGATGGTGGCGCGTGGGCTGAGACCCCGGCGTGGCGGCGGTCCCGGCGCGGCGGGATGGCCCCAGGCGTCGGTCACTGTGTCTTTCGGATCAGTGCTTCGTCTCTCAGGTCAATGCTTCGCGGCGCAGTCGATGCAGTAGCGGGCCGCGGGCTTCGCCTCGAGGCGCAGCGGGTCGATCGGCGCTCCGCAGTCCTCACAGGCCCCGTAGCTACCGGCGGCCAGCTTGGCCAGGGCCCGTTCGACGTCGTCGAGGGTCTCTCGAAGCGACGCCCCCAGGGCCTCGGCTTCACCACGTTCAGCGGTGACCTGGCTCGAGTCTGCGAAGTTGGAGTCGTAGGCGAGCCCGGCCCCCCCTAAGCCGAGCTCGGCGAGCTTGGCGATGAGATCAGCGCGCTCCTCCTCTAGAAGGGCGCGGTGATCGACAGTAGAGGCGTCGGGAGACACGAAGAGAGATTACTGCCCGCCACCCCAGTCGGCGCGCGGATGCGCCTGGTCATAGGCCTCTCTCAGGTGCTCCAACGACACCTTGGTGTAGAGCTGGGTGGTGGCGATCGAGGAGTGGCCGAGGAGCTCCTGGACCACACGGATATCGGCGCCGTGCGCCAGCATGTGGGTGGCGCAGGAGTGGCGTAGGACGTGCGGATGGACCCGGTCCTCGATGCCGGCGGCCCGGGCTCGTTTCTTGAGCACTCCCCACACGCCCTGGCGAGTGAGTCGACCGCCCCGGGCGTTCAGGAACACGGCCTCGGCGTCACCGCGGCGCGCCCAGCGGTGGGGCTCGAACTCGGGGCGGCCCCGGGGGCCGAGCCAGGTGTCGAGGGCCCGACGCGCGCAGCGTCCCACCGGGACGAGCCGTTCCTTGTCCCCCTTGCCGAGCACCCGGACGAGCCCGGTGTCCGAGGCCAGGTCGGACAGGCTCAGGCCGGCCAGCTCCGAGACCCGCATCCCGGTGCCGTAGAGGACCTCGAGGATGGCCCGGTCCCGAATCGATGCAGGGTCTTTCTTGGTCGTCGTGTCGAGGAGGCGGCCCACCTCGTCCTCGTCGATGGCCTTGGGGAGACGCAGCGGTGTGCGGACGGGTCGGACATCGGCAGTGGGATCAGCGGTGGTCTCGCCTTCTTCGAGGAGGAACCGGTGCAGGCCTCGCAACGCGGCGAGGGCGCGCGACACCGAGGCGGGGCCGAGTCCTGCGGCTCGTCGTTCGGCAAGGTGCTCTTCGACACTGGCGACATCGGCATCGTCCACGGTGTGACCGCGCCGGGCCAGGAACGCCTCGTAGCTCACGAGGTCTCGGCGGTACGAGATGATCGTGTTGCGGGCGCGCCCCTGTTCGATGGCCAGCCAGGTGAGGTACTCCTCGGCGTAACGGCTCAGGGCGGGCCCGCTCTCGGAGACGTCGATCATGACCGGTGCCATTTGGTCAGCTCTCTTCGGCGCGTAATGCGTCGCGGGCCAGGAGCAGGCCGAGGACGGTCTGGGCGTCGATGAGCTCGCCCGAGGCGATCATGGCGCCGATATCGGCGAGCGCGATCTCGACGACCTCGATGTAGCGCTCCTCCTCACCGTGGCGAGACGGTTCGCTGTGCTCGAGCTGCCAGGCCAGATAGAGAAGGGTCTCTTGGTCGCAGAAGCCCGGACTGTTGAGCATGGTCCCGAGGAGGCGCACCGACTTGGCTCGTACCCCGACCTCCTCCTCGAGCTCGCGCCGAGCCGTGATCTCGGGCGCCTCGCCTTCGACGTCGCGGGTACCGGCGGGAATCTCGAGCAGGACACGGTCGACCGGTCCCCGGTATTGGCGGACGAGCAGGATCGTGTCGTGTTCGGTGACGGGAACGACCGCTACCGCACCGGGGTGACGGACGACGTCGCGGGTGAAGAGCGAGCCGTCAGGGGCAGCGTAGGTGCCTTGGACCACCGAGATCCCCCACCCCCGGAGGCGGACGTCGTCAGCGAGGTGGCGGAACCCCTGTTCAGGAGGCGGCACCGACGTCGGAGTCGATGGTGATGAGTCGTGGCAAGCGGCCATCGGCGCGGCGTAGGGCGGCGCCCAGGAGCTCTCGGAACAGAGGATGGGGACGGTCGGGCCGGCTCTTGAACTCGGGGTGGGCCTGGGTCCCCACCCAGAAAGGGTGACCGGGAAGCTCGACGAATTCGACGAGGACACCATCGGCGGAGGATCCCGAGCAGCGCAGCCCCGCTTCGATCAACCTGGCCTTGTAGCGGGGATTGACCTCGTAGCGATGACGGTGACGTTCCGACACCACCAGCGAGCCGTAGGCGTCGGCCACGATGGAACCGGGCTCGAGCTGGGCGACGTAGGACCCCAGCCGCATGGTGCCACCCATGTCGACGACCTTGTGCTGGTCGTCCATGAGGTCGATCACCATGTGGGGGCTGACGGTGTCGAACTCACGCGAGTTCGCCCCCTCGAGCCCGGCCAGATGGCGGGCCACGTCGATGACCATGACCTGCAGGCCCAGACACAGGCCCAGACAGGGGATCTCGCGTTGGCGGGCGAATTCGACGGCGTCGATCTTCCCCTCGATGCCCCGCTCGCCGAATCCGCCGGGGATGACCATGCCGTCGAGTTGGAGCATGCGGTCGGTGCCGAGGAGGTCGGGAACCTTCTCGGCCTGGATCCAGTCCACCTCGACCTTGGCCCCGTGGTGGAACCCGGCGTGGCGCAATGCCTCGCCCACCGACAGGTAGGCGTCGGGGAGGTTGACGTACTTGCCGACCACACCGATGCGCACGGGGCGTTCCGAAGCAGAGACCTGCTTCACGACCTTCTCCCACCCCGACAGGTCGACAGGATGCTCGTTGCCGTCGATGGCGAGCATCTGGCACACGACTCGGTCGAGCCCCTCGTCGTGGAGGACGAGGGGTATCTCGTAGATGCTCGGCGCGTCCACCGCCGAGATGACCCCTTCGACGGGAACGTCGCACAACAAAGAGATCTTGCGCTTGAGCCCGTCGGAGATGGGTTGGTCCGAGCGGCACACGATCACGTCGGGCTGGATACCGCGGCTGCGCAACTCGGTGACCGAGTGCTGGGTGGGTTTGGTCTTTTGCTCTCCCGACGGGGCCAGGTAGGGCACGAGGGTGAGGTGGACGTAGCAGACGTTGTCCCGACCGACGTCGTGTCGGAACTGCCGGATGGCTTCGAGGAAGGGCACGATCTCGATGTCGCCCACGGTGCCACCCACCTCGACGATGACGACGTCGATCTCCTCGGAGGCGAGGTGGCGGATGCGCGCCTTGATCTCGTCGGTGATGTGCGGGATGACCTGGACGGTCTTGCCGAGGTACTCACCGTGGCGTTCCTTGCGGATCACCTCGGAGTAGATCGACCCGGTGGTGGCGTTCGACGTCGTCTTGAGCTCGACGTCGATGAAACGCTCGTAGTGGCCGAGGTCGAGGTCGGTCTCACCGCCGTCGTGGGTGACGAAGACCTCGCCGTGCTCGAAGGGGTTCATCGTGCCCGGGTCGACGTTGATGTACGGGTCGAGCTTGATCATCGTCACCCGCAGACCCCGGCACTTGAGCAAGCGGCCGAGCGATGAGGCGGTGAGTCCTTTGCCGAGCGATGAGGACACACCGCCGGTGACGAAGACGTACTTGGTCAAGCTCGGAGCTTCCCGGGCATCGCCTTACGGTAGACCACGAGCCCAATCTACCGGTGGAGCATCGGGGCGCGATCGGCCGAGCTCAGCGGGACCGGGCGGTCTTGCTGGCCGGGGCCGCGGGTTTGGCTCCCAGGAGCTCTTCGGCATGGCGTCGTGCGGTGACGGAGTCCGGGCTCCCCGACAACATGCGGGCCACCTCGACCACTCGGGCGTCCTCCTCGAGCACCGCGGCGTGGGCCACCGTTCTGCCCCTGTGGAGCACCTTGCGCACCCCCAGCTGTTGGCGGGCGCACGCGGCGACCTGGGCCAGGTGCGTGACGACCAGGACCTGATGGCGCTGCGCCACCTCCGCCAACGCGCTGCCCACGGCCTGGGCGGCTTCTCCTCCCACGCCGGCATCGACTTCGTCGAAGACCATCGTCGACGGTGCGTCGGTGAGCACCAGCCGGAGCGCCAGCATGGCCCGGGCCAGCTCGCCCCCCGACGCCACCTTGGCGAGGGGCAGGACCGCCTCACCGGGGTTCGCACCCAAGAGGAACGTGACGTCGTCACCGGGGTCGGGTTCGGCCACGGTGACCTCGACCCGAGCGTGCGCCATGGCCAAGCTCCGGAGGCGTTTCTCCACAGCCCGGGCCAGCTCGGGCGCGGCGCGGCGTCTCGCCGTTCCCACCGCGGTCTCGGCGCCGTGCACGGCGGCCTCGGCGGCGTCGAGCTCGCCGCGGAGCTCAGCGGCTCGGACGTCGGCCGCGTCGAGCTCGGTG
>DATKQM010000057.1:0-97943 GCA_035532735.1 Acidimicrobiales bacterium | reverse complement strand
CCGGGGGCGCCATTGCCGGGGGGCGCCAAACCACCTAGTGCGCGAACCTCGCTGGGTTGGCCACCACGGACGGAACGACGGGACGATCCTGTAGCGGCTCTCTGCGCGCACCTCGTGCACGAGGGCCTGTAGCAGCGCCTTGCGGGCGGGGTGGCACCGATGCCCAGCGCTTCGTCGATCTGGGCGCGATGCCGATAGCTCAGCGTCGGTCGGTAGCTCGGCCGAGGCCTGGTCCATGGCCGCTACCAGCTCCTCCCGGCGAGAGCGCGAGCACGGCGGCGTCCATCTCGTCGGCCGGGAGCCGTTCGGCATCGCAGTGCTTGGTGCCATAACGCTGGCAGGTCCTGCACGTGTAGCAGCCGGAGCGATCGCAGATGATCAACCCGGCCAAGAGGTAGTCGGACGTCGCCGAGGCGCGCTTCGAGTAGTCCTCGCCGCGTTCGGTGAGCATTGCATTCGCCCACTCCGGCACCCTTGGGATGTCGGTGGGGCCGACCCGGCGGAAACCTTTCGGGGACACTTCGTAGGCGTTCCGAACTGGCTGCCGCGGTGCAGTCCGCTCCACGGGTGGGGATCTGGGCCCAGACGTACTCAGTTGACCTGAGGTTCGCTTCTCGATGCTCTGACCGCAGGTTCTCTTGTGTGTGCTCTCGGCGCCGTGCCGGCAAGTAGCGCGGAGCGCCGCACCCCCTTCGCCGTCCACGTACCCACTGCCACGGTGCCGGTGAGCACTGGGATCAGGAACAGGGCCGTGTGCAGTGTCGTCAATGATGCGATTGCGCCGATCACGACCGGCCCCACGACGTAGCCGGCCCAGCCACACCCGGCCACCGAGGCGACCGCCCTTCCGGTGTTCACGTTGCCCACCGCTCCGGCCGCCCTGAGGGTCATCGGGACGACGCTTCCGAGTCCGGCGCCAAGCAAGGCGAATCCGGCCAGCACGCTCGCGGGGCGGCCGATGACCAGGCCGCCGGCGAATCCGAGCGTTGCGATGACGGCGAGCAGCGCCAGCAAACGGTGGGCGGCAAACCTGCTGAAGAGTCGATTGCCGGAGAGTCGAACGGCCAGCATGGCGAGGGCATAGATCGCAAAACCCATTCCGGCGACCAGGGGCACGGTGTGCATCGAGTTGCGGAGATAGACCGCGGCCCAATCAGCGGCGGCACCCTCACACAGCATGTCGGCGAAGGCGATGCCCCCAAGGACAATGAGCTCTCCTTGGAATACGCCGTGGCGCCCCTCGCGACTGCCTCTCCAAGATTCGGGGTTGTCGCCTACCTGACGGTCGGGGATCATCCGGGTCGAAAGCCAGCCGACGACCAGCATGCACGGTACCGCCAGGATCAGCAGCTGCCCACTCAGAGAGAGGCCCAGCGCCACTGAAGATGCTCCCGTGACTGCGCCTACGAGGGCGCCGCAACTCCAAGACCCATGGAAGCCCGGCATCAGCACTCGGCCGGAGAACCGCTCGACCGTGATCGCTTGGGTGTTCATCGACACGTCAAGCATCCCCTGGAAGAAGCCCCAGAGGAGGAATGCGACGCAGAACGTCCCGAACGAACCGGTGAGCCCAATGAACGGTCCCGAGACGCAATAGCCGAGCAGGGCCAGGCGTACCATCTTCCGGCTTCCCACTCTCGGCAGGATGCGGGCGGCTACTACCATGGCCAGGACCGAGCCGATGGGAGCCCCGAGCAAGGCGAGTCCAAGCCTGCCGTCGCTGAGGCCGAGGCGATCCTTCAACTGCGGTATGTGGGCTGTCCAAGAGGCGAACAAGAAGCCGTGCACGAAGAACACGGCAATCACGGCCAGGCGGGGCCAGCGGTCCGCTGAGGCTGGTGTCGTCCGTGGGTTCGGATCCGGGATCAAGGTCAGACGCAGCGGATGTCGACTCCCGCCGCCCGCAACTCCTCCACCCTCTGCTGGTCGGCTCCGGCATCAGTGAGGACGATGTCGATCTCGTCGAGATCGCCAACATGGCCGAAAGCGACGCGCCCGAGCTTCGAGGAGTCGGCTACCGCGATGACGCGCTGCGAGGCTCTGGCTGCGGCGCGCTTGACCGACGTCTCGGCAAGAAGGTGGGTAGTAATGCCCGCCTTGACGTCGATGCCGCAAGGGCCCATCACACACGTGTCGAATCGGAGCTGAGAAAAAGAAGGTTCGGTAAGACTCCCCATCAATGACAGCTCTCCCGGACGGACCTCGCCACCCGGGAGAAGGAGTTTGATGCCCGGACACTCGTGCAGTTCGAAGACTGGCCTCAGAGCGAGTGGCATGACGGTCAACCGCCGGCTGCGGAGCGCTCGTGCCACCTCCATGGCGGTGGTACCACCGTCGAGAATGACCGTCTCCCCGTCGGCCAGGAGGCTGGCCGCGGCAGCGCCTATCGCCGCCTTCGCCTCACTGAACTCGAGGGCCCGGATGCCGTACGGGGTTTCCTCGGCGCTGAGGAAGACACTCGCCGCCCCGCCGTGCACACGTCGCAGGCCCCCGCTGCGCTCCAGCGACTCGAGGTCACGCCGGACGGTCATCTCAGAGCAATCCAGTGCGGCGGCCAGCTCCCCGACCAGCACGGGACTGCGCTGGCGGAGCGCCTGCAGGATCATCTGGTGGCGCGTGCGCACATCCACAATGTTTACTCTAACATAACTGATGTGCGTTCTCACACGGTTGCCGGGCACTCTCCGGTCGAGGCGGTGGTGTTCGACGTGGGTGGCGTCCTGCTCGATTGGAACCCCCGGCACCTCTACCGCAAGCTGATCGCGGACGGGGCGGAGATGGAATGGTTCCTCGCCGAGGTCTGTTCGCCGGCGTGGCATGCGCCCCATGACCGGGGCGTCTCGACGGCGTCATCGTGCGCCGAGCTCGCCTCCAGGCATCCCGAGCTCTCCGAACTGATCTGGGCGTGGTCAAGACGCAGCGAGGAGATGATCGGTGGCGTCGACGCCGGATCTGTGGAGGTGCTCCGGGCGGTGAGAGAAACCGGGCTGCTCTGCTATGCCTTCACCAACATGGAGAAGGAGACGTATCCGCTTCGCCTCGAACGATTTCCGTTTCTCGGTTGGTTTGACGGCGTCGTTGTCTCCGGTTTAGAAGGAGTGGCGAAGCCAGAGCCCGCCATCTTCAGACGATTGCTCGACCGTTTCGGCCTGACGCCGAATTCGACCTTGATGATTGACGACACAAAGGAGAACGTTGAAACGGCGAGCAAGTTAGGGATTCAGACCGTTCAGTTCCGCTCGTCCCGCCAACTCCGGGCGGAGCTTGAGGCCGTCGGGGTTCTGCCCCGATCTCTCGCAGCGCCGTAAGTGCCCCCATGTGTGCGTCGATCACGGCATCTAAGGGTCGCCCCGTCCGCCGGCAGGGAGTCGCCCTGACAGCGACCCGCTACGGAAACGGCCCGCTACTTGGCATCAACCTTCGCAGGCGCCCAAGGGCCGAGGTCGGTCCACGGCCCTTCGTCAGGACGATAGGTCGTAGGCAGAGACTAGGGAACCCGCACGTCGCGGTGTTCGTCGGCAATCCGTCGGTCCTCATCAGTCAGGTCTGAGTCCTTGACGGGAGTAACGAGGCTCCAGTGGTTGCCGACCGGACACCGCTGCAGCCTGGCCCAGCCGAGGCGAATCGCCTTGAGAGACGCACCCGGAATCCAAATAGTCGTGAAAAGGTGCCCTTGACTGCACCGAACGATCGTGTCTCCGCCGAGACCCGAGTAGCCCCTGCGCCTGGCCACAAGGGTTCCACCTACCAACGTGACCACCACGACAGCCAGCACGATGATCGGTACCAGCGGGGGGCCAGTGTAGTGAGTCGACGAAAGCACCATGCGTTCAGCTTACGCCGCTGTCTTTTCCCGGCGAGGGTCCAAAGACCTCCCTTGCTTGGTCGCCTGAGGCGGACTGCTCGTTTCAGACTCCGGTAACGGTGACGGGCAGTCCAGGGCGATAATGGTGGAATTCAGAATCCGGAGACCAGCCAAGGGGCGTGTGACAGCAGCTTGGTTGCGTTGCCTGTCAATTCAAATCAAAGTGCCAGTTGAATGGAGAGTTCATGGACGTGAACGACCGACTCACCCGACTTGAAGACGCCCTCATCGACCTCGCCGTCGTTGTGAGCGGGGGTCATCTTGACCACCTTGCAGCAGCCAACATGTCTCCCGTTGTGGTTGTAGCGGGCAGGCAGCTTCAAGCGTTCCACCGAGCGGTAATCGATGAGCGGGAACTGTGAGTACGCCCTACGTTCTGCGCCGAGAACGTGGAATCGAGCTGAGTGTGTTCGACGTCGCCTCCGCGCTCAGTGATCGTGGCGGATAAGCATCACCGGACACGGCGCATGGTGGACGACGTAGTCGCTGACTGAACCTCCGAACAGTCGGCCCACCCAACCCTTGCCAGATGAGCCGATCACGAGCACCTCCGCGCTCATCTCATGGGCGATTCGGACAATGGACGCTCCTGTTGTCTCGTCGTCGGGAACCAGGCGCACTTCCACGTCGGGTCCGAGAACCGCCGCTGTGCGATCGAGTGCGGAGTGCCCTTGGACGGTTGCCTTCTTCCAATCCTTGTCCGCCTTCTCGTAGCTGATCCCTGGGCCTTCGATCCCTCCGGCGTCTTCCATAGGATCCTCATATTCGGGTATGACCATCACGACTGTGACGTGACCACCGGGGCGCAGTAGGTCCACGGACCGTCTCGCCGCGTCGATTGCGGCCTCGGATCCGTCGGTCGCCATGACGATGTTCATCAGTCCTCCTGTGATGTGACTATGCCGAGTCGCCCCCGGCATCTCCGGTTGACCGACGATGCCGGAGACGAACCAGGCTCAAGCGGCCTTGTGGACTCGCTTCGCGGTCCGCGGCGCCTGCTTCGGTGCAGGTTTGGCATTTCCGACGACCGCCTTGCGCGCCTCACCCAGCATCTTCTGGGCGAATTCGCGCTGCATCTTCAGAAGGTCCTCGACCAAGTCGAAGACTTGCTTCTTCAGGTCACGGACCAGGGGCACTTCGACCGGTACGAACTCACCGACGGCATCAGCCCACTTGCGCCCGACTTCGAGTACGGCCTCCTCGCTCTTGCGGACGAAGTCGAGGACAGTTTCCTCCAACGGCTCAACTTTACGGGGGGTCATAACTCCCTCCCTTCCCGCAGGTCCATCCTGCTCTCGATACCAGCGTACGAAGGGACCTTCATGCTTGACAGGGGCGAAGGTCTCTATCCGCATGTTGACGGGGTCCAGAATCCCCATCTTTGACTTAAGGCCAACCGTGAAGCACCCAGAGGCCCTGGCAGGCCGGGTAGGGAGCATGCGGCCTTCTCACGGCTCAGAGTAATGCGAGCGAGCGGACCTTTGACTCTGTCCAGCGCGGTGATGTCGGGAGCAGGGTAGAGGCATGAGCGAGGCGGACACCGTCAATCGCGGAACCAACCCGGACGACTTCTCCGCGCGCTATCGCAGAGATCCCGAAGCCTTCTGGCTGTCGTGGAAGACGATCGTCGTGAGCGGGCGTTCGGTCGCATACGGCGAAGCCGGAGATGGGGTACCGGTGCTCTTTCTCCACGGCTGGGGACTCGATCATCGGGCGTACAAGCGGTCGCTGGCGCGTCTGGTGGCGAGAGGCGTCCGAGTCGTCGCGCCTGCCCTACCTGGATTTGGTGGATCGGAACCTCTGCCCCCGCAGGATTCGACGCTCGCCGGTTTTGCCAAGTGGTCGGCGGACCTTCTCGACGCTCTGAAGATCACAGAACCAGCGCTGATCATGGGCCACTCCTTCGGTGGTGGGGTGGCGATTGTCTTGGCACACGACTTTCCCGAGCGCGTGCGCGGCCTCGTGCTCATCAATTCGATCGGCGCCTCGGCCTGGGCGCAACGAGGCGTGACAGCGCGGACGATCACACAGCGCCCTTTGTGGGACTGGGGGCTCCACTTCCCCGGGGACCTCTGGCCGTTACGTCAAGCGAGGCGAGTTCTGCCAGTGATCCTGTCCGAGGCCCTGCCCAACCTGCTTCGAGAACCACAGGCGTTCTGGCGGGTGGCCGCTCTGGCCCGAGGCGCAGACCTGATCGGTGAACTTCAGGAGCTGAAGCGAAGACGGCTCCCCGTGGTCGTGTTATGGGGCAGCCGTGACCGGATCATCACCCGCGATGCCTTTGAGGAGATGTGTGAGGTCCTAGGTACGCCCCATTCCCTGACCATCGAAGGATCCCATGCGTGGCTCATCGCCGACCCCGATACGTTCGGCGAAGTGATCACCAACGTCGTGGACATCGCCTTCCAGGCAAGCACCGTGGGCCGAAGCCGTCGGAAGGTCCGGCAGCTACCGTCGCTCGCGAGACGGCTCCGTCGTCATAGCCCCACCAGCGGCCGGACCGCGTAGTTCTACCGATCTCGCAATGCAAAGCCGGGTAGGCGTTCTCTCGAACACCTACCCGGCCCGCAACGTTTTGGAGGTCTCGGAGCCAGATTCGACTTCCGCGAGCTTTACTTGTAGGTGAACTGATTTTTGGAGCTCGTGGCCGTGGTGCCCAGCGGCGTGACCACCGTGACGTCGACCGTGCCTGTCCCCGCCGGGGACGTCGCCAGGACGATCTTCCCGGTGACCACCCTGACGTGGGTGGCAGCGTTGGCGCCGAAGTTCACAGCGGTGGCGCCACCGAGGTTGTGTCCCGTGATTGCGACGACCGTCCCACCCGTAGCCGCTCCTTTGCGGGGAGCGACGTGGGTGACCGTCGGGGTCATCGTTGTGTAGGTGAATCGGTCACCCGTGCTTAGGCCACTCGTGCCGAGCCCCGTGGTCACGGTGACGTCAACGGTCCCGGTGCCTGCGGGAGTCGTGGCGGTGATCAGATGATTCGTGATCACGGCTACGTCGGTGGCGGCATTGGCCCCGAAGTCGACGGCCATGGTGCCCGAGAAGCCGGACCCCCGGATGGTGACTGCAGTCCCACCACTGGGCGATCCGTTGTGGGGAGTGACGTGGGTGACGACCGGAAGATCGGTGTTGTAGCTGAATTGGTCCTTCCGACTCACCGCGCTCGTGCCTAGTGGCGTCGTCACGGTGACGTCAACGGTCCCTGTTCCTGCCGGGGACTTGGCGGTGACCAAGTGGTGGGAGAAGACCCTGACGTCGGCCGCCGAGTTGGCACCGAAGTGCACCGCAACCGCTCCTTCCAGATCGTTGCCTATGATCGTCACCACCGTGCCACCCGCGGGGCGGCCATGGGAAGGAACGAGATGGGTAACCACGGGTATCTTTGTTCCTTTGTAGGTGAACCGGTCCTTCGAGCTCAGTGCACTCGTGCCCGCCGGTGTCGTGACCGTCACGTCGACGACCCCGGAGCCCGCAGGTGATCGAGCGATGACGACCCTTTTCGTGACCACATTGAAGCTCCGAGCCGGCGCGGCGCCGAAGTGCACCGCCGATACGTCAGCAAAGTTGCCGCCGGTGATGGCGATCGACGTACCGCCGTTGGCCGGACCTTGATGCGGCGCGATGTGGCGGACGACCGGTGGATTGCTCGCCGCACTGGCCACACCGGGTGCAACCCCGAGGACTAGACCGGCAGGCAGAAGGACGACAGCAGCGCTAAGTACAAACTTGCGCAACATTGGAAACCTCCCCTAGGTGACGCCATCATCATCACCCTGGCTGCACCAGGTGTCCAGGGATCACTGAGAGATCCTCCAACCCATCACACTTTGCTCACATCTGGCGAAAGTGCCCGAGTTTGCTAACTCGTGCGCCTCTGACGCGCCACGTGAACGCGTCCAGTGTCACTGACGACGCCGTCCGTCGCGAGACCCCCATGGTTGTGCCAACGGTCAAGCTCATACCAGGTCAATCTCCGCATCGTTTCGCCCCAACCTGTTCGAGAACGACGCGAACTGGCTGCTTTCCCTGTTTGGACTCAGGTGGTTCCCAGGTTTGTCCCAGTCCGGGTGTTCAACGATGGACCGGGGTCATGTCCCCGTAGCGATCACCGGCGGCCGCGGCGACCGGGAGGACCTGGTCGATGCGTCGGAGCTCCTCATCGCTGAGCCGGACGGCGTCGGCGGCGACGTTCTCCTCGAGGTAGGTCCGGCGCTTGGTTCCCGGAATCGGCACCACGTCGTCGCCCTGGGCCAACACCCACGCCAGCGCTAGCTGTGACGGCGCTACCCCCTTGGCCGCGGCGATCTCCGTTACCTTTTCGATCAATTGGAGGTTCTTTCGGAAGTTCTCGCCTTGGAAGCGAGGGTTGTGGCGGCGGAAGTCGTCGTCGGCCAGGTCCTCGGGCTTCTGGATGGCTCCGGACAGAAAACCTCGCCCCAGCGGCGAGTAGGCCACGAAGCCGATCCCGAGTCGGCGCACGGTGTCGAGCACCCCGTCAGTTTCGGGATCGCGGGTCCACAACGACCACTCGGTCTGGAGTGCCGTGATGGGGTGGACCGCATGGGCGCGACGGATGGTGTCGGGTGCCGCCTCGGACAACCCCAGGTGGCGGACCTTGCCCGCGGCGACCAGTTCCGCCATGGCGCCGACGGTGTCCTCGATGGGCGTGTCGGGGTCGACCCGGTGTTGGTAGTAAAGGTCGATGTGGTCGACGCCGAGCCGGCGCAGGGAGCCGTCGCACGCCGAGCGGACGTAGTCGGGATGGCCGCTCACCCCGACGCGGACGCCGTCGGGAGTGCGCTCGATCCCGAACTTGGTGGCGAGTACGACCTCGTCTCGCCGCATCGAGATCGCCTTGCCGACAAGCGCTTCGTTGGTGAAGGGTCCGTACATGTCGGCGGTGTCGAGCAAAGTCACGCCGAGGTCGAGGGCCCGGTGGATGGTGGCGAGCGACTCAGTCTCATCACCGGCCCCGTAGAATTCGCTCATCCCCATGCAGCCGAGGCCCTGGGCCGAGACGGTCAGATCGCGTCCGAGTGTTCGTGTTCGCATCCCACCGGTCTACCGCGCCGGGCCGTGTCGTCGTGACGCGGGTGTCCCAGCCCGGTCGGTCGGGGCCCGGGCCGTCTGACGGATGGTCGGTCAGGTTGTCAGCCGAAGTCGGCCCTGAACCTCGCCAGCGCCTTGGGGAAGGTGCCGTCGAGGAGGTTGTTCCGATAGGTCGCCGAGGTGTCATACGACAAGATATCGGCAAAGGCCACCTTGTTGAAGACGAACCATTCGGCCATGTTGTCGATGAACGAGGGGTCGTCTCCGAGACCGTGTCCGTCGGTGCGGAACTCGTCGGACCACTCGGGGATGGCGATGGGCTTGTGTTTTTCGACTGCGAATATAGTCAGCCAGTCCAGCCCCCACTGCTGGATCAGTTGGTGGGCCCAGGCCAAGGCTGGGGTGAACGGCTTTTCCCAGAAGTTGTCGTAAAGGTCGGTCCCGACGTAGTCCACGTAGGCGTTGCCGGGGTATGCCTGGGCGGGCGTGTAGGGGGTGGGGCTCGCCGCGTTGGGATTCCAGAGGAACTTGAACCTCTCGCCCGGCACGGCCCGCATGGTGGTGACGATCTGACGCCAGTAGGCGACGAAGTTCGATGCATCTGTCACCGATGCCACTGACCACGGAAACCAGTTGCCGTTGAACTCCCACCCCAGGCGCAAGATCGCGCCCGCTTCCTTGTCGCTGACGAGGTTCTCGCCAAGTGTCGTGAAGTACTGGTTGTAGGCACCCGTGGCCCCGAGGGCGAGGGTCCCTACCCCGGGGAGGATGGGGACTCCGAGGACGAGTTGATAGTGCGTCGGGCTCCAAGCCTTGACGTTGGCAGCTGCGTCCATCATGGTCCAGCCACCTGTCTTGGGGAGATAATCGGTGCCGAGCGTCGGCGTCGTTCCCGTCCGCAACCCAAAGGTGGCCACACCGAAAGGATTGCCCTCCCCGGCGAAGTCACCCAACGAGATGCCACTGGCCAGGCCTCGCGGCGGTGAAGCCGTCGTGACGGCGGGGGGTCCGGCTGCCGAGGGCGCACCGGCGCCGGCAGGGGCCGCCATTGTGGTGTTCGAGGCCGGTGGATGGGACTTCCCCTTCGTCCCCGGCGCGCTCTCCGATTTCGCCACCAATGTGATCGACGCCAGGAGGACCAGGATCGACCCGAGCGTCATCCAGGCCCACCACGCCCGGTAGATGGGTCGTGGCACGTGTGCCGTGGGAGGAGGGGGCGGGGGCCATTGTCGAATGATTCCCATTCTGATGTTTCGCGACGCGTACATCCAACGGGGGAGGCCGCGCCGCTCGATCAGAGCGCCCACGCGCCCCCGGTCTCCTCGGTGCTGCTCCACCCTGCCTAATCGGCATCTCCGGCGTTCGACATTAGAGTGCGGACTCGTGCTTCCGGGAGCCCAACCGTTGGATCGTCCCAGGTGGAGACGGGTATTTGGATCGGTCAACCCGTCTCGTGGTTAACCTGGCGACGTGGCGAGAACGGTCCCGTTCCATCCTCGGGTGGAGGTGCTCGGCATGGTCACATCAGGTGTCGCAAGTCTCCTGTTGGAGCTCGATGGTGTTCCCGGCTGGATCGATGATCCAGATCTGCACCGTGCCTGCACCCTGGACGGCACGCTCGTATTCGATGCCTCGATCGTCGAGCTCGGCCACAGCCGCATCGAGATCGGTCACGGCGACACAGTAGTGATGTCCCGTCGAGTCGATCGGGGTGCCTTGGGGGGGCGCTCCCACCAGGTGGAGCTCTTGGTCGCCGACCATGTGCCAGTGCCCGGGTATGCCGGGGATGTCGGGTCGTGGCTTGTCGGCGAGACCCAGGACGTCGCGATAGAAGGCGGCCATATCGTCGAGTGATGCCCCGTTGGCGTTGACCGACACGTGATGAAAGCGCGTCACCTTCACGACGACCCTCCTTGGGGTGCTTGGCGGGGCTCGGGCGGAGGTTCGAGTTGCTCCATGAACTCGAGCCGGATTCCTCCCGGTGCTTCGACGAAGGCGATGCGGCGCTTTCCGAAGGCTCCTTCGACGACAGCGGGGCCCCAGAGGACGTCGTGGCCCTCGAGCTCCCGGGACAGATCATCGCTGAAGAGGGCGGGATGCAAGAAACAATCGGGGGGGAGCTCCACGGACTCCTCGTAGATCGCCTTCGTGAAGAGGGTGATCATGACAGGGCCGAGGAACACATCGGCGCGCTCGCCGTTGTTCCAGAGCATCCGATCGCGCACCTCTGCCCCGGCCGCTTCGTAGAACGATACGGCAGCATCGAGATCGCTCACCTTCACGGCGAGGTTGGCCATTCCCGTGACCGCCACCGTCGTCTCCTCCAATCTGTCAATTTGTCGGGCCAAGCTCGTAGAAGAGAACTCGTCGGGCACACGCAGCGTACCGAGCCGACTACCCCGGCCATGGAGGAGACGGGCTTTGATCATCAACTACCGTTTGCGACGTGGCAGGGCCCGGACCTCTCCTGGCGTCGGGCCGTGATGCGGACATCTTCGAGTACGGCCCTGGCCTCGTGCTGCGTCGGTCCCGTCGAGGGCGGTCGATGGCCGGTGAAGCCCGCACCATGGAGTATTTGCGAGAACACGGCTACCCCGTCCCGGCCGTCGAAGAGATCAGTGACGACGGGACCGACCTCGTCATGGAGCGCATCGAGGGCTCCTCGATGGTCGACTACATGAGCAGGCGGCCCTGGACCACCCGTCGTCAGGGAATGGTGCTCGCCACCTTGCACCGCCGGCTGCATGCCATCGCGCCCCCGGACTTCCTCCCCGCTGCACCGGTGGGGGCCGGGGACTCCTTCCTCCATATGGATCTCCACCCCCTCAATGTCATGATCGGAGCCAATGGGCCCGTGGTCATCGACTGGCCTAATGCCGCGCGCGGCGATCCGCTCGTCGATCTGGGGCTGGCATGGGTGTTGATGGCGGCGGGCGAGATTCCCTCCAACCCCATGATCGCCATGATCCTCGGACGAGGGCGCGCCGCCCTGATCAACGGCTTTCTGCGCAATGTCGACGTTGACTTGGGGCTGCTCAAGGGCAAGCTCCGCGACGTGGTGGGCTTCAAGGTCGGCGACCCCAACATGACTCCGACCGAACAGCGCGCCATGTGGCAGGTGGTGGAGAAGTTCGAGGAACCGACCTAGCTGGCAAGATCTGGCCGATGGTCGATGAGCTTCTGACGGCGCGTCTGCGGCTGCGGCGCTGGACCTACGAGGACAGAGACCGCCTGGCTGCAGTGTTCGCCAAGCCTGAGGTCTGGCAGTTCCCGTTCGGGCGGGGGTTCACGATCGAGGAGACCCAGGCCTTCCTCGCCTACCGGATCGCCGAGCAGGCCACCGGCGGCTGGGCCGATTGGGCCGCTGAGCTTCGTGACAGCGGCCAGCTCATCGGCTACATCGGCCTGTCGGTGCCGCACTTTCTCCCCGAGGTCATGCCCACCGTCGAGATCGGCTGGCGGCTCGATCCCCTTGTGTGGGGCCGGGGACTGGCCACCGAGGGGGCCCGGGCCGCGCTGACCCATGGATTCTCGAGCTCTGATCTGTCCGAGGTCGTCAGTATCTACGAACCACGGAACGTGGCGTCGGGTCGGGTCATGGTGCGACTGGGCATGCACTTCGACCGTGACACGGTGCACCCCACGCGCGGCTTGGCACTTCGCGTGTATCGACTGTCCCGAGCGCAGTGGCAGAACGGCGACGACGCGGCATCGTAGATGTTGATCCCTCAGCGGAAATGGCGTTGGACCTCGTTGGCGTAGCTTCGCCCTAGCGTCTCGGCGTGATCGGCGAGCCATTGCGACAGCTCCTCGGTGCCGGTGGCGGCGCCGTCGGTGTCGGCGAGGCCGGCCGCCATGGCGAGGTACTCCTCTCGGGACAACAGGACGTCGCGGAGCGCGAGACCGAGGATCGAGGAGAGGATCGGCATGATCGCGCCGGGCAGTCTCACGATGCGGGCGTGGCTCCCGACGGTGTCGGCGATGAGACCGACGAGTTCCATGAAGGTCGGGCGCTCGGGGCCCACGGCGTCGATCACCGTGGTGTCTCGGTGCGAGCCGAGCGCCACGCTCAGGCGGGCTAGGTCGTCGATGTGGATGGGCCGGATGCGGTAGTCGCCTCGTCCGCCCACCGCGAATGCCGGCAAACGGCGCAGGAGCCAGGCGATGTTGTTGAGAAGGACGCCGTCGCCGCCGAAGAGGATGGCGGGGCGGAGCACGCCGTAGGGGACGCCTACCTCAGCAAGGGCGCGCTCCACCTCGGCCTTGCCCCGGAAATAGGGGTAGGGGGACGTGATGCTCGGATGGGTGATCGAGACATGGACGATCCGCTCCACCCCGGCGTCACGAGCCGCGTAGAAGAGGGTGCGGGAGTTGGCCACCGCCGCCTCGTGGTCGACGCGCCCGCGGGGGAATCTGACCCAGTAGGTGTTGTAGAGGGTGGTGGCGCCGCGCAGTGACGCCACCAGGCCGACCGGATCGTCGAAGTCGAGGGCGTGGACGTCGATGGGGCTGTCTCCTTTGGCCCTCTCGGGATGCCCGGTGAGAGTTCGCACCTGCCGACCCGCGGCGTGGAGCTCTCGGGAGATGGCCGCCCCCGAGTAGCTGAAGGCACCGGTCACCACGTCGAATCCGTCGTGTGGCGACCATTCGGGCCGGCTCGTCGTCGGCGTGGTCATCTGGCTCATGGTTCCTCCTTCGTCACCGGGACGGCGGACAACGCGCCCAGAAGGCCGGCGATCTGTCGGGCTCGTTCGAAGAGTGCCAACGCGAGCGACCGATCACCGTCGAGGTGGGCCAGCATCTCGAGGCCGAGATAGAGGGCCACCACGGCGTGGGCGAGCTCTTCGGGCGCGACGAGTTGCGCAAAGGGCGTGTCCGCCAGCGTGTCGCGCATGGCGTCGGCGGCGAAAAGACGCCAGGGGGCGATCCGGGCCGCAACCTCGGCTCCCAATCCCGGTGTGGACGATGCTCCCGCCATCATCTCGGTCAGGACCGAGATGAAGCCCGCATCGAGGTCTTCGACGAAGACCGATTCGGCGGTGGCCACCAACTGGCCGAGGTCGTCGGCCTCGTCCACCGCCCCTTGGTATCGCGCCAGGCGAAGGGCGCTGACCTCGTCGAGCGCAGCCAGGAGGAGGTTTGTGACCGAACCGAAGTGGTAGAAGACCAGGCCCTGATTGCACCCGGCTCGCCGGGCGATCTCTCGAGCGCTCGTCCCCGAGAACCCCTCTTCGCGCAACGCCTCGATGGTGGCCCCCACCAGCACCCGTCGGGTTTCCTCGGATCCGGTCGAGGGCCCCGGACCCACCCGCCGCTTCGCTCCCGATCTGGCCACGGCCTCCGCCCCTAAGCGATCGAATTAAGCAATCGAATTAAGCAACTGCTCAAATCGTAGCGGGACAATCTACCGGGGCAACGCCGAGTCGAACAGGTCGAACAGGTCAGACAGGTCCCCAGGTCAGACAGGTCCGCAGGTCAGCCGGTGAAGGTGAAGGATACCGTGGCTTGATTGGTGGCGCCGCGTCGTTGTGAGGGTTCGGACCGACCCCGTGACGTGGTGAGGCCAGACCGTCCCGTGGACGTGGACCAGCGTGGTGCTGACCGGTTCGGGCCCGACCACGAAGCGGACGTCTGGGACCCGAACATCCCGTCGACGTCGCCGGTGGCCGTCGGCGGGAGGGCCCGCTGCGAGCAGGGTCAGGGTGAGGGCGAAGGCTCGTGCCTCGAAGGTCCCGTTCATCGGTCCAGCTCCGGGCGTGACGGGATGCCAGCAGGCCCTCCGGGCTGGATGGGTGGTGGAACGAGGGCTCTGCCCTGGACCGGGATGCCCGCGACCGTCCCCGTGTTAGGGCTGGGGGGCGTTGCCGGCAGCGGGTGATCCGATCGGGTGCCAGGTGATGAGGCTGTGCCCGAGTGGGTGGGAAACGACGGGGTGGTCCCACACCGCCACCTCGCCCCCGTGACCGATGACACCGGTCGAGGAGGGATGTGACGAGGGTGGTCAGGCTGCCCGGGCGGCCCAGGTGTGGGGGGCCATTTCGTTCCAGATCAAGATTTCGCCCACGACCGAGTCGACCGCCTGCATTGCCTGGCGGCGGGTCTCCCACTCCTCGGGCCGGCTGTTGAAGGTGCGCCAGATGCCTGCCCACAAGACGGTGCAGGTGCCGTCGGTTCGCTCGACGACCACAGCCGCGATCTCGCCTCGGTGTGCTTCTGTCCCGGGACGGCACCGATCGCTGCGGTAGGAAACGGAGGCGCGGGTCTTCAACTGGGAATTGGCCATACAAAGGTGTCGGCGCTTTTGCCGTTTTCCTTGACCAGGGCACGCAACGCGCGTGATTCGAACGCTCAGAGCGACGATGCCCACCCATAACGATCTCGGCCTGGGGATGGGCTCGGCAAGGTCTCGATGGAGAGAAGCCTGGCATGTCGTAGCAACGCTTCGTACTGGCGCGGTTCGAAAAGGGTCATCTCATGGACGTCAACGGCATGGTCGATTCCGTCGGTGGAGCCGATCAGATAGTGCATGTCGAGAAAGGTCGTGGCGCGAGGCCACGTCCAACAGCGAACGAGCGCCCGTAGAGAAGGTCATAGACATGAGCCGAATGTCGGAACATGGTCTGATCTTCGCCGACAGCGAGACGTCAGGTGGCCGGGACCACTCCGTTGCGCTGGGCATCGACCGACGGTGCTCGAGAAGGCGTCGGCGGGCCGTTGTCGGGCGCGGCCACGGCCCACAAGGCGTTGTCGGACGGATCTGCGGCGGCGCGGACCATGGCTTCATCGACGAGACTTTGACACTGGGGGCAGCGCCTCGGGATCATCGTCTGGGTCCAGGTCCGGTGAGGTTCGCGTGTGGAGCGGAATCCGCACAGCGCAGCCGACTTCGTCCCGTAGGCGGGCACGGCGTGCCATGCCCTCGGGAGCCGGTACCCACGCCGTAGAAGGGTGCCCTGGATCTTCCTCGACCATCGGCGTGGCATCTGGGCTACAGCGAGGTACTCCATCGCCCGCATACTGCCATCGGCGAAGTCATGGTGCACGTGCGTTTTGACGGCCAAGCGAATCTCACTGTGTGTGGGTACCGGGCACAATGCGTCAACCATTGTCCGGGATGATCGTGCCTGGTCGCGTCGGGCCACGCACCAAGGCCCTGACCGCTCTTCAGCTGTCGGACCCAGTGGTCGATAGCAATGGCGTGTCGATGGTCGATTCGAGGCACGTCGCCTCTGCAGAGAAGAGTGAGCGTCGCAACATCAGGCCGCTCGTCTACGGGTCCGTCATCCTGCTCGCCGTCGTGGCCGCGGTGATCACGATGACGATGAAAGACGGTGCCAGTGGCGCCGTCGAGACCGCCCTCCTTGCTCTTGCCATCGCTGCGACCGCCTTCGGCGTGTGGGGCACGGCCATGGCGGTCAAAGAGACCGACGAGCTCAGCGCGCGACCCGAGGACTGATCCGTCAGGACGATCTGCGAGGTACCTGTGCCTCGAGGTCGAGAAGATATCGCTTTGCTCGCAGGCCCCCGCCGTAGCCGGTCAGCCCACCCGATGATCCGATGACGCGGTGACATGGGACGATGATGGCGATCGGGTTCCGTGCATTGGCGTGTCCGACGGCGCGCGCCGCGCCGGTCCTCCCCATGTGTGCTGCCACATCGCCGTAGCTCGCCGTGGTGCCGAAGGGAATCTGGAGCAGCTCGGCCCAGACCTGGCGTTGGAAGGGCGAGCCCTCCATGGCCAGGGGAATATCGAAGGTCTGGCGTTGTCGCGCGAAGTACTCGGCGAGCTGCGCCGCCGCGACGTCGAGGGCCCGGCCGGCGTCGAGCCCGATGTCAACGTCGCCGAGACACTGAGGACCGGGCCCGGTGTCATCGTCGCCGATGCGGAGATCGGTCAATCGGCCCTTCGCGTCAGCACGGAGCCACAGCGGGCTCAGGGGACTGTCGACGACGCGCCAACGTGACTTCACGACGCCTGCGCCTGGTCGTCGGGGCGGTACGTCCACAGATGGAGGGTGGCGTAGGAGCGCCAGGGTCGCCAGGAACGGGCCAGCTTGTCGACGTCCTCGGGGGTGTGGGCCTGTCCTAGGCCGGCGAGGGCGTGTCGGACTCCCAGGTCTCCTGACAACATGACGTCAGGGTGGCCAAGCCCGCGCACCGCGATGTAGTCGGCGGTCCACGGTCCGATGCCGGGAAGGGTGCGCAACGTCCATCGGGCTGCTTCGGCGTCCGTGCCGGCGTCGAGCGCGATGTCTCCTCCCGCCAGAGCCTGCGCCATGGTGACCAAGGTGCGGGCCCGGCGACGCGGCAGGGGAAGGTGGTCGGGATCGAGCGCAGCGATGGTGTCGATGTCGGGGAAGCGATGGGTCGGGGCCGAGAGCGGCTCCACCGGCACGAGGGCGGGCGACGCGGGCAAGGCCGTCCCGTGTTCGGCCACCAGCCCGCCGAGCACGGCGCGGGCACTCGCCACCGACACCTGTTGCCCGACGATGGCACGCAGTGCCAGCTCGTGGGGATCCACGGTTCCGGGGACCCGGAGCCCCGGGACGCGCCGCGACAACACCCCGATCAGGGTGTCTGATCCCAGGTGATCGGCCACGGCCACGGGGTCGGCGTCCAGGTCGAGCAGGCGTCGGCAACGCTGGACTGCGGGCGTCAGGTCGCGGAGGTCGTCGAGGCGAAGTCGAGCGCGGACGTAGTCCTTCTCGGGGACGAGCTCCACGGTGCCGTACCCGTGGGGGAGGGTGAGGGTGCGCGCGAAGTAGGAGGTCGACCCGATCTCTACGCCGGGGACAGCCCGTTGAGCCAGGAATGCCATGGTGCCCGCCGCGTCGAAGGGGAGCCGATGGGCCAGGCGCAGGCTGACCACGTCGGGTGTAGGGCTCGGCCCACGGGCGCGCCCGCGGCGCAACTCGGTGGGAGTGCAGGCGAAGACCTCTCGGATCGTGTCGTTGAACTGTCGGACGCTCGCGAACCCGGCTGCGAAGGCCACCGACGAGACGGCGAGCTCGGTGGTCTCGATCAACACCCGTGCGGTCTGGGCCCGCTGGGCTCGCGCCAGGGCCAAGGGACCGGTACCGACCTCGCTCACGAGGAGTCGGTTGAGCTGTCTCGAGCTGTAGGCGAGTCGCTGCGCCAATCCCGCCACACCATCGCGATCGACGACGCCTTCGCTGATCATCCGCATGGCGCGGGCCACGACATCCTGGCGGACGTTCCACTCCGGCGATCCCGGCGAGGCGTCGGGACGGCAGCGTTTACAAGCACGGAAGCCGGCCTGTTGTGCCGCCGCGGCGCTCGGGTGGAAGCGGACGTTTCGACGTCCCGGCGTCCGGGCCGGGCAACTGGGTCGGCAGTAGATGTGGGTCGACGTCACCGCGGTCACGAACCACCCGTCGAAGCGCGCGTCGCGGGCCAAGACGGCCCGGTAACAGCGCTCGAAGTCTTCGACCATGGGGGCATCCTGCCCGAGACGGGGAACGACTGGCTAGCGGGTTTCGGACACGGCGGTGGTCGGGGCCCACAAGAACCTGGCCAGTGCTCGTGGGGCGTCGTCCTCCACGCCGGGTGATCGGTCGGGTCGGGGATCGCCGCCCCCACAACCCCAGCAAACCGGGTGGCAGGGTCTGCGCTCGCGCACCACGGAGTCCGAGGCTCTTAGAGCTCGAGACGTGCCCCGTGTCGTCGACCACGAGCACGACGCCGTCGTCACCGGCGAGCTCCCAGCGATGGACCGCCACCTCGCTCCGAACGTGCATCACGAGCTCTGGGGGGGCGAGCGGCGGGAGCAGAGAGTGCTTCGATGGCGACGCTCAAGCGCGGTCCGCCCCGGCATGCGGTGGGGGAGCTCGGGGCGGTTCGCTCGAGGGTGTCGAGAAATGCCGTGGTCTCGTCCATGGCACCACGATGTCGCATCACCCTCACGGAGTCTGGCGGGAAACGGACAACGCAGTCGGTCCGATCTGCGCCCGGCAGTCAGAGCTCCAGGGTGGTGGCGTCGGGTCGATGGCCGGCGCGGCGCAGCGCTTTGGCTTTTGTCCGCATGAGCGCGTGGCGCGGCCCTCGGGCCACCATCGCCGCGGTCAGACGGGCTTCGTGGTCGAGCTCGTCGAGCTCCACCACGCTCGAGACCAACCCGATGCGCAACGCCGCGGGGGCGTCGATGGTCCGACCCGTGAGACAGAGATCGCGCGCCGGCCCCGACCCGACCAGGTCCGCCAGGGGATTGAAGACCACGTCCGAAAAACGTTGCTCGGGATGGCCGAAGGTCGCGTTCATCGCCGCCACCCGAATGTCGCACATCACGGCCAGATCCAGTCCACCCGCCAACGCCGCGCCCTGGACGGCGGCGACGATGGGTAGGGGAAAGAACAAGACGGTTCGATGGAAGCGGTCCGACGAGCTCCACAACCGCTCCTGGAACCCGGGCTCGGTCACCGAAAACTCCGACAGGTCGAACCCGGCGCAGAAGGTGTCGCCTTCGCCCGCCAGGATCACGACCCGCACGGTGTCGTCGGCTGCGATGGCGTCGAGGGCATTGCTCATCTCGTCTCGCAACGCGATCGAGAGGGCGTTCTTCTTCTGGGGTCGGTCGAGCACGACAGAGACGACGCCCTCTTCGACTTCCGACACCCGTAACAGCTCGCCCATGGGCCCTCCTCGCCGGTCACTGTGCATGACGACGGGCGAGATCGGCAAGAATCTCGTCGATGAGCCAAGCTCCCGAGCCTGTGGTCGCGCTGGACCTGGGTGCGCGCGCCCGGGGACACCCCGATGCCACCGCGGTGGTCATGGGCGACGGCGAGACGGTCTCGTACCGAGAGCTCGACGAGCGTTCAGCTCGCCTGGCCGGGTTCCTGTGCCACGAAGGGCTCGGCGCCGGCGACCACATCGCCATCCTCATGGGGAATTGCTCCACCTACTTCGAAGTGACATGGGCGGCCCAGCGCTCTGGGCTCTACTACACAGCGCTGAACAGCCATCTGCGCAGTGCCGAAGTCCAGTACATCCTCGACGACTGCGGCGCCACCGCCCTCGTGACGACTCCGGCCCTGGCCGATGTCGTCTCGACGCTGGACCTGTCGCGCCTCACCGTCCGGCTGTCGGTCGGCGGCGGGCTGCCGGGGTTCGACAACTACGAGCAGGCGGTGCAGGCATCCGCGGCGCTGCCCGTGGTGGACGAGCGCGAAGGGCGCGAGATGCTCTATTCGTCTGGGACCACGGGCCGACCCAAGGGCGTGCGCAAAGAGCTCCCGGGCACGGCCATGGGTGACGTCTCTGCCGCGCCGGTCCAGATCGCACAGGCCTTGGCAGGACGAGGCGCCGGGCCGGATTCGGTCTACATGTCGCCCGCGCCGCTGTATCATTCGGCTCCGCTCGTCTACTGCATGTCGATGCACCGCCTCGGGGCGACGGTGGTGGTGATGGAGCAGTTCGACCCTGCACGGTGCCTCAGTCTCATCGAACGGCATCGGGTCACCCACGCCCAATTCGTGCCCACCATGTTCGTTCGGATGTTGCGACTCCCTGAAGCCGAGCGGCGGCGCTATGACCTGTCCAGCCTGCGGTCGGTCGTGCACGCCGCCGCGCCGTGCCCGGTCCCGGTCAAACGGCAGATGCTCGAGTGGTGGGGCCCGATCATCGACGAGTACTACGCCGGGACCGAGGACATCGGGTCGACATGGATCACCGCCAGTCAGTGGTTGGCGCATCCCGGGTCGGTAGGTCGCCCCCTCACGACGGTGCATGTGATGGGCCCTGACGGCGAGGAGTTGGGACCGGGACACGAAGGAGTCGTCTACTTCGAGGGCGGCCGGGCGTTCGAGTATCACAACAACGCCTCGGCGACGGCGTCGATGGTCAATGACCGGGGATGGCGGACCCTCGGGGACATCGGGAAGCTCGACGAAGACGGCTACCTCTATCTCACCGACCGACAGGCGCACATGATCATCTCCGGCGGAGTGAACATCTATCCCCAAGAGGCCGAGAACATGCTCGCCGGTGACCGGCGGGTGGTCGACGTTGCGGTCATCGGTGTGCCCGACGCCGAGATGGGCGAGGCCGTGAAGGCCGTGATCGAGCTCGTCGACCCGTCATCGGCGGGACCCGAGCTCGAAGCCGAGTTGATCGCGCTGTGCCGGGAGCGACTCGCTACCTACAAGTGCCCGCGCACGGTGGACTTCGTGGACGAGCTTCCACGCGATCCCAACGGCAAGCTCTACAAGCGGCTCCTGAAGGAGCGGTACTGGGAGGGCCACGCCACGAGGGTGGTGTGACGGCGGGGATGCCCTGACGGTGTCACGGGCTCGTGGTGGAGGTGGTCGAGGTCGGATCGGGCGGCGTCGTGGTCGAGGTCGGATCGGGCGGCGTCGTGGTCGAGGTGGGATCGGGCGGCGTCGTTGTCGTCGTGGTTGGTGCATCCCCGGGTTGGCCCGGTGCAACGGTGAACTCCCAGGTCCCCGAGGAGCAATCGTCCGGCGTGGCGGCGGTGACGATGAAGACGCCAGGGGATCCCGCGAGGGAGGTGACCGGCAATCCCGGCTCCGCTTCGAGACACAGGCGCGTCGGATCGTTCGTGGCAAAGCCGGCCAGCTGGGTGGACATCGCGATGTACGACGCGCCCGCCAGTGAACCGGGAGCGACAGGGCTGAGGGTGATCGCCACACCGTTCCAGGTGCCCGCGTAGGCATACGTGGGGGGGACGGTGGTCGTGGTCGTGGTGGCGCCGCCGAGGGGACCGGGTGGCGGGCCCTTCACGATCGGGGCGTTGCCCTGGAGTGCGCTTTGCATGGCCGAGGCGTTGCCCTCCATGCCCAGCGCCCAGATGCCGAGCCCGGCGATGTGGTAGCTGTCAGCCAGTTGGGCCTTCATCCCCAACGACGTGGGGTTGTCGAAGAACGTCTGGTGCCACTGCGATCCCACCTGGTACGAGGTCCAGGCCGTCTGGGTGGTGGGGTCCCAGTAGACCCGGCCTCCCGTGGCCGCGATCTGGGCGTAGCTCAACGGCGTGGGTGGGCCTGTGGCGGGGTCACCGAGACCGGGACCGGCAGTGGGCCAGTCATAGCCGTAGTACGGGACACCGAGGATGACCTTGGAAGGTGATACCACGGCCGTGTACTGCTGCACGGCGTCGAGATCGGTGAACCCCGCACCCGTGAGCGGGGCGGTGGGCGAGGGGGTCAACCGGTTGTTCATGTCGTAGGCCATGACGAAGAACCCGTCGACGCTGGCGGAGAGCCCCCGGATGTCGTAGAAGCCGGCCGGGTCACCCGCCGAGGAGGCGTAGGTGGCCATGGTCACCTGCCAGTGCGGGTTCGCCTCGTGCATCGCAGCTGACACCGCAGCGACGAGGGTGTCGAGGCCCGCCTGGTCCTTGGACCCCTTGCCCTCGAAGTCGAGGCTCACCCCGTCGAGGTTCTTCGCCGCCACGAGTTGCACCAACGACGCCCCCAGGCGGGCGCCGGCGGTGGGGTCGGCGGCCATCTTGTCCAGGGCCGCCTGGCCGAAGCACGACGCCGTCAAGACGACCCGATCTCCCGCATCGTGGGCGCGGGTGACGAGATCGGCCAGGGCTTGGCTCTGATAGCCCACCCACCCCGGGCCACTCTCCTGCACGGTGGCGTCGCCCCCGACGCCGACACTGAAATACGCCAGTGTCGTGAGCCCGGCCAGGTTGAATCCCGAGGAGATGGGAAGCGTCCAGTACGGGGCGTACCCGAACATCTCATGCGGACGCAGGGCCGGAGAACCCTCGAGCGACGGGGGCGCCGGCGCCGGCGGGGCGGTGGCCGGGCGTAGCGCAGCGGCGCCCGGCGAGCTGGCGAAGGCCTTGGCCATCCCGTTCATGATCGACACACTCCCCCCGCCGTTGCCGGGGTTGATGACCGTGTCGGCCAGGGCCCCTCCGGCGCGCAGCGACCCCAGGGCGGCTCCGCCCACCACCAGGGACAGCGCGCCCAGGCAGGCGAAGAGCGGGCTGACCCGCAGACGGGACCGGGTGGAGTGCCGGGGCCGGTGCCCGTGCCGGTGTCGGGGTGCGGAGGAGCCGACCGGCCGGGGGAGTCGACATGCTCCCTGTGCGTACAGCGCGAGCTGGCCCAGCCCGTGCGAGCGCGCCGCGTGGGCTCCTCGGTGCGCTCGAGCTCGTCGGGTCATCAGGTCTCGATCAGGTCGTGTCGCACGGATGGCATCGACCGGGCCCGACCGGGATCGGGGACGGGGTGGTGACCCAGGGTTGTGGGTGTGGCATCAGTTGACAAGAGCACGACCGATTCCGCCAATTCTCCTTCGGATTGTCGGCAGTACCCCGGGAAAACTTCAATGCGGGCGCGCCGGCGGAGCCCCTTGATCATCGTCGACCGCGCCGGGAGCCCGGAGCCGACCGTCGCCGCGCCAACAAGTGCCCAAGATTCAGCCGCATGGGTCAGCGCGCGGCGCCTTAGTGCCGATATCCAGAGCATGGGGAGAAGGCGGTCGTGCCAGTCGGTAGACGGACGCGGCTGGCCTCGTCGGGTGTCCTCGTCCTCGGTGCCGTCGTGGTCTTCTGCGCGACGGTGAGCTTCGACGCCCATCCGCACGAGCCGGGACACCTGTCCCCGGAGCCGCCGGATGGCCTCATGTTTCCATCAGGCAACGTTTGCCCCTTATCGGGCGGACTCCCCGCAGCCTGGTATCCGTCGAGTATGCGTTCCCAGGGCCGCCCTTGCCGCTGTGCCGAAACCAGTCGGGAGCGACGGCACATACAGGATGGTCAGATTTGATTGTGGCGATGCCGCCCCGGCACCTATTCCGAATCCTCGGCTGTTCTTGCTGTGTCCAACGCTGCCGCAATGGCGCAGCCCGAACGATGACCACTACCGAGAGGGGGCGCCGCTCCCGAGCATTCGGGGCAACACCCGACGGAACCTGTTGGCGTCAGTCCACCCCACTGGTTTTTCTCAAGGAGGCGACGAAGCTCGGCGTTCTCGCTTCGGATTCGATCTTCTGTCTCGCTCATCTGACACTGCTTTCAACTTGGAGGCGAACAACGGGCTGAGCCTACGTGCCCTGACACGACGGACAAGACCCACCAGCCGAGACCGGATGGCCGAGCAACCCTGATTCGCTACCGGGCAGTCCGAGCCAAGGCCGGCACACGTTGCCTGATGCGGCATTGACTATGTGATTCTGCTGGTAGGTGGCCATCTCCGGGATGCACGGCCGAGTGGCATCGGGTCCGACCCAAACCTCGGTCCGGAACAGCACATACCTATCGCATATCGGCTCAGTGCAGAACAGTAGCGCCGGAAGATGGAAACGTCATCTCTCCAAAAGCCTCGCCGGTATGCGCACTCACCGGCCACATGGCTGACTCATAGATGCAGCGACCGGCTCGGACCTTGTTAGCTCCGGTCATCTCGCCCACTTCGACGTGGCGACCCATCACGACCCATACCAACAACCGGTCGGTCGAGTAGCTACCCGGGACGACGGGGTCGGTCGAGTTCCACTCGGCCAGGACCAGCTTGTAGGTGGCCCCTATCTGGAGATCCTTCGGGGCACTCCACGCCTGAGCTGCCGAGACGATTGGGTGGACTGCAATCGGGGGTGGGTACAGCCGAACGTGGTTGAAGTTGTATGAGAGTGTCGTTTTGAGCCTCTCAGGCGTTGGCATCGCCGGACGACCGAGGGCTGGCGGCCACCGGCATGAAGCGGTCGAGCCAATAGTCGACGTCGAAGAGCACCCTGCCAGAACCGACCCCAGCAGGCCCAGCGTCACAACGCTAAACGCCTCCAGCATGGCTCCCCGCAGCGCACTACCAGTCCGGTTCATCCCACGCACGCTGACGTATGGACACTCCAAAAGGTTCCCAGATCCTCGTCGCCAGATTGCGTATTTTGCCGGGCGCAAGGGACTCCGCAGGTCCACCACGAAGGACCTGAGGGGGTCGGTATCACACCCGCTATCGGGCGGTCGGAGCCGACCGGGTAGACGTCGCCTGATGCGGCACTGACTAGCTGACTCTCGCCCTGGTAGCTGGCCATCCGGCCGCCAGCGAGGTCACGTTACCGGAGCAATCTCGCCATCGGACGATTCCCACGGATCGACGGCCAACGATCTCCTGAGCGCGCCGGTGGTCGCTCTCGGCCGACCAGCGTAAAGGCGGGGACCGTGCCTGGGTGTGCCTGGGGTCGCGGGAACCGCAGGTGGGATAGCCCATCGTCGGATTGGAATGCCGCGGTTTTGAAGGTCACGACGGTTAGCGTGAGTCGCGATGATCAGAAAGCTCATCGTCGCAGTCGCCATGACGAGCGCCTTGACCATCGGCCTTTCGATTCCGGCTTTTGCCGACCCAGGGTGTTACACGGCTTGTTCGCCTGGTCCCGCGAGCATCGTCGGTGGTGGGCCTTCGATCGCTCCGGGGGTGCCAGGGCCGCATGAATCGGTCCCACCGCCTGGGGGTCTTCCCTTCACCGGAGAAGACATTGGACAGAGTGCCGGGGTGGGTGCGGTGCTCTTGATCGGTGGTGTGGTGATCGTTCGCGTCAGTCGTCGCAGGACTCGCGCCCCGTCCTGAGCTCACCCAAGTCCGCAGGACCGGGCGGGTCGCTCAGCTCGGACCGACGTCGGTGAGCTCGATGAAGTTGCCGGCGGGGTCGGTGACGAATGCGGCCAGGACCGTGGTGCCGAAATCGACCCGCGAGCTCGGCTCCCCCAGAAACGGCACACCAGCGGCGCGCAGCTTGGCGATCGTGGCCTCGAACTCGTCGGTGGGGACATGGAGCGCGTAATGCGGGAATCCTCGTCCCGGCGTCGGCATTTCGTCGGTCTCGACGAAGTGGAGCTGTAGCGATCCCACCTTGAGCCACATCCCCGGGACCCCCAGGTCGGGTCGCGGAAGCTCGTCGAACCCGAGCACGCCGCAGTAGAAGTCGCGAGCGGCGCCGAGATCGGTCACGGCGATGGCGACATGGCTGAAGCCCGTCACCGCGACCTGAGCTCCTGTCATGATTCCTCCCCAGTGGCTCGAGTTCTGTCTCGAGTTCTCGCCGTGCTCGGTGTCGTGCCACTGTAGTGACCGGCGCCGTCGTCAGGGGAGGAGAACCATGGAAGCACCCGGCCCGGTCACGACCCTGGGGCCGATCGCGCAGCTGGGGTACGTGGTCGACGACGTCAACGCGGCGATGGAGCACTGGATCGAGGCCCTCGACGTGGGGCCGTTCTTCTACCTCCCGTCACCTCCGCTGCACGATCTCGTCTACCGAGGTGAGCCCACCACTGCCCGCATCGCGGTGGCCATCACCTATTCGGGCGATCTCCAGGTGGAGCTGATCCAGCCCCTCGACGACCATCCCTCGCCGTACCGCGATTTTCAGCGCGCCTACGGCAGCGGGTTGCACCACCTCGCCCATTTCACGGACCACTACGACGACGCCATCGCCTCGTACCGCGTCCGGGGACGACTGCCCTACTACCAAGGCCGGGGGCTGACCGCCGATCAGCGATTCTCGTACTTCGACTCGCCGGTCCATGGAGGAACGGTGAACGAGGTGGTGGAGACCAGTGGATTCGGCGGGTTCTTCGAGTTCATGAAGGCCAAGAGCGCAGATTGGGACGGTGCCGATCCGATCAGGACGATCGAGATCTGAGCCTCGTCAGCGGCCTGACGGTTCCAACGGGGAGTCGTCAGGATCGGCCCCCTCGTCGCGGTGGAAAGCCTCGGGTGAGAATGCGGGCACACCGACCGCCACGTAGCGCGCACCGTCCGCATGGGGCGTGGAGTAGCGCACCCACTCCCCGGCCCGACCGAGCGCCGCTTGACCGGCGAGAACGGTGATCGAGTCACTCTCGGTGTCGGTTGCCACCGTGCCCTCGATGACGACCCCACTTACCGCCACGCCAGCTTCGTCTACGCCCACGATGTCGAGACCCGGTTCGGCACCGCCCCCCGGATGTCGCTTGCGGTCACGCCCTGAGATCGGCGGCCGGGTTGATCGGCTCAATCCGCGGCGATGGCGGCCAGGACGTCGAGCCGGGCGGCGCGGCGCGCCGGCCACGACGCGGCACCGAGGCCGAGCAGCGCGGCGATGACGAGGAAGAGCACAAGGCTGCCGAAGGGGATGACGATGTCGGTGATCCCCTGCTGCTTCAACGATGCTGCGAAGGCGGTTCCGAGCGCAGTCCCGATGACGATGCCGATGATCGCTCCGAACAGCGACAGGATCACCGCCTCGGCACGGATCATGGCCCTGACTTGTCGACGCTTCATCCCCACCGCTCGCAGCAGCCCGATCTCGTGGGTGCGTTCGAACACCGACAACATGAGGGTGTTGACGATGCCGATCAGGGCGATGATGACCGCCAGCGCCAACAGTGCGTAGACGAGCCCGAGGAGCTGGTTGACCTTTGCCTGCTGGGCCTTCTCGAACTGGGCCCGTGTCTGAGTCTGGATGTTGGGGTAGGCCTTGAGACCGGCCTTGACCGCGGCGGTGACGTCGGGGGTGCCGCTGGTGGTGCTCAACAACACGGCGACGGGAAGCGGGTTGTCGAAGTGCGACAGGAAGAAGTCGTCGCCGACGAGGAAGCTACCCAGCAGCGCGTTGGGCTTGAAGATCCCGCCGATCCGCATGGTCGAATTCCCGGTCTGGGCGAACTTGACCGGGACCACGGACCCCACGGTGAGGTGATCCTTGTTGGCCGTGGTGGTGTCGATCAACAACTCATGATCGGCGAGGGCCGGGGCGCCGGTCCCGGAATCCATCCGCAGAATGATGGTGGCGGCCAGATTGTGGCTGGAGACGGCGGTGACGCTCGCCAGGTCGTGGCGGAACTCGAACTCGTCGCTGTAGACGGTGGACGTGGTGGCGACTCCGGGTACCCGAGCCGCGGTAGCGGCCACGGAGTTGCTGAACCCACCGGCCCCGCTGCCCGTCGCCGTCACGATGTAGTCGGCGCTCACGGCGTTGTCGACGCTGCTCGTCGCCGATTTCGACAGCGAAGCACCGAACACGGTGATCGTCGACACCAGGGCCAGCCCGACCATCAGCGCAGACGAGGTCTGGGCGGTCCGGCGAGGGCTCCGCATGGAGTTCTCACGGCCCAGCTTGCCCGAGATCCGGAACATCCGGGCCAGCGGGCGTCCGATCGCACTCGCCATGGGGCGGGCCACGGTGGGTGCCAACATCCCGATCCCGATGAAGATGGCGATCGCCCCCAGCCCGACCAGCTGGATGGCCGGCTTCGTCAGTCCCAGGGCGAGGGCTGCGATCCCGAGCACGGCGATGACAGTGCCGATGACGATCCGACGGCGTGACGACTCTCCCTGTTCGCCGCGATAGTCGACGAGTGCGGCCACGGGTGGGATCCGCACAGCTCGACGTGCCGGGCTGATGGCCGAGACCACCGTCACCCCGAGACCGACGACGATCGCCGCGATCACGGTGCGAGCCTCGAACGCAAGAGATCCCGACGGCAAGGAGATGCCGAATCCCTTCAGGAGAGCCTCGAGCCCCAACGCGGCGAGCACACCCAGGCCCAGACCGAGCACCGAGGCCACGAAGCCGAGGATGGCGGCTTCGACGAGCACCGAGCGGAACACTTGGCGGCGGCTCGCACCGACGATGCGCAACAGCGCCAGCTCACGCGTCCGTTGGCCGACGATGATCGAGAAGGTGTTGAAGATCGTGAACCCGCCCACGAACAACGAGATGAAGGCGAACACGAGAAGAGCGGTCGAGAAGAACCCCAGGGCCTGGTTGATCTGACTGGTCTGTTCGTTCGCGACCGTCTGACCGGTCACGACCTCGACCCCTCTGGGCAAGACCGCTGCGATGGCGTGCTGGACCGTCGTCTTGTCGACACCCGGTTTGGCCAGGATGTCGATGGCGTCGAAGCGGCCCTCCTCGTTGAACAGCTTCTGTGCCGTGGGCAGGTCGAAGGCCGCGATCGTCGCTCCCGCCAGATTGTCGGCGGTCCCGAATCTCACGAGGCCCGAGATGGTGAAGGTCTCGGGAGGGCCGGCGAGAAGGATTCGCACGTGGTCACCGACGCTGAAGTGGTACTTCCGAGCCGTCCCCTGGTCCATCACGACGTCGGTCGAGGTGGTGGGGGCCTGGCCGTGGGCCAGATGCAGCGACGACAGCTGCGGGTTGGGGTCGTAGGAGAGGCCGATTGTCGGAGCACCCCCGGTGCTCACCGCTTTGCCGTCGGGTGCGACGAACTGGGCGTAGCCGCTGACCGTTCCTTGGGCATACGAGACGCCGGGAACCTGGCGGACCTCGGTGATGATCGACGCCGAGATCGGCTTGCGCACCGCACCGCCACCTCCGCCGGAGGAGTTGTTGGTGAAGGCCGCCTGGCCCCGGATCTCGAAATCGATGTTCTGGTAGATGTGGCCGAACAGCGTGGTGAAGGTGTTGTGCAACGTGTCGGTGAGGACGAATGTCCCCGAGATGAAGGTCACGCCGAGCACGATGGCGATGCCCGTGAGCACCAGCCGGAGCTTGTGGGCGAGCAGCCCCTTGATGGTGACCTTCCACATATCAGTTCCCCAACTGCTTCATGTGCTCGAGGACCGAGTCGGCGGTCGGTGCGGTGAGCTCGCCGACCACCTTGCCGTCGGCGAGGAAGACCACTCGATCGGCGTAGGCGGCACCCCTGGGGTCGTGGGTGACCATGACGATGGACTGGTTGAATTCCTTCACCGAGCGTTGCAGGAATCCCAGCATCTCCGAGGACGAGTTCGAGTCGAGGTTCCCGGTCGGCTCGTCGGCGAAGATGAGATCGGGTCGTCCGATGAGGGCCCGGGCACAGGCGGCCCTCTGCTGCTGGCCACCCGACATCTCCAAGGGCCGGTGCGAGAGCCGGTCTCCGATGCCCAGTTGGGCCACGAGATAGTCGAACCATCCCTGGTCGATTTTCTTGCCGGCGAGATCGGAGGGAAGCGTGATGTTCTCACGCGCCGTGAGCGTGGGGACGAGGTTGAACGACTGGAAGACGAAGCCGACGCGATCCCGGCGCATCTGGGTCAGCCCGCTGTCATCGAGAATGCCGATGTCCTGGTCGCCGACGTAGGTGTGTCCCGACGTCGGCGTGTCCAGTCCCGCCATGCAGTGCATGAGCGTGGATTTGCCCGAACCCGACGGGCCCATCACGGCGGTGAACTGTCCGTGTTGGAATTCGACGTTGACACCGGCCAATGCATGGACCGCGGCCTCGTCCCTGCCGTAGATCTTCACCAGGTCGACCGCCCGGGCCGCGGGAGGCTCCGACGACGGGGGGACGGCCGTCGATGCGTGGTCTGTGATCGTCATGGATGTCCGTCCTTCACGCGCCAGGCGCGAGTTGTCCAGCGGATCGTCGGGAGCCAGTCTCCCGCACCGTGAGCCCGGGGCGCGCCACGCCGATGGTGCGCCCCGGCTTGGTACGGCGGTGTTTGGGGTGGTGACCACCGCACCGACAGTGTGACGCGCCCTGGGCTGACCCGAACATCGGGAATGACCCTGATCGGACCCTGAAGGGGCCGGGTCCAGGCCGGAGGGCCCCGATGCCACACCGAGGCCGAACGTCTCGCTGGGTGGCGGTCCGGCACACTGGTTCAGTGGGTGAACGATCCGCTGACGTGCCCTCGGAGTCCGAACCGGAGCTGGAGACCGGGCTCGTGGGCTCGTGGGTCGATTGGATGTTTCGCGACCGCAGCACCGGTCGGATCACGATCGCACAGATTCCCAACGTCTCTTTGTGGACCTTCTTCGTGACCGTCGGCGTGCGCTGGGTGTTCTCCCCGCACGGCGGGGCCCGCACGTCCGTCGACGCCGTGGCGTTGGTGGCCCTGGCGGCGTGGGCGGTCGACGAGGTGTTTCGGGGGGTCAATCCGTGGCGGCGGTTGCTCGGCCTGTGCGGTTGCGGGTTCGTGGTGACCGGCCTGGTGTCATTGCTGCGCTGACCCGCCCGGCGGTGCCGCGCACGGGGCCCTACATGAAGCTGTCCTCGGCCGACAGCCCGAGGTCGTCGTCGCCGCCGGTGATGATGGGTTGGCAGTTGCCCCATCCTTCGCCGCCGCCGACGGGGTCGACGACGTGGACGACGGTGTCGCGGATCTGGTGCAGCCGCCGGGCCGTCGCAGGGTCGGCGCAGTCGGCGATGTGCTCGCCCTCGACGTGGAGGTCGCCGCGCCATTCGCCGTGGTGATGGCCATCGAGGCCGAAGTAGAGCCCCGCGCCGAGGTGGAAACCAGTGTCCGACACCGCCTCGACCTCGAGGGTGCGCACCGTGCCGTCGGCAGTGCGAGCCTCGATGCCACCGCCGCGCAGGCGGCGGTTGGCGGGGTCGAAGGACAAGGCCGGATCGAGGTCGACGAAACGCTCAACGGTCCCGTCGGGGTGCTCGACCCCGCCCATGACGACTTGTTTGTAGGTGAAGCCCGTCCCCTTCACGATCTGGTAGTGGAGGAACAACCCGTAGCGGCTGCCGTCAGGACGCTGCATGGCGATCGGACTCCAGATCATCCGGAAGGAGAGCCCCGCCAATGGGTCACGAGGTTCGAGGTCCGGCGCGGGCAGGCCAACGTCGTAGCGCACACCCCAGGAATGGTCCCGGGTCGAGACCCAGGTGTCGGGGGAGATCTCCCGGCGCGTGCCGTCGACCTCGACCCAACCCGATGCCAACCCGATCTGGTGGTAGCGCACGAGATCGGACCCCACCCGGTAGCCCTGCCGCATGTGGGTGCGGTCCTCGAGCGCGGGTGGCACGACGGCTTCGAAGAGCCAGTCGAATGCGATGGGCTGCTCGTCGTTGGCTTCGAGGACGAACCGGACCGACCGCAGGGGTTCGACGACCTCGTAGCGGATGGGCCCGACGGTGGTGAGTGCCGGCGCGCTGTCGAGGCGACGACTGGCGCGCACCGTGCGTTGCTCGGTCTCTTGCGAGATCCCGGCGTACCCGTCCATGACGTTGCGGTTGGGGTACTTGCCCAGGCCGAACCCGAGCTGCAGGCTGCCGTCTTTGGCCGCTGCCATGGCGCAGATCTTCTCGGTCCACGACAGGTCGCTGGTCGCCACCACCGCGAAGGTGTCGGTGATCTGATGGCACAGGCCTTCGTCGGCGGGGACGAGCGGCCCAATGGGATTGGTCACGAGGCCGTCCTCTTGGTCGCGTCTCGGGGCGCCGTCACAGCTTGGCCCAGTAGGTGCCCTCGAGCATCTGCTCGAGGGTGGGTCGGTGCATGATCATGTCGTCGGGGTCATCGGGCATGGCGATCTCACCGAAGAGCACCTGTCGCCGGGCCACCCTGCTCATCACGATGGCGTGCCGGAGCGCCGCGTACATGGTGTAGAAGTCGAGGTCACGAGGGGTGTGACCCGAATGGCGGGCGTAGGCCGCGGCCACGTCGTCGAGCCGCATGAAGTCCGGCATGCCCGGTAGGCCGGCCTGGATGGCGATGTCGTCGAGAAAGCGGTGGAGGTACACCATCCAGCCGATGTCGATCTCGCGTGGGCCCACCGCCACCATTTCCCAGTCGAGCACCGCCACGGGCTCGAAGTCCCGGAACATCATGTTGCCGATGCGGGCGTCACCCCAGCTGATCACCGGTGCCCCTTCGGACGCCGGCCAGTGGTCCTCGAGCCAGGCGAAGGTCCGCTCGATGAGCGGCGAGCGCGCCCCGTCGGCCACGACCCACTCGTAATAGGAGCGTTGCTCGGCCAGGTGCCGGCGCAGGGCCGTGTCCCCGGGTCGGTCGAGCTCGAGGAAGGCGATGTCCTGCGCGCTGACATCCGCGCCGTGCAGCTCGGCGAGCACGCGTACCGAGGAGTCCTGGAGCCGGTCTTGATCGGCGCGTGGTGCTTCGGAGAGCCACGACCCGAAGGGGTACGGCATGATGTCAGGCGGGACCACCCCGTCGACGCGCTCCATCACGAAGAACGGCGAGCCGATCGCCTCGGGGTCGAGCTCCAACCACAATGTCCGCGGCACGGGGACCCCGGTCCGCTCGCCCACCAGCCGCAGGACCCGGAACTGGCGCTCGAGGTCGTAGACGGGGAAGACCGGGACCGCTTCGGGATCCGGGACCAGGCGTGCCGCGCAGGCTTGGGTCACTCTCGCCCCGGTCGACGCGCTGTCGGGGTCGAGCCAGGTGCACTCGAACAGGAGCGTCTCGCTCGACATGCCGTTGGACTCGGGCACCACGAGCTCGGAGACCTCGGGATCGCGTACCTGGGTCCCCAACCAACGCACGAGTCGCCGGTGCAGCTCGTGGCGGTCGCGTGTCGACGTGCGCGGGCGGGGCGGTGCCTCGGTGTCACCACCGTCGGGGACAACGGCGGCCGTTGCGTCAGGATCAGTCACGGCGACGCCCCCGGGGGTGCGACCGATTCCCAACCCGTGAATCCCGAGGGCTCGTGACGACCGAAGGTGCCGTGCTCGAACATGCCCCAGCCCTCGGCCCCGTCGCAGCTCGCCCGGGCCACGTGGTCGACGACGCCGAACGGGATCCGACCGGTGACGGCGGGGTCGCGCATGTCGAAGACCACGCCCTCGGTGTAGCCCCGGCCACGCCACTGGCCATGTGTCCAGTCGGGGTCGCCGCCGTAGCCGGGTCCGCAGTTGAGGCCGACGAACCCGAGCGTGTCGATCTCGAGGGTGATCGGCTTTCCTGCCGGGGTGCGCATGTGGAGCACGGCCGACTCGGGGTGTCTCGTCCCGGCTCGGTACCGGATCTCGACCTCGGGCCAGCCGAGCTGCTCGACGGGTCGACCCGACGACGTCGGGAAGACCCGTACCGCCTCGTTGAGCGAGCGGTTGCCCGCGCCGTCCTCCTGCGCGATCACGACGACGGCGAAGTCCTCGAACCGCAACGGCACGTACAACCACCAGAACCCGAACCCTTCGTCGGGCTCCGAGGCAGAGCGACCGGGTGGCTCGGGTTCCCCGACGGGCCGTATGCCCCAGGAACGGTCGCGGGTCCCCACCCAGCGGTCGTCGCTCACCACGAGCTTCTCGCCGCCCACCTCGAGAGTCCCTGACCACGTTCCCACCTGGGCGAAGCGAGAGGCGTCGAGGATGATCCGCCCGTTCTGGCGCATGACGTGGGCGGGTTCCTCCACGGGCGGGAACGACCCGGTCCAGGTGAGGTCGAAGGCCACCTTGTGCTCGGCGCTGTCGCACACGACGCGCACCCGCTCCAGGGGTTCGATCACCTCGATCCGGTAGGGTCCCACGCGCTGGTCCATACGGTCATCGCCCAGCGCGTCAGAGGTCCGTACCGTGTACTGGTCGTCGCCCCACCGGACCGTGGCATAGGCGTCGATGACACCGAGGTTCGGGTAGACGCCCATGCCGGTGACGAGGAAGACATCGCCGGTGCGGTCATGGGCATTGAAGTAGCAGCGGTCATAGGCGTTGCGGTCGCTCGTCGCCACGTGGCGCATCGAGAGCGGTACCTGATGCACGGGATACTCGTCGAGCGGCACGGGCATGTGATGGGCTCCCCCTGGTCGTGTCGGTACCGGCGTCATCCCGGCGCACGCGGGCCGGGCCGCCCGAGGCATTCAACGTAGCGCCCGCCCGTGGTCGTGCCCCAGCCGACGGGGGCGTCGGCGACCGTCGGTCACAATCATGGGATGCCGGACCGCTCGAGACACCCAGGCGAGCACCGGGGGGCGTGGGCGGCATGGGGACTGGCGGTCAGCGCGTACTTCGTGGCCGTCTTCCACCGCACCAGCCTGGGCGTGGCCTCGCTCGAGGCCGAGCGTCGCTTCCATACCGGACCGTCGGTCCTGGCCACGTTCGTGGCCGCGCAACTGGCGGTCTACGCGGGGCTCCAGATCCCCACCGGGGCCATGGCGGACCGCTTCGGGCCCCGGCGCATGCTGAGCGCTGCGCTCGTGTTCCTGGCCGCCGGCGAGGCGCTCTTCGGCTGGGGCAACAGTGTGGCCACCGCGCTGGCCGGACGGGCTCTGGTGGGCGTGGGTGACGGCCTCACGTTCTTGAACGTCCTGCGACTAGTCCAGAACTGGTTCCCCGCCTCGCGCTACGGGTTGCTCACCGCCCTGACCTCGCTGGTCGGCGGCCTGGGCCAATTGGTCTCCACCGAGCCGTTGCGGCTCAGCCTCTCGCGTCTGGGTTGGGTGACCACCTTCGGGGGTTCGGCCGGGCTGACAGGTGCGTTTGCGCTGTGCATCGCCGTGTTCGTGCGCGACCGGCCCGACACCGCGGCGCGCCTTCCGTGGCGCGAAGGGCCCGGCATGCGCAGGGCGGTGCGCCACGCCATGGCCACGCCGGGAACGTGGCAGGCGATGTGGGCGCATTTCGCCCTCACCGGTCCCTTCGTCGTGTTCACCGCCCTGTGGGGCTATCCCTTCTTGGTGCGCGCCGAGCACTATTCGGGCCAGGGGGCGAGCTTCGTCTTGGGACTCGTCGTCGCGAGCGCGGTGCTGAGCGCGCCCGTCGTCGGCATGCTGACGGTCCGTGTCCCGCGCGCCCGGTCCGTCGCCGTGAAGGCCAGCGCGCTGGTCCTGATGGGGGCGTGGGCCCTCGTGCTCAGCTGGGGTGGCGGGAGAGCGCCCCTCGGTGTGGTGCTGGTCCTGGCGATCACCATCGGCGTGTGCGGGTCGACGGCGGTCATCGCCTTCGACCTGGCCCGCGAGGCCAACCCGCCCGAACGGGGGGGAGCCGCCACCGGTGTCGTGAACATCGGGGGGTTCGCCTGCGCGGTGTTCGCCGATCTCGTCATCGGATGGGTGCTCACCGGCGTCGGCCACGGGGGTCGAGACGCGCTCGGCTATCGGCCCGCCATGGCGGTGGTCCCGGTCATGACCGCACTCGGTCTGATGCAGTTCTGGCGTCTGGGACGCCGCAGCGCGGCGGCTCGCGCCGCGCTCGGCGCGTGAGAGCGATCAGAATCAGACGACGAGGCCCCGCCCGGTCACAAGGGGCAGGTCGAGGGCGGTGAGCAGCCCCGGGCGCGCTTCGATCACGGCCGGCACGGCGTTCACCAGACGCATGGCGGTGGCCTTGAGCCCGCCGGTGTTGTGGTCCCCATCGGTCCCCATGAGCTGGAGGTCGACGGTGTAGTTCGGCTCGCCCCGTACTACGACGCGATAGCCACCCTGGCCTGTGGGCTGGGGCCAGTCCGGCCCGATGTCATCGGCGAGCCGGGTGACGTGCTCGAGGACGATGACTGCACGCCCCGCCCGCATGCCCCGCACCTCGAAGCGCAGTCCCGCCGCGGTGCCCATTTCCACGGTCCCCGACGCGATCTCGATCTGGCGTGGCGCGGGGAGCCGTTCGTAGTGCTCTTCCACGCCGTCGAGCTCGACGTCGAGCCCGGCCGCGATCTGGCGGACCACGCTTCCCCACGCCATGGTGAGCACACCCGGCAGCAGCAGCATGGGGACGTCGTCGAGGGGCCGGCCGAATCCCATGATGTCGAACATCACCATGGCCTGGTCGTAGGTGGCGTAGTTGAGGATCTCGAGGCACCGCACTTCTTCGATGCGTTCGCTGATGCCGGTGATCACCAGAGGCAGCCAGTCGTTGGCGAAGCCGGGGTCGATGCCGTTCACCCACAGCGACACACCCGCACCGAGCGCGGCGTGGCGCAGGGGGTCGGTCATCTCCGGCGACACCACGCCTTCGGGATACTGGAGGAACACCGGCCCGCTCGACACCACGTTGGTCCCCGAGCGCAGGATTCTCTCGAGATCGGCGAGTGCTTCGGGCAGGCGGTGGTCCGCCATGGCGGTGTGGACGACGCAGTCGGGAGCGAGCGCGAAAAGGGCATCGGCGTCGTCAGTGGCGGCCACACCCAACGTTCGACCCAGGCCGGCCAGGTCCCCGGCGTCGCGCCCCACCTTGTCGGGGTTCGACACCCACACGCCGACGAGCTCGAGGTCGGGCCGGACATCGATGCCGGCCAGCGCATGGCGGCCCACGTTCCCGGTTCCCCACAGCACGACGCGATAGGTCATGGGGTCTCTTCAGCCCAGGTCGACCTGGGGGCGCTCGGCGCCTCCGTCGATCTCGAAGATCTTGCCCGTCACGAAGTCGCCTGCCGGCGACGACAGGTAGACGACACATGCCGCGATGTCTTCGGGCTGTCCGATGCGGCCCACCAGCGACGTCTCCTCGATGAAGGCGAGCATGGCCGCGTCCTGCACCACGATGTCGACCGCCGACGTGGCGATGGTGCCCACCGCGATGGCGTTGACCCGGATGCGCGGGGCCAGCTCGGCGGCGGCCAGACGGGTGTAGTGCGACAGCGCCGCCTTGGCGGTGGCGTAGGCGGTGAACCCCCGCGGGGCTACCCGTCCCGCCATCGACGAGATGTTGACGACCGCACCCCCATCGCCGCTCATCATGGCGGGCACCGCGGCGCGAACCAGAGCGTGGGCGCTGCTCACGTTGTAACGGAAGGCCCGCTCGAGGTGACCCGGCGACACATCGAGCAGAGGGCGTGGCATCCAGCCCCCGTGGTTGTTCACGATGATGTCGAGTCGACCGAAGGCGTCGGTGGCCTTGTCGACGAGTTGCACCATGACGTCGAGGTCGTTGAGATCGGCCGGAACCACCACGGCCTGGCGCCCCGCCGTCTCGATCTTCTTCGCCACCTCGAAGAGTTGCTCCTCGGTGCGCGCCGCGATGACGACATCCGCGCCCGCCTCGGCCAGGGCGACGGCGGTGGCGGCGCCGATGCCCCGCCCGGCTCCGGTGACGATGGCGGCGCGGTCGGTGAGGCGGAAGCGGTCCAGGATCATCGGCGCCGACCCTAGCCGAGGCCTCCCCGGAAGTGAAACGTGTTCCAGTGCTCGACGGGCCGGATGTGGCGGGCCAGGTGGGGCGGCCTCGGGTTCGAAGACCTCAGGTCGGGCGGGTGGAGGGGAGCCCGAGCTTGCGGTGGTCCCATGACACGGTCCGCTCGACGTGCAGGGCGATCACGACGCGCTTGTTGAGCATGGTCTCGACGAAGGGGCGGAGCTCCTCGGTGTAGGTCCCGTAGTACCGCTCGAAGAGGTTGATCCCCAATTCGAACATCCGGTCGGGATCGTCGATGAACTCGGCGGTGCCGACGAGCTCGACACCGCGCAGCTCCTCGTAGTAGTCGCCGTCCTCTGCCATGCACGTCATGCGGGGACTACGCCGTAGGTTCTGAGCCTTTTGCGACTTGGCCTTGGTCTCGAAGGCGAGCATCCCGTCGAGGAACCCGTACCACATGGCCACGGCGTGGATCGATCCGTCGTGGTTGATCGAGCACAGCGATACCGGCCGTCGTTCGCCCAGAAATGCGTCGATCTCCTCGGGCGTCATCTTGATCTGGGCCCGCTGGTTGACCCCGTGCCCCATCTGTCCCTGCGCCGGCGCGTCGCTCATCTCGTCTCTCATCGGGGCGAGCGTACCGGTGCTCTCGTGCTCACGCGTCAGTAGGCGCATGGCAGGTGCTTGATGCCGTTGATGAAGTTCGACCGGAGGCGGTCGGGCTCGGCTGTGGCGTGGATGGTGGGGAGGTGGCGGAAGAGCGCGCGGTACATGACCGTGATCTCGCGCCGGGCCAGATGGGCGCCGAGACAGAAGTGCGGTCCCGGGGCGCCGAAGCCGACATGGGGGTTGGGGTGACGCAAGACGTCGAAGCGCTGGGGGTCCTCGAAGACGTCCTCGTCGCGGTTGGCCGAGTTGTAGAACAAGATGACCTTGTCGCCCTCCGCGAAGGTGTGCCCGGACAACGTCGTCTCCGTCGTTGTCGTCCGACGCATGAAGATGACCGGCGAGGCCCACCGGACGATCTCGTCGACGGCGGTAGGGGCCACCTTGTCGAAGTCAGCGGCCCAGATGGCCTGCTGGTCGGGGTGTTCGGTGAAGGCCCACAACCCGTGGCTGATGGCATTGCGCGTGGTCTCGTTTCCGGCGACCACCAACAAGATGAAGAACGAGGCCAGCTCGGCGTCGGTGAGCGCCTCGCCATCCACGTTCGCGTTCACGAGCTCCGAGGTGAGGTCGTCGGTGGGGTGCTCGACGCGGTGCGCGGCCAGGTCCCGCATGAGCTCGGCCAGGTCGTTCCCGGCGTTCATGAACGCCAGCACCGGGTCCTCGCCTTCGGGGACGTACTCGGTGTCTCCGAAGGAAAGGATGATGTTCGAGCAGGTGAAGACCTTGTCGTAATCGCTCTCGGGCACGCCCATCATGTCGCAGATGATCTTGAGGGGAAGCCGGGCTGCCACCTCGGTGACGAAATCGCATTCCCCTTTGTCCCGCACGGTGGCGATGAGGTCATCGGCGACCTGCTCGATGTTGTCCTCGACAGCCCGCACCATGCGCGGGTTGAAGGCGGCCGAGACGATCCGCCGCAGCCGGGCGTGGCGCGGGTCGTCCATGTTGATCATGGACCCGAAGAACTCGAGGAGCTCGGGCGGCATGTCGAGGATGGTGGTGCCCGACTGGCCTGAGCAGTACAGCTCGGGGTGCCGGCTGATCTCGACGACATCGGCGTAGCGCGTCACGGCGTAGTAGCCCCGGCCCGGAGGAATGGGGACGATCGTCTCTATCTCGATCTCGGGGTCCTCGAAGAAGGCGATGGGGCGTTGCGCCCGCAATGTGGCGAAAGCCCGCTCGCGCGCCTCCCACGGCTTGTCCCAGAATTCGAGGTTCGACAGCTCGATGTCGTCGATGCCCAGTTCCTGCGGGATCGTCACGTTCGTACCCCTCCGACTGTTGTGGCGCTTGCGGTCTCATCCTCGCGCCGACGTCTGTCCGACGCCTGTCTGAGACCCGGATTCAGGACCCTACGAGCACGCCTCGTCGGCCTCCGGCACCCGCCAGCCCGGCCCGGACCACCCCACCCAGCTTCTCGGCGTCGGCCGCGTCGGCGGCGCTGCAATGGCCCGACCCGTAGCTGGCCCGATCGGCCAGCTCCGCCAATGTGGCGTAGGCCTCGATGCCGGCGTCGATGGTGACGTCGGTCGGTTCGTGGGACATGGGCCGATAGGGGGTCAACCACTTGGCGCCGGCCAACGACTGGAGGCGCGCCGCGTGCTCGTGCAGGGTCTCGGCGGGCCGGCGTCCGAGCCGGGCGCGCTCGAGCACCGAGACGGCGTCACGCCACTGCGCGATCACCTCGGCGCTCGGATCGGGGGCGGGGCGACGTCGTCGCCGTCGACGGCGGTCGCGCCTCGCTCCCAAAGGGTCCCATCCGTTTCGCATCCGGCGCCGTACCCACACGCCCCCCAGCGCGACGACCCCGACCACACCCACCACGACCCCCGCGATCGCCACCGCGACCCCAGACGACCCCCGAGGTGTGGCGGTGGCGGCCGCCGTGGCCCGGACCGACTCGGGCAGCGTGGAGGGGACCGTCACGTTGGCCGAGAAGGGATGGCGGAGGCTGGCCACGGTGGAGGCGGTGGTGGCTGGGGACCTGGCCCCGGAGCTCTGGGCGCTCGACTTCGAGCCCGAGTTCACCCCCACGCCGGTAGCTTCGCCCGAGGACGCGGGGGTCGGCTCGTACGAGGTCCATCCCGTGGTCGGGCCCAGATAGACCTCGGGCCACACATGGGCGTCGGCCCCGGTGATCAAGTAGCGCTGTCGACCCTGGGAGTCGCCGGTCGTGAACCCCACCGCCACCCGCGTGGGCAGGCCGTCGATCCGGGCCAGCACGCCGTAGGCAGCTGCGAACTGCTGACAGAACCCGGCCTTGGTGCTGAACAGGAACGACTCCAGGGCGTCGGGCCCCGATGTGGTCGGTGGCGACAGCGTGTAGTGGAACCGACCGCCGTTGAAGAACCGGGCCAAGGCGGCCGCCTCGCCGGCGGGCCCCTTGGCCGACGCGACGATCTGATGGGCCAGTGCCACCACGTCGGGGGGCTCGGTGGGCAGCTGCAGGTAGGGCGCCAGCTCGGTGGCAGAGACGACCTGGGGCGACATCGTCGTGGCCTTGGTCGCCGTGGTCGGGTTCACCGGCACCCGGGCCGATGCGGTATAGGCCAGACCCGGCGCGGCCTCCACCGGCTCCACCGCCCCGAACCCCGGCACGAGGTCGGCGTCGGTGTCGACCGAGTAGGTCGTGGGGGGCAGCGGCAACAACGTGCTCTCGAGGTCACCGATGGTGATCCGGGCACGAAACGTCGGGGTGGCGGTGGGCTCGGGCAGCGCAGGGAGGCCGGCCACCTCCTTGCTCTGCGGGGAGAGGGCGAAGCTCTGGGCGGCGGCCTCGGTGGTGGGGTCGGGGATCCACGCCGTCCCGTCGAAGTCGGTGAGCACCGCCACCTGCCAGTAGGTGGGCAACGATGACTGGGCGGCGAACATGGTCTCGGTGGTCCGGTTGACGAGGACCGCCTTCAGGTTGTCGACGAGGTCGATGGCCCGTACCCCCGAGGCGCCCGGGCTCGCGCTCGTGACACCGCCGGTCCCGACGCCCCCGTCGTTGGGACTTCCCGTCGCCAACCCGAGGCCCTTGTTCGCCCCCGGTGGTGGAGGGAAGGGCAGAGCGTCCACCTTCAACGTGGCCAGAGCCGGGCTGGCGGCGAGGGGGACGATGATGGCCAACGCCACGGCCACCACGGCGGGGACCCCGGCCATGACCCCCGACGCCACCCGCCGCGACACTACGCCGATCCGGGTGGCCCGATCGGCGACGGTCACGAAGAGGAGACAGCACCCGACGTAGCTGATCACGCCCGGAAGCCGGTCGACCTGCGAGCTCAACAGCGACGTGTAACAGAACATCCCGAAGCTCGGGACGAGGACAACGAGCGGCCCCGCGTTCCGGGCTTCTTGTCGGGCCCACAGCGATCGGGCCATCACGGCCACGAGCCCGGCTCCGGTGGCAATGCACAACACGACCCCGGGGGTGGCGGGCACCGGCGTGGGGTGGGACCGGATGACTGTCCCGGCGGCGTCGAACTTCGAGGCCAACACCCGCCACGTGGTGGCGGTGGGAATGCCGTGGCTCGTAGCGGAGAAGAGCTGGCCCCAGACCGTGGCCAGGGCCACCGAGAGCACCCCGGCGACCACGACGCCGCCTCCCGAGACCCGCAACCGCCGCGCCAGGGAGGCCCCGATGTGTCCGGCCACGACGGTGGCGATGATGGGGCCGACGACGTGCGCGGCGCTCGGCGCCTGGGTGAGGCGTGCTGTGCCGAGGCCCGCGGCCAATGACACCGCCAGGAGCCAGAAGTCCGGGGCGATTGCCGGGGCGCGCTCTGTCACCTGAGGTGGGACGGTCTTCGATGGACCGACGGTCGCCGAGGGAGGAAGTGCGGTCATGGCACCAGGACCGTCTCGGCCTGGCGGCCGATCGAGTCAGGCAAGGTCCGCTCGGCGGCGCCGGCGGCGGTTGTGACGAGCACCACGTCGTCGCCGAGGACGCTCCCGGTCGCCCACACCGCCCCGCCGGTGGGTCGGCTCCCCCAACGACGAACGATGGCAGGGGGCGCGCTGGCGGCGCCGAGGAGGGCGAGGGCCCGCAGCATGGCTTGCCGCCCGGCGGCGTCGGGGGTGACCACCAGGCGGTCGCCGGTGCTCGTGCACAGCTCCACGCTCAGGCCACGTCCGAGAGCGGCGATGCCGAACCCCGCGGCGCGCGAGATCGTCCTCTCGATCGAGTCACCGCTGTGTGCCGAGGGCCGAAGGTCCACCAGCAATGCGAGCGACCCGGCCCGGGGCTCGAGGAATTCGCGCACGACCAGTTCGCCCGAGCGCGCCAGCGACGGCCAGTGCAACCGGGTGAGACGGTCGCCTGGTTGATAAGGCCGCAGGCCGCTGAGCTCGTCGCCCGACAGCTCGTTGGTCGAACCCGATCTCGACGACCGGTCGCGCCCCTCGTCGTGGAGGGTGACGGGGTGCCCCTGCCGGGAGAGCTCGGTGGGCATGGGGTAGACGACCACGTGGGCGGGGGGAGCGACGGTGACCCGCCGGGCGAGGAGACCGAAGGGGTCCTCGCACCACACGCCGAGCTCGGCGAGGGTGAGGAGACCCCGCGTCTGGGTGGGCACGCGGACCTTGAACGTGACCTCGTCACCGGGACCGAGGTCGGGGAGCCCACGAGTGTGCGACACCGATCGTCGGAGGCCGGCCCGAGCCCGGCGGTCGGGGCGCGGCCCGGCATTGCCGAGCCACCCCGCTGAGGGCGACCGGTCCCCGAGAGCGGTGAAGCCCCGGGTCACCGGCGCGTCGGCCGTCGCGCCGTGGCGCGACCCCGCCACAGAGCTCGAGCCCAGTCCAGGGTGCGACACCGACCAGTGCCCGGAAGGATCCTCGACGACCACGGGGGGAAGTCGACGTCGGCCCCGGTTGGCCACGGTGACCTCGACGAGGGCGGACTGCCCGGCGGGCAGCTCGGCCATGGGGACCTTCACCACCAGGTGCAGCTCCCGACGGGCCACGAGTTGTCGCCACCATACCGACACCGCGCCGAAGGCCATGAGGACGGCGATCACAATGGCGACGAACACGAACTCCTCGACGCCGTAGACGAGGCCGGCGAGGGCTGCACATAACGCCCCGACGGCCAACCACCTGCCCCGTGTCGACAGCACGCCAGGCTCAGGTGCCGCGGCGGCGGCTCGGGCCCGCCGGCACCGGCCCTACCGGGAGCTGCCGACAGGGACGACGATGCGCGACATGATCTCCTCGATCGTCGACGACGCCGTGACGCCGGCCAACTCGGCGGCGGGATGGACCACGACCCGATGCCCGAGCGCGGGCTCGGCCACGAGCTTCACGTCGTCGGGCGTCACGTAGTCGCGGCCCGTGGACACCGCCACGGCCCCCGCGGCGCGCAGCACGGCCAACGCGGCCCGGGGCGAGGCGCCCACAGTGAGGTCGGGGTGCGATCGCGTCTCGCCGATGAGGTCGAGGACATAGGCCCGCACCTCGGCTGCCACGTGGCTCCGTACCACGGCACCGGCGAAGCTGTGCAGGAAATCCGCGCCGCCGACTCCCGACAGCGAATCGGGTCCAGGTCGCGTGAGCGTGCCGGCCAGGAGCTCGTCCTCGGCGGCCCGATCGGGGTAGCCGAGGCTGAGCCGGAGCAGGAAACGGTCGCGTTGGCTGTGGGGGAGCGGGAAGGTCCCGGCCGCGTCGTAAGGATTCTGGGTGGCGATCACCATGAAGGGCTTCGGGAGGGGATGGCTGACCCCGTCCGCGCTGACCTGGTGCTCTTCCATTGACTCCAACAACGCCGATTGGGCCTTGGGCGAGGCCCGGTTCAGCTCGTCGGCGAGGAGGATGTTGGTGAACACCGGGCCGGGCCGAAACGAGATCTGCCCACTGTCGCGGTCGAAGACCATGGCCCCGGTGACATCGGCGGGGAGAAGGTCGGCGGTGAACTGCACTCGACCGAAGGTGAGGCCGAGCGATCGCGCCAACGCCTTGGCCAGCGTGGTCTTGCCCACCCCGGGGTGGTCCTCCACCAGGAGATGGCCCTCGGCCATGAGACAGCACAGGGCCAGCCGCACGGTGCTGTCCCGGCCCACGTAGGCGCTCCGGACGTTGACCACCACGGCGTCGAAGGTCCGGGCCAGTCGGGTGGCCCCGTCTTGCTGTGCCTGGACGGGCGTGACGGGCGTGATGGGCAGGACCGGGGTGCCGGGAAGATCGGGGATGGCGATACCGGGAACAACGGACGGGCCCCGGAGATCCTTCACCGACGCCGAGGTTGAAGTCGTGTCGCTTCGATGCGGCACGATCTCCGCGTCTTCTGCGGACGTTGCCATGGCGAGGAGCCTAGGTGCCCGTCTGTCCCTCGACACCGCGGCGAGAGCGCGGGCTCTGGGGCAGGTCAGCGCACCGGTTGTGCAACGGCGTAGACGGGGACGCCGTTGTAGGACTTGGAGTCCCTGATGAGGAAGGGACCGTTGATGACCGTGGCGAGCTGCCCCGACGGCGCGGGGCCGGCGTCACCCTCGACAGTCAGCACCGCGCCGTCGGGCCATGCCTCGACGACGAGCCCGGTATGGACCGAGGTGGCGGTGCTCCCCGGCCCGGTCCCGAACAAGACGGCGTCTCCGGGTGCGGGCAGGACGTCGTAGGGGAGGATCCGGCCGTGTGCAGCGGCCCACCCATAGATGTTGCCGGTGAAGGGGATCGAGGGGATTGGGATTCCGGCGTGGGCCCACAACCACGTGACGAACAGCGCGCACCATTGCTCACAGGGCCCGTAGGGGTTGCAGTAGGGGCCGAGTGCGGTGTCGGGGTCGGGGCCGACCTGGCTGGTGGCTAGGGCCGTGACCGCCGCGGAGACCGTCAGCGCGTAGGGCGACGAGGCCGAGAAGGAGTACGACCAGTCGTCGGGCTCCAACAACCAGTACCCCTGGCCGTCCGACGTCGGCGTGAGGGCGGCGACGGGGGCCACGGGCTGGGTCGTGGCGCTCGATCCGAAGCTCTGGGCGTCGCCGAAGGGATAGACGCTTCCGCCGTTGCCCACCATCCAGTACCCGGCGCCGTCTGGGGTCGCCGCCATGCCCGCGATCGAATCGGGTGGTGGCTTCGCGCCCAGGGACCCGTAGAAGACGGCGTCGCCGAAGGCGAAGATCCCGCCGTCGCCGGCGACCATCCAGTAGCCCTTGCCATCCTTGGTGGTGGCTATGCCGGTGACGCCGGCCACGAGGTGTGTCGCCCCCATCGACCCGTAGAAGACGGCGTCGCCGAAGGAGAAGACCCCGCCGTCCCCCGCCACGAGCCAATACCCCTTGCCGTCGGGCGTCGCCGCCATGCCCACGATGGGTCGGGTGAGCGTGGCGGCCCCCATCGACCCGTCGAATTCGGCGTCCCCGAAGGCGAAGACCCCGCCGTCGACCGCGGCGAGCCAGTACCCCTTGCCGTCGGGGGTCGGCGTGATGGCCACGATGGGCCCGTTGAGCGTGATCGCACCGAGAGACCCGTAGAAGCCGGCGTCGCCGAAAGCAAAGACCCCGCCGTCCGCGCCCACCAGCCAGTACCCCTTGCCGTCTGGGGTCGCCGCCATGCCCGTGATCGCGGATGACAACGTGGCGGTGAGGGTGCCATAGGTGACAGCGTCGCCGAACGCGACGACGCCTCCACCGGCATAGGGCTGGGTCACTTCCGCTGCCGCGGCCGTTCGGGTCGGGACGGCGACGACGGCGACGAACGCGCCGAGCGCGGTGACGGCAACGACGGCGAGAGCGAAGAGTGAGGCCAGGGCCTCGCGGGCTCGGGATCGTCGTGTCCGTGGCAACCCCTGCGGTGACATCTTGTGAGAGCGGTTCAACGAGACAAGCGCACGAGCATCGTGCTGCTCGGTTCGCGCCACAGTCAAATTGTCGGCCGGAACGAAGCGAATCTGAAGTGCGTCGGCGATTCGACACACCCCCCTTTCCGACCTGCCGCGTGACGTTTCTGTGTGTTGACTGTGTCTCTCGTTTTTCGTTTCTCGTGTTTCTCCGGGCGTTGTCGCTCTGTCGTGATTGTCAGGTCGCCGCCGCGGCGGCGACCACCGGCCAACCCTCGCGCACACTCGGCTGCACGGGTCTCCACCCGGTGGCCTCGACGAAGGCGCCGTTGGAGACGCGTTGGGACCGCGTCACCGCCGCGACCATGGCCCCCCCGAGCTTGGCCAGACCGGCCGGAGCGATGAACGGTGGCCGAACTCCGAGTGCGCCCGCCAGCGCGGCGAAGTACTCGCGGCAGGTGACCGGGTCGTCGTCTCCGATGTTGTACAGCCCGGCCGGCGCCGATGCCGCCGCCACCACGGCGGCGGCGGCGTCGTCGGTCGTGATCGATGACACGTAACGGTCGGGGCCCGCGTTGAGGGCGATGCGTCTCTTGGCCAGTTTGATCATGGCGAGGCTCGATTCGCTGTCAGGCCCGTAGAAGGCCCCGAACCGGAGCGTGACGCCGATGGCACCGCTCGCGGTCACCCGGGCTGCGCTGGACTCCGCCACCGTGGCCGAACGGAGTCCCGCCACGGGGTCGATCGGGGAGGACTCGTCGAGCCAGTGAGGTCCTCCATCGCGATAGAGAAAGGCAATCGACTCCTGGACGTAGCGCGGTACCTCGCCCGCCAACGAGGCGTCGGCCAGGATTCGTGACGCCTCGTTCCGGATCCGGTCGTTCTCGACCCACGCCCCGGGACGGGTCGCCTTGAAGGTGGGAGGGATGTGGGTGGCCAGGTTGCACACGACGTCGTGTCCTGCCACCGCCCTTGTCATGGCGTCGGCGTCGAACAACTCCACACGTATCGGGGTGGCGCCGAGACCTTCGAGCAGGATGGCCCGCCCGTCGCTGCGGGCCACTCCGCTCACGTCGTGCCCAGCTCCGACGAGCAGCGCCACGACCCGTCGACCGAGGACACCGCTGGCGCCCGCGATGAAGACCCTCATCGTCGGCGATCTCTCCACGTCTCCACTTCGCAATGGTACGCGGACAGGCGCGCTGCGCCCCACAGGGGTCGCCACGAGAAATGTGTGTTTGTTGGGTTTGGGTCGTCGCAAGGTCTGTCGTCGCACTCTGTGGTCGAGTTCCCTCCTCTCTGCGTCACAAACCGAGTGTTTTCACTTGACCCTGTGATGAGCAGGGCGATTCCCCCCCCAAAAAAGACCGTCTCGGCAGCGCGAGTGCACACTGAAGTCCCTTGTCGGTTGGGTAGCCTGGGATTGCTTTGGCAGTACGTGAGAGTGAGGCGACAGAGCGTGATCTTCGTCGAAGTCTTCAGACTTCTTCTGGTGATCGCCGGGACCATCGGCGGTCTCACGGTCGGGAACGAAATCGGCCGCAACACGACCGCGCCGGTCGTGGGTATCACCCTGGGCGCGCTGGCGTCGTATCTCCTCGGCGGGATCATCGGACGGCTCATCGACCGCGGCCTGCGCGGCGCCGTCTTCTCGCTCCGCACCATGCCGGCCAGCTCGGTCTTCGCCGGCTCGGTGGTGGGGACGACGGGGCTGCTCCTCGGGCTCGTGGCCGGCCTCCCCGTGGTGGCCCTCGTCCACTCGAGCATCGACTACCCCCTCGTGTCCGCCTTCGCCTGGGTCCTCTGCGCGGCGGGGGTCCGCATCGGCGTGGCCAAGGGCCAGGAGATCGTCCGGGCGGCGGGGATGTCCCATCTCCTCGACCGTCCTGCGGTGCCACCACCGGGCACCGCCTTGCTGGTGGACAGCTCGGCGGTGATGGACCGGTACCTCATGGTCCTCGGCCGTGCCGGGCTCCTCGCCGGCGGTGTGGTCCTGCCCCGGTTCGTCGTCGACGAAGTCCGTGCCCTGACCCAGGGTCCCGACCCGGTGTCGTCGCGTCGGGCCCATCGCGGCCTCGAGGCGATCGAGGCCCTCCAGGCCGCCGGCGTCCAGGTGTGGATGAACGAAGACGAAGTCCCTGAGCTCGACGACAGCGGAGACCGCGCCCTGGCCCTCGCCCATCGCCTCCATGTCCGCCTGGGCACCTGCTCGACCGAGTTGGCGTCGCGCGCCTCGGCCCAGGACATCGACGTGGTCGACCTCCGTCATCTCGCCGCCGAGCTCTCACCGGACCACCCCACAGGCGAGCGCCTGGTGGTGGACCTCGTCAAGGAGGGTCGCCAACCGCGCCAGGCCGTCGGATACCTCCCCGAGGGCGACATGGTGGTGGTCAACGACGCGTCACATCTCGTCGGCCACGCCCATATTGAAGTCGTGGTCTCGTCGGCCCGGCAGACGAGCCAGGGGCTCTTGGTCTTCGCCCAGCTCTACCAGGGCGGCCCGTCACTGGCTCAACGGGCGAACGCGGGCTGAGCCGTCAGGCGGCCTTGACCGCGGCGACCAACTTCGACAACGAGTCCTTGGCGTCTCCGAAGAGCATGGTGGTCTTCGGGTCATACAGCAGCTCGTTGTCGATGCCGGCGAAACCCGGTCGCATGGACCGCTTGAGGAAGACGATGTTCGTGGCCTGGTCCGCGTTGATGATGGGCATGCCGAAGATGGGACTGCCCGGCGTGTTCTTCGCAGCCGGGTTCACGGTGTCGTTCGCCCCCACCACCAGTGCCACGTCGGTGGTGGCCATGTCCTGGTTGGCGTCGTCCATCTCCTCGAGCTGGTCGTAGGGGACGTTCGCCTCGGCCAGGAGGACGTTCATGTGCCCGGGCATCCGGCCCGCCACGGGATGGATGGCGTAGTAGACCTCGACCCCGCGCGCCGCCAAGGCGTCGGCGAGCTCCCGCGCCGTGTGCTGGGCCTGGGCCACAGCCAGGCCGTAGCCGGGAATGATGGCCACCTTCCGGGCATAGGCGAGGAGCACCCCGATGTCATCCGCTGTCCCGGCCCGCACCGACCGTCCCTCGGCATCGGGGCCCTCACCCGACGCGGTGACCACCGAGCCGAAGGCGCTGAACAAGATGTTGGGAAGCGACCGCCCCATGGCCTGGCTCATCATCCTGGTGAGCAACGTGCCCGAGGCTCCCACCAACGTCCCGGCCACGATGAGCAACGTGGAGTTGAGGGTGAATCCCGACGCGGCCACGGCCAATCCCGTGAAGGCGTTCAACAACGAGATGAGCACGGGGGTGTCGGCCCCGCCGATGGGCAACACGAAGATCGCACCCAGGCCGAGGGACAGGACCAACACGATGACGAGCACGGTGGTGCTGGCGGTGACCACGGTGACGACCAGCAAGACGACGATGGCGAGCCCGATGGCGGCGTTGATGGGCTGCTGGGCGGGGTAGGTGATGGGCCGGCCCGTCATCAGCTCCTGGAGCTTGGCGAAGGCGATGGCGCTTCCGGCCAGGGAGACCGAGCCCACCAGCACGCCGAAGAGGATCTCGCAGATCTTGTAGATCGCCAGCGACTTGCCCGGCACCGAGATGAACTCGGTGACCGACACCAGCGCGGCGGCCCCACCCCCCACGCCGTTGAAGATGGCCACCATCTGTGGCATGGCCGTCATCTTCACGAGACGAGCGGCGGGGATGCCGATGACGGCTCCGATGGCGATGGCGATGATGATGAGGACGAGATTCCGGGTGTGCGAATACACCACCGGCAGCGAGAAGGTCCACGCCACGGCCACGAGCATCCCGCCCGCGCCGACGAGGTTCCCGAGCCGGGCGTGCTTGGGCGAGCTCAGACCCTTGAGGGCCAGGATGAACCCGACGATGGCGACCAGGTAGACGAGGTCGGTGGCCGTGGCCCGACTCACGACGGCGTCCCCGTCCCGGAGCTTGCGCCGCCCTTCTTGTCACCGGCGTCGCCGGCAACGTCAGCGGCGGGCTTGCGATCAGGCTTGGGCTTGAACATGTGCAGCATCCGATCGGTGACGACGAAGCCGCCCACGACGTTCAAGGTGGCAAGCACGACAGCCAGGAACCCGAGGGTCAACTGGGCGGGACCGTGGGCCTGGCCGAGCACGAGCATGGTGCCGACGAGGATGATGCCGTGGATGGCGTTGCTCCCCGACATGAGCGGGGTGTGGAGGATGCTCGGCACCTTGGAGACGACCTCGTAGCCCACGAAACCGGCCAGGACGAACACCGTGATGAAGGTCATGAGGCCGGGATCGGCGGCGATCACGGTGACGACTCCTTTCCGGCCAGGAGCTCGGCGGTAGGCCCGTGGACGACCTCGCCGGCCCGGACCACGCAGCTCCCCGCCACGATCTCGTCGTCGAAGTCGGGCTGCATTGCCCCGTCCACGACGATGAGAGCCAGGAAGTTGGCCACGTTGCGCGAGTAGAGGAAGCTGGCGTGGGTGGGCATGGCCGAGGGCGGGTTGGAGAGACCGCACACCACCACGCCGTGGTGGACGAGGTCCTTGCCGGGCTCGGAGAGCTCGCAGTTGCCGCCGCTGTCGGCCGCCATGTCGACGATGACCGAACCCTCGACCATCCGCTCGACCATGGCCGTGGTCACGAGGACCGGCGCCTGGCGTCCCGGGACGGCCGCAGTGGTGATGACCACGTCGGCGGCGGCGACCTCGTTGCTGATCAGCTCACGCTGGCGGCCGAGGAACTCCTCGGACTGCACCCGGGCATAGCCACCCGCACCCTCTTGGGACTCGAGCTCGAGCTCCACGAAATTGGCGCCCAGGGACTGCACCTCTTCTTTGGCCGCGGCCCGGACGTCATAGGCCCGCACCTGGGCCCCGAGCCGACGGGCGGTGGCGATGGCCTGGAGCCCGGCCACCCCGGCGCCGAGCACGAGGACCTTGGCGGGCGGGATGGTGCCCGCCGCGGTCATGAACATGGGGAAGAACTTCGGCAGCCGCTCCGCCGCGGCCAGCGCCGAGAGATACCCCGACACCGTCGCCTGCGACGACAGTGCGTCCATCGACTGGGCCCGGCTGATCCGCGGCACCAGGTCGAGGCTGAACGCCGTGGCCTTGCGCTGCACGAGGGCCCGGACCGTGTCGAGCTGCGCGCCGGGTTGGAAGAAGCTGACCACGGAGATCCCCTCGGGGAGCTTCGCCACCTCTTCGGGCGTCGGTGCCTGCACCTTGGCCACGAGATCCGCTCCGGCGATGGCCTCGGCCGCACTGGGCCGCAGGGTGGCGCCCTTCTCCGCGTAGGCGGCGTCGGGGAAATGCGCGTCGACTCCCGCGCCTTCCTGCACGACGACCTCGACGCCGGTGCCGGCCAGGCGACCGGCCACATCGGGAATGATGGCCACCCGGTGCTCGCCGGTGCGCGTTTCGGTAGGGACGGCGAGTTTCACGGGGGGCTATCAGAGCACGTCGGGAGCGCGCCGCTCCACTTCATGCCCCTCGTCGGCCTTCCTCAGGCACCCTGCAGTGCGGTCAGGAAGGCCGGGCCCTCGCCTCCGCCGTGCACCTCGAGCGCCGCCCCTGACACATACGACGCCAGCGGCGAGGCCAGGAACAGGCACGCCCCGGCCACGTCGTCAGGGGTGCCCATCCGGCCCAGGGGAACCGTGGCCGCCACCGCGGCGAGCCCGGCGGCCCCTCCGTAGTGGTCTTCGGCCGCCTCGGTGGCGATCATCCCCGCCACGATGCAATTGACCCGCACCGTGGGCGCCCACTCGACCGCCAATGTCCGCGTCAGGTTGATGAGCCCTGCCTTCGCCGCGCCGTAGGCGGCGGTCCCCGGTGACGGCCGCAATCCCGACACGCTCCCGATATTGATGATCGACCCGCCCCTGCCGCCTCCACCTGCGCCGTGCATGATGGCATGGGCGGCCTGGGCGCAGTACATGGGGGCCAGCAGGTTGAGCGCGATCACCTGCGACACGAAACGCGGCGAGGCGTCCGCGGCGGGCACCGCCGGGGAGCCCCCGGCGTTGTTCACGAGCACGTCGACGCGCCCGAACCGATCCGCGGTGGCCTGGATGACCGATCCGGCTTGCTCGGCGTCGCGCACATCGGCGGTGAAGAACACCGCCCTCTGGCCGTTGCCCTCGGGCAGTTCGTCGACGGCCGGCTCCTTTCGCCCGCAGATGGCCACGTCGGCGCCGGCCTCGAGGAAGGCCTCGGTGATGCCCCGTCCCACTCCTCGCCCTCCACCGGTGACGATGACGACCCTGCCCGTGAAGTCGAGTGGGCCGGTGACGTCGATCGGCCCGGTGTCGATACCCTCGCTCACGCCCAGAACCTAGCCAACGCCCTGGCCGACAGCCGCTTTGGATGGCGCTGTCCGGTGGTGCGGCGGGGGACCCCTTGACGCTTCGAAGGCCCAGCATGGAGACTCGCAGGAGGGGTAAGGACGTCGGGGGGCGTCCTTCGGGGGGGATGGCGGAGGTGCCATGAGAGCGAGGACGCGTCCTGCGTCACCGGTCTCGTTGGAGTACCTGCCCGCCCTCGACGGCATCCGAGGCGTCGCCGTCGTGGCGGTCATCGCCACCCACACCGTGGCGACCATCCCGGGCGGCTTTTTGAGCGTCGACGTCTTCTTCGCCTTGTCGGGCTACCTCATCACGTCGTTGCTGGTCGCCGAATGGCGCCAGAGCGACGGCATCTCACTGGGCCGGTTCTGGTCCCGTCGGGCCCGGCGCCTGCTTCCCGCCCTGTTCCTGATGCTCACCGCGGTAGGTGCGGGGGCGGCGCTGTGGCCGCAGATCTTCGACAGTCCCTCGTTGCGGGGCGACACGTTGGCGACGGTCTTCTATCTGGCCAACTGGCACTTCATCGCCGATCACACCAATTACTTCCTGGCTGCGGGCAAGGCCTCGCCCCTGCTCCACACCTGGTCCCTGGCCATCGAGGAGCAGTTCTACCTGGTGTGGCCGATCGTGGTCCTGGCCGTCTGCAAGCTTCGTCGACCGTGGCGAGGCGCCGTCGGTCACGAGGGTGCGGGTCTGACCGGGCCCGGTCACCGCCGCCGTCTCCACGTGCTCTTCGCCATCGCCGTCACCGGGGCGCTCTCCTCGGCGGTGTGGATGGCGGTGCTCACCCAGGCCGGGGGCGACACCACCCGCAGCTTCTACGCCAGTGACACCCGGGCTCAGGCCATCCTGGTCGGTGCCGCATTGGCCATCGGCTCGGTGTTGTGGGGACCGGCCCGCTCGCGCCGGGCGCGCGCCGCGGTGTGGGTTTGGGGCCTCACCGGTGTGGTGGGAACCGCCCTGTTGTGGTCGCTCGTCCAAGCCAACTCGCTGGTGGTGTTCCGAGGTGGGTTCTTCGTCGCCGCGCTGTGCACCGCCGGGATCATCGCCTGTGTCGCCAACCTCCCCGCCGGCCGCCTCGCCGCGGTCTTGTGCCTCTCACCGCTTCGCTACGTGGGCCGCATCTCGTACGGGATGTACCTCTGGTACTGGCCGCTCGTCCTCGTGTTCTCGAGCACCCGCACCCACCTCCAGGGCTATCCCCTGCTCGGGGTGCGGCTCGTGGCCATCATCTCGATGGCGACCGCCTCGGCCTATCTCGTCGAGTTGCCCATCCGCCGGGGTCACCTCCCGAGATGGTGGGCGCCGCTGGCCATGCCCGTCGCCGCCAGCTTGGCCGTGCTCACCACGTTCCTGGCCACGGTGGGAGTGAGCGACGTGGCCGCCGCTTCGGTGACAGCCTCGACGTCGGGATCTGTCGCGACGTCGAGGACCACCACCACGGACCCCGAGCCCGTGAAGGTGCTCCTCGTGGGGGACTCGGTGGCGGGCACGCTCGGGGTCGGGCTCGGACAGGTGATGTCGCAGTACGGCGTGGTGGCCGTGAACGAAGGCAGCCCGGGTTGCTCGGTGTCGATGGACCAATTGGTCAAGGTGTTGTGGTTCACCGACCCTCCCGGGAAGCCCTGTGTCAACGGCGATCCCGCCGCCTTGTTGGCGCAATGGCGAGCCTGGGTGGACCAGTTCAATCCCGATGTCGTGATCTACATGGCCCGCAGCGACGTCTTGAACCAGGAGGTCGACTCGAACTGGACCAACATCGGCGAGCCCCTCTTCGACTCCTATCTCACCAGCCGATTCCGCCAGGCCGTCAATGTCCTCGGCTCACGCGGGGCCCACGTCGTCTTGCTGACGTCTCCCTTCTATGACACCGGCATGCAACCCAGCGGCTTGCCCTGGCCCGAGGACGATCCCGCCCGTGTGACAACCGACAACCAGATCATCCAGTCGATGGCCGACGCCGAGGGCCCCTCATCGCGCTCGGGGTATTCGACGCCATCGGCACGACCCAAGAGCGGGCTGTTCTCGGGCATCTCGGGGACCGGCAACGTGACGGTGATCGACGCCGGCGCGTGGCTGTCGCCGGGTGGGCACTACTCCGTCACCGTCGACGGCATCCAGGCCCGGTGTGGCGACGGCGTCCACTTCACCGTGGCCGGGGGGGAGTGGCTGGCGAAGCGGATTCTCCCTGTCATCTCGTTGCTGGGCCGTCCCCATCAAGCGACCGCGCATTCGGGTTCGTGGTCCGGTCCGATCGCCGTCACCCCGCCGTCGTGGTACTCCGAGTTGCCCTGTGCCGCCTCGGCGGGCTGAGGCGCCCGTTCGCACCCGGCGAGGATCACCGAATACCCTGCTCGGACCGGCCCGGCTGACCACGGCCCGACCGGCTCGACGGCCCCCCGGGTCGTCGTCAACCGATCTGGAGCCGTCCATGGGTATCGAGACACACGAGCGCGCAGCGGGCACCGCCGAGGTGGTCATCAATGTCCCACCCGTGAACGCGCTCGACGTGGCCTCGTGGTTCGCGTTCGCCGACGCCGTCTTGGCGGCGGGGTCCATCCCGTCGGTCCGGGTGGTCGTGGTCCGCGCCGAGGGGCGAGGGTTTTGTGCGGGTGTGGACATCAAGGAGATCCAGGCCAAGGGGGACGAGGCCCTCGTGGGGGTGAACCGGGGTTGTGCGGCCGCCTTTGCCGCGGTCTATGACTGCGAGGTCCCGGTCATCGTCGCCGTGCAGGGATTTTGTCTCGGGGGAGGCATCGGCATCGCCGGGAACGCCGACATCGTGGTGGCTTCCGAGGACGCCACCTTCGGGCTACCCGAGGTGGACCGGGGCGCGCTCGGTGCCGCCACCCATCTGGCCCGGCTCGTCCCTCAACACCGGATGCGGTCGATGGTCTACACGGCCCAGCCCGCCACCGCGGCCGAGCTCCACCACTACGGATCGGTGCTGCGGGTGGTGCCCAAGGACCTATTGGTCGACACCGCCTACGAGGTGGCGGAGTCCATCGCCTCGAAGAGCCCCACCATCATCCGCCGCGCCAAGGAGTCGCTCAACGGCATCGACCCCGTCGACGTGAAGCGGAGCTACCGCTTCGAGCAGGGCTTCACCTATGAGCTGCACGTCTCGGGCGTCGCCGACGAGCAGCGTCAGGCCTTCGTCGAGAAGCGCGACGCGGACACCACTACATGAGCGACAAGCGGTCCACGGTCGAGGACATGGTCGGCGACCTGCGAGACGGCATGACCATCGGCTTCGGGGGATGGGGGTCGCGTCGCAAGCCCATGGCGGTGGTGCGGTCGATCTTGCGGGCCGGGGTGCGCGACCTCACCGTGGTGTCCTACGGGGGCCCCGACGTGGGTGTGCTGTGCGCGGCGGGACGGGTCCGCAAGGCCGTCTACGCCTTCGTGACCCTCGACTCCATCGCCCTCGACCCCCATTTCCGAAAGGCCCGCCAGGCCGGGGCCATCGAAGCCATGGAGATCGACGAAGGCATGTTCTACCTGGGTCTGTTGGCAGCGTCGCAACGCCTGCCCTTCCTGCCCACGCGCGCCGGGCTCGGATCCGACGTCCTGCGGGTCAACCCGTCCCTGCGGACCGTGCGCTCGCCCTATGACGACGGCGAGGAGCTGGTGGCCATGCCGGCGTTGACCCTCGACGCCGCCTTCGTGCACGTGAACCGGGCCGACACCCATGGCAATGGCCAGATGCTCGGCCCCGACCCGTTCTTCGACGAGCTCTTCCTCGGGGCGGCCACCCGCCGCTTCGTCACCGCCGAGAAAGTCGTCGAGCCCGGCCGGCTCATCGACGAAGGCCCCATCCAGACCGTGACCATCAACAGGCTTATGACCGACGCCGTGGCCGAGGTGCCCGGAGGCGCGCACTTCACATCGTGTCCTCCGGACTACGACCGGGACGAGGCGTTTCAGAAGGCCTACGCGTCGGCGGCCGCCGATCCCGATGCCTGGGCGGCCTTCGACGCCCGGTATCTCCAGGTCGACGAAGCCGGGTACCACGCCGCGGTGCGCGAGGCCTCGTGATGACCGACCTCGAGGTGACCCGGGCCGAGGTGTGTGTGGTGGCGTGTGCCCAGGCGTGGCGCGGCGACGGCGAGGTGATGGCGAGCCCCTTCGGGACCGTCCCGCAGATCGGGGCACGGCTGGCCCGGCTCACCTTCGCGCCCGACCTCGTCCTGACCGACGGAGAAGCGGCGCTGATGGCCAACACGCCGTCGGTGTCGTCGCAGCGCGACGAGCTCGTCCTCGAAGCCTGGATGCCCTACCGCCGGGTGTTCGACGTGGTGTGGTCGGGGCGGCGCCACATCATGATGATGGCGTCGCAGGTGGACCGCTTCGGCAACCAGAACCTGAGCGCCATCGGCGACTGGGCCCGACCCAAGGCCCAGCTGATCGGCGTGCGGGGCGCGCCGGGCAACAGCCTCAACCACACCACGAGCTACTGGATCCCCGCCCACACGGCGCGCAGCTTCGTCGAGCACGTCGACATGGTGTGCGGCGTCGGCTACGACCGGGCCGCGGCGGCGGGGCCGGCGGCCACGCGCTTTCACGACGTCCGGCTGGTGGTGTCGAATCTCGGTGCCTTCGACTTCGAGACCCCCGATCACGCCATGCGGGTCCGCTCCGTGCATCCGGGCGTGACCATCGACGAGGTCGCCGATGCCACCGGGTTCGAGCTCGCGGTTCCCGACCCCGTTCCCATCACGCCGTTGCCCAGCGCGGACGAGCTCGAATTGATTCGCGAGATCCTCGACCCCACGCGGCTCCGGGACAAGGAGATCCCCTCCTGACGCCCGACGCCGGGTTGCCCGACCCTCACCCCGCGCTGCGCACCCGCCTCTGTGATCTGGTGGGCGTGCGCTATCCCATCGTGCAGACGGGTATGGGGTGGGTGGCGGGCCCTCGACTGGTGGCCGCCACCGCCAATGCCGGTGGCCTCGGGATCCTGGCCTCGGCGACGATGACGGTCGACGAGCTGCGGGCCGCGGTGGCCGAGGTGAAGGCGCGCACCACCGCGCCGTTCGGGGTCAACCTCCGCACCGACGCGCCCGATTCCGCCGAGCGGATCGCACTCCTCGTGGCAGCGGGGGTGAAGGTGGCGAGCTTCGCCCAGGCACCGCGGCCCGACATGGTGGCCAGCCTGCGCGACGCGGGCGTAGTCGTGCTCCCCACCGTCGGAGCCCGTCGTCACGCCGAGAAGGTGGCGGAGTGGGGTGTGCACGGTGTCATCGCCCAGGGCGCGGAAGGCGGTGGCCACACGGGCCAGGTCCCGACGTCGCTGCTGCTGCCCCAGGTCTGTGAGGCCGTCGGCGACCGTGTGGCGGTGATCGGGGCGGGGGGATTCTCCAGCGGCCGGGGTCTCGTGGCCGCTCTCGCCTACGGGGCGGCGGGCATCGCCATGGGGACGCGATTTCTTCTCACCCGCGAAAGCACCGTTCCCGACGAGGTGAAGAAGATCTACCTCGGCACCGCCGTCACCGGCACCGTCGTCACCACCCGGGTCGACGGGGCGCCGCAACGCGTCATCCGCACCGACGTGGTCGACCACCTCGAGGGCGCGGGCCGCGTCGGCGCGTTGCCTCGCGCCCTGCGCAACGCCTTGGCCTTCCGTCGCCAGACCCACACCTCGTGGCGCGCCCTGTTGTCCGAGGGGCGCGCCATGAAGGAGGGCAACGAGCTGTCATGGGCGCAGGTGGTCATGGCCGCCAACGCGCCCATGATGACCAAGGCGGCCCTCGTCGAGGGTAGAACCGACGTGGGTGTGCTGCCCACCGGGCAGGTCGTCGGCCTCATCGAGGAGCTCCCCACCGTGGCCGAGCTCATCGGCGCCATCGTGACCGAGGCCAACGCCACCTTGGAGCGACTCGGGGGTCGGTGACGTCGTGCCCAGCGCTCGCCGCCGCCGCCCTCACGGGTTCGGTCGCAGACCCGTGGCATTGGAGATGGCGGTGACGAGGAGATTGGCGGTCCCGTCGACAGCCTGGGCTATGGCCGAGGACGGTCGCGACAGCGCCGCCGCGATCTGCCCGTAGGACGCGCCCCGGAGCACGGCGGGGTCGTAGCTGGCGCCGATCATCACGAACCGGTTGTCGATGTCGATGAAGGGGATGGCACCGGGCTGCGACGTGTAGGGGGACCGGTCGTAGGTGCTGAGCAACGACTCCTGGGGCGGCGTGAGCCGCTGCAGCGTCGGGTACTGACCGTCGACGACCTGGTTCGTCGACAGCTCCACCGCCACGAAGTCCAGGACCGGGCTCGTGTAGGTCGAGCCGTAGAACGACAACGTGGGCGTGTCGGGGTCGATGTCACCCGATGACGAGCGCGTGGTCTCGAGCCCGGCGAAGGCACCGAACCGTGACAACGCCACGGCCATGGCCCACCGCTCTGCGGCGCAGTACGGGCAGTACTCCGCGCCCACGTACAAGACCTCGGGCTTGCCGTCGACACCGACGAGTGGTGCCTGTCGGCCTGCGATCTTGGTGGGGCCCACCAATCCGGCGGGTGATCCGACGGCTCGCAGCGTCGCCTCGCTCACCGACGTCACGGAGGCCTCCACCGACGCCGTGGCCGGGACCGCCCCGGTACCCAGGGCCACGCCGGTGGCGGAGTGCGACTGCGTCCCGGCGCTGAGCTTGGAGACTTTCGGCGACGGGCCCGATCCCGCCGCGATGGCGACGAGGGCCACCACGACGATGATCACGACGGCGATGGGAGCCGCTGTCCACCACCTCCACCACCTCGAGCGCTGTGGAGCTTCGGGACGATGCGGCTGGTTGGGACGGTTCGGACGGTTCGGAAGGTTCGGAAGGTGCGGCGTGCTTCGTGGTGACGGCTTGGAGCTCGCGCCACGATGGGCGGTGGCGTTGCGATTGGTCATGTCGTTTCTCCTCGGCGTGGCGGGCGCGCCACGAGGCGCACAGGCCGAAAGATCGGGCTGGTCGGTTGGTCTGACCGAAGTCCGCACGGGTGGTCGGGGACCCAGGACCCACCATGGGTGGAGAGGTGGAGTGCCCGCGACGAAACGCCCGTGAGGCGCTGTCTCGTGTGCCAACAGCGGCAATGCCAAATGCGGCAATGCCGCCGGGGGTCAGAGACTCAGGCGAATGCCGGGAGAGAGCGAGGAGGGCGCATGATCAGCGCCGACCGTCCGGAGGGGAGGAACCCGTACGCCCCACGCCAACGGCGGAGACGGCGCAACAGCGCGGCCGGCATGATCACCGGTCCACCGAGCAGGATCAGAGCGGAACCGAGCGTGGCACCCGTCGTCACCAGCGAGCCCGCGTTGGAGCACTGCGCGGCGTTCTGGAGACAGGGACTTGGTGCGGGAGCCGGCGAGCGATGCCCGCTGAGGGTGCTGTGGGCGGCAACCTTCGGGGCGGGCGCGGCCGCACCCGCCAACGGGGCGCAGGCCACCAGGAGGAGAAGGGCGGCACCGACCGCCGTCGCCACACAACGCCAAAGCCTCACAGAACGAGGGTACAAGTCCGCCATCGTCTTGTGACGTCGGGCCCTGCGGCGCCGGGCCGCGCTACCTTCGAGCGCGTCGGCCTCGACAGGCAGACCAACGAGAGGAGTCGTCGTGCACGCCATGATCCTCGATACCCCCGGGCCTCTCGAGAGCGGCGTCGTGCACCGTGGGGAGCTTCCCGATCCCCACCCCGGACCGGGACAGATCGTGATCAGGGTGGTGGCGTGTGGGGTGTGCCGGTCGAACCTCCACATGATCGAGGGCGATTGGGTGCGCTACGGCGTTCCTGCCTTCACGCCCATCATTCCCGGTCACGAGGTCATCGGTCGGGTCGTGGAAGTCGGGAGCGAGGTCGACTGGATTGCCCGCGGTGACCGTGTCGGGGTCCAACCGTTGTGGTCCACCTGCGGGCATTGCGCGTACTGCCTGACCGGGCGCGACCAGCTGTGTGCCACCAAGCAGATCACGGGTGAGACCGTGCACGGCGGCTACGCCGAGTACATGTTGGCCACTGCGGCCCATGCCCATCTCGTGCCCGACTCGATCGACGACGTCGAAGCGGCACCGCTGTTCTGTCCCGGCATCACCGGCTACAACGCCGTCACCAAGGCGGCTCCCCATCTCGGTTCCACCCTGGCGGTCTTCGGCGTCGGCGGTGTCGGGCACATGGTCATCCAGTTCGCGGCCCTGGCCGGAGCGGATGTCTATGCCGTGGCGCGTGCCCCCGAGCATCTGCAGCTCGCCGACGAGCTCGGAGCCCATCCCGTCGACGCCAACGGTGGTGATCCCGCCTCGGTCTTCGCCGCTCTCGGTGGTGTCGACGCGGCGGTGGTGTTCGCGCCGTCGGACGCGGTGCTGCGCCAGGCCATCGAAGCCGTCAAACCCGGCGGCACCGTCGTGCTCGGAGTCCACGCCCAGGTCGGCGAGCTCGCCTTCGCGGACGAGAAACGATTGGTGGGTTCGGTCATCGGGTCGCGCCAGCAGATGCGCGACGTCCTGGCCCTGGCGGCGGCGGGCAAGGTGAGAGCCCACTGCGAGACCTATGCCCTCGACGACGCCGTCGAGGCCCTGGGCGCTCTCAAGCGGGGAGAGGTCAGGGCCCGAGCGGTCCTCGTTCCGGACTGAGGTCTCGACCACCGACCCTCATGATTGGTCGAGGGCTCAGGCGGGCTCAGGGACATGCAGTAGGGCCCCTGATCCCAGCAACACCTCGAGCGCCGGCGCGGGCATCGGTCGGGACAGGAGGTATCCCTGTCCCATGGAACAGCCCAAGGTGACCAGAAGGTCCAGTTGGTCGGGCTCCTCGATGCCTTCCGCGATCACAGCCAGCGAGAGCCTGTCGGCGAGCCCGAGAATGCCCTCGAGCATGTGGGCGAGGGTGGGACCCGCGGCGTGGCCCGAGACGAAGGACCGGTCGATCTTCAAGATGTCGACGGGCAGCTTGGCCAGCGTGCTCAGCGAGGAGAACCCGGTCCCGAAGTCGTCGATGGCGATGCGGACACCGAGGCGCTTGAGCGACTCCAGCGACGCCACGCCTCCGTCGCCGTCGGCGACGATGGAGGTCTCGGTGACCTCGAGCACGACGTTGTCGGCGGGCACGGCGCAGTTCGTCAGCAGGTTCCGGATGGCCATCAGATTCTGGTCGCTCTTGAGCTGGATGGGCGAGAGGTTCACCGCCACCCACAGGCGGCCACAGTGGTCCACCGTTCGGCGCCAGAAGCCGACCTGTCGAGTTGCTGCTTCGAGCACCCAGTTGCCGATGGCGTCGATGTCGCCGGTCTCCTCGGCGAGGGTGATGAAGTCAACGGGAAAGAGAAGGCCGAGGGTGGGGTGCCGCCAACGCACCAATGCCTCCACCCCGAGGATGTCCCTGGTAAAGAGGTCGATGATGGGTTGGTACTCGAGGCGAAGTTGACCCGACGGGACGGCTCGGGCGAGATCGGCCTTGAGCGCGGAGCGGTCGAGCATGTTGTCGTGCATCTTGGCGTCGAATAGTTGATAGCGACTCTTCCCTGCTCCCTTGGCCATGTACATGGCGAAGTCGGCGTGGCGGAGCAGCTCGGCGGCGTCCAGCGTCCCGGGGTTGCGTTGGGCCACGCCGATGCTGACCGAGACGAGGAGACGGGCTCCGTTGACCAGGAAGGGTTGGCGCAGGGAATCCAGGATCCGTTCGGCCACACCGACGGCGGTCGTCTCCCCCTCGTCCTCGATGACCACGACGGCGAATTCGTCGCCGCCGAGACGAGCCACGAGGTCCTGGGGTCGGACGCAGTCGTTGAGGCGGGCACTCAATTGGACGAGCAGGGCGTCGCCTTGGTCGTGGCCCAGCGAATCGTTGACGTCTTTGAAGTCGTCGATGTCCACGAAGAGCACGCCTTCGTGTGAGGCCCGGCGATCGCTACCCGAGCTGAACGACGCGGCGAGTCGTTGGGTCAACGAATCTCGGTTGGGGAGCCCGGTGAGCGAGTCATGGCTGGCCCGGCGGGTCAGGGCCCGATGGCTCTCGTGCAAGGCGCCGGCCATGTCGTTGAACGCCGTGGCCAGCTCACCGAGCTCGTCGCGTCGGGCGACGGCGATGCGGTGGTCGTAGTCACCGGCTTGGAGCCGCGCGACTCCCTGATGCATGGTGGCGACGGGACGGACCAGGTCCTTGACCATGCGCCGACGGAAGTACACCGTCATTGTCGATGCCAGCACGAACAGGCCCGCCAGGACCGAGATGAGAATGCGTTCGAGGTCGACCCCTCGGGAAAGCCCGTTGTTCATGGCGGCGAGCGATGGAGCCTCGAGTCCTGTCAGGAGCCCATCGGAGGCGTCGCTGGACGCGCCGTAGATGAGGTTGTCCGCGGCATGGTTTCCGTGCAAGGCCAAGACGGCGGGTCCCCACAAGCCGAAGGTGCTGAGTCCCTTCTGCCACGATCGGTGCGCGGCGATCACGGAGGCTCTCATGCCGTTGGTGGTCGGGAATAGTCTCTCTGCGGCTTCGAACTGGGTCGAGATCGCTTGTTGCTGTCTGAGAAAGGCCGATCGGTCCACGGTCTCGTCGCTCAGGATCTTGTGGGCGACCTCCTCGTGGGCGACGACGTTGGTGCTCAGCGCTGACGACGCCACCGATTCGCGATCGAGTCGGCTCGCCGTGCCGCGCACGCCGTCGACCAGTCTCCAGACGCCTACGATCGATGCCGACGCGGCCAACAGCAAGAGCACCAGCATGACGGTGAAGGCACGCGACCATTCGCGTCGGAGGCTCCACGTGCGCTCCGGGTGATCGGACCCGAACGCCTCCTGATTCACGATTTCATTCCCGGCCCGGACCGATGGCGATCCGACATGAGCGTCCTGTCGATGGTGACAGTGCTCGCCCTTGATGTCGTCTTCGCTCAGCCGGACCTGGAGGGATTAGGGCCGAAAGACCCTGCCCGGCGGGCTACCCCAGGCGCTCGATGATCGTGGCGTTGGCCTGGCCGCCGCCCTCGCACATCGTCTGGAGGCCGTAGCGGCCCCCGGTCCGCTCGAGCTCGTTGAGCATGGTCGACATGAGACGGGCCCCCGAGCACCCTGTGGGATGGCCGATGGCGATGGCACCCCCGTTGGGGTTCACCCGGGTCATGTCGGGATGGAGCTCGCGCTCCCAGGCCAAGACGACCGAGGCGAAAGCCTCGTTGATCTCGACGACGTCCATGTCCTCGAGGCGCAATTTGGCCTTCTCGAGGACGAGCCGGGTGGCGGGGATGGGTGCGGTCAGCATGATCACGGGATCGTTGGCTGCCACCGCGAAGGTGTGGAACCGGGCGCGAGGCCGGAGTCCCAAGGACTCGGCGCGCTCCTCGCTCATCACGAGGACAGCAGCCGCCCCGTCCGAGATCTGCGACGACGTCCCCGCCGTGACCGAGCCGGTCTCACTGAAGGCGGGAGCCAGGTTGCCGAGCTTCTCGATGGTCGTGTCACGACGGACACCTTCGTCGGCCTCGATGGTGGTGTCGCCGTCGGGGCCCGGTGAGCGGAGGAGGACGAGCTCGTTGGCGAATCGGCCTTCGTCTTGAGCCAGCGCGGCGCGTCGGTGTGACTGGAGGGCGAAGGTGTCCATCTCGTCGCGGCCGATCTTCCAACGGGCCGCGATCTCCTCGGCGGACAGGCCCTGGTGGATGAAGGCGAAACGGGCGTGGACCGTCGGCCCGTAGGCCTCGCCGGGCCCGGGGTCGGTGGTGGATCCGATGGGCACCCGGCTCATCGACTCGACGCCGGCCCCGATGACGATGTCCATGGCACCGGACATGACGGCTTGGGCCGCGAAATGGATGGCCTGCTGGGCCGAACCGCATTGGCGGTCGACGGTCGTCCCGGGAACGGTGTCAGGGAACCCGGCGGCCAGCGCGGCATTGCGGCCGATGTTCATGGCCTGCTCGCCCACCGTCATGGTGCAACCCATGACGACGTCCTCCACCAGGGCGGGGTCGAGGCCGCTGCGCTCCACCAGCGCCTTGAGCGGCGCCGCGGCGAGGTCGACGGCGTGCCAGCCCGACAACGCGCCGTTGCGCCGTCCCACCGGGGTCCGGACTGCGTCGACGATCACGGCATTGGGCATCGGAGACCTCCTGCCGAGCTTTCCGGCTCTTTCGATTGTTGCCCAATATCTGGCGGTGTGTCAGATTCCCGTTTCATGGACCTCCGGTTCTCCGCTGAGCAGGACCGCTTCCGCTCCGAGGCCCGGGCCTGGCTCGAGGCCAATGTGCCGTCCGCCTCCCGGGGGACGGGCCCACTCCCGTCGCTCGACACCGCCGAGGGGTTCGAGGCCCACCGGGCCTGGGAAGGGGTCTTGTACGACGCCCGGTGGTCGGTGGTGTCGTGGCCCGAGGAATTCGGAGGACGAGGGGTGGGGTTGGCCGAGTGGCTCATCTTCGAAGAGGAGTACTACCGGGCCCAGGCGCCCACCCGGGTCGGGCAGAACGGGATCTTCCTCCTCGCCCCCACCCTCTTCGAGTTCGGGACGGCCGAGCAGAAGGCGCGGTATCTCCCCGCTATGGCGTCGGGCCAGGAGATCTGGTGCCAGGGCTGGTCGGAGCCCGATGCCGGGAGCGACCTCGCCGCCATCCGGAGCCGGGCCACCCTCGACGGCGACGGGTGGGTCCTCAACGGGCAGAAGACGTGGTGTTCGCGCGGCGCCTTCGCGGACTGGATCTTCGGCCTGTTCCGATCCGATCCCGACGCCGAGCGGCACCGGGGCCTCACCTACTTCCTGGTTCGGATGGACAGCCCCGGGGTGACGGTCCGGCCCATGGCCCAGCTCGACGGGGAGACGGGCTTCGCCGAGGTGTTCTTCGAGGACGTCGAGGTCCCCGCCGTCGGAGTGCTCGGGGGCGTGGGTGAGGGTTGGAAGGTGGCCATGGCCACGGCGGGATCCGAGCGGGGCCTGTCGTTGCGGAGCCCGGCGCGCTACACCGAGGCCGCGGCGCGGCTGGTCGAGTTGTACCGCGACCGGGCAGAGGCCGACCCGGTGGCGGCCGGCCGTCACGGTGACGACGTGGCCCGGGCTGTGATCGACGCCGAGGCGTATCGGTTGCAGACCTATTGGACCGTCACCCGGGTGCTCGACGGGGGCGGGGTGGGTCCCGAGGCGTCGATGAACAAGTTGTTCTGGTCCGAGACCGACCTCGCCATCCAGAGCACGGCGCTCGCACTGCTCGGCGAGGAGGCCGAGCTGTTGGGTGACGACGGCCGGCCCCCGGCGTGGCTCGACGGATTCCTCTTCTCCTTGGCGGGGCCGATCTACGCCGGGACCAACGAGATCCAGCGCAACGTGGTGGCCGAGCGGGTGCTCGGGTTGCCCCGATCCTGAGCCATGCATTTCGCCTTCGACGAGAACCAGCTCGAGTTCCGGGCCCAGCTGCGGGCATTCGCCGAGAAGCAGTGCACACCGGGGGACATTCGCGAGGCGTGGGATTCGCGCCTGGGTTGGTCGCGGCCGCGCTGGTCGGCACTGGCCGAGATGGGCGTGGTGGGGATCACCGTTCCCGAGGAGTTCGGCGGGATGGGTCTCGGACTGGTCGACGCCGTAGCCCTGTTGGAGGAGGCCGGTCGGGCCGGGTTGCCCGAGCCCCTCGTCGAGACGATCGTGCTTGGGGTCCCGGTGCTCGCCGATGCGCCGGGCCAACAGGGCAGTGTGTTGCGGTCGCGGTGGCTGAGCGGGGTGGCCGACGGCGGGGTCAGGATCGCGGTCGGCATGTCGTCGATGCCGGCGGTTCCCGGTGCCGAAGAGGCCGAGCTCCTCCTGCTCGAGCGCGACGGCGAGCTCCACGCCGTGCCCGGTGCCGCGGTGGCGCTCACGGCGCGCCCCGCCCTCGACGGGTCCAGGAGATTGGCCCGGGTCGAATGGGAGCCGTCCCCGTCGACGCTCGTCGTGTCGGGTTTCGAAGCCGAGGAGGTCCTCGCCGCGCTGGGCGACCGGGCGGCGATGGGCGTCGGGGCGGTGTTGGTGGGCGTGGCGGACCGGCTCATCGCCATGGCCGCGCAGTACGCCAAGGACCGGGTGCAGTTCGGAAAGCCGATCGGTTCCTTCCAGGCCGTGAAGCACCATCTCGCCGACGCGCTGGTGAGGGTCGAGTTCGCCCGACCCATGGTGTACCGGGCCGCGTTGTCGCTGAGCGAGGGCGATCGCGACGCCAGTCTGCACGCCTCGATGGCGAAGGCCATGGCCTCGGATGCAGCCACCTTGGCGGCCCGGACCGCGCTCCAGGTCCACGGGGCCATCGGCTACACCTGGGAGCACGACCTCCATCTCTGGATGAAGCGGGCCTGGGCGTTGTCGGCGGCTTGGGGTGACGCCGTGACGCACAGGTCACGGGTGCTCGAGATCCTGCTCGCCCGCCGACCCTGATCAGGCCGGCTCCCGATTACTCAGGCGCGCAGCTGGCCGTAGATGGTCTCGGAGTCGAAGTAGACGCGCTCGCAGACGATGCCCTCGCCGTCGCGCTCGAACTCGAAGAGCGCCACCATGGGACACCGGAAGGACTTCCCGGTCGGCTCCTCCCCGGTGAGCGAGCCGAGGTGCGTCCCGAGGAGGTCGAACTCCACGATGACGGTGTCATCCGCGCTGAGCAGCGACCGGACTTCGTTGCGCTGGTCGGGGAAGACGGACCGGGAACGGGCGTAGTACTCCTTCACCGCGTCGGTGCCGTCATAGACCTGGCCGGTGCCGATGAGCTCGTAGCGAGGGTGAGTGAATGTGGCCAGGGTGTCGTGGAATCGACTCTCGTTCTCAGACGCCATGTGCTCGCGGACGACCGCCTCACGGCGACTGCGCAGGTCCGGACGGGGAGAGTTCATTCTCGGGCAGAAGGTAGCGCCACCGCCGGGTCGGTGACACCCCGGGGCCTCCTCGGGTCGTAGGCTGCAGGCCATGGCAGAGAAGTCACGACCAACCGCAGAATCGAAGAAGCCGGGCCGCAGCGTCAAAGAGAAGCGGGCGGCCAAGCACCAGAAGCAGGCCGAGCAGAAGCAGGCCCGGAAGGGCTGGGACGCCAAATAACACCGAGCCGCACCGGTTCACTCAAGACTCGACTGAAGGATCGGACCTGAAGAGGTCCGTGACGTCGACCAGCGGTGCGGTACAGGGGTGGCCGTCGGCCACGAAGACCCGCGGTGAGCATCCGGGCCCGACGCCGGACGGAACACTCACGAGCGTCGACGAGCGGGTGCCGTAGGCGTCGGTGTGGACACAGGCCGCCAGCGTCTCGGGCGGCCGAACCCGCCCGGTACCGGCACCGTCGTCTGGCCCTCGCGCACTGTCGGGCAACCCGGTGTCGGGCAACCCGGTGTCGGGCACGCTGTGGTCGGCGAGCACGGTCCGGACCCGGTCGATCAGATCGTCACCTCTGAGCGCGCTGGCGTTCCCGAGGAGCCCCCGTACATGGTCCGCTTTCGACGACGCCGCGTGGAGGGGATTGTTCTCCAGGATGTAGATGCCCGGGTCCAGGGTCTCGACCAGAACCTGGTCGGTGTCAGCGCCGGTCATGTCCAGTGAGTAGAGCGACGTCGGGTCCCCCACGAGAAGCCACGCCGGGTTGAAGTCAGCGGGACGAAACCGGGTGATGAACTCGTCCACCGCCGACGTCGCGTGGCGATGTGCGGCGAGCGCCAACGGGAGCTCCCCGCGCGACCGTTTGGTGGGGTCGCGTCGGTCGGGGGAAGGACGGTTGGTGAGCCCCGCCGCGACGCCGTGTTCGTTGACCGCCAACCACGTGCCACCCGCTTCTTCGTCGCGTCCGCCGATGATGCGTGGTCGCGACGCAGCCAGGACGGTCATGGCGGTGGCGCGTCGGGCGAGCTGTTCGTCGCGGTTGGCGCCGATGAGCAGCGGTGCGTCGGGGTCCAGGCGCGACACCACCACCAGCAGGCACATCGAACTCAGGGTACCGGCGGTCTCACCACGTGAGGTTCCTGGTACGCGCAAACTGACACGCCGTCAGATCGGTGGCTATGCTCGCTCGGGTGGGCGAACTGCCGTTGATCATTTCTGTCGACGACCATGTCGTGGAGCCCGCCAACGTCTGGACCGACCGCCTTCCCGCCAAGTACCAGGACGTCGGCCCCCGCATCGTCCGGGCTCCGATGGGTGAGATCACCTTCGTGGGCGGCAAGCTCACCGTGCAGCCCGGCACCGAAGGTGTCCCCACCGACTGGTGGTACTACGAAGAGCTCCGTCGACCCCTCCTGCGGCTCGACGCGGCTGTTGGTGTGCCGCGCGATGAAGTGACGATCACCGGAGTCACCTACGACGACATGCGTCCGGGTGCGTACCAGGTCAAGCCTCGGCTCGAGGACATGGATATCAACCATCTCGAGGCGTCGCTGTGCTTCCCGACCTTCCCCCGCTTTTGCGGACAGACCTTCACCGAGGCCGCCGACAAGGACCTCGCTCTGCTGTGTGTCGAGGCCTACAACGACTGGATGGTCGACGAGTGGTGTGCGGAGTCGGCCGGCCGGCTGATCCCGCTGTGCCTCATCCCCTTGTGGGACGCCAAGCTGGCCGCGGTCGAGGTGCGGCGGAACGCGGCTCGTGGGGTGAAGGCCGTGTGCTTCAGCGAGATCCCACCGTTCTTGGGGCTGCCGTCGGTGCACGACCCCGACAATTACTGGGACCCGTTCTTCGAGGCCTGTGCCGAGACCAAGACCGTGATCAACATGCACATCGGCTCGTCGTCGAAGATGCCCTCGACTTCTGCCGACGCCCCGCCCGCGGTGGGGTCGACGCTCACGCACACCAACGCCACGTTCTCGTTGGTGGACTTCTTGTTCTCCGGTGTGCTGGTGCGGTTCCCGACGTTGATGCTCGCCTATTCCGAAGGCCAGATCGGCTGGATCCCCTACATCCTCGAGCGGGCCGACAAGGTCTGGGAGGAGAACCGGGGTTGGGGCGGGGTGGCCGACAAGGTGCCCGAGCCACCGTCGACGTATTTCCGCCGCCAGGTCTACGGCTGCTTCTTCGACGACGCGCACGGCCTGCGCTCGGTCGAGGAGATCGGTGCCGACAACATCACCTACGAGTCCGACTACCCACACTCGGACTCCACCTGGCCTCACACCAAGGAGATCGCCGAGCGCCAGATGGCGCATCTCGACGATGACACGCGCCGCAAGATCGTCCGGGGCAACGCCATCCGGCTCTTCGGGCTCGACTACTTGGCTCCGTAGGTCTCACGCGTGGACCTGCGCTACTCCGAGAGCGAGGAGTCCTTTCGCTCCAGGCTACGGGAGTGGCTGGCCGAGGTCTTGCCAACGCTGCCTCCGAAGCCGTCGCACCTCGATTGGCCGGGACGGCGCCTCTACGACACGACGTGGCAGCGGATGCTCTTCGACGCCGGGTACGCGGGCATCGACTGGCCCGTCGAAGGAGGTGGCCGAGGTGCGAGCCCGGTCGAACAGCTCATCTACCTCGAGGAACTCGAGCGAGCCCACGCCCCTTATGTCGGGGTGAACTTCGTCGGCCTGCTCCATGCCGGGCCGACGGTGATCGTGGAGGGCACCCCCGAGCAACGGGCCCGGTTCCTCCCGCCCATCCTCCGGGGCGACGAGGTGTGGTGCCAGGGGTTCTCCGAGCCCGGGGCCGGGAGCGACCTGGCGTCGCTTCGCACCCGGGCCGAGCGCGACGGGGACGAGTACGTCGTCACCGGACAGAAGATCTGGACGTCACACGCCGAGGTGGCGGACTTCTGCGAACTGCTCGTGCGGACCGGGCCCGAGGACAGCCGTCACCGGGGCATCACCTGGTTGATCCTGCCCATGGACCGTCCCGGCATCGACTTCCGACCGCTGCGGACGATCGCGGGGTCCACCGAATTCGGCGAGTTGTTCCTCGACGCGGTGCGCGTCCCTGTCGCCAACCGTGTCGGCAACGACAACGACGGCTGGCGGGTCACCATGACGACGCTGAGCTTCGAGCGTGGCACCGCCTTCGTCGGCGAAGTGCTCCAGTCCATGGAATTGCTGCGGGGGTTGCGAACCATCGCGCAGAGCAACGGTGCGTGGGCCGAGGCGTCGGTGCGTCGTCGGGTCGGACATCTCGGTGCCGAGCTCGATGCGCTGTGGGCGCTGGCCCGGCGCAACGTGTCCCAGGCGGCGCGCACGGGCGTGCCCGGGATCGGCGGCAGTGTCTACAAGCTGGCCCTGTCGGAGCTGCGCCAGCGCATCGCCGATCTCGGCATGGACCTGGCCGGCTCGGCGGGGTTGGTGTTCGGCGACATTCCCGGTGCGGTCGAGGGTCCGGTCGGGAACCTCGAGATCGTGAGCACCTGGGTGCACAGCCTTTCGCGGACCATCGCGGCGGGGACATCGCAGATCCAGCGCAACATCATCGCCGAGCGGATTCTCGGCCTACCCAAGGGGTAGAGGGGCCATGGACTTCGAGCTGTCCGAGGACGAGGTCGCCCTGGCCGACGGGATGCGTCGGTTGTGCGCGGGCCGGTTCCCCTTGGAGCGGATCCGGGCCGCCGAGGGCGAGCGGGTCGTCATCGACGCGTCGGGGTGGTCCGAGCTCGCCGAGGCCGGGGTGTTCTCGTTGCGGTTGGCCGAAGAGGCCGGAGGGCTCAACCTCGGGACGGCGGCCGCCGCGGTCGTGTTCGAGGAGCTCGGCCGGGCGCTCGTGCCGGGACCGATCCTCGCCTCGCACCTCGCGGCGGGATTGGTCGAGGGCGCCGCGGACGGCAAGGTCATGGTGGGTGCGGTGTCGAGGCCCCGGGCCGATGCGACGTCTCCGGTGGTCATCGAGCATCTCGGTTCACTGGACGCGCTGGTGGTGGTGGGGGAGGACGGCCTGGCCCTCGTCGACCCGGCCAGCCTCGACGCCGTGGCCGTGGACCGTTCGCTCGACCCCCTCACCCCGTTGTGGCGCGTCGACCATCTGCCTGTCGGCGACGCCGTGGGCGGCCCCGATGACACCGCCACGTGGTGGCGAGACGCTTCGGTCCTCGGGGGCGCCCTCCTCGTCGGTCTGGCCGGGGCCACCGTGGACCTGGCCGTCGGGTATGCCAAAGAACGACAGCAATTCGGCAAGGCCATCGGGTCGTTCCAGGCCGTGAAGCACCTGTGTGCCGACATGCTGGTGCGGTCGGAGGTGGCTCGGGCCGCCGTGCATGCCGCCGCGGTGACGATCGACCAGCCCGATGTCGGCGACGCCGTGCGCGCCGCCGCCGGAGCGGGGTTGTTGGCGGTCGAGGCGGCCATGGCCAACGGCAAGGCGTGCATCCAGGTCCACGGGGGGATGGGGTTCACCTGGGAGGTGCCCGCCCATCTCTATCTCATGCGGGCCCGGGTGCTCGCCGGCGAGCTCGAGGGGACCGACGCGCTGGCCGAGCTCGTGGCGCAGCGCTACTGATCGACAGCGACAGAGGAGACGGTTCGTGACCGCAGTGACAGAGCCCACGCGCCCGGCGCCGGTGCAGATCATCCCCGACGGGCAGGTCGTCTTCGGCATCCAGCTGCCGATCCAGTCCCAGTCCTCGATCTATGTGGAGGACTGGGAGCTTGCATCCGGCCCCGCCGAGCTCGCCCGGGTGGCGAGGGTGGCCGAGGAGAGCGGGTTCTTCTACGTGGCGGTGTGCGACCACACCGCCATCCCGCGCCGGTTGGCGGAGGCCATGAGCACGACGTGGTTCGACACCATCGCCACACTGGGATGGTTGGCCGGGATCACCACCCGGATCCGGCTCATGAGTCACGTCTACATCGCGGCCCAGCGTCACCCTTTGCGGGCCGCCAAGGAGTTCTCCACCCTCGACGTGTTGTCGGGTGGACGGGTGATCATCGGCGTGGGCGCAGGACACGTCAACGAGGAGTTCGACCTCTTTGGGCCGCCCTTCGACGAGCGCGGTGGCGGGCTCGACGAGGCCATCGACGCCATCGCGGTCGCGCTCACCGATGAGTACCCGACCCTGGCCGGCCCGCGCTGGCCGGCGACCGATCTCAGCGTCTCGCCCCGGCCCGTCCAGCAGCCGAGGCCTCCGATCTGGGTGGGGGGGTCGTCTCGGGCCGCGTTGCGCCGGGCCGCGCAGCGCGGCGACGGCTGGCTCCCCCAGACCGTGCGTCGCAGCGACATGCGCGACCAGGTGGCCCAGCTCAAGGAGCTGCGCCAGGACCTGCGCGGGGGAGCACCCATCGAGATCGGCGCCTTGGCCGGGGTCTTCCACGTCGGGGAGCCCGATCGTGAGCTACCCCGGGGGACGGTGTCAGGAAGCCCCGAGCGCATCGCCGAGAACCTGGCCGAGCTGATCGACATGGGGGTGTCGCACATCCAGATGCGGTTTCCCAGCCGTTCGCTGGAAGAGCTCTGTGACCAGATTGCCGGCTTCGGCGAGGAGGTGGCACCGCTCCTGTCGCGCTGATCCCCCTTCGAGCCGGGAACGCTTCACCCCGCTCGTGCGTCAGATGGGCGATGGCCGCCTTACAGGCGCTGTACTCGTGGCCTGCGTAATTGGCGGCGAGACCGGCAAATACTCGAGGTGTTGATGATGCTGCCGTGCCCCTGAGGCTTCATGACACGGGCGGCGGCCCGGACGGCCGAGGAAGACCCCACGGAGATGGATGGCGACGGTGAGGTCGACCATGGCCATGTCGACATCCGCTTGCCACGGTCGTCATCGACATCGGCGATCCCTCCTCACACTCTCGAGTCCCAGACGCCGGACTCCCGAGACTTCCAAAGGTGGTGAGCCCGACGGCATCCCGGCACCCGGGATGAAAGGGTCAACGGGCCGAGAGGCATGGTGACGGTGCCCGGTATCTCGCTCGCCGCCAGGGCGGACGCCCTAGGAAGGTCCTACAGTCACCACCCATGCTCTTTCTCCACGAAGTTCATCAGGTCAAAGGGGCGGCCGAGGAGGAATTCGAAGCCGCCTTTCGCGACGAGTGGATGCCGAACCTGGCCAAATCTGCTGACGCCCGGTTGCTCTGGTTCTGTCACCACGCCCATGGGAGCGGCCCCGCCTACAACGTCGTGACCATCACCGCCCTCCAAGACGGCGCGGCGTGGGAAGACCTGGCCCGGCGGATCCAGCGCGGGGACTTGAAGGAGTGGGCCCGGAATGTCGACGAGCTCCGCCACGGCGTGACCGGGAAACTTCTCTTCGGGGTCCACTGGTCGCCGATGGCCGACCTCGACCTGGCCACGGTGCCCACCGACGGTGACACCCACGACCTCTCGCTCTACATGGAGGACACCGGCCATCCCCATGCTCCGATCGACGACTACGTCGAGTTCTGGGGGACGGGCTACTACGGGCCCATGAAGGAGCGGGCCGCCAATCTCCTCGACATCCAGGCCGTCTTCCAGGTCGCCTTCGGCGCGGGACTGCGCAAGGAGGCGATCCTGATGCAGAAGATCGTGAACGACCAGGTCCTCATGCACCTCCTCACGCACGACACCGACCCCGCCCATCGCCAGCCCGGTCAGTTCATGCACGACGCCCTGGCCTACCGCGACTCCTGGGAGAGCAAGCTCCTCAGAACGAGCAGCTGGTCACCGCTGCACTGAACCCCACCCTGGGCCCGACTCTGGGCTGATCGGGTCGGTTACGCTCGAGCTGTGACCCGGAGACGCGGGAGGCGGTCGCCTCAGAGCTTCCTCGTGCTCGGCGCGCTGGCCATCGGGCTCAGCATGTTCGGTGCACCAACCGCCGCGAACGCCAGTCCCACCAACGTCCAGGCCTTCATGACCCTCTACGGCTGGGCCGACAACTCCCCGCCGGGCCCGGTCATCGCCCATCCCTGCCTCCATAATGTCGCCGGAGGTGTGGGGACGTTCTCCAACCCCGTCACCTTCGCCACCGACGTGAGCGAGCTGGGTTGGTGCCAGGTCATCTACGTCCCCTACATGAAGCGGTACTTCATCCACGAGGACGAGTGCTCGGAATGCGACGCCGACTGGGCCCGGTCCCACCTCTACCGGTTCGACATGTGGGCGGGCGGCGACGCCAACTCCAAGAAGTCTCCGGAGAAGAAGGCCCTGCGGAAGTGCGAGAGCACCTGGACCCGAGCCGACTCGATCTCCGACCCCGCCAACCCCACCATCATCGTCGACCCACCCGGGGACCTGCCCGTGACGACGGCGCCCATCTTCTCGGGTCCGACGACGTGCTGGACGCCCATCGCGGTGACCAATCCCGGCAAGCAGACGACGTCGCTGGGCACGGCAGTGAGCCTGGGTGTCCGTGCCACCGACGCGTCACCGACCGAGACCCTGAGATACAGCGCCACCGGTCTCCCCGGCGGCCTGTCGATCAACGCCGTGTCGGGCGTGATCTCGGGCAGGGCGACGGCGCGGGGCAAGAAGCACGTGACGGTGAAGGTGACCGACTCGGTCGACGCCGCGGCCATCAGCTTCATCTGGAACATCAAGCGCTGAGCTGATCTCCCCGGACACGGGAACGCCCCCGCCCCCGACACGGTCGTCAGAGGCGGGAGCGCGCAGTCCCGTGTGGTGTGGGGTGATCCCGGGTCAGGACCTCAGGTGCTCGAGCCCCCCACGATGTTGGTGACCTTGGCGCCGACACCGGGGACCGAGCCGCCGTAGGTGGCGTCACCGAAGGAGAAGACCCCGCCGTCGGAGCCGAAGAGCCAGTAGCCCGCTCCGTCCGCGGTCGGGGTGAGGCCCACGATGTTCTTCACGTGGACTCCGACACCGGGCACCGAGCCGACATAGGTGGCGTCACCGAAGGCGAAGACCCCGCCGTCCGATGCCACCAACCAGTAGCCGCCCCCGTCGGGAGTGGCCACGATGCCCTTGATGTTGTTGACGTGGACGCCCAAGCCCGGCAGGGAACCGCCGTAGGTGGCGTCACCGAAGGAGAAGACCCCACCGTCGGATCCGACCATCCAGTAGCCGCCCCCGTCAGGGGTCGGGGCGATGCCCACGACGTTCTTCACATGGACACCGACTCCGGGCACCGAGCCGTCGTAGACGGCGTCACCGAAGGAGAAGACCCCACCGTCCGATCCCACCATCCAGTAGCCGAGGCCGTTGGTCAGACCCTGGTTGGTGGTCGGGGTGGCCGCCATGGCCACGATGTTGGTGACGTGGACGCCCAGCCCCGGCAGTGACCCGTAGTAGTAGGAGTCACCGAAGCCGAGGACGCCGCCGTCGGCACCGCTCATCCAGTAGCCACCCCGGTCACGACTGGGCGCCATGGACACGATGGGCTGGGCCAGCTTGAGCTTCAGTCCCGGGGCCGAGCCGTAGTACTTGGCGTTGCCGAAGGAGAAGACGCCACCGTCCGAGCCCGCCATCCAGTAGCCGCCCCCGGGGGTGGGGACGTTGTAGAGCGCCGTCCCACCGGGGGGAAGGTTGATGGCGTTGGCCCCCACCGTGGTGGTGGTGGCCCCTCGGTTCCAGATGGCGACCACCTGGTTGGTGATGGTGTTCCCCGAGATCGACGTCCCGCTGATCGAGGCGGCCAGGGCTCCGGGGAAGGATTCCACGATCAAGGCGATGGCCGTCGTCGACGGTGCCGCGTTGGCATCGCCCCAGTTGTTGAAGCTCAAGGTGTTGTTGGTGATCGTGGTCGTGGCGATGACGTCATGGGGAGCATTGGCATGGAGGGTGATCCCCGACACGAAGGACTGGGTCACCGTGTTGCCGTTGATCGTGGTGTTGGTGACGCTCGCTCCCGGAGCGTCGTCGGCGAGGACGATCTGGCCGATGTCGGGCCCCTGGGGGCCGAACTTGCCGACGGTCCCGGTCACGGTGTTGTTCTGGATCGTCGACGTGTTGACGCCGCCGCCGGGGTCCCAGGCCTCGACGATGATGCCGCAGCCGCCCGTGTTGCCGGTCAGCATGTTGCCGGAGATGGTGTTGCCGGTCGACGGCACCGCCGAGCCCGGCCCGGCATTGGGCGTGCCCGGGTCCACGGGGCCGTTGTCGGCCAGGCCGATCCCACCGGCGCTGTTGTTGGAAATCGTGTTGTTGGTGATCGTGGCGCCCACGACACCGTCGAGCATCACGGCGTGGCCGTCGGGGATCTTGGTGTTCATGTTCACCGAGTTGCCCGAGATGGTGCTGCCCGAGATGGTCAGACCCGAGTTGTCCTCGGCCAGGATGGCCTCGCTGCCCGCCCCGGTGACCGAGGACCCGGTGATGGTCACGCCGTTGACGGCGGACCCCACGTAGATGCCGATGTCACATCCGGTGGCGTTGACCGTGGCGCCGGTGATCGTCTGGCCGTTGGTGGCGATCATGGCCGCGGTGAGCCCGGTCGACCCTGCCGAGGTGCAGACCGCAGCGCCGGCGGGGGTGGCGGAGCCCACGGCTGCGATGGTGAAGGCACCGCCCGCTAGAGCTGCGGCCAAGATGGCACGACCGGCGACATGTCGGGCCGTGCGGGCATGGTTGTGGAACGACATCGGCTATCTCCTTTGAGCGGGTTCAGCAGATGTACGAGCGGGCGTCCGGTCCAGGCACGGCCGCGTACGTCAGCAGACTACGCCCCTGGTGAGGGGCTGGCGAAGGCGCCATCGGGAAATGCCGTGGGCCCAGGCAGGTGCCCGCCCGCAGCGTGGAGCCCGACACCCTGAGAGGTTTCGGTCCCGATTTCCCAGGAATTTCGCAGGAGGCCTGCCCAGGGGAGCCGATCTGTCGGGCCGAGGTGAAGTGCTGGCACGCTGGGTGTGTGAACGACGAGGAGGTCCTGCGAGGTGGCGTGGCCCACGCAGGCGCGGTCCGGCGGGTCGGTGCTGTCGTGGTGCGGCCCGCCAACGACCATTCCCCCACGATCCACGCGCTGCTCCGCCATGTTCGCGCCGCAGGCTTCCTCGGGGTGCCCGAACCACGCTCGTTCGACCCCGACGGCGACGAGCGATTGACCTTCATCCCCGGCGATGTCGCCTTCCCACCATTTCCGACGTGGTCCCAGACCGACGACGTGCTGGCGTCGACGGTGAAGTTGCTGCGCCGGTTCCACGACGCCACGGTCGGATTCGTTCCCCCCAAGGGCGCGACATGGAGCTCGGAGATGGCCGATCCCCACGGGGGAGTTGGTCGTGACGACGATCTCGGGGGAGAGGCGGTGATCTGTCACAACGACGTCTGTCCGGAGAACGTCGTCTTTCGCGGCTCTGTCGCCATCGCGCTGCTCGACTTCGACTTCGCCGCCCCGGGGAGCAGGCTGTTTGATCTGGCCCGGCTGGTGCTCATGACCGTCCCCATCGATTGTCCCGAGGACGCGGCCCGGACGGGTCGGGGCGGGCTCGACCCCTTCACCCGGCTCCGAGTGGCGGCGGACGCCTATGGGCTCCCGCCCGACCGGGCCGGGCTCGTCGACGCCGTCGAGCAGAACGTGGCGAGCGGGGGTGCGTTTCTCCAGCGCCGCATCGACCGGGGAGAGAAGGCCTTCCTCGCCATGCGCGACGAGATGGGTGGGATGGCCCGCTACGACCGGCGACGGGCGTGGTTCGCCGCTCAGCGGGACCGATTCTGTGCATCGGTGGGGTGATGGGACTGCTCGAGGTTGAGCGCCGCCTGGTCGGGAATCGCCCTGACCGTCGGGAGGTCCGGCCGTGAGCGATGATTACCCGGTGACGACTGAAACCGATCCGGCGCCGACGCCGACTCCGACTCCGATGGAGCGCCGATCGGGACGGTCAGGTCGGATGCACTCCCGCACGCGGACGGTGGTCGGTTGGGTGGTCTTCATCCTCGCCGTCGTGCTCGTGTCGACGGTGTCGCGTGCCTATGCGGTCCAGACCTACTTCGTGCCGACCCCGTCGATGACACCGACACTGATCCCCGGGGACCGGATCTTGGTGGACAAGCTGTCCTCGACCATCCACCGGGGCGACATCGTGGTCTTCCACGACGTCCCCGCCGACGCGGGAGGGCCCGCGGTTCTGGTGAAGCGGGTCATCGGCCTACCCGGAGAGACCATCTCGTCGGTGGGCGCCATGGTCTACATCGACGGCAAGCCCCTCCCCGAGCCGTGGTTGCCCCGGCTCACCGGCATCTGCGCGGAGAGCAGCGAGCACATCAAGACAACGAAGATCGGGCTCGGTCACTACTACATGATGGGTGACTGCCGGGGGGACTCCGGCGACAGCCGGTACTGGGGCACGGTCCCTGCCTCCTACGTCATCGGCAAGGTCGACCTCGTCATGTGGCGCAGCGGCCACCCCTGGGTCCACTGGTTCTGAGGTACCGGGAAGGGGGTTCTGGGGGTCCTACGGGATGCCCAGAGGGTTGCCGGGCGAATCGAGGAGAGTCGCGGCCAACCTCCGCAATGTCGCCATAGAAACCGAGGGCAGGTTCGTGGTCAATTGCCAGTCGACCGAGCTCGTGCGGACCATCAGCGACGGCCTCCCAGGTGTGGTGCCGCTCGTCCCGGACATCGAACAGGCTTCATGGCGGGCCACGGTGAAACGGGGCTTGTCACCACACTGGTCACCGGCGAGGTCTTCGAGTTGGCCGCGTACCGTGGCGTCGACCGACAGGGCATCGGTGTCGGTGCCGATCGAGTAGCGACAGGTTTGAAGGTCCGACAAACGGACTCCTGCGACGGCGTCGAACTTGGTGCCGACGGTGGCACTGACTCGCGTCGTCGTCGGACAGACCTTGGAGTCGAGGACGTCGTGGTTGTAGCGGACGACCTCGACGGCGAAGAAGGCGGCGAGAACAGCCGCCACGGCCAGGGTCCCGATGACCCATTGGGTCAAGCTCAACCGTCTTCTCATCCGCCGGGGGCGTCCGTAGAGGGCTGCCAACTTCTCGCTCACCGAGTTCCAACTGGCTGGCGCATCGGCGTCGGGCTCGGGAGGAGACTGCGGGCGCAACCACCGGGGAGAGGACGGGCTCGTCATGGACCCGACGTTGCCAGGACGGCGACTCGCAAGGTGCCCATAGAGCTCCTTCCCGAACCAGACCCTAATCGGATCGCTCCTGGCTACGCAGAGGCGAAGAGCACCTCGTAGACCGGCACCGGCTCGGGGAAGCCCTTGAGCTCGTGGCGGGCTTTGGAGTCGAATTCGATGCGCTTGCCCACAAGGGTCACGGACCGCATTCGAGACGGCGATGCCGTCGGGCGAGGCGATCGCACACGCCGAGCCCCGAGCTGGACAGCGGCGCCGAAGAGTTCCCCGGCCTTGGTCACGGGCTCCCCGACGCTGATGCCGATGCGGAGCTGGAACTCCTGGTCCGCCTTCTCGTTGCGTCGCCGCAAACGAGCGTTGGATGTCGATGCCGGGCCCCACTGCCGACGGGGCCGAGACGAACGACCCCATGATCCGGTCTCCCGGTGTGCTTCACCTCGCGCCCACCCCGATCACCCCAAGGCGGCGTCGGACGATCTCGTCGTGGTCGTGGAGGAGGTCCATGAAGGCCTCGTCCCCGAGCTCCTGGGTCTGTGGGGTGGAGTCGCAGAGATCGGTGAAGAGAATGGCTCGGACAGGAAATCGACGTACGCGACTCCCGGCTCGTGTTGAGCGCGCGCCCAGAAAGGCGTTGATGGGCCCTTCGCCCACCTCGATGATGTTGTCGACCACCAGACCATGGGCATCGCGATGGACGGCTTCGAGAGTCTGCGGTCTGGCCCTTCGGCCAGACCGCAGACGATCCCGTCATTTTCGTCGAACCAGGAGGTGACGTGGCGGACGCCGTAGCTCTCCTGGGCGCTCAGATCGAGGACATAGGCGGCGGCGATGTCAATGGCTGTGGCGCCCAGTGCGTCGCGGCGATCGGGGAACAGGGCCATGCCCTATCACGCTCTCGACACCGGGGCAGTGGTGCTGAGGTGCGGCGCGAGTGCTACCGGAAGGCGGGAACGAGGAGGAGTGCGAAGGCGAGGCCGTTGAACGTGGCGTGGGCCACCATGCCCGGGGCCAGCCGGCCCGAACGATGCTTGAGGTACCCGAGGATCAGTGCGGGTGGGAAAAGGACGAACGGTGCGACCGGGCCTTCGTTGACGACGTGGGCGAAGCAGAAGAGCACCGCCGTCACGAAGATGGCCGGAGTCGGACCCAACCGTCGGGTGAAGGCCCCCTGGATGAGGCCCCGGAAGAGGAGCTCTTCCACGAAGGGCGCTCCCACCACGAGGAACAGGACGGTGATGACCCACCCCGCGGTTCCTTCGGGAGTGGATCCGTCGATCTCCCGGCCCGCTGCGTTGGGGCTGTTGAACCCCGTGGTGGCGAGCACGATGAGGATGAGGATGATCGTCGAGGGCACGCGCCCGACAAATCCACCTGTCACACCGGCGGTGATGTCGTGGAACTTCGGCCAACAGAGCCCGTAGTCGCGCGCCAGACTGCGGGTCCCGTTACGCCACGACGCCACCACCACGGCACCGAGGAACCCGATCCACAGCGCCAGTTGGCTCCACAACATGACCCAGGGATTCTGCGCGTCGAGGTGTCCCGATCCTGCCACCAGATATCCGATTGCCACCGCCAAAGAGGCGACGAAGCCGATGCCGATCCCGACGCCGGCGATGCCCCCACCCTTGATGCCGGGGCCCTTGGCAACGAACTCCGCCGGCGCTGGTGCCACGGTCGCTCCCGGCGGGTAGGCGCCGACGCCGTAGTGGCCGTAGAGATACGGGGTCCACTGACATCCGTCCCACCAACGCCACCACGCCAGACGCCACGGGTCGGCGTACCAGCCCGGCGGCGGCCCCATCGGCTGCCACAACTGGGTCCGGGGCAGCGGGTCGGAGATCATGGGCCTCGGGCTCGCAGCTGGGTGCCGCGTCAAAGACTACGGCTTGAGGTCGACGACGACCGAGTGGGCCACCTTGTCGTGCCAGGCCTGCCGGCGCGCGTCCCACAGGGGGGCGAGTGAGTCCAGGATGTAGGGGATGAAGAGCAAGACGCGAAAGACAAGGGTGATGAGGTATCTCCCCAGTGCCCGCCAGAACCCAATGGGTCCGCCGGTGCGGGCGTCTCTCACGGCGATCCCCAGTGCAATCTTGCCGACGGTCTGACCGCGGCGCGATCCGTTCAAGATGGCGTAGTAGAAGGAACCGGGAATCGCGCTGATCAGCATCAACCCGACATAGAGGCCCAACACTCGGCCGAGCGTGGCGGGTTGACTGTTCGCGGTGGTCGTGGTGTGGGCCGCCAATGCGGCCGCCAGGACGAGGAGGATGATGAACTCGGCCAGGCCCAGGACGAGGCCGTCGATGAGGATGGCGATCAGTCGTTTCCACCACGGGGCGAGAGTGACATGCACGATCGGGTCGATCCGGATGTTCGCACCCGACGTCACAAACCCCGGCGGGGGCCCGTATCCGGGCATGGGGTATCCGGGAGGGGCACCGAATCCCGCCGGTGCGCCGTATGCAGGCGGTGCGCCGTATGCAGGAGGTGCTCCGTATGCAGGAGGTGCTCCGTATGCAGGAGGTGCGCCGTACCCCGGCGGTGCCGTATATCCAGGCGGCGTGGCGTACCCAGGCGGCGTGGCGTACCCAAGCTGTTCCGGATATCCAGGCGGAGCGGTGTATCCCGGGGGAGCGGTGTATCCCGGCGCGGCGGGAGAGCCGGGAGCGGCGCTATGGGGAGGGGCGGCACCGTAAGAAGGCACCGGGGTGCCCAATGGTGGTGCCGCGTGCGGTGGGGGTGGAGCTTGGGTCACCGAAGGGTGAACTTGGGGTGGATACCACTTCCCGTCAGATGCCAACCACCAACCCTCGCCTTGCGAGGTGTCGCTCACAGCAGACGAGCCTAGCTCTGGGCCTCTTTCGCCGAGCTCATATCGAACTCGTTGCGTGTTTGTTGATGTCTCGAGTCTCAGAAGAGGCTGGGCAGGAACTTCGTTGGGTCGCAGGTCCTAGTGGTTGGTGTAACGGGCGGGTCGACCTTCTCGATACGCGGCGAGTTGCTCACGGGCGTCCTCGGTTCCAAGGGTCAGGATCTGCGTGCGGGCTTCGAGGTCGATGGCCGCGTCGAGACTCGAGATCTCCAGGTTCGACCACAACGTGGCCTTTCCCATCCACGTCCCCATGGGCGTGTTCACGATGATCTGCTCGGCTAGAGCCAACGCGGCGTCGACGAGCTCGGCGTCGGGGACCGTCTGCAAGACGAGCCCGATCCGGGCCGCCTCGTCACCGTCCACCCGGCGTCCGGTCAGGATGAGCTCAGCAGCGCGCGTCGCACCGACGATCCGCTGGAGCAGCCAACTCAGACCCATCTCGGCACCCGACGCGCCGATCTTCACGAAGGCGTCGACAAACACCGCCGATGCCGCGGCCAGGCGAAGATCAGCGCCCAGGGCGAGTGCGTAACCGGCGCCCGCGGCGGGCCCGTTGACCGCGGCGATGACGGGCTGGGGGAGGGCCCGCATGCGAGGGACGAGCTCGGCCACGTACTTCTGTTGGTACATGTGCGAATGGAACGGGCCGACGTCGGTCGGCACCCAATCGGGGGCGTGATAGTCGCGAAGGTCATCGCCCGCACAAAACCCCCGACCGGCGCCGGTGACAATGATCACCCGACAGGTCGCATCGCGGCCGAGATCTTCGAGGACCGCGTAGATGTGGGTCAGCATCTCCGATGTAAGGGCGTTGAGCCGATCGGGACGGTTGAGCGTGACCAACGCCACCTCGGGTCGGGGACGATCAACGAGCACGTCGTCGGCTGTCGGCAGCGCGCTCTGTTCTGCGGTCATGTCCTTCGTGTCCTCGACGGGTTTGGTGTCCGCACGGGTTCTCCTGCGTCTCGAGAGCCTGGACGCTCTAGCTTATGCAGGCGACGAGCGGCCAGGAGGGTGACGAGTGAGCGAGTCGACCTCGCCATATGCGGTGTCTGTCGAGGATCACGACAAGGTGCGCGTGTTCGTGTTGGACCGACCTTCCAAGCTCAACGCGTTCACGGCCGAGGGCTACCGGGCTCTGAGAACAGTGCTCGAGACCGCGGCCGCCGACCCCGGAGTAGCGGTGTGCGTGCTCACGGGGAAGGGCCGGGCCTTCTCGGCGGGAGTGGATCTCAACGAGATGAGCCGTCCCGGTGGCAGTGCCGAGCTCGGTGTCGACTTCGACCTCCTGCTCGATTGCCTGGTCCGGTTCCCCAAACCCCTCGTGGCTGCGGTGAACGGGCTGGCCGTTGGCTTCGGCGCGACGTTGCTTTTGCACTGCGACCTGGTGGTGGTGGACGAAGCGGCCGAGATCCGTATGCCCTTCATCTCCTTGGGGACCTGCGCCGAAGCAGGGAGCAGTTGGCTCCTTCCTCAGCGCGTCGGTCCCCAACAGGCGTCGTGGATGATGCTCTCGGGCTCGGCAATCAATGCCGAGGACGCTGTCGCCACCGGGTTCGCCTTTGCCCGGGCTCCCGTCGGCCACGCCCTCGTCCGGGCGTTGGCGATGGCGGCAGCGCTCGCCGCGCACGACATTGACGCCTTGATGGCGAACAAGGCGCTCCTGCGAGAGGGATTTGCGACGCGGGTCGCGGAGGTGTGGCAGCGGGAGAAGTCGGCGATGGCGGCGCTGGCCCAGAAGCTCGGCCCGATCGGTTGGTCGGCGCCGCGGTGAGTGTCGGGCCGGTCGAGGACGTCGCACCGTGACAGCTCCGGCGATCGCCCTCATCGCCGTGGCGGGGGTGTTCGCAGTCGGCGACTGGGTGGCCAAGGCACGCAAGAACGCTGTCCTCGAATACGTGTGCAAGCCGACTACCCTCCTGGCACTCATCGCCGTGGCGCTCGCTCTGACTCCCATGCCCGACGCGGGGGCCCGGCGCGTCTGGTTCGTAGCGGCCCTCTTCTTTTCGCTGGCCGGAGACGTCTTTCTCATGCTTCCCACCGACATGTTCGTGGCCGGCCTGGCCGCGTTCCTCGTCGGCCACGTCTGTTACGTGGGCGGATTCTGGACCAAGGGCCCCGCCGGTGTCGCACTCGCCATTGCCGCGGCCGTGGTGGTCGTCCTCGTGGCACCGGTCGCCCGCCGCATCCTCGGCGCGCTCGGAGATCACCGTGAGCTGAGGCTTCCCGTGGCGCTCTACATCGTCGTGATCTCGATGATGCTCGCCACGGCCCTGGCGACGGGAAACGTGGCGGCCGGGGTGGGGGCGGCGTTGTTCGTATTGTCGGACTCCATGATCGCCTGGAATCGATTCGTCCGCCCCTTCCGGGCCGCAGAGCTCGGCATCATGGTGACCTATCACCTCGGCCAAGCCGGACTCATCCTCTCCCTCGTGCATTGACGCGGTGCGGGTTGACGTTAGCTCCGGCGGCTTGCCTTGAGGCAGGCTCTGACCATGATCTCCGCCGCAGAACCCACCTCGACTGCGCAGATTGGGTTCATTTGCGCCATGCCCATGGAACTCGAGCCGCTCATCTCGAAGCTGGACCTGACCGAGACATCGATCGGTGGTGCGAGCGCGCACGTCGGGGCCCTGGGTGACCGCAACGTGGTCGGCATCGTCACCGGGATGGGCCCCGAGTTGGCAAGGGCGGGAACGACCCGGCTTCTCGACGTCGTGGCGGTGGAGCGTGTCGTCGTCGTCGGGATCACCGGTGCGGTCGAGAACGAGACGCCCATCGGGACACTCATCCTCCCCGAGGTCGTGGTGAACGGCGCCACGGGAACCGAGTATCGCCCGGCACCGTTGGGAGAGGGCTCGCCGAAGGGAACGATGTGGACCACCGACACCCTCATCACCGACCTCGACGAGATCGCCGCCCTGCGCGCCCGTGGTGTGGTGTCGCTAGACATGGAGACCGCTGCCATCGCATCACTGTGCGAACAGCGCGACATCCCTTGGTCGGTGTTTCGGGTCATCAGCGACCGGGCCAGCGACGGGAGCGTCGACGAGGAGGTGTTCGGTCTCTCCAACATGGACGGGTCACCCAACATCGAGGCCATCGAACGGTTCTTCGCCGAGCACCCCGAACGCGTCGAGGCCATGGCCGAACTGGCCGAGGGAGCCATGGTCGCCACCGAGGCGGCCGCTGACGCCGCCATCAGGGCCTGCGCGTCTCTCTGACTACGCCAATGGCTCGACTGAGCCACGCCTTGGCACGCACGGGCTTCAGCCCGTGCTGGGAATCACCCTGCTCAGGCCCGCACCCAGAACGGGAGCGCCTCTGCGCTGCCGTCGGCGCGACGGAACCGTTTGAAGACGACCTCGACGGGCTCACCGATGCGGATGGAGTTGGGGTCGATCTCATTCAGCTCGCCCTCGGGCCCCGACACGAGGTTGCCCACGAAACGAATAGTGGGATGCTCGTCGAGGGTGACGACGATGACGTTGTAGGGAGCCAGGCTCGAGTACGGCTCGAGCAACGGCGGGTGGGGGACGACGAAGGACCAGATGGTGCCCTTGCCGGCGACTTGCTTCCAGCCCCGATCTGTCGATCGACACGACGGGCACATCGGGCGAGGGGGATGGCGGAGTTTGCCGCAGGTGTTGCACACCTGGATCCGCAACTCACCGACCAGCGTGCCTTCCCAGAAGAAGCCACCCTCCTCGTCGACCGCCGGCATGAGATATCCCTCTTCGGAGGGGCCGAGGTTGGCCACGTATCCTCCGGAGAACGCTGCTGCATTGCTCATCGGCTCATCGTCCCTCTCTCGAGCGTGTCCTTCTGTCCGTGCGAGGCCGGCTCAGCGCCGGAGGAGAAGGGCGCTCGTGGGCACGCCTTCCCCGGATGTCACGAGGCAGGTCTCGGCCCCGTCCACCTGTGCCGTCGAGGTGCCGCGCATCTGACGGACCCCTTCGTTGATGAGGTTGAAGCCGTGGACATACGCCTCGGAGAGTCCACCGCCGGCGGTGTTGACCGGGAGCGATCCCTTCTCCCATTCGAGGTTGCCGTCCTCGGTCATCGGGCCTGCCTCACCGCGCTTGCAGAATCCGTAGCCCTCGAGCGATAACAAGATAAGGGGCGAGAAGGCGTCGTAGATCTGCGCCACGTTCACGTCCTGGGGCCCGAAGGCCGCGTTCGCCCACAACCGCCGGGCGCACGCCCACGCCGGGCCCGTCAGCGGGTCGTCGTTGAAGAAGTTGACCATGGTCTGATGCTCAGGCGGCAGGCCCTGGGCGAAGGCATGGACGTAGACCGGGGGATGACGGAGGTCCCGGGCCCGCTCGGCCGAGACGATGACGCACGCCAGGGCGCCGTCGGTCTCCAGGCAATTGTCGAACAGGCACAAGGGCTCTGACACCCAGCGCGACGCCATGTAGTCCTCACGGCTCATGGGCTTGTCGTGCATGATCGCAGCGGGGTTCATGTTGGCGTGCTTGCGCACGGCCATGGCCACGTTGGCGAGATGGTCGCGCGTGGCGCCGTACTCGTGCATGTAGCGACGGGTGAGCATGGCGATCTCGTCGACGGGCCGCAGCATCCCGAACGGTCGCGTCCAGGCACCTGGGACACGGAGCTGGACCGAGGTGCTCGTCCACGGGCGGGGCCCCGATCCCCGCTTGCGCGAACGCCAGGCCACTGCGACCTCGGCCTGCCCGGTGGCGACGGCCATGGCGGCTTGGCCCACGACTCCACAGCCGGCCCCGCCTCCGTAGCCGACCTGGCTGAAGAAGGTGATCTCCCCGCACCCGATGTTGCGCACGATGTCGACCTCCTCGGTGGCCTCCATCGTGTAGGAGCACAGGGCGTTGATCTCGGAAGGGTCGATGCCGGCGTCCGCACACGCGTCGACGATCACCGTGCACGCCAGCTCCGCTTCAGTGGGCTCGAGGTGCTTGGAAAACGCCGTCTGGGCGATGCCGGCGATGGCGGTGGCGTCCTGGAAGCCGACTGCCGGGCTCATCGCACGTTCCTCCTTGGTCCGGGCCCGAAGCTCGGCTCCGCGGAGCCCCGGGTGTCGTGGGGCACGGTAGCAGCGACCTGACGGCAGGTCAGATTCGCTCGGGGGACCGTCTACGGGAAATGCCCAGCTCAGATGCGCCATCGGTCGACTCGAGCCGTGGCCATCTTCGGCCAGACCGCATATCGCATCCCGCTCGACGTCGTCCTCGTGATCCTGGCCGGTGTGGCTCTCGACCATCTGCGCAGCCAGCGATCCAAGGGCCCGGGGAGACATGCCATCGGGTCACGAGGTGCGCCTCGCCTCTTGGTCGGCGCTGCGCAAGGGTCGTTCGTCGCGCCCGACATCGGCCCTACTTCGAACTCGAGCCCGAGCCCGCGTTCGAGGCGGCGCCCGAAGTTGAAGAAGCACCCGCGCCCGAGTCCATCGACATCGAACCGCCGTCCGAGATCGGCGGCGTGTCGGCCGCGCCGGATGTCGGAAGCGACACCTTCGACTCGTTCTGGTCGCGCCCCAAACGCCCCTGACGCCGCCACGTTGGCTCAGATGCTGTGTACCGAAAGGGCCCGACCTGGGACCTGACGGCATGTCAGATACCCGGTACCATCGGCGCCCATGGGCCGGACGCCTGTTACTGGCTTCAGAGACGAGAGCCAACTCTTCATCGGCGGCAAATGGGTCGACGCCTCGGGTGGCACCTACGACGTGGTGAACCCTGCCACCGAGGAGGTCGTGGGCAAGGCCCCCAACGCCACGGTGGCCGATGCCGAAGCGGCCGCGGCGGCGGCACGCGACGCCTTGCCGGGATGGGCAGCGACACCCCCCGCCGAACGGGCCGCGCTCATGGCCCGCGCCGCCCAGGCCATCTCGGCACGCGCCGAGGAGCTCCTGCCACTGGTGATCGCCGAGACCGGTGCCACCGCCGCGGTGGGATCGAGTCTGCAAGTTCCGATCGCCGTCAGTCGTTTCGAGCGGTACTCGCTCGATCTTCGTCCTGTGGCCCAGCGCGCGCTTCCTCCGCAGGTCGCGGTGGCGACACCGCTCGCACCCGGCGGGCTCATCAGTGCATTGGCGCTACGCCAGCCCGTGGGTGTCGTCGCCTGCATCACCTCGTACAACTTCCCACTCGTCAACATGGCGGGCAAGGTGGCCCCGGCGCTCGCCATGGGAAACACCGTCGTCGTGAAGCCCGCCGCACAGGATCCGCTCACCGTGGTGGAGATGGTGCGGATCCTCGAACAGGTGGGGTTCCCACCCGGCGTCATCAACCTCGTGAACTCCGCCGACGCCGGGCCCGCCGCGTCTCTGGTCGATTCGACGGACGTGGACATGATCAGCTTCACGGGGTCCACCGAGGTGGGCACACGCATCGCCTCGGCGGGGGGACGGACCATGAAGCGCCTCCTGCTCGAACTGGGCGGCAAGGGGGCCTGCATCGTCTTCGACGACGCCAAACTCGACGCCGCGGTGGGGTGCATCGGCTCCACGTGGAGCTTTCACTCCGGGCAGATCTGCACCGCCCCCACCCGGGCCATCGTCCAGCGACCCGTGTTCGACCACGTTCTCGAGATGTTGCGTGGCTACGCCGGGGCGCTCAAGGTGGGAGACCCCACCGAGCTCGACACGATCGTGGGCCCGCTCATCTCCGCCGCTCAGCGAGACCGGGTGGAGCGACATATCGCCACCGGAAGCGACGAGGGCGCCCGGCTGGTGGCCGGGGGCGGTCGCCCCGCTCATATGGATCGCGGCTTCTACATCGAGCCCACGCTGTTCGTCGCCGACAACGAGATGGCCGTGGCCCGTCAAGAGATCTTCGGCCCTGTCCTGGTGGTCATCCCCTTCGACGACGAGGACGAAGCCATCGCCATCGCCAACGACAGCGACTTCGGGCTCTACGACTACGTCTTCTCGGGTGACACCGCCCGGGCTTTCGAGGTGGCCCAGAAACTGCGGGCCGGCCACGTCGGGATCAACACCGCCCAGCGCAACCACGAGGCGCCCTTCGGCGGGTTCAAGATGTCGGGCGTCGGGCGCGACGGGGGCGATTACGGCCTTGAGGCGTACTCGGAGCTGCAGTCGATCGTCTGGACCGGCTGAGCTCGACGACCACCGGCGCAAGGCCGGGATGAGGACCGGTCGAAGGGCCGGTGTAAGGAGCGGCACGTGAGCACCTACGACCTCGCCATCATGGGCGGCATCGTGGTCGACGGCACCGGGCTTGCCCGCAGGCGCGGCGATATCGGCGTGAAGGACGGGCGCATCGCCAAGGTCGGATTCGTCGATCCTTCCGACGCCGATCAGGTCATCGACGCCGACGGGTTGCACGTGGCGCCGGGGATCGTCGACGCCCACACCCACTACGACCCGCAGCTCACCTTCGAGCCACACGCCACGTCGTCGTGCTACCACGGCGTCACCACCGTGCTGGCGGGGAACTGCGGATTCTCCGTGGCCCCCAACCGACCCGATCAGCGCGACTATCTGGCCCGGATGTTCGCCAAGGTCGAGGGCATGTCACCCGTGGCATTGTCCGCGGTGCAGTGGGACTTCGAGTCGTTTCCCGAGTTCCTCGCCTCGCGCCACGGGAAGCTGGGCGTGAACATGGCCTGCTACGTCGGACACTCCGCCGTGCGGCGCACCGTCATGGGCGAAGCGGGGTCCGAGCGCGAGGCCAGCGACGACGAGGTCGAGCACATGCGCCGGATCGTGGCCGAGGCCATGGAGGCTGGCGCGGCCGGCTTCTCGTCCTCTCACGGCCCCACCCAGCTTGACGGTGACGACCGCCCCGTCCCCAGTCGTTTCGCGTCGATGACCGAGCTCGAGGTCTTGTGTGCGGAGGCTGGTCGCCACAATGGGGGGTCGATCAGCTACCTCCATCGCAGCGCCATTGGCGGGCTCGACCAATCCGACAAGGACCTGCTTTTTCGTCTGGGGACCCTCAGCCGACTGCCCATCATCCTCCAGGGGCTGGGGGGCCGCTCCAAGGTGGACGTCCCCGGGGCGGAATGGGAGCAGGTGTCGCAGTGGATCGAAGAGGTGGGCCGCCAGGGGGTCGGGATCTTCTCGTTGCTGCGCAACCACCCCTTTGACCGTGACTTCCGGATCGAGACCGGCACCAACCTCTACGAAGGCGTGCCGTCGTGGCACAAGGCAGTGGGTCCGGGCGTGAGCCGCGACGACCGTCTCGCCATCCTCCGAGACGGCGCGGCGCGCAACGAGATGCGTCACGCCGTCGAGCATCCCAATACTGACGGTGCCAAGGGGTCGACCCTGCCGCCGCCACGGTGGAGCGTCGTCGAGGTCGATGAGGTGGCCAAGGCCCACAACGAGAAGTTCGTCCGCCGCACCATCGCCGACATCGCCACCGAGCTCGGCAAGGAGCCGGCCGACGTGCTGCTCGACCTGGCGCTCGATGAAGACCTCCACACCGTCTTCCGGTACGTCAACAAGAGTCGGGCGTGGGAGGAGGCCGTGGCCCATGGCCAGAGCCATCCCGCCATGATCATCGGCGTGTCCGACGGCGGGGCCCACCTCGACCGCGACGACGGATCGGATTGGTCGACGGCCTTCTTGGCCTTCTGGGTGCGCGACCGCAAGCTGTGGAGCCTCGAGGAGGGGATTCGCCAATTGACCCAGGTCCCCGCGGCGTTGCTCGGTTTCGAGGGCCGGGGCATGCTTCTGCCCGGCCACTGGGCCGACGCTTTCATCTTCGACCCCGACACCATCGAGCTCGAGTCCAAGAAGCAGGTCAACGACTTCCCCGGCGGTGAGGCCCGCTATTCAGCCCGACCCCGGGGCATCTCGTGGACGATCGTGAACGGTGTGCCGATCGTGCGCGATGGCGAGGTGCTCACCGAGAACCTGCCCGGACGGGTGGTCCGACCCGGGGTGGCCTGACGCCGTTCTCTGCTTCACCCGCGCCGCGTCTTCGCGCAGGAGCTCCCCGCCGGCACGTACGGGTCGGTGAAGAACCACGGCCTTCGAGATGCCTGTTGGTACGTGACGACCTCGGGAACATCGGTGTCTGTGGTGACGCCCATCAGCTTCCTGGGTGGGATCTACGACAGAGTCGGCACTCGCCTGACGGCGTTCTCAGCGAGCCCGGACGTAGACGTAACTCGGGCCGGCGTCACTGGGGTCGTCGGAGTCGATCATCCCTTCGAAGATGCGGTCATAGCCGGCCTTCTCGAGCGCCCGCCACGATCGGTGATTCGCCTGCTGGACCGCCACGCCCATCCGTTCGATGTCTGTGTAGCGCTCGAAGGTGAGCGCAGTGAACGAGTCCACGATGACCGGGCCCAGGCCGACGCCGGTCAGCTCGGCCACGCCGATCATGTAGTCGATCCCCGCGGCCCGCTCGATCTCGAGGGCTGCGCACCACGCCGGATAGTCGTCGAGCCGGTAGCGCTGGATGAACCCGACGGGTCGGCCCTCGAGCTCGATGATAAAGGCCTCGGTCGGGTCGGTGCCGTCGACCGATGGTCCGTAACTGGCCTCGAGCGCGGTGACCGTCGGCTCGTCAGACCACCACGGCGACACATGGGGCAGCGCCAACCACCTCGCCAGGAGTGGGAAGTCGGCGCGCTGGAGAGGTCGGAACGAGACGGGCAACGAGCCAGTGTACGCAGGCGTGCCTCAACGGGCGTTGATGTACTCCACGAGCTCCTTGCGGTCCTTCTCGAGCTCGTCGATCCGGCTCTTCACGACGTCACCGATGCTGATGATTCCGCACAGGACCCCGTCTTGCACCACCGGGACGTGTCGGATCCGGCGTTGGGTCATGACCGCCATGAGGGACTCCACGTCGTCATCGGGCGAGCAGGTGAAGACCGTCGAGGTCATGATGGCCCGGACCGGTTCGGTCAGGAGCGCCCCGAGCTGGCCGGAGAGGCCGCGCACGATGTCGCGCTCGGAGACGATCCCATCGATGTGCTGGCCGTCCGAGGACACCACCAAGGCCCCCACGCCATGGGCTCGCAGCGCGTCCACGGCTTCGGTCACCGTCATCTGCGCGGTGATCGTGGCCACCGCGTCTCCCTTACCAGCAAGGAGGGTTGAGATCCGCACCGGCACACCTCCTCGTCCGTCGTGACGCTGTCTCGTGACTCGTGAGACGGGGTTCAGTCTACGACCGTGGGGGACCGGCGACCAGGGGTTTTCCGTGCCTGGAGCCGGGCCCGGGCCGACTCGTCAACACGGCCCGAGGCACTATCGTGCGGCCACAATGGGTGCCTCCGAGCAATTCTCGACGATCGCCGGCAGGGTGAGGAACTGGGGTCGTTGGGGAGACGACGACCAGCTCGGGACCCTCAACTTCATCACCGACGAGGTGCGTCGGCGCGCCGCCGGCTGTGTCCGGACGGGCCGGGTGTTTCCCATGGGCCTGGCCCTGTCCGAGGCGGAGGGCATCCAGAAGGGCGTGGTGCCGGGCCGCTTCAACCCGGTCCGGACCATGTCGTACGTGAACGTGCCCTTGTCCGAGGACACCGACTGGATCTGTGCCAACGAGGACGTCGTGGTGATGCCGCTGCAGTGCGCCACCCACTGGGACGGCCTCGCGCATGTCAGCTACCGCGGCACGCTCTACAACGGGTATCCGGCCACGGCGGTGAACTCGGCGGGCGCGAGCCGTCTGGGCATCCACCTCGTGGACTCACTCGTCAGCCGGGGAGTGCTGCTCGACGTGGCCCGGGCCAAAGAGACCGACGTCCTCGAGGGTGGCTATGCCATCACACCCGCGGACCTCGACGCGGCGTGCGCATTGGCGGGGGTGAGCGTCGAGCCCGGTGACGTGGTGTTGGTGCGCACGGGCCAGATGACCCATCTCTGCATGCCGCAGCGATTTCCCGCCGGCGGGGCCACGGTCCCCCTTCCCAACATGCTCCGCTTCGGAGACGTCATGCACTACATGGGCCTGTCGTCGGGATTGTCGATGGCGACGGCGGAGTGGTTCCACGCCCGTGACGTGGCGGCGATCGCCACCGACACCATGGCGCTCGAGGTGATCCCCTGCGAGGACGCCGAGGTCTACCTTCCCGTCCATCTCCTCCACATCGTCGAGATGGGGATGACCCAGGGCCAGAACTGGATGCTCGACGAGCTCGCCGCAGATTGCGCCGCCGACGGCCAGTACACCTTCCTCCTCGATGCCACACCGTTGCCCTTCACCAACGGGTGTGGCTCTCCACTCAACCCCGTGGCGGTCAAATAGACCGAGACTCAGGTCAACGAGACTCAGGTCAAGATGACCGTCGGGGTGGCGCGTCGGGCCCCGGTCGTTGTCGGGCCTGGCCGACCCGGGTCTGGGCCGCACCGCCGCCCACCACCGGTCCGGTGCGCGGCGCCGCCACCGCAGCTCCGTCGGTGCTCGCCGGTGCCGGTCGGCCCGTGACCGCCCAGTGCAACACGCGCGCCTGGGTGTCGACCATGGCCGTGGTCCGGATCCCCCAGAACTCGAACCCGTACCGATGCGCGGCCACGTGGGCGAGCATTGAGATGAGCGTGGCCGCCACTGCCATGGCGTCGGTTCCCGCCGGGCTCCGGTTGGGGGTGCCCGACGCGATGACGCGGGCCAAGGTGACGGTCACCGCGTTCAGGGCGCGCACCCGCAGGCCCTGGAAGCGCAGGTCACCTTCCTCGGTGGCGAGCTCGACCACCCGGAACACGGCCCGGTTGGCATCCCAGTACGCCATGAACCCCTCGACGACCCGTCGCGCCGTGTCCCAGCTGGCGTCGTCGGACCAGTCGCCGTCGACCAGCTCGGCGAGGGTGCCCGCCCCCTGCATGAGCTCCTCGGCCATCACCAAGATGGCCTGCTCGACGTTCTCGAAGTACTGGTAGAAGGTGGCCGGCGACGTCCCCGCCTGGCGGGCGATGTCGATGACCTTGATCGAACGCCACGCCGTCGAAGCCAGGAGCTCGGCGGTGCACTGGAGCAGGCGCGTCCGGGTGGCGAGGCCGCGCCGCCCCGGCAACCGGCCGTCGGTGGCGGCGATCGCGCCAGGGTCCTCGATCTCGTCGAGGATCGTTTCCAGGGCCGCGTCGGCCGAGTCAGGGGCCATCTCGCCCGAAGGCTAGCCCCCAGGGGCTGACGCCGTGTCAGATTTGGCCAGCTCGGGAGTGGTGTGGCTCAGGACTAGAACGGGTTCCGTTCCAGGCAGGACCGGGAGTAGCGTGAAACTCCGTGCAACAGAGGGTCCTTCCCCGGTCTCTGACCCGCGCTCAGGAAGCGCGGCGGCAGCGGGTCATCGACGCGGCCATGGAGCTCGGCCTCGAGGGCGGCTACGACGCGGTCCAGATGCGCGACGTGGCCGCCCAGGCCCATGTCGCCATGGGCACCGTCTACAGGTACTTCTCGTCCAAGGACCACCTCTTGGCCGCCGCGTTGGTCTTCTGGGTGGAGCAGCTCGACGCCCGTCTGGCCCAGGTGCCGGCACGGGGAGACGTGGCTTCTGAGCGCGTCCTCGACGTCTTGGAACGGGCCCTGCGGGCCATGGGTCGTCAGCCGCAGCTGGTGGCGGCGGTCTTCGCGTCCCTGGCATCGCCGGACATGGCCGCCATCGAGTGCCAGCAGCAGATGGGGGCGGTGATGGACGGCATCATCATCAGGGCCATCGGTGAGCCCCGGCCTCCGGACCATGCCGAGCGCACCCGGATCATCGGCCACGTCTGGTACTCGTCGCTGGTGGGCTGGGTCAACGGCTGGAGCGACATGGACCGGGTCCGTGACGAGCTGGCCGTGGCGGTCCGCCTCCTCCTCCCCACCGGTCTGACCCCGAACGGACAGTCGGCTCCGACCTCCTGAGGCTCGCCGAGCACTCTCGGGCGATCGGGGGAGATGTTGCGGCTCAGCGCGGCGCATGGTCGAATGCGCAGGCAGGGTCGACGGCACCCAGGCACAGTCGATACCCAGGGAGGGAGTTCGGATGCGCGCAGCAATTTTCAACGAGGTCGGCAAGGAAGTCATCGACATCTACGACGACGTCGAGGTCGCCGATCCCGGGCCCGGTGAGGTCCGGCTAAAGCTCCACGCTGCGGGTGTCTGTCACTCCGACCTCTCCGCCATGAACGGGACGCTGCCCCAGCCCGCTCCCGCCGTCCTCGGTCACGAGGGTGCGGGCGAGATCATCGAAGTCGGCCCCGGCGTGGACCAGGTGGCGGTGGGCGACCACGTGATCGTGGCCTGGACACCGCCGTGCGGAAAGTGTGCGGCGTGTCTTCGGGGCGAGGCCAACTTGTGTGTGGAGATCTTCTTCAACATCGCCGGGGCGGCCAAGTTCTCGCGCGGCGGGAGCCCGATCTTCGGGTTCGCCGGGACGGGGACCTTCGCCGAGGAGATGGTGCTTCCCCAGCAGGGCGTGGTGAAGATCCCCGACGACGTCCCCTACGAGATCGGCGCGCTTATCGGCTGCGGCGTCACGACGGGTGTGGGCGCCGCGCTCAATACCGCCAAGGTCCAGCCCGGGTCGAGCGTCGTGGTCTTCGGCGCCGGGGGCGTGGGCATCGCGGCGATCCAAGGAGCCCGCATCGCAGGGGCGGCCGAGATCGTGGCCGTGGACATGGTCGACTCCAAGCTCAAGGACGCCCTGCGCTTCGGCGCGACCCTCGGTGTGAAGCCCGACGAGCTCGGCGCGGCCAACGCCGAGATCAACGGCCCCGCCGGCGGGTTTGACTACGCCTTCGAGTGCATCGGCCTGCCCGAGACCATCCGGGCCGCCTATGACGCGGCCCGTCGTGGCGGCACGGCGGTCATCGTGGGAGCCGGGAGCGGGGAGCGGAACGTCGAGTTCAACTGCTTCGAGCTGTTCTTCATGGAGAAGAAGCTGCTGGGCTCGTACTACGGCTCGGCCGACGTCCGCACCGAGTTCTCCCGTCTCATCCGGTTGTGGAAGTCGGGTCGACTCGACCTCGAGGGCATGATCTCGTCGCGCATGGACCTCTCCAAGGCCCAGGACGCCTTCGACGCCATGAAGAAGGGCGAGATCATCCGCCAGATCCTCACCTTCTAGGCGGTCGTCGCGACAACGGTCCAAGCCCGGTCGGGCGCCGAGACCCACGTCGTCGCCGAGGGGCTCACCAAGCGCTTCGGCGACGTCCTCGCCGTCGACGACCTGAGCTTTGTGGTCGAGCCCGGCACGGTGACCGGGTTCCTCGGGCCCAACGGCGCGGGAAAGACGACGACGCTGCGCATGCTGCTGGGCCTGGTGGCGCCGACATCGGGGCGCGCCCTGGTGAACGGTCGCAACTACCGCGACCTCGTCGCGCCCACCGCCACGGTCGGGGGCGTCCTCGAAGCGTCGGGGTTCCACCCGGCTCGCACGGCCCGCAACCATCTCCGCATCGTGGCGAGGGTGGCCGGGATCACGCCGGGCCGCGTGGACGAGGTTCTCGAGCTCGTGGGCCTCGGGAGCGACGGGGACCGCAAGGTGGGTGGGTTCTCCCTCGGGATGCGCCAGCGCCTCGAGCTCGCCCGAGCCTTGCTCGGTGATCCCGAGGTGCTCATCCTCGACGAGCCCGCCAACGGCCTCGACCCCCAGGGCATCGCCTGGATGCGCGGCTTCCTCCGTTGGTACGCGTCGCAGGGCCGGGTCGTCCTCGTGTCGTCGCACCTCCTCGGAGAAGCGGCTCAGACCGTCGACCGCGTCATCATCCTGGCCGGAGGGCGACTCGTGGCCGAGGGGCCGCTCGACCAGCTCCTGCAGGGCGCGACCACCACCGTCCGGGTCCGTACCCCCGATGCCGACCGTCTTGTCGTTGTGCTCGAGGCGGCGGCCGCGTCGGGCACGTTCGAACACCCGCCGATATCGGTGCGCCGCGAGGGACCCGACGTCGTGACCGCGGAAGGAACGACCGCCGAGACCGTCGGTCCCCTCATGGCCCGTGACGGCATCGTCGTCTACGAGATGACGTCATCGGGCGAATCACTCGAGCAGCTCTTCTTCGATCTCACCGAAGGCGTCGAACGCGGTGGTCGGCCCATGGGCCGACCCCAGCCGGGAATCGGATCGTGATCCGACAGGTCGCGGCCGAGCTCAAGAAGTTCCGGACCATCTGGTCGACGTGGCTCCTCCTGGGGATCACCGCCTTTCTCGTCGCCGCGTTGACGGCGGTGATCGCCTTCGCGCCCCATGACCGTGGACGCCGGGCTCTGCTCTTTCCCATACGGGGCACGACGCGCTGGTTCGACTCGATCTTCTCGAGCCTCACCGTCTCTTTGACGCTGGCCCTCGTGCTCGGCATCTTGTCCATGACCGGGGAGTACCGCCACAAGACCATCACGCCGACCTATCTGGCTCAGCCCCGACGCGGCCGGGTCGTCGTGTCGAAGTTGCTCGCCTCTGCGTTGGGCGGCGCCGTGGTGGCCCTGGTGGCGGGGGCGGTGGCGCTGGTCTTCGGCTTCTCGGTGGTGGGGGCCGGCATCGGCGACGTCACGAGGATGCTCACCGAGTACCGCCACGTCTTCCCCGGCGTGCTCGCCGCGGCCGTCCTCTATGCCATCTACGGCGTGGGACTGGGGGCGTTGCTCAAGAACCAGGTGGTGGCGATCGTCGTCGGCCTGGGGGTGACCGCCATCCTCGAGCCCATCATCGTGGCCGTGGTGCCGTCGGTGGGGAGGTGGCTGCCCGGTCAGGTGGCCCAGGCCCTCGAGTCGGTCACGGCCAACGCCAACGGACTCAACAACGGCATCACTCATCTGGTGCCCTGGTGGCAGGGCGGTCTGGCCCTGCTCGGCTACGGGGTGGTCCTGGCCGCGGCCGGGGCCTTCACGACCCTGCGATCGGACGTCACGTAGCACCAGCCAGGCCGGCGTTAACATGTGA
>DATKQM010000056.1:0-34968 GCA_035532735.1 Acidimicrobiales bacterium | reverse complement strand
CCCACCCGAACCGAGAACTGGCGCTTACATCCCTTGCACTTCCAGATTCGGCGGGTGGTCAGGAAGGAGTGGTCCGTGCCCTGGCACCGAGGGCACACGGGCCGTCCCCCTGGCCACCGGAGGTTCGCCACGAACTCAAGGGCCACATCGGGGGTCCGAGAAGTTCCTGACGGCCTCCAGGAGCGTCTGAGGCTCCTGTGACACCCGGGGCGTCGGGGGAATCTTGATCGCTTTGGTGGTCTGACCTGCTGCCATGCCCCCCAAGGTACGCCCAGGGTGTAACGGTCCTGGGTGAGTCAGAGCAGAGCCTCTTTATCTCGGTGACTTCAAGAATCGCTGTGAGCGGGGCAACGCTTCCGCACCGAGCAGCACGACCTCGCGGCGACTCAACTCCTGACGACGAGCTTCAAGAGCAGGGGTCAGCCCGATCAGGCGTGCATATTGCAGGCCGTCGAGTTGCTTCCTGACGCGAACAAGCTCATTGCTGGGTGTCTGGGCCATAGATCAAGGATCGGCAGTCTGGTGTCCTGGGGAGCAGGGCCGAAAGACCACTTCCTGGCGGGGTGGATCGCCCTGGGCCTCTTGCCACTTGACCTGGGGAGATGTTCCTGGGTGAGTCAAATCAGTCAGTGCCGTGACTTGAATCGGTATCGATGTATCGATACGATACATCTAACGATGAATCTGACCTCAGAAACCGCGCCTGGAGGCGCCTCCCAACCCCCGATTCAGGCGACTGCGCCTCAGGCGGCCGCCGTTCAGGCGGTGGTGTGATGCTGGAGCTCGCCATCCTCGGGCTGCTCGAGGGCCAGTCCATGCACGGTTACGAGATCCGCAAGCGGTTGCGCGACGAGCTCGGCCAGCTCTCCAACGTGTCCTTCGGTTCGCTGTACCCGGCCCTTTCACGCCTGGAACGGTCCGGCGCCGTGCGGGCCACCGAGGACCTGGGGCGGGCTGCGGCAGCCCCGGTCCCCATGACGGGGTCGTTGAGCGGGGAGCGGGCCGCTTTGCGGGCCCGTCGGTCGGGCACCGGCCTCGGGCGCCGTAGCCGGAAGGTCTACGAGATCACCGAGGAGGGTCGGCGCCAGTTCGCCGAGCTCCTGCACTCCGAGCAGGCCGGCGGCAACGACGACGCCCGGAACTTCAGCCTGAGGCTCGCCTTCGCGCGCTACCTCCCCCCCCACGCACGCCTACGGCTCCTCGAGCGCCGCCGGGGCCAGCTGTTCCAGCGTCTGGCCGAGGCCCGGGCCGCGGCAAGAGCGGCCCAGGGACGGCTCGACACCTACGCCCAGTCGCTCATGGAGCACACCACCGAGTCCACCGAGCGCGACATCGCCTGGCTGGACCGGCTGATCGAGGCCGAGCGCGCCCGGGAGGGTGCAGCGCCGGCCCTCGTCGGCAACGCCGTTCAGACAGTTCTGGAAGAAGGAGACACGACATGAGCACGGTACGGGTCGCCATTGCGGGCGTGGGCAATTGCGCCAGCTCGCTCGTCCAAGGCGTGGAGTACTACCGCGACGCCAACCCCGAGGACATCGTGCCCGGGCTGATGCATGTCACCCTGGGCGACTACCACGTCGGCGACGTCGAGTTCGTCGCCGCCTTCGACGTGGACGCGGCCAAGGTGGGTGTGGACCTGTCCAAGGCCATCCTGGGCGGCCACAACAACACCATCAAGTTCGCCACGGTGGGCCATCTCGACGTCACCGTGCAGCGGGGCCCTACCTTCGACGGTCTCGGGACCTACTACCGCGACACTGTCGAGGAGTCACCGGCCGAGCCCGTCGACGTGGCCCAGGCGCTGCGCGATGCGAAGGCCGACGTGCTCGTGAGCTACCTGCCCGTCGGGTCCGAAGAGGCCCAGCGGCACTACGCGCAGGCCTGTCTCGACGCCGGGGTCGGCTTCGTAAACGCCATCCCCGTGTTCATCGCCAGTGACCCGACCTGGGCCCGGAAGTTCCGCGATGCGGGCGTGCCCATCATCGGCGACGACATCAAGAGCCAGGTCGGCTCCACCATCGTGCACCGGGTGCTCACTCGGCTGTTCGAGGACCGGGGCCTCGCCCTCGACCGGACGTATCAGTTGAACTTCGGCGGGAACATGGACTTCAAGAACATGCTGGAGCGCAAGCGCCTCGAGTCCAAGAAGATCTCCAAGACCCAGGCCGTCACGAGCCAGGTGGAGAACTACGTCATGGACGCCGATGACGTCCACATCGGCCCGTCGGACCACGTGCCCTGGCTCAACGACCGGAAGTGGGCCTACATCCGGATGGAGGGTCGGAACTTCGGCGACGTGCCCATCAGCCTCGAGCTCAAGCTCGAGGTGTGGGACTCGCCCAACTCGGCCGGCGTGATCATCGACGCCGTGCGCTGTGCCAAGGTCGCCCTCGACCGGGGCATCGGCGGGCCGCTCGTCGGGCCCTCGGCCTATTTCATGAAGTCACCGCCGGTCCAGTACCACGACGACGAGGCCTACCGTCTGGTCGAGGCCTTCGTGGCGGGCGAGGCCGTGGCTGACTACCCCGAGGGCTGACTACCCCGAAGACTGTGTCTTCCACCATTCGTCGAGACGTCGGTAGGCCTCGTCCTCACCCAGGGGGCCTTCGTCGAGGCGGAGCTCCATCAAGAAGTCGAGGGCCTGGCCCACGACCGGGCCGGGAGGAACCCCGAGGTGCTCCATGACCTTGACCCCGTCGAGCTCGGGCCGTAGGGCCTGGAGCTCCTCCTCTTCGGCCAGCTCGGCGATGCGAGCCTCGAGCTCGTCCATGCGGCGTTCGAGGGCCCGGGCCCGGGCCGCGTTGCGGGTGGTGCAGTCCGACCGGGTCAGCTCGTTGAGCCGCTCGAGAAGAGGCCCTGCGTCTCGGACATAGCGACGGACGGCGCGGTCGGTCCATCCCAAGCGGTAGGTGTGGAAGCGGAGGTGGAGCTCGACGAGCTTGGTCACCACCGCGATGTCCTCTTGGGGGTAGCGCAATGCCGTCAGGCGGTCGCGGGTCATCCGGGCCCCCACCACCTCGTGGTGATGGAAGGTGACCCCGCCCGAGCCGAAGGAGCGGGTGCGGGGCTTACCGATGTCATGGAGCAGGGCGGCCAGACGGAGCAGGCGGTCCGGGCCGGTCTTGTCGACGACGGCCAGGGTGTGGGCGAGGACGTCTTTGTGGCGGTGGATGGGGTCCTGCTCGAGGGCGAGACCGGGCAGCTCGGGGAGGAACTCGTCGGCGAGGCCGGTCTCCACGATGAACCAGAGTCCCGGCGAAGGCTTGTCCACCGAGACCAGCTTGTCGAGCTCGTCGCGGATCCGCTCCGCCGAGACGATGGACAGGCGGTCGTGCATGGCCTTGACCGCGGCGGGGATCTCGGGGACGGGCTCGAGGCCGAAGCCAGCCATCAAACGCGCGGCGCGGAGCATGCGGAGGGGGTCGTCGCCGAAGGACACCTCGGCGGGCAGGGGTGTGCGCAACCGGCGCGCGGCGAGATCGGCGAGCCCGTCGTAGGGGTCGACGAGCTCGAGATCCGGGAGCCGCAGTGCCATGGCGTTCACGGTGAAGTCGCGGCGCGACAGGTCGACCTCGATCGAGTCGCCGAAGGACACCTCGGGCTTGCGGGACTCCGGGACGTAGACCTCGGCACGATGGGTCGTGATCTCGTAGTCCTGGTCGGCTTTCCGGAGCCCCACGGTGCCGAAGCGCTTGCCCTGGAGCCAGACGGCGTCGGCCCAACCCGTCACGAGCTGTTCGACCTCGTCGGGATGGGCGTCGGTGGTGAGGTCGAGATCCTTCTTGCCCCCCGGGGCTTCGTCACCGGCGAAGGCGTCACGAACGGGGCCACCGACGACGTAGAGGCGACGTCCGGCCGCCTCGAACCGGCGGGCCAGCTCCGCGGTGGCCCGGACCAGGGGCTGAAAGCGCTCGGGGATCACCGGCGTCGAGGGTAGTGCGGCGTTGACCGGCGACCGTCGTGGTCGTAGGGTCCGGGCGCGATGGCGTCGCTCCCGATCCAGCAGGCCGAGCGGGCCGGGTTGTGCGATCTCTTCTCGAAGGTGGGGCCCGATGCCCCCACCCTGTGCGAGGGCTGGACGAGTTACGACCTCGCCGCGCATCTGGTCATCCGAGAGCGCAAGCCCTTGTCGGGACCCGGCCTCGTCATGGGCGGTGCCGCGGCCCGATTGACGGCGCGGATGCTCGAGCGGGCCAAGCAGACCCATTCGTACGCCGAGCTCGTCGCCACGGTACGCCGGGGGCCGCCGGCGGTGCTGCGGCCCTTCGACAAGGCCATGAACCAGACCGAGTACTTCGTCCATCACGAGGACGTCCGGCGCGGCGGGGGGGACACCACAGCGCGCACCGGCGCCGAAGCCGCCGCCGTCGAGGACGGGTTGTGGACGATGCTCCAGCGGGGTGGGAGGTTCATGACCCGTCCCGTCAAAGAGGTCGGTGTCGACCTGGTGCGGCCCGACGGGAGCGTGGTCCACGCCCGGCCCGGACCGTCGGTCGCCACCCTGACCGGCACGGCCATGGAGATCGTGCTCTTCCTCTCGGGGCGGGGCGACGCCGCTCGGGTGACATTGGCGGGACCGTCCCAAGCCGTGGCCGCGGTACGGGCCGCGGGGTTCGGCATCTGAGGAACATCTCCCACCCAAGCCCGGGATGAGGGCCGACGGTGGCATAGGCTCCGACGCCGAGGTGGACCGGACTCCCGACACGTGTGCCCCCGACTCCCGTCGCTCGATACCACGTCGGGTGGGCAGAAGAGTCCTCCCCGCAGTCACGACCGGTGCGGTGTTGGCGTTGGCTCTCGGTTGGCTCCCGCTCGGCGCACCCCCGGCCGCAGCGGCACCGGCGACCCGTCATGTCGACCACCTGACCCTCGTGAAACAGTCGCCCTGGGTGGGGCCGAAGGTTCCCAACCAGGACCTGACCATGAGCCTGCGGATCCAGAGCAGCGCACCGCGGGACGCGCTCAAGCTCTCCTTCACCGTGTACCACCCCCTCTCGACCCGCTCTGCGTTCGACGAGACCCTCAGCGGCAAGGGGCTGGGCTCGGTCATCGCCCTGTCGCCGGGCCTGGCGCTGAGCGGGTTCAGCACCGACGTCCAGGGCGTGACCGATGTCACCATCCCCGTCGACGGGGACACCACGCCCACGGGCACGGGGAATTGGACGGCGGATCTGGGCTGTCAGTCCGGGAGCTGCGCCAACGTCTATCCGATCAAGGTCACATTGAGCGATTCGTCGGGGTCGGGCGCGCAGCTCGTCAGTTATCTCGTCTACGACGATCCGTCCGCCACCAGTGAGCCACTGCGGTTGGCGCTCGTCGTGCCGCTGGGCCTCGGACCGCCCACGGCCGATGACCACGGGCACGTTCCCGCGCCGAGCCCCGCCGGGCTGAGCAAATTGGAGGGGCTCTTGAGCGCGTTGGCCGGGGCCCCGCTCGTGCCGGTGACATTGGCCCCCGATGCCGCCACCCTCGATCAGCTGGCGGTGACCGGCCACGGCCACACCGTCGGTGAGGTGGCCGGCTTGTCGGGCTCGTCCACGCGCCAGACCCTGGCGGGGCCCTTCGTGCCCGTCGACGCCGGCGCGCTGGTCGGTGCCGGGTTGCCCGGAGAGTTAGCCGCCCAGCTGCAGCGGGGCGACGACATCCTCGGCTCCGGGCCGATCGGGGTGCACGCCACGAAGGGCACCTGGGTGGCGCGGACCCCGCTCGATCAGGACGCCGTGGACCAACTCAGTGGCGAGGACGCCCATCTGGTGGTGCCCCCCGGGTCGGTGTCGGGACCGACGGGCCCGCTCACGGTGACCCAGCCCTTCACGCTCACCCCGGCGCCGGGCTCGACCAGCACCGGCCCGGCACCCACTGGCATGGTGTCCGACGGCGGGCTGGACGAACGGTTGAACGGGGCTCAGGGCGCCGATCCGGCGTTGGCGGCGGAGCAGTTGTTGGCCGAGGCGTCGCTCATCTACTACGAGGTTCCCAACCTGCGCGGTCCGGGGGGCACCCCCGCCGTGCGAGGCGTGGTGGTGGTTCCCCCCGCGGCGTGGGCACCGAGTGCAGCCTTCGTGTCCTCGTTGCTCAGCGGGCTCGTGGGAAACCCCGTGGTCGAACCGGTCACCGTCGACCAGCTCTTCGCGGAGGTGGCGGTGGGGGCGGATAGAGAAGCGACCAGTCGCCACGTGGTGACGCCGACGACGGGGGGGGTCGAGGCCCGGACCGCTCGGGCCATCCGGGCCGCCCGGGCCCGGCAGTCGGGGTTCGCCAGTGCGGTGGCGGGGAGTGCGGCGGGGGCCACCACCGCGCAGGTCACCGACGACCTCCTCCTGGCCGCCGAGTCGAGCCTGTTGTCCGGGCACCAACAACAAGCCGGGTTGGCCGGGTTCAACACCGCTCTCGATCAACGGCTGCGGGGCCTGGGGGTCCGATCCGACACCATCCGACTCACGGCCGGCACGGCCAGTGTCCCCATCACGTTGCTGCGGAACACGGGGTATCCGGTGACCGTGGTGGTGAAACTGACGAGCGACAAGCTCCGGTTCCCGGTGGCAAACACCCAGCTGCCCGGGGCCATCTGCAAGGCTCCGCACGTCCGGAGCTCGGCGGGACGGTCGAGCTTCTCCGCCCTGTGCACCCTCGATCACGCCACCAACGCCGTCTACGTCGACATGTCGGCGCGGGCGTCGGGTGACTTCGCGATCCATGTGGCCCTCGAGAGCCCGGAGGGGAACCTCGTCCTGGCCGGCGGCCAGCTGACGGTGCGGTCCCTGTCGACCTCGGCCGTGGCCATCGCCTTGTCGGTGGGTGCCGTCCTCGTCCTGTTCTTTTGGTGGGGACGGACCTTGTGGCGGGGCAAGAAGCGGCGGGGCGCCCACACCGTGGCGCGCGTCCGGGGACCTGTGGCGTGAGCGGACCCGGCGAGCCCCCCGTCGAAGACCGGGACGATCCCGGCCGACGGGGCGACTGGGCCGACGTCGAGGGCCTCGACGAGCCCGACGACTACGACAGCGAGTTTCAAGAGACCGAGTACCGGGTCGCTGAGTCTCCGGAGCCCGAGGTCCCCGACACCGAGGTCCAGGTGACGGACGCGGTCGACGAGGACACCGCAGAGGGGGAGGTGGGCGTTCCCGACCAGTCCGACGTTGACAGCACCGTCGGTGAGGAGGTCGAAGAGATCACACCCTCGGCACCCGTCGAGGCTTCGACGGAGGGGACGGGACTGCGTCGAGCGACCGCCGTCATGGCGGTGGGGACGACACTGTCGCGGGCCACCGGGGTAGTGCGGATCTTCGCCCTCACGTACGCGTTGGGGACGTTGAGCCTGGCCGACTCGTACAACCTCGCCAACACGATGCCCAACATCATCCACGACATCGTGCTCGGGGGGGTGCTCTCGGCCACGTTCGTGCCCGTCTTCGTCCACCGGTTGACGACGCGCGCCGACGACGACGCCTGGGACGCGGTGTCGGCCGTGGTGAGCGTGACCATGATCGTGATCGCGGTGGCCTCGATCCTGTTCCTGTTCGCGGTCCCGTTCATCGTCGACGCCACCACGTCGCTCAACCACAGCGCCCAGGCTGTCCAGAGCCGGGCTGTGGCCAAGGACCTGCTGTTCCTGTTCGTCCCCCAGCTGACCTGTTACGGGTTCATCAGCGTGGGCACGGCGCTGCTCAACGCCAGGCGCAAGTTCGGCGCGCCCATGTTCACCCCCGTCGCCAACAACGTGGTCCTCATCGCCATGCTGCTCGTGTTCGGCACCACCGTGCACCGTGCCTCGTTGGCCGGAGTGGCCGCGCATAAGGGCCAATTGCTGCTTCTGGGTCTCGGCACCACCGCCGGCGTCGTGGCCCAGGCCGGGCTCATGGTCCCGAGCCTGCGACGAGCCGGGTTGCACCTGCGTTGGAGACCGGACTTCCGCCACGAGGCGGTTCGGACCATCCTCCGGCTGTCGGGATGGACCTTCGGTTTGGTCGTGGCTAACCAGATCGCCCTGCTGGTGGTGCTGGCCCTGTCGGAGAAAGTCGGGCCCGGGGCGGTGTCCGCGTATACCTACGCCTACATCTTCTTCCAGCTCCCCTACGGCGTCGTGGCCGTGTCGATCATGAGCGCCACGGCCCCCGAGCTCACGGCGCGATGGGCCCAGGGCGATCTGGTGGCGTTCCGGCGGCGGATGGGGACGGGGTTGCGGGCCATGCTGGCCATCGTCATCCCCGCCGCCGCGGGCGAGCTCATCCTGGCCCGACCGCTCGTCGCGCTCGTGGCCGGCCACGGTGCCGCGCACAACACCACCGCCACGGCCGAGTCCTTGGCCATGTTGGCCTTGGGGCTGCCCGGGTTCTGTGTCTTTCTCTATGCGGTGCGGGTCCTCCAGAGCGTCCAAGACCTGCGCTCGGCGTTCTGGCTGTATGCGTTCGAGAACGGGGTCAACATCGTCCTCGCCGTGGCCCTGGCCGGGCACTTCGGGGTGCGGGGCATCGCGCTGTCGATCAGCATCGCCTACACCGTGGCCGCGCTGGTGGCCCTGGGCTATCTGCGGACCCGCTTCCAGGGCCTCGCCGGGGACGTGCTCGGGCCACCCCTCGGGCACATGTTGCTGGCCACCGTGGCGCTCGTGGTGGGAGCCGTGTTGGGGAGCAATGTGTCGGGGTCCGAGACCACACCCCTGCTTCTGGCCCGGGTGGCATTGGGCGCGGTGGCCGGCGGGGCGGCCTATGTGTGCGCGGGTGGGGGCCTCGCCGAGCTGGCGCGACGGCGACGACGCGCCATGCGCGAGGCGGAGCAAGGGCCACCCCGGGGCCCGGGCCCGGGTCCTCGGTCTCGCCCGCCTCGTCCGCGACCGCGTCCCCCCCAGGGCCCCGACATTGCGCCCCAGGGCGGGCCGCGGCGCCGGCCCGGCGCGCCCCCACCACCGGCTCCGCTGCCGCCTGCGGGTCGGCCGCCGCTTCGGCCGGGGCGGCTCGGACCAACGCGAGCGCCGGAACCGGGTGGGTCGCCACACGGGGGAGCGGGGCTGTAGCAGACTCGTGGTTGTCGGCACCTCGATGCAGAAGCCGGCATCGCCCCCGAACGAGGAGGACCGATGGCGAGCATTCAGGTCATCACCGACAGCGCTTGTGACTTGTCGGTGACGATGGCCGAAGAGCGCGACGTGCGGGTCGTGCCTCTCACTATCCGGTTCGGCTCCGAGGAGCTCGTCGACCGCGACGAGCTGTCGACCAAGGAATTCTGGGACCGCGTCATCACCGGCCCCGACATGCCCTCCACCGCCGCGCCTTCGCCGGGTGCGTTCCAACAGGCGTTCCTCGAAGCACGCGACGCGAGGAGTAGCGGGGTGGTGTGCGTCATGCTCTCCTCGGGACTGTCGGCCACGTACCAATCGGCGTGCACCGCGGCCGAGACCGTGGCCGACCAGATCCCGGTGCGGGTGGTCGACACCAAGAGCGTGACCATGGGTCAGGGGCTGCTCGTGCTGGCCGCGGCCGACATGGTGGCCGACGGTCGGAGCTTGGACGAGATCGAAACCGCGCTCAACGACATGAAGGACCGGACCCATGTCTACGGCGCCATCGACAGCCTCGATTACCTGCGTCGTGGCGGGCGCATCGGGGGGGCCGCGCAACTGGTCGGCTCGCTGCTTTCGATCAAGCCCGTCATCCATGTGGTCGACGGCGTGGTGGAGGTCGAGTCCAAGCAGCGGACCCGTTCGCGCGCCCTGAGCTACCTGGCCGGGAAGGCCATCGAGGCGGGGCCCCTCGAACGGCTGGGAGCAACCAACGGGGCCGCCGCGGACTTCGAGGAGGTCCTCGAGATGCTCCGCAAGCCGACGCCGGACCACGAGATCGTGACCGGGGACCTCGGGCCGGTGGTGGGGAGCCACGCCGGGCCGGCCTCGATCGGGGTGTGCTTCATCACCAAGGCTCGCTGAACCACCGGTCACGCTGAACCACCCAAGTGATACAGAACGCGCGCCCACCAGGCGGGTTCGACGGGGTCGGCGACTAATCTCCACAGTCATGGAAGACCAGGCCACGAACTCATCGCCGCCGTCCGCGACCCCGGCAGCTTCTTTGTCGCAGGCCGAATGGCCCGCCAAGGTGGCCGACACCATCGAGGATGTCCTCGAGGGGGTCCAGGACCGCGTGGTCCGGCCCCTCATCCTTGCCGCCCGGGGCCTCGTCTTCGGGATCATCATCGCCACCATGGCCCTGGTCCTGAGCGTCGTGATGGCGATCGCCTTGGTCAGGCTGCTCGACGTCTACGCCTTCGGGGGCCGGGTGTGGGCTTCGGACGCCCTTCTCGGCGCGATCCTCGTTCTGGGGGGTGGGTACGCGTGGACCAAGCGCGGGACCCGGGGCGCAGAGGAAGGCTGAGGTGCCCGAGACCCATCAGCCCGAAGCCCATCAGGTCGTGATCCTCGGTTCGGGGCCCGCCGGGCTCACCGCTGCGATCTACACGGCCCGGGCCAACCTCGCACCCCTCGTCATCGAGGGCGAGCCGTCGTCGACGAGCGACCAGCCCGGCGGCCAGCTCATGCTCACCACCGAGGTCGAGAACTACCCCGGTTTCATCGACGGCGTCCTCGGCCCCGACCTCATGGCGCGGTTTCGTGACCAGGCGGCGCGCTTCGGGGCGGAATTCCTGACCCGGAAGGCCAAGCGGGTCGACTTCTCGTCGCGACCTTTCCGGATCTGGACCGAGTCGACCGAGGGCGAGCCCGACATCCTGGCCCAGGTGGTGATCGTCGCCACCGGAGCGCGCGCCGTCATGTTGAACGTGCCCGGCGAGGCGGAGCTCATCGGCCACGGGGTGTCGACCTGCGCGACCTGTGACGGGTTCTTCTTCCGCAACCAGAAGATCGTGGTGGTGGGCGGAGGGGACTCCGCTCTCGAGGAGGCTTCGTTCCTCACCCGGTTCGGTGAGAGCGTGACGGTCATCCACCGGCGCAAGGAGCTCCGGGCCTCGAAGATCATGCAGGACCGGGCCTTCGCGAACGACAAGATCGACTTCATCTGGGACTCGGTGGTCACCGAGGTCCTCGGCGAGGGCAAGGTGACCGGGGTGGGAATCACCAACGTCATCACGGGCGAGGAGTCCAACTTCGACGCCAGCGGCATGTTCGTCGCCATCGGGCACGTGCCCAACACCTCGGTGTTCGTCGGTGAGCTCGACATGGACGAGAACGGCTACATCAAGACCACCGAGGGCACCCAGACCAACGTCGACGGCGTGTTCGCGTGCGGGGATGTCCAGGACCACATCTACCGCCAGGCCATCACCTCGGCGGGGTCGGGGTGCATGGCGGCCCTCGACGCCGAGCGCTGGCTCGAGGACCACGGCGAAGGCTGACCCCTGCGCCCGACGTGTCGGCGGGAATGCGGGGCCCGGGAGCGGTGTTTCCGGTACGTTCGATGCACCGCACACGACCAGGTGTCCAAGGAGGACCGTTTCATGAGCGAGGGGATCACAGCTCTGAGCGACGCTACGTTTGACGAGCATGTCAAGGCCGCCGACACTCCGGTGCTGGTGGACTTCTGGGCCGAGTGGTGCGGCCCGTGCAAGATGATCGCCCCCGTCCTCGAGGAGATCTCGGCGGAGAACAAGGGGAAGATCCAGATCGCCAAGCTCAACATCGACGAAAACCTGGACGTGACACGCCGGTACGAGGTGATGAGCATCCCCACTTTGATGCTGTTCAAGGACGGGGAGCCCGTGGAGCGGATCATCGGCGCCCGGGGCAAGGCGCAGCTCCTCCAGGAGCTGCAGGCGTACCTGTAGAGCACGGCGACAGCCTTCCCCTCGCCACCGGCGACAAGGGCGAGGCTGTCGCTGACCTTCAGCGGCGGTTGACTCTCGTCGACCTGCCTTGCGCACCGGACTCCGAAGGGATCTTCGGCGCTGGGACCAAGGCCGCGGTCGAGGGTTTCCAGTACCGCCGGGGCCTGCGGGTCGACGGCGTGTGCGGATCGCAGACCTGGGCCGCCCTGGTCGAGGCGGGACTGCGGCTCGGAGACCGGTTCCTCTATCTCCGTCGGCCCATGTTGCGCGGCGACGACGTCGCTGACCTGCAACGACGTCTCTCCGCCCTCGGTTTCGACACGGGACGGGTGGACGGCATCTTCGGTGAGCTCAGCTCCCAGGCCCTGGCCGACTTCCAGCGCAACACCGGGCTCCCCGTGGACGGGATCCTGGGCGCTTCGACGTTCCGGGAGCTGCGCCGGGTGGCACCGCGCCACGGCGATCCCGAGCTCGTGAGCACGGTCAGAGACCGAGACCGGCTGCGCCGGGCGCCGCGGACGCTGCTGGGACGACGGATCGCCATCGGGCAGGAGGGCGGCCTCGACGCCCTGGTCGCCGCGGTCCGCCGGCCATTGGTAGCCACCGGGGCCCAGGTCATCCCTCTGCTTCACCCTGACGGTTCCACCCGGGCCGCGGCAGCCAATGCCGCTGACGCCGATGTCTACTTGGGCCTCCGGCTCGATTCCGAACGCACAAGGTGCTCGACTGCCTACTATTCGGGGTACCGATACGAATCCGCAGGTGGGCGACGGCTGGCCGAGCTCGTCCACGCCCTGGCCGCAGCCGCTCTCGGGGTCCCTGCCGACGGGGTGAAGGGCATGACCCTGGCCGTCCTGCGTGAAACCAGGATGCCGGCGGTGGTGTGTGAAGTCGGGCCGCCTGCCATCGTGGTCCGCCATGCCGGCGCCCTCGCCGAAGCTCTGGTCAGGGCGCTCGTGGCCTGGGCGGCCACCCCGGTGGACTGACGTCGAGGGCAACCCTCAAGGGGAACGTCGGCCACCAAAGGCCGGCACAGCAAACTCTCAGCCTCACCCAAGAGCGGAGGATTTCCACAGCCTCATGCACAGGTTGTGGATGAGGCTGACCATCCTATCGAGGGTTAGCACGTCACCCTGCGTGAGAAATCCCTGGTAGATCGGGGTCTCTTCCGGATTTCGCCACGGCGGGTGGGATCGCCTCCCTGAGCCGGTTCGGATCTAGAGGGTGACGCCCCCCACCATGAGCTTGTAGATCCGCTCGAGGTCCTCGAGGGTGGCGAAATCGATCACAACACGGCCCCGCTTGGCCCCCATCTCGACTTTCACCCGGGTGTTCAGGTGGTTGGAGAGCAGATCCTCGAGCTCGAGGACCCCCGGAGCAGGCAGGCGGCGGCGGACGGGGGGGGTCCCGGGCCCGGTCTGGACGGCATCGGACGGGGGGGACACCGGGGTGAGGTGGCTCCCGTTCTCGGCCGGGGCCCTGTCGGGTCCCGCGCCCTGGGAGTGGTGGCGGACCCCTTCCTCCACGGCCCGGACGGTGAGGCCCTCGGCCACGATCCGCTTGGCCAGCTCTTCCTGGTAGCTACGGTCGGGTGTCCCCAGCAGGGCACGGGCGTGGCCGGCCGAGATGTTGCCGTCGGCCAGGGCCCGCTGGACTCCGGCGGGGAGCTGGAGGAGTCGAAGAGTGTTGGTGACCGCCGTCCTGCTCTTGCCCACTCGGGAGGCCACCTGCTCGTGGGTGTAGCCGAACTCGTCGACGAGCTGTTGGAAGGCGCCGGCCTCCTCGAGGGGGTTGAGGTCCTCGCGATGGAGGTTCTCCACCAGAGCCTGTTCGAGGCTATGGACATCGGAGACGCTCTGGACCAGAACGGGCATGGTCTGGAGCCCGGCTCGGCGGGCCGCCCTCCACCGACGCTCGCCGGCGATGAGCTCGTACTCGTCCTCGTCGATCTCCCGCACCAGGATGGGCTGGAGCACCCCAACCTCGCGGATCGACGAGGCCAGGCTCGACATGGCTTCTTCGTCGAACCGGGTCCGGGGCTGGAGGGGGTTGGGCTTGATGCTCGTCATCGGCACCACCCTGAGCGCCGAGTCCCGATCCCGGGCCTCGGTCGGGATCAGTGCCCCCAGACCCTTGCCCAGTCCGCTACGACGCGCCACCGCTGACCTCCTTGGCTAGCTCCCGGTACGCGATCGCCCCACGAGAGGTGGGGTCGAACGTCGTGATGGGTTGACCGAACGACGGTGCCTCGGAGATCCGCACCGTCCGGGGAATCACGTTCCGACAGACCTTGTTGCCGAAATGCAGCCGGACCTCGTCCGCCACCTGCTCGGCCAGCTTGGTGCGCGCGTCGTACATGGTGAGGACGATGGTCGACACGTCCAGCTTCTCGTTCAGATTGGCCTGGACGAGATGGACATTGCGTAGGAGCTGGCCCAGACCCTCGAGGGCGTAGTACTCGCACTGGATGGGGACGAGGACTTCATCGGCGGCAGCCAGTCCGTTGACGGTGATCAACCCCAGCGACGGGGGACAGTCGATGAGGATGTAGTCGAAGTCGTCGATCACGGTCTCGAGGGCCCGGCGGAGCTTGAGCTCCCGGCTGAAGGTCGGGACGAGCTCGATCTCGGCGCCCGCCAGGTCAATGGTGGCGGGTGCCACGAAGAGGTTCTTCATGCTGGTGGGCTCGATGGCGTCCTCGAGTTTGGAATCGCGCATGAGGACGTCATACATCGACAGCTCGAAGGACCGGCCGTCGATGCCGAGGCCGGTGGTGGCGTTGCCCTGGGGGTCGAGGTCGACCACCAGGACCCGGAAGCCGATCTCGGCCAGGCCGGCACCGAGGTTCACCGCTGTGGTGGTCTTGCCCACCCCGCCCTTCTGATTGGCCACCGCCATGATCCTTGGCACGGGGCGCGGAACGTAGGCGACATCGGCACCGGGCTCGGGCTGAGGGACATCGGACCAGTCCACCGCCGCACGCTGGACGGGTTGGGCCTTCTTCTCCGGAGCGGGGGGGGTGGCTACGTCCTCGTACATCTCGTCGGCGACGCTGACCGGATCCTCAGAAATGCCAGGGGCTACCGGCTGAACGGGACTTTGATTCGGAACCTGAGCCGGCTCCGATGCATTGTCGGCGGCCCCGGGACCCACGTCGCTGCCCTGTGGCTGAAGAGGTTCCTGGGTCTTCTCTTGCCATTGTTTCCCCTGCTCAGGCCGCTGGTCCCTGCCCCGAATGCGGACGCGCACGGTCAGCCCTCCAAACGGTTGTGGCTCACGGTCCACCATCCTCGCCACCCAAGAAGCCCGGGTCAATAGTCGCGGGCCGAATCTGTCGTGATTTCGGGCAACTTTTCGCCTTCAGGAACGGTCTCGTTCTCGACGGGAGTGGCGGGTTGGGTCCGCAACCGACCCGCATACTGCTCCATCATCTCCCCGAATCGTTGGTGGCTGGGGGCGTCGAGCTCGGGGGAGAGCCCCTCGGCCAGCACCGGGACCAGGTGATCCCGTAGGTAGGTGCCCCGGGCCATCCATTGGAAGTAGTGCCGACCGCCGTGGTGATAGGGACCGTAGAGCTTGCCGCCCGGGAACGTCCGCTCCAGCCAACGGAAGATTGCCTCGTGGCGAACGTGCATCCGCAGCGTGACCTGGGGTTGCCGGCCGTCTCCGCCAAAATGGCCTTCGCCCACCAGGAGCCCGATCAGAAAGCCCTTCTCGAAGTCGGTGGGCAAGGGCGAACCTCCTGTTCCCAGGCGATCAAGGGTGTTTCACCGTTAGGTTACACGTGGAACAGTCGGGCCGGTGGCTACCGAGCCTCGAGGGGTGTTTCACCGTAAAGTTACACGTGGAACATTCGCGATTTTGGTACTCTGACCTGGACCGACGCGAGGGCAGTCAGAACGGTGTGTTTTCGCTACCCCGCGGACACGCGGTAGACGGGCCGTTTCGTGGCCACCCCCGACCGGCGGGGAAAACGCTGCGGGCAGGCCGTGGCCTGGAGGATGACCTGGTATCCGAATCGTCCTCCAACCGTCGTCAGGGGCTCCTGGCCGAGCTGGGCCAGCCCGTCCCGGGGCCAACGGGCGACGGCCTGACCAGGGCCCGGAGGCTCTGATACCACCAGGAGACCTCCCGGCTTCAGGAACGGGGCGGCACATTCTGCCGTCACAGGAGGACTGCCGAAGGATCGTGCCCAGACGACGTCGAACAGGGCTCGGAGATCCGAGTCGAGGCTCCCGGCGTCCTCGGCCCGGGCCCGGATGACCTGGACCCGTTCGGCCCAACCCAGTTCCGCTGAGGCCTCGGCCAGGAACGTCGTCCGTCTCTCAGCGGAGTCGAGGAGCACGGCCGGCGTGCTCGGCCAGTACTGGGCCAGGACCAGACCGGGGAGGCCGCCCCCTGATCCCAGGTCCAACCAGCGGCCGGGAGTCGGGTCGTCAGCTCTGGCCTGCTCGAAGGCATGGGCGAAGCCCAGGGCGTGGTCCACCTGCTCGTCGAGGGCCATGGGCCCCAACAGGTCTAGCGACCGGGCCTGCCCGAGGACTTCCCGCAGGGCCGGGGGTACCGCTCCATCGGTTCTATCGGTCATGGCCGGCCCACGCCTTGGTGGGGATCGGCCCAGGGATCTCGAGCGATCCCCGGGCTGCGTCGTCGAGCGCCTCAGGCGCCTTCGACAGCCGCGTCGTGCCCAGGTGAGATCACGATGAACCGGCGGGGCTCCTCGCCCTCGGAGCGGGTGGACAGCCCCCCGATCTCGTTGATGGCGTCGTGGACGACCTTGCGGTCAGCCGCCGACATCGGCTCCAGGGCCCGGTCCGATGCCGACGCCGTGACCTCCTCGGCAACCTGCTGGGCAAAGCGTTGCAGGGCGGCGGTCCGCTTGGCCCGGTATCCAGCCACGTCGACGTTGATCCGGCTGCTCTGGCCTCCGGTCCGCTTCTGTACGAAGGTCCGGGCCAGTTCCTGCAGGGCCGCCAGGGTGGCACCTCCGGGTCCGACCAGCACGCCCAGCTCCTGGCCTTCGACGACCACCTCGGCGGTCTCCTCGTCGACCACCCGCGTTGACACCTCGGCGTCCATGCCCAGCTCGTCGATGAGCCCGGCGATGAACTCCCGCGCCGACTCCCCCTGCTCCTCCAGCGTCATGGTCTCGCCCACAGCCTCCTCCTTCGTCGACCCGGACGGCCGGGACCCTTTCCTCCGTGTGGAGGACTGCGGCGGGGTCCCCGCGCTTTCACCAAGATCGCCGTCCCGGTCCCCGTTGCTGCTCGAACCCGTGCTGCCCGCGCTCCGAGGTCCGCCGCCGCGCGAACGCGATCGACGGCGCCGGTTGGCCGAGGTCACGGTGCCGTTGCCCGAGGGCGATCCGGCCCTGTCGACGTCCACCTCGCCGTCATGGGCGGACCCCTCCGCCACGGCGACGCCGGCCGAGGGGCGGCTCCTGTCGCCCCCGCCGCTGCTCCGACCAGATCCTCCACCGCTGCCCCGGGCACCGCCCTCACGGGTCTCACCGGATCGCCGGGCCCGGGTCCGCTTGGGACGGGGGCTCGTAGGACGCACCCTGGCCCTGACCCGGGCCTCACCGCGCATCCGTCCGAACAGACCCGCCCTGGGCTCGGTGACTACGACGAATTCGGCATCCGTCTCGTGGACACCGAGCTGATCGAGGGCCGCGTCCTTGGCTTCTTCGATCGTCTTACCGGTCGTCTCGACCCACTCCATCGCTCAACGCGCCTTTCTCGGTCGCTTCTTGGCGGATCGGGGCTGCCCTGAGGGCTGCTCCTTCGGGGCGGGAGCACCGTTGCTCCGCGCCTTGCTCGATCCGCTCCGAGCGCCTCCGTTCGTACTGGCGCCACCGGGGCGCGAGGTGTTGCCGGTCCCGGGAGGCCGCTTGGCCGAAGGTCCGGGCTTGTTGGAATCTTGGGGTTTCGCCGACCCGTTGGCCGAGCCTCCCCCATTGGATGACATGGCCCCCTTGTCAGGAGGGGCCTTCGTCTTGGGGGGCGGGGCGTTCGCGCCAGATGGCTTGGCCGGCGCCTCGGGGTCCTTCGCGGCTCCGATCTCCGGTTGAAGGCCAGGCTGGCGTGCCTTCTGCTGCTCCAGAGCCCGTTGTTGGGCATCGGCCAGCCGCTGCATGATCGACTTCCGGGGCGCCCCGCCCCCACCGCCACGTGACGGAAGTTTCCCCTCACCGCGCGTGGGCGTCTTGTCGAGCACGCCGGAGCGAAAAATCCCCTCCTGGATGCCGATCCGGCACAGGCTCGAAACAACGAAATAGATGTTCACCCCCGCTGAGATCCGGATGTAAATGACGGCGAAAATAAGCGGCATATACCGCTGCATCATTTGCATCTGTGGATTGGCCTGTGCGGCCCCGGGATTCCTGCTATTGAGCTGGCGCATTTGGAGATATTGGAGCCCGATGGCCACCGCCACGATGGCGCCGTAGGGGATGGCCCCCAGCCACGAACTGTGGTGCGAGAAGAGGTTGTTTCCCAGGTCAAGGCCGAAAGCCTTCATGTGGCCCTTGGCGGTGACGAGATCCCGGTAGAGCCGGGTGCCGTGCGAGATGTAGTCCGGGCGCGCTACGAGAATGCCGTGTTCTTTTACCGTGGAGGTCAGTCCTCGGATGACCCCATAGAGGACAACGAAGACAGGGAGTTGGATCAACATCGGCAGGCATCCGCCGGCCGGATTGATCCCGTGCTCCTTGTACAACTTCATCATTTCTTCGTTGAGCGTTACCCGATCACCCTTGTACTTCGCCTGGATCTTCTTGAGCTCGGGGGCGACCCGCTGCATCTTGATCGTCGACCGGGTGCTCTTCACCGTGAGCGGGGCGGTCACGATCATCACCACCACGGTCAACAGGGCGATGGCGATGGCGAAGTTGGGGATGATCGAGTAGAAGAACGCGATGATCCCCGCCAGCAGCTCGTAGAGCGGCTTGAAGATCTGGCCGACGGTGCTGGCGAACATCAGGTGGATGATCACGGTTTCACCCGCTTCTCAGTCCGGCACCGGGTCGACGCCATGGCCCCCGAAGGGGTGACACCGCAGGACCCGGCGCACCGCCAGAAAGGTTCCCCGACCGGCGCCGTGGCGCTCGATGGCGCCCAAGGCGTAGTCCGAGCAGGTGGGCCAGTACCGGCACGGCGAGGGTCGGCCGGCACGAAGTCCCTGGTAGAGACCGATAAGCCGGATGAGCACGGCACGGATCGGGCGGTGAGACGCGACCGGGCCAGACATGGTCGTGGGCGTGGGCGCGCTCATGGGCGCCGGGCCTGAGAAGCCGATGTCATCGCTGCTGTCACTTGTGCCTTCAAGTCCTCGTAGGGGAGGCCGGCCGCCTCGCGACCCGCCACCACCAGGTATGCGCCCGGGGCGAACGGCGGTGACGCCTCGGCCACCGCGGCCCGCAGACGTCGGCGCAGTTGGTTCCGGACGACCGCACCGCCCACCCGTTTCCCCACCGCGTACGCCACCCGGGGCACGCTGTCGTCATCGGTGGCCACGAAGGTCACTGTGATCTGGCCCCGTCGGCTCCGTTGTCCGTGTCGCCGCAGCGCCTCGAACGTCGCCCGGTCCCGGATACGCCAGCCCACGGGGGCCCTGCCGCTCTCACGCGGAGAGGCGGTGGCGACCTTTGACCCGGCGTGCCTTGAGGATCGCCCTCCCGGCACGGGTGGACATCCGGTGTCGAAACCCGTGGTTCTTGGCCCGTTTCCTGGTGTTGGGCTGGTAAGTCCTCTTCACTCCCTTGTCCTTTTTCCTCGAGGCCGGATGTGGCGCGGCTCGTCTGCCGGGGCGCCGTGCGAACAGGTGCCCGCCCCGAGTGCCTGACCTCCCATGCTAGGCGCGTCCCCGCGCGCCCACCAGGCAGGACGTGGCCCGGCCCACGAAGACGATGCGCAATTTCACGCAGAGTTTTCAGGTCGCTCCGGCCGACAACAGCCCAGGTCGCCGGGCCCGGAATGTGCTTCCACCAGGGTATCTTTGTCGTCCTCCACAAGGGAGATCGGCACTAGCAGCACCGCACCCACCGGTGTACCGTTCGTCGCTACCGGTCCGTCATTGGACGTGCCGGACACAGCAGCACACGACAACAGGGTCCTCCTTCCCCGGGGCCACCAAGACAACAGGCTGTGGGTGGACGGCGGACAAACTTCCCGGACAATCCACACTTGTGGATCTGCTTGTGGACAATTTTGGCGGCGGGATGGTGGAGGCCCTGGTGAATGACAAGAACGACTTGTGGAAGCGCTGTGGAGACACCCTGCGCGAGCAAGTGTCCGACGCAACGTGGCGGACCTGGCTCCAGGGGCTGAGCCCCGAGGCCTATGACGGCGATCTCCTGGTCCTGAGCGCACCCAGCTCGTTGGTGCGCGAGCGGGTCGAGAACCGGTTCCTGGGATTGATCGCCGCCGCGGCCACAGAAGTGGCCTCACAGCAGGTCAAAGTCCGGTTGGATGTCGGCCCTATGGCCGTCGCCGACCCCCTGGCCCTTACCTCGCTCCTCGACGAAGACCACACCACTCCCAATTCCTCGAACTCCCAGGACCAGACCGACAACCGGCTGGGGCGGACCTCGAACCGCCGGACCTCATCGGACGCGGATGTCGGGAGTCTCGACTCCCGCTACACCTTCGACCGCTTCGTGATCGGCTCCTCGAACCGCTTCGCCCACGCCGCGGCCCTGGCGGTGGCGGAGATGCCGGCCAAGTCCTACAACCCCCTCTTCATCCACGGTGACGCCGGGCTCGGCAAGACCCATCTCCTCCACGCCATCGGGAACTACGTCCGGGAAAACTTCGCCGGCCGACGGGTCCGCTACGTCTCCACCGAGACCTTCCTCAACGAGTTCGTCGACGCCATCCGCTCCAACACCACCACCGCCTTCAAACGCCGCTACCGCGAGTGCGACGTCCTGCTCATCGACGACGTCCAGTTCATGGAGAACAAAGAAGCACTCCAAGAGGAGTTCTTCCACACCTTCAATCACCTCTACGGTGCCTCTCGCCAGGTCGTCCTCACCTCGGACCGGCCCCCGAAGAACATCGCCACCTTGGAGGACCGCCTCCGCAGCCGGTTCCTGTCGGGCCTCATCACCGACGTCCAACCCCCCGAGCTCGAGACCCGCCTGGCCATCTTGCAGAAGAAGCTCGAGGGCGAGCCCTCGCATGTCCCCCACGAGGTCCTCGAGTTCATCGCCTCGAACGTCACCGACAACATCAGAGAGCTCGAGGGGGCCCTCATCAGGGTGACCGCCTTCGGCAGCCTCAACAACAAGCAACTCACCCGGGAGCTGGCCGAACATGTCCTCTCCGACATCGTCAACGCCGGCCATCCCCGCGTTATCACCCCGGCCCAGATCCTCGAGATCACCGCGGAGACCTTCGGCTTCAGCATCGAGGACCTCTGCGGGCCCAGCCGGCGTCGACCCCTCGTCATCGCCCGTCAGATCGGCATGTACCTCTTCCGCGACCTCACTGACTACTCCTACCCGGCCATCGCCAAGGAATTCGGCGGTCGTGACCACACCACCGTCATGCATGCCGTGGTGAAGATCCAGTCACTCATGAAAGAGCGTCACCAGATCTTCGACCAGGTGAACGACCTCATCGTCCGGATCCGGAGTGGTGCATGACGCTGTGGGGAACCGGGCCCGCGTTGTGGACGCGACACCTCGCCCGGTGGACAGCATCGTGACCCTCGTCCTCGTCGAGCCGGTCGCGGTGGACAACACCTGAGCCCGGTGGACGACCATGATGGGGCTGACCTCGGCCGACGGTATGTCATCCACAATCCACAGGCCCTATTACCGTCACTGTCAGAATTTAAATTCCTTGTAAGAAAGGACCCTGTGTGAAGTACCGCTGTGAGCGAGACACCCTCGTCGAGGCCCTCGCCACCGCCAGTCGGGCCGTGACGTCGCGCGCCTCGACCACACCCGCGCTCAACGGTGTCCGGATCGAGGTGGTCGGGAACCGGCTGACCGTGGTGGGCACCGACCTCGATCTGACCGTCCGCGTCGAAGTGGAGGCCATCGGCCTCGACGACGGGTCGTTGGTGGCCCCGGCCCGACTCGTGGCCGACATCGTCCGGTCCCTCGAGCCCGGCGCGGTGACCTTCGAGGGCGGTGACGACGAGGTCGAGATCTCCGCGGCCCGGTCGCGTTTCGTGGTCCGTACCTACCCCGTCGAGGATTTTCCGGTCCTGGCCGATCCCCGCCCGGACCAGGTGACGATTCCGGCCCCCGCGCTGGCCGAGGCCCTCCGTCAGGTGGTCCGGGCCGCCTCCAACGACGATGCCCGTCCCCTGCTCACCGGGGTCCTCGTTGCCCCCGAGGCGGGCGGGACCCGACTGGTGGCGACCGACTCTTACCGCCTGGCCATGCGCGACCTGGCTGGTGAAGGACCCCTGGCCGAGGGGGCCGAGCAGATCCTCGTCCCGGCCCGGGCCTTGACCGAGCTCCAGCGCCTCATGCCCGGGGCGGGCTCGAAGGAGGACACCGGCGCCACCGTCGGGTTCTCGGTGAGTGAGCTCGACGCCACCTTCACCGTGGGCGGTGTCCGCCTCACCACCCGGCTCCTGGACGGGCGCTTCCCCGACTACCGCCAACTCATTCCGCCGGGTTACCCGAACCTGTTGCGGGTGGGCCGCGAGGCCCTGCTCGACGCCCTCCGTCGGGTCCGGCTCCTGGTACGCGACAACACCACCCCGGTCCGCCTGTCGATGCGACCGGGCTCGGTGGAGCTCACCGTCGTGTCCCAAGAGGTCGGCCACGCAAGTGAGGACGTCGACGCTGAGTACGAGGGCGAGGAGCTGACCGTGGCCTTCAACCCTTCGTATCTCATCGACGGCGTGGAAGCCGTCCTCGGCGACGAGGTGGTCCTGGAGACCGTGGACGCCACCAAACCTGCCACGGTACGGGCACCGGACCACGACGACTACCGGTACCTCCTCATGCCCGTCAGGGTGTCGTAGCGTCCCGGACCCCGGTCACAACCGACACCCACTCTGTCACCGTGGCCATCTCCACGTTGTGGCTCTCGGACTTCCGTTGTTTCACAGAAGCCGAATTGCGACCCGACCCCGAGGGCCTGACCGTGCTGCGCGGCCCCAACGGCTCGGGCAAGACGTCGATCCTCGAGGCGGTGGGGTGGCTCGCAACCCAGCGCTCGATCCGCGGCGCGGCCCGCGACGTCCTCGTCCGCACCGGGACCGACCGCGCCGTGGTGCGCGCCGAGACCGTGGTGGCGGGCCGGCCCGTCCTCGTCGAGTCCGAGATCCCGTTGTCGGGGACGGCGCGCACCCAGGTCAACCGCCAACCGGTCCGTCGTCGTTCGGAGCTCGCCGACGCCCTCAACGTGACGGTTTTCGCCCCCAACGACCTCGACCTCGTCCAAGGCGGGCCGGCGGGCCGGCGCGAGTACCTCAATGACGTCCTCGCCGCCCGCCACGCCCGCCTCGACGCGCTCGTCACCGACGTCGACCGCATCCTCCGCCAGCGCGCCGCTGTGCTCCGCCAGGCGGGGGGACGAACCGACAGCGCCATCGCGGCCACCCTGGACGTCTGGGACGAGCGCCTGGGTGCGTCGGGGACCGAACTGGCGGTCGAGCGTGAAGCACTGGCGGTCGAGCTCACCGAGCCCGCCAACCGCGCCTACGAGCGCCTGGCGGGCGTGGCCGAGCCCGTGACCCTCGACTACCGCCGGTCGTGGTCCGGCGACCTGGTGACCGCCCTGGGCGCGGCCCGTGCCGATGACGTCCGGCGCCAGGTCACCTCGGTGGGACCCCACCGCGACGATCTCGAGCTCGCCATCGGGCCACGGCCCACCCGCACCCACGCGTCACAGGGCGAACAACGGTGTGTGGCCCTGGCTCTCCGTCTGGCCTCGCACGAATTGCGCCGCGGCGACCTGCCTGAGTCGCCGGTGCTCCTCTTGGACGACGTCTTCTCCGAGCTCGACGCCTTCCGGGCCGCGGCCCTGGTGGAACTGCTCCCTCCGGGCCAGGTCCTTCTCACCACCGCCGTCGACCCGCCCTCGGTCGTCCACGCGGGCCGAGTCGTGACCGTCGACGCCGGCCGGCTCACCGGGACCCAGGGGACGCGAGACCTGGATGCCCCGACACCCAAGGTGTCTGCACCGGATGTTCCAGATGCGGCCGATGTGAGCGCTGCGCCGGGTGTGGGAGGCGGCTCGTGACGACCCCTCGACGCGACGGTCGGGGCCGGTCGCGCGCCGGGATGGTCCGGATCGGCGACGCCCTGGGCGAGGTCGCCAGCAACCTGGGCGCGGGCCGAGCCGATGTCGTGGGAGTGGTCTTCGGTCGTTGGGACGAGATCGTGGGGGCGTCGGTCGCCGCGCACGTCCGTCCCGTCCGGGTGGACGGGACGACCCTCATCGTGAGCGCGGACCATCCGGCCTGGGCCACGCAGATGCGACATCTCGCGCCCGACATCCTGGGTCGTCTGCGCGACGTCTGCGGTGCCTCGAACGCCCTCGAACGCCTCGACGTCCGCGTGCGTCGGTAAGGGTCGCGACCGCTCGTCGAACACCCTGCTCACAGCGCTGGTGCGGCCGTCGCCCGAAGCCCCGATTTGGCTCGTCGCGTGACCCCTTCCTGGTAGGCTGTGATGCGTCGGTAACGCACACAAACAGGCCCCCTCGGGACTGTCTCGGGACGTGCGTCCCCCGATCGCAAAAGGACAAGAAAGGGCGCGTGCGTGGCGCTGAAGACAGAGGTGGGGGTCGTGACTAACGCCTCCGCGAGTTCGTACGACGCCAGCGACATCACCGTCCTCGAAGGGCTCGATCCGGTCCGGAAACGCCCCGGCATGTACATCGGGTCGACCGGGCCCACGGGTCTGCACCACCTCGTCTGGGAGGTCGTCGACAACGCCATCGACGAGGCCATGGCCGGCCGCGCCACCCTGATCGACGTCACGCTGCTGGCCGACGGCGGCTGCCGGGTGCGGGACAACGGCGCCGGCATTCCCGTCGAGCCCAGTCCGCAGTACCCCGACATCTCCGCGGCCGAGCTGGTGCTCACCACCTTGCACGCGGGCGGGAAATTCGGCGGGTCGGGCTACAAGGTCTCAGGTGGTCTCCACGGCGTGGGTGTCTCGGTCGTGAACGCGCTGTCGACCAAGCTCGTCCTCGAGATCGACCGCGACGGCAAGCGCTACGTGGCCGAGTTCGCCGACGGCGGCGAGGTCAAGAAGAAGCTCAAGGCCTCGGGCCCCGCTCCGCGCGACCGCACCGGCACCACCGTGACGTTCTGGCCCGACGGGTCGATCTTCGAGGACACCGAGTTCCGCGCCCAGACGATCCTCGAACGTCTCCAGATGATGGCCTTCTTGAACAAGGGCCTCGAGATCCGTTTCGCCGACGAGCGCTCCGATGACAAGCCGCCAGTCACCTACAAGTACAACGGCGGCATCGTCGACTACGTGAAGCACCTCAACTCCTCCAAGGAAGCGCTCTTCCGCAAGGTGTGCTCCTACAGCCAGTCCGAGGACGACCAGGAGGTGGAGATCGCCCTCCAGTGGAACACTGGGTTCCACGAGTCGATCCACTCCTTCGCCAACGGGATCTCCACCATCGAGGGCGGCATGCACGAGGAGGGCTTCAAAAAGGCCCTCACCAACGCCGTCAACCGCTACGCGCGGGCCAAGGGCACCTTGAAGGAGAAGGAAGAGAACTTCCTCGGTGAGGACATCCGCGAGGGCCTGACCGCCATCATCTCGGTCCGGCTGCGCGACCCCCAGTTCGAGGGTCAGACCAAGGGCAAATTGGGCAACGTCTCCATCCGGTCACTGGTGGAGCGGGCCACCAACGAGAAGCTCGTGGACTGGCTCGAGGAGAACCCCCGCGAGTCCAACCAGATCGTGGCCAAGTCGACCACGGCGGCCCGGGCCCGGGTGGCGGCACGCGCGGCGCGCGACCTGACCCGGCGCAAGTCCGCCCTCGGTGGCGCGGGGCTGCCCGGCAAGCTCGTCGACTGCTCGTCGCGTGACCCCCGCGAGAGCGAGCTGTTCATCGTCGAGGGCAACTCGGCGGGTGGCTCGGCCAAGGACGCCCGCAATCCCCGCCTCCAGGCCATCTTGCCCATTCGAGGCAAGATCTTGAACGTCGAGCGGGCCCGCATCGACAAGATGCTCAAGAACGCCGAGATCCAGGCGCTCATCTCGGCCATCGGGGCGGGCCTGGCCGACGAGTTCGACCTCGAGAAGATCCGCTACCACAAGGTGATCATCCTGGCCGACGCCGATGTGGACGGATCGCACATCCGCACCTTGCTGCTCACCTTCTTCTTCCGGCAGATGAAGCCCCTCGTCGAGGGCGGGTTCGTGTACGTGGCCCAGCCGCCGCTGTACTCGACCCTCATCGGCAAGGAGAAGATCTATCTCAAAGACGACGTGGCCAGGACCGCCTTCCTGGCCGAGCATCCCGACCACAAGCAGGACTTCCAGCGCCTGAAGGGCCTGGGTGAGATGGACTTCGGGGAGCTGCGCGACACGACCATGGACGCGGGGCGGCGGTCGCTGCTCCAGATCAACGTCGAGCAGGCCGCCATGGCCGACAACGTCTGCTCGGTCCTCATGGGTGACGACGTCGAACAACGTCGCCACTTCATCCAGACCAACGCCAAAGACGTGCGCTTCCTCGACATCTGAGAGGCGCTTCGGGCGACCGTGGTCGCCCCGATGAGTTGCGGGCGATCACCGTCGCCCCGATGACTACGGAGGGATCAGGCCCACATGGCCAAGCGCGGCAGTAAGGGAGACGGCGGCACCGGGACCGACGTACCCGACCCCTCTCCGGCGGCGATCGAGCCCATCGAGATCCAAGAGGAGATGGAACGCTCGTTCCTCGAGTACTCCATGTCGGTCATCGTTTCCCGGGCCCTGCCCGACGTCCGTGACGGCCTCAAGCCGGTGCACCGCCGCATCCTCTACTCAATGTACGAGCAGGGCCTGCGCCCCGACCGCTCGCGTACCAAATGCGCCAAGGCCGTGGGCGAGGTGATGGGGAACTTCCACCCCCACGGTGACACCGCCATCTACGACGCGCTGGCCCGTATGGCCCAGGACTTCAGCCTCCGCCACGTCCTCATCGACGGCCACGGCAACTTCGGCGGACGCGGCCCCGAAGAGGGCCCCGCCGCCATGCGTTACACCGAGTGCCGCCTGGCCCCACTGGCGATGGAGATGCTGGCCGGGATCGATGAGGACACGATCGACTTCGTCCCCAACTACGACGGGTCGACCGAAGAGCCCGTGGTGCTGCCGGCACGCTTTCCGAACCTCCTTGTCAACGGGTCCCAAGGCATCGCCGTGGGTATGGCCACCAACATCCCGCCCCACAATCTGGGCGAGGTCATCGACGCCGTGGTCCATGTCCTCGAGCACCCTGACGCCACGCCCGACGACCTCATGGCGTTCGTGAAGGGCCCCGACTTCCCCACCGGCGCGCAGATCTTGGGGCGCCAGGGGATCCTCGACGCGTACCGGACCGGGAAGGGCTCGATCAAGATGCGGGCCCTGGCCGAGGTGGACGAGAGCCGGGGCACGACCCGCATCGTGGTCACCGACATCCCCTACCAGACCTCGATCGAGGTGATCGAGCAGAAGATCGGCGAGCTGGCCAACTCCGGCGTGCTCGACGGCATCTCCGACGTCCAGAACGACTCGGCCGGCAAGATGCCCCGACTGGTCGTCACCTTGAAGCGTGACGCCAATGCCAACGTGGTGCTCAACAACCTCTACAAGCACACGCCGCTGCAGACCAACTTCCCTGTGAACATGGTGGCCCTGGTCGACGCCGTGCCGCGGACGCTCAACCTGGCCCAGGCCGTCTCCTACTACGCCAACCATCAGATCGAGGTCATCACCCGCCGCTCGGAGTTCCGGCTGAAAGAGGCGCGCGAGCGCGCCCACATCGTCGAAGGCCTCTTGAAGGCCATCGACATGCTCGACGCCGTGATCGCCTCGATCCGTGCCTCGGAGGACCGACCCGGGGCGCGGGTCACGCTCATGGCCGAGCCCTTCTCCTTCTCCGAGGTCCAGGCCGAGCACATTCTCGAGATGACTCTGGGACGGCTCACCCGCCTGGGCCGGACCAATCTCGAAGAGGAGATGGAAAAGCTGCTCCGCACCATCGCCGAGCTCGAGTCCATCCTCGGTGACCCGGCCCGGCTGCGCGGCGTCATCGCAGAAGAGCTCGGAGAGATCCGCGCCAAGTACGCCAACGAGCGGCGCACCCAGGTCACCCACGACCCGGGCGAGCTCGGGGTGGAGGACCTCATCAGCGACGAGGAGATCGTCGTCACCATGACCCGGGCCGGCTACATCAAGGCCGTCCCGGCCGGGTCCTTCCGCACCCAGGGCCGCGGCGGGCGCGGCGTGCAGGGGGCCCGTCTCAAAGAGGAGGACCTCATCGACGACGTGGTCCACACCACCACGCTGGCGTTCCTCTTGTTGTTCTCCAACCGGGGCCGCGTCTATCGATTGCGCGCCCATGAGGTGCCCATGAAAGAGCGCACGGCGCGCGGCACCGCCCTCGTGAACCTGTTGCCGTTGAGCCCGAGCGAGAAGATCCAGGCCATCGTGGCCACGCGCGACTTCGACTCCGGGGGATTCCTCACTTTCGCCACCAAGATGGGTCAGGTCAAGAAAACGGCCTTCACCGAGTACGACAAGTCACGGCGCGAGGGCTTCATCGCCATCGCCTTGCGCGACGGTGATGAGCTCGTGCGGGTGGTGGCCACTTCGGGCGACGACGACATCGTGATGGTGAGCCACAACGGCAGCGGGATCCGTTTTTCTGAGACCGATGTCCGGCCTATGGGTCGCGACGCGGCGGGCGTGCGAGGCATGCGGCTGCGTGCCGGTGATGAGGTCGTGTCGATGGACGTGGTGCGCCCCGACAACGACATCCTCATCGTGACCGACGCCGGCTTCGGCAAGCGCACCAAGACCGATCACTTCGGTCGCCAGGGTCGCGGTGGCCAGGGCGTGCGCGCCATCAAGCTCACGGCCCGCCGGGGCCGGGTCGTGGCCGCCTTCATGGCCGGGCTCGATGACGAGATCCTGCTCATCTCGACGGGCGGGATCGTGATCCGCACCGCCGTGCGCGAGATCGCGGCCCAAGGCCGCGACGCCACGGGAGTGCGGCTCATGAGCCTCGAGGAAGGCCACAGCGTGGCTGCGGTGGCCGCGGTCACCGGCGAGGAAGACGAGTAGCGGTCCTTTCCTAGGCCTTTGGCTCAGGCGCCCGGCCCGGGCCGGACGGAGTCGAAGACGACCGGAAGGTGCGGGGGCGAACGGAAGGCGAGTCCCTCGATCCGCACCGGTGGTTTCCCCTCCGCCTCGGATTCGGTTGCCGCTGCTCCGTCGTCGAAGCGCAGGCCCTCGAGGCGCTGGAGGAGCGCGCCGAGGCCGATGCGCAGCTCCATGCGGGCCAGGTGCATCCCGAGGCACTGGTGACGACCGGTGCCGAAGGCGATGTGGGCCGGCCCGTGGCGGTCGAGGTCCCATGTCTCGGGGTCGGTGTAGCGCGACTCATCGCGGTTGGCCGACCCCGTCGCACACACCAGAGACACGCCCTCGGGGACCTGCACGCCGTCGATCTCGACCGGGCACGTGGTCTCGCGGTTGACCATGGTGACCGAGGTCTCCCAACGCAGGGTCTCTTCCACCACGGCGTCGAGCAGGTCCGGCTCGGCTCGCACGCGCGCCAGGACGTCGGGCCTGCTCAGCAAGGCGAAGAGGCAACTGCCCATGGCCGCGAAGGTGGTCTCGGCGCCGGCGGGGAGCAGCAGTCGGAGGAAACCGTAGATGTGCTCGTCGCTGAGGCGCTCTCCGTCCATCTCGGCGGTGACGATGTCGGAGATGAGGTCGTCGGTGGGGTGTGCCTTGCGGTCCTCGACGATGGGTGTGAGGTAGTCCCGCATGGCCGTCGACGCTGCGATCGACACGGGATAGTCCTCGGGGCCCTTGTTCATGTCGAGCGCCCAGGTGTGGAACCGCCCATGCGCTTCGGAGGGCACGCCCAACACCTCGGCGATGACCTGCACGGGGAACTGGCTCGTGATCTCTGTCACCAGGTCGGCCCGGTTGCGCCCGATCAGGCCGTCGATAAGCCGGTGAATGGTGGGCGCGATGAGCTTGCCCTCCCACCGGGCCAGGGCCGAGGGTCGAAAGGCATGGGCCACGAGGTTGCGGTAGCGGCGGTGCTCCTCGCCGTCCATGGCCAGGATCACCGTGCCCATGACCGGGCCCATGGTGTCGGCGTTGACCCGGCTCGAGAACCGCTTGGGGTCGCGCAGCACGAGCTCCACGTCCGCGTATTTCGTCACCAACCAGATGTCGGACTCGTCCCCCCCGAAACGACCGACACTCTGGTCGCGCCGGAACTCGGTCCAGTAGTCGTAGATGTCGAAGTCGGTCTCTTCGCTGTCGGTGTCGGCCACGTCCGTCCTTCGCCCCTGACGGGACAGTTTGATGTCAGTCCGGTGAGCCCGGTCAGTCCGCGTCGGCGAGTCTCCCGCCCCCGCCCGACGCGAGCAGCGCCGGTGATGTGGTCACGATGATCGCGAAGAGGAGGAAGCCAATGGCATGGATGATCGAGCACCACACGCACAAGGACTGGAGCACGAACAATTCTTCGGCGAAAAGGTAGATGACCATTCCGATGCCGACGATGGACAGGAGGAGTCGGGCCAGATGGACGCGCTTGTCGACCGCCCGCCACGCCACAGGCAGGCACAGGACGGTCATGGGGAGGAAATAGGCGATGCCCAGGATGGGGACGGGGATGCCCAAGAAGTGTGACGAGTTACTGGTGAGGATCTTCTCGCACGGACCCAACTCGGGACACACGAAGAAGCGGGTGTCGAAGTGCGAGATCGTGAGGTAGATCGACCCGATGAGCCCAATGATGCTCAGAAGCAGACACGTAATCGACTGCCATCGAAGGTTCGGGGGGCTCTCAGGCATCGACACGCTCCGGGCGGCTCTGGTCCATAGGGCGAGATGGTAGATCGCCGGGAGCCGCGGGGCAGGGTAGGTTCTCGTCGGTCTCCGGTTCCAGATCGGCAAGGGGCATTCGATGGCGGACGTCTTCGTTTCCTATTCTCGACGAGACAGTGACTTCGTCAGTCGCCTGAGCGCCGCGCTCGACGTCCGCGGCAAAGATGTCTGGGTCGACACGGGGTCCATCGCCGACGCCGAGGTCTTCCCCCAGGCCATACGGTCGGCCATCGAAGCCTCGGACGCCTTTCTCTTCGTCATCACCCCCGAAGCAGTGGCCTCCGCATATTGCGAGCAGGAGGTGGGTTACGCGGGCGAGCTCGGTAAGCGCATCGTCCCCGTGCTCCGCCATCCCGTGCCGGACTCAGAGATCCCTGTCCAGATCCGTGAGCGCAATTGGATCCCCTTCACCGACGAGGCCGAGTTCGACACCGCCACCGACCGGGTGGTCCAAGCTCTCGACACCGACCTCGACCATCGCAAAGAGCACACCCGCTGGCTGGTCAAGTCCATCGAGTGGGACGGCGAGGGACGCGACAAGAGCTTTCTGTTGCACGGCAGCGAGCTCAAGGCTGCGGAGAACTGGCTGGCGGGGTCCCCGGCCGATGCCGATCCCAGCCCGACCACGCTCCAGAGCGAGTACGTCCTGGCCAGTCGCCGCGCCGCCACCCGGCGGGGGCGCAGCCTCTTGGCTGTGAGCGGCGTGGTGACGGTGGTGGCGATCGGACTCGGCGTCATCGCGCTCGTGTCGCGGAACCAGGCCGTCTCGGTGGGCAACACCGCCCGGGCCCAGGCTCTGGCGGCGGAGAGCCAGAACGAGCTAACAGCCGACCCCGAGGTCTCGGTGCTCTTGGCCCGTCAGGCCATGGCGCAACGGCCTGTGCCCCAGGCCGTCGCCGCCCTGCGCCAGGCCATGGACTCGTCGCCGGTGCGCGTGGCCCTGCCTACGCAGTCGGTCGGGACGTGCGCGCCCAGCAGCGGTCCCTCCATCGCGTACAGCCCCTCGGGACACCGCGTGGCCGAGGTCGCCTGCAACGACGACGTGGTCGTGCTCGACAGCGCGTCGGGGCACGTCGTCTATCGAAAGCGCCTCCCCGCGTCGGCGGGTGCCGTGGCCTATGACCCCGGGGGCCGGGTCCTCGCCGTGGGCACCAACGCCGGCATCCTCCTCCTCGATCCCTCGACGGGAGCGGTCCGGTCCCGACTGGCGCTCCCCGCCGCCGGGGGGGCGCTGCCCCGGGGCGTGACTCTCGGCCCTGCTCCTGGGGGCCCCAACGGGCCCGGGCCCAACGCACAAAGGCCCGGTGCGGTCAACGCCTTGGCGTTCAACGACAGCGGCACAGAGCTGGCGGCCACCACCTTCTTCGGCACGACGGCCTGGGATGTTCGAAGCGGACAGCAGCTCTTCTCTCTCGCCGAGCCTGGTTCGGACCAAACCGCAGCCTTCACCACCGACGGGACGTCGCTCGTGGTGGGGACCACCGGAGCCCCCGAGGTCGTCGACGTGGCGACCGGTCAGGTCGTGCAGCGGCTGACCCCTCCCGGTCAAACCCTCGCTGGCCAGGCCAGCCCGGTGGCGATCAGGGGGGTCGTCCTCGCCGTCGGCGAGAACGTGACCGGACCCGGTGACGTCAGTGCCTATATCGACCTGTGGGACACCAAGACCTGGACCATGTTCGACACGCTGACCCCGGTGAACGGTACCGCTGTCGGCGACGTCTCGATCAGCCCCGACGGCCAGAGGGTGGCGGTCGGGAACTACGACGGGACCGGCGGGGTGTGGTCGATCCTGCCCGACGAAGAGCTGGTGTCGTTGGCGGGTCAGACCGCGGATCTCAATGCCATCGCCTTTAATCCGAGCGGCACCGATGTCGTCACGGCCGCCAACGACGGGACAGCCCGGATCTATCGGGCCAGCGGGCCCTGGCTGGCCACGTTGAAGGCGCAGCTGTGCGGCTGCGGGAACGAGATCGGCTGGCAGCCGCACAAGGTCGAAGCCCTGGCCCGGTCGGGAAACGACATGGTCCTCCAGGCGTGGTCCCTTCCCCAGGGCCGACCGGTGCCCCATCCCCTGGTCCTCAACACCGACCAGCAGGATGTCGGGGCTGTGCTCAGTGGCGACGGCACGCTGGCGGCCACCTGGAACGAATCGGGGCAGACTTCGGCCGTCACGGTCCAGGACACGACGACGGGACGGACGGTCTTCACGTTGCCGGCGACGACGGTGGGGAGGGTGAGTTTGAGCACCGACGACCGTCTGATGCTCGTGACTGACGGGAACGGGCGTCTGCATGTCACCAACCTGGCCACACGGCGAACCGTTGTCGGGTCCGGATGGTCCGAGTCCTGCAACGCCTCGTACAATCCCCCCGCGGTCAGCGACAACGACCGCCTGGTGGCCGTCTACTCGTTCTGCGGGCAGGTGCAGGTGGGTCGGGTCGCCACCGCACGGCCCTTCGAGACCTTCGACCAGCACGCGCAGCTGTCTTCGGCTGCCTTCAATGCCGCGGGCACCCGACTGGCCCTCGGGTCGTGGGCCGACACCGTCACCGTCTTGAACGTGACAACCGACAAGCCCGTCCTGGAGATCGTCGGGCACACGCGCGGCGTCAACGGCGTTGTCTACGGCTCTCGGGACCGGTACATCATCACCACCAGCACCGACGACACCATGCGGGTGTGGAATGCCGCCACGGGACAGTTGTTGCAGGTCGACCGTGACGTGTCGTCTCCGGGCGCGCCCTCGGTGAGCCCCGACGGTGCGCTCGCGGCCGAGACGAACAACGACAACCAGGTGCGGGTGTGGGCGGTCTGTCCTGACTGCCAGGATCCCGCCGCCATCTTGAAGGCGTCCCGGTCATCCGTCGTCTCGCCGCTGACCTCCCTCGAGCGCGCCGAGGCGGCTTCACAGGCTGGGTGACGCCTTCGCCGGGCTGATTCGCAATGCCTCATGTCGATCGTCGGCGAACGGGATCGGTCCGGGGCCGGGCTCCATCGCGCCTACAATCGCCACCTCCACATGGAGAGACGGTTCAGACGGGGCTATAGCTCAGCCGGTTAGAGCGCAGCACTGATAATGCTGAGGTCGCTGGTTCGATTCCAGCTAGCCCCACCACTGTCTTCGCCCTCGTCAGAAGTCGTTTCTTGGGCTTCTCGGAGGTGTGCCCGTGAGCCCCCCGCAGACACCCATCGCGCGTCCATCGCGCGCGACGGGCGCGATGGACGCGAGGAAGAGATATCTACGGACTCATCGTCGGCACGGCGCCGAGGAAGTGTGCTCCGAGCACGTAGGCCGCTCCCCGGTCGGCTGCGGCCGTCGGCCGGGCGTAGATGTCGAGCGTTGTGGTTGCCCGGCGATGGCCCACCCGGGTCTGCACTGTCTTCACGTCGATCGCCAGGGCCACCATCATCGTGGCATTGGCGGTGCGCAACATTTTGAATTGAAACCCTCCAGCCCCACACTCCTACCCGCCGGTACCCACACACGGCGGCGCCAGTTCGGCGTCCAAACGGCGCCGAACCTCCGACGTGTTCACGCCGAGAGCGCCCAGCAGCACCGCGGCAGGATCTGGTGGTTGGAGAGCGAGGATCCGGGCCAGCACCTGCTGGGCCGTGACCTGGAGCCTCCGGCGATTGGGCTTAGACGCTTCCTCAAGCACTTTCTTTGCCGCGGGCGTGATGCGGAGGCGATCTTTTTTCATGACGTCTCTGATCGTCGGCTTTTTCGGCACGGCGCGCATCGGCAGTGGGGGCGCGTCGGTGCCCGACCCCAGACCCAGGGCACCCAGGGCTTCGTGATCGAGCGACTCAAGGGCCTGGCGAGCTTGCTGCAGGCTCACGCCCAACACGACTTCGATCGAGGGATCCTCCAACAAGGCGAGCAAGATGTGATCGGTGCCATATCGGCGATCACCTCGGCGACGAGCCTCCTCACCGGCCTGCAGACAGATGGCCCAGGCGTGAAGCGTCTCTGGCGCAACGGATTCGGTGGTCATGATGACTCCTTGTTGTATTTGGTATGCACGGATTGGCGGGTGACGCCCAAGGCGTCTCCGATCTGCCGCCACGACCAGCCCTTTTCCCGCGCCGACGCGACGTGGTTCGCTTCGACCCTCTCAGCCAGGCGATGGAGCGCCAACGAGGCGCGTAGCCCAATTGCC
>DATKQM010000055.1:0-115496 GCA_035532735.1 Acidimicrobiales bacterium | reverse complement strand
TGGCCCAGATGGTGGCGGCCGCCTATCCCGGTGCCACCACCATCGAGCACGTCGAAGACCCCCGGGTCGAGAAGGAAGAGCACTACTACCGGGCTGCGCACACCAAGCTGCTCGACCTCGGCCTCGTGCCCCATCTGCTCGGATCGGCCACCATCCACTCGCTCCTGGCGGTCGTCGACCGCCACCGCGACCGGGTCGACCTTCAGGCCATCGCCCCCACGGTGCAGTGGCGCAAGACCGCCAGCACCCTGCCCACATCGGCGGGGCTCGTCAGCGACCGGCCCGGCTGAGCAAACGGCCGGCTGAGCAAAACGCCCCCTAGGAACCCTCGGCTCCCGAGGCGGTGCAGGACCGGGGGTCGAAGGGTGCGAGCGCCTGGGACAGTGGGGTGGGGGCCTGAAGGGTCGACACCGTCGGGGCCGATGTCGTCGGGGTCGTTGCCGTGGTTTTCGAGCCGCTCGACGACGACTTGGCGGGCGTGGGCGCATTCACCGCGAAGTTCGAGCCCGTCACCACCGTGACGTCGGCACCGAAACTCGTGGGGGCCTTTCCCAACGTGGCGGTCCCCGACAGGGAGTGCAGGACCTGCTCCGCGTCGGCCAGATGGCTCGGCGACGAGTAGTAGACGTAGGTCTCCGACAGCGAACCGCTGGCCGGAGAGTCCCCCTCGCCGACCACGTTGAACCCGAGGGCATCGAGCGCAGATGCGGTTTTGCCCGCCTGCCCGGTCAGCCCCGTCCCGTTGAGCACCGAGACCGTGACCGACCCCGGTGACGGGAGCAGCTTGCCGGTCATGGTGTTGGTGTCGGTGCCGATGCCGAGGAAGCTCGAGATGGCCTGGAGGTCTGCGGGCTGGCTGGTGAGCTCCACGTTCCCGTAGTCGTATCCCTGGTAGAGGTAGCTGAGGCTCGAGAGGACGATCACCGGGAGCGTCTGCTGGGGCGTCTTCTGGATGTTGATGTCGTGGAACGTGGTCACGAGGCCGAACATCGACGAGAGCGACAGGGCCGAGTCGACCTGGAGCTGGGGGGCCACCGCCAGGAGCAGGTCGTGGTCGGTGATCGGGTTCCCCAGCCCCTTCTTGTCCACGGCGGTGGCGAGCACCCGGAGGAACTCGTGGTCCCGGCGGATCCTGCTCAGGTCGCTCTGGGGGTCCGGGGTCCAGTCGGCGTGGTTGTTGGTCTTTACGTTGGGGCCTTTGTAGACGAGGTGCCGGGCTCGGACCACTTCGAGGGCCTGGAAGCCGTTGAGCGGTCGACACCCCGCCGCGGGCACGTTCAGCCCCGAGTAAGCGTCGAAGACGGGCTCGGGAAAGTACATCTTGATCCCGCCCAGGGCGTTCACCACGCCCTGGAAGCTGTCGAAGTTGAGCTCCACGTAGTGGTTGATGGGGATCCCGAAGTCCTCCTCGATAGCGCTCACGAGCTGCTGGGGCCCTTCGACGAGGGCGGCGTCGATCTTGTTGGCACCCGTGGCGCGGGCGTTGGGGACGAACAGGTCCCGGGGGATCGAGAGGATGGCGGCGGTGTGCTTGGTCGGGTCGACGTGGAGGATCATCACCACGTCGCTGTTGACGCCGGTGACGCCCTCAGAGCAAAGCCCGAAGGCCTTGTTCTGCTGCTTGAGGGCGCATCGTGACGTGGAGCCCACCAGGACGATGTTCTCGACTCCCGACGGTGGTTGGGCCACCAGATCGTTCACGACGACGCGATGGATCTTGTGGGAGATGTACTCCGCGTAGCCGATGCCGGCGCCGGCGATGACGACGATGGCGGCGGCCACCACCAGGCCGATTCGGAAGAGCCGCCGGGTCGTCCGGGAGCGGGTTTTCTTGCGGATGTCAGCGCGCCCGAAGACGGGCGGCGGTGCCGGGGGGGTGCTTGCAGGCACGGGAGGCGAGTGTAGTGGCGAGGCACCTCCAGACTTCGTCATGCGAGGAGACCTCGCGGACCGGCACGAGCTCATCGGCCGCTGGCACCATGGCGTCGACCAGGTGGGACGGCCCTCGGTGCCAGTAGGGTCGCAGCGATGGTCGGGGAACGACGTCGACCGGTGTCTGGGGATCGACGTCGATCCGGGCGACGGCGGGCGCGAGGAAGAGCCGTATTGCGGTTGGCCGTCCCCATGGTGCTGTCCGCTGTTGTCGTGGTCCTGGGTGTGAGTGCGGTGGCCCAGATCGGTCCCACCTCAGGCCCGTACCGACGGACCGTGGACCGGGGATACGCCGCCCTGGCGCAGCCGCTGGCGGTGGAGTCCAACGCCTCGGGCGCGGCCATGGTCTCGTTCTTGGGCGAGGCGAGCCGACTCGGTCGGATCGCGTTCTTCTTCGACCTCGACACCCTCGTCTCCGACACCTCCGGGCTCGAGCGCCGCTACGCCTCCATCACGCCGCCTGATCCCTCGACGGGCTCGGGATGCGCCACAGCCATCGCCCGGCGGGCTGCGGCGGTGGCGACGTTGCGGTCCGCGCTCGAAGGTGTCGCCGGGGGACGGACCGGGCTGGGCCTCGTCGACGAGGCCGGGGCCACCGCCGCGGTGACCTCGGTGGGTGTCGAGCTGCAGTCCGCAGACGCGTCGTGGGCGGCGTGTCGGCGCGCCTTGCGACGCGCCCCGGGGTCGGCCGCAGTCCCGAGGTCGACCTGGATAGTGGACCCCGGGCTCCTGAGCGCGAGCGCGGCGGGCGATCTGGTGTCGGCGGTGGCGGCGTCCCACGCCCTCACCCCGGTCCACAGCATCGTCGTCCTGGCCGTCGTGATCGATCCCAGCGCCGTGGAGAGTGGGTCGACGCTCGTGGCACCGGCGGCCACCTCCCTCGTCGTCCACGTGGTGCTCGCCAACCAGGGAAACGTCGACGAACACGGTGTCGAGGTCGGAGGCGAGGCGACCCTCCAAGGTGCATCGGCGAGCCCTGTGCTCGTCCAGCAGACCGTCGACCTGGGCGCGGCGCGGTCCACGACGATCGCGCTCCGGGGCCTCAAGGTGGTGCCGGGCTCCTTCTACACGGTGCAGGTCTTGGCAGAGTCGCCGCACTCGCCGGGAACCGGCGCGCTGGCGGCACGGACGATCCAGGTGGAGATCCAACCTGCGGCTACCTTGACCTCGGTGACGTCCTCGCCGCTGGTCGCCGTCCGGGGTCGGCAGGTGACCCTCATCGCGGCTGTCACCTCGTCCCTGTCGGGATCGCCGTCTTCGTCGAGCGTGGCGTCGCCCACGGGAACGGTGACCTTCGCCGACGACGGCGCCACCATCGCGGGGTGCGGAGCCCAGCCCGTCCACAAGGGACAGGCGACGTGTCTCGTCACCTACCCCACCGCATCGGCGCACGCCATCACCGCCCAGTACTCCGGTGACGCGCGTGACGCGGGGTCGATGTCTCCGGCCATCACCCTCAAGGTGGACTGAGCAGCCCCGTCGTACTCGACGAGACTCCGGCGACAGGGCTCGAGGGGTCGGAGGTGTGCTGGGGTGACCCAGCTGACCACGGAGCCATAGGATCGGGGTGGGCCGTCAGAGGAGGATCCGAGCGTCGTGGCAGAGAGCATCACCATCACCGACAACCGGACGGGCAATCAGCTCGAGATCCCCATCCGCAACGGCGGAGTCGAGGCAGGTGAGTGGAGCAAGCTCCTCCCCGGCATCTGGTTCTACGACCCCGGATTCACCGCCACCGCCGCATGCGAGAGCTCGGTGTCGTTCGTCGACGGGGACGCTGGGATCCTGCGGTATCGGGGCTACGAGATCGCCGAGTTAGCGGAACACTCCAACTACCTCGAGGTCGCCTATCTGCTTCTCCACGGCGAGCTGCCCACGGCGGGCGAATTCGACTCGTGGCGTCACGAGATCACGTACCACACCTACATTCACGAGAACGTACGAAAGCGGTTCCTCGAGGGGTTCCACTACGACGCCCATCCCATGGGGATGCTCGTCTCGGCGGTAGCAGCACTGTCCACGTTCTATCTCGACGCCAAAGAGATCTTCGATCCCGAGTCGCGCCGGCGACAGGTCATCCGGCTCATCGCCAAGATGCCCACGCTGGCCGCAGCCGCTCATCGGTTCTCGATGGGGATGCCCTTCGTCTACCCCGACAATTCCCTCGACTTCGCCGGGAACTTCCTGTCGATGATGTGGAAGGTGGCCGAGCCCCGGTTCGACGCCAACCCCACGCTGGCCCGGGCGCTCGACATCTTGTTCATCCTCCACGCCGATCACGAGCAGAACTGCTCCACCACCGCCATGCGGGTGGTCGGGTCGTCGCACGCCGATCCGTACTCGTGCTGCGCGGCGGCCTGTGCCGCGCTCTACGGTCCCCGCCACGGGGGCGCCAACGAGATGGTCATCCGAATGCTCACCGAGATCGGCTCGATCGAGAACGTGCCCGCCTTCATCGACTCGGTCAAGCAGGGCAACGGGGGACGGCTCCAGGGGTTCGGCCACCGGGTCTACAAGAACTACGACCCTCGGGCCCGGATCATCAAGCAGACCGCCGACGAGGTGTTCGCCATCACCGGCAAGAACCCCCTCCTCGACATTGCGCTGAAGCTCGAAGAGATCGCGCTGTCCGACGAGTACTTCACATCGCGTCGGCTCTATCCCAACGTCGACTTCTACTCGGGCCTCATCTACCAAGCCATGGGGTTCCCGCTCGAGATGTTCCCGGTCCTCTTCGCCATCCCCCGGACCGCCGGATGGTTGGCGCACTGGCAGGAGATGCTCGACCAGGACTCCAAGATCGCCCGGCCCCGCCAGCTCTATATCGGCACCGAGCCGCGCCAATACCGGCCGATCGCCGAGCGGTAGGCCCCGCCGGGCCGCCGGGCCGCCGGGCCCCGGTGGTCAGGGAGTGACTGTGGTCAGGGAGTGACTGTGGTCATGGTGACCTTCGGCACCAGTCGCATGAGGCCTTCTTGGACCATCGAGACTACGAGGGCACCGTCGCGGGTGAAGAGAAAGCCTCGGGCGAGTCCCCGGGCGCCGAACGCGTTGGGGCTGTCCATGTCGTAGAGGAGCCACTCGTCGGCCCGGAAGGGCCGGTGGAACCACATGCAGTGGTCCAGGCTGGCACCCATGAATTCGGCGTCGTCCCAGCGGGCCTCGTGGGGGGCGAGCATGGTGTCGAAGAGCGACATGTCCGAGGCGTAGGCCGCCACACAGGAGTGCAGGAGTGGGTCGTCGGGAAGGGTCCCGTCGGCGCGGATCCAGACCCGCTGGATGGGGTCTCGGGCCTCATGCTGCAACCAGGGCAGCTCGCCCACGTGGCGCTGGTCGATGGGGTGGGGCCGGGCGAACCAGTCCGCCAGCTCGTCACGCTGGGGTTCGAGGCGTTCGAAGAGCGACGGGAGGGTCTCGGGGTCGGGCACATCGGGCATGGGCGCCTGATGGTCGAAGGCGCCTTCTTCGTAGACGTGGAACGACGTGGCCACGTTGAAGATGGCGTGGCCGTGCTGGATGGCCACCACGCGGCGGGTCGTGAAGGAGCGGCCGTCGCGGATCCGGTCCACCTCGTAGAGGATGGGGACGTTGGGGTCGCCGGGGCGGAGGAAGTACGCGTGGAGCGAGTGGACGCGGCCGCGCTCGACGGTGCGTCCCGCCGCCATGAGAGCCTGCGCGGCCACCTGGCCGCCGAAGACGCGTTGGCGGTGCTCGTCGGGGCTCACACCCCGGAAGATGTTCACCTCGATGGGCTCGATGTCGAGAAGTTTGACGAGGAAGTCCAGCGCGTCGCTCACCTCCACATCCTGGCAGGCCTCGCCGCTACGGTGTCGCTGTGCCGAAGACCGACTTCCCCGAAGGGTTCCTCTGGGGTACCGCCACCGCCGCGCATCAGATCGAGGGGGGGAACACCAACAACGACTGGTGGGCCTTTGAGCACGCCCCGGGGACGCCGTGCCTCGAGTCCAGCGGTGACGCGTGCGACTCATGGCGGTTGTGGCCAGAGGACCTCGACCTGGTGGCGTCGCTCGGACTGGGGGCGTACCGGTTCTCGGTGGAGTGGAGCCGGATCGAGCCGGCCGAGGGGGAGTGGTCTCATGCCGCGCTCGACCACTACCGGCGCCAATGCGCAGCGTGCCACGAGCTCGGCTTGTCGCCGGTGGTCACGCTCAACCACTTCACCATCCCGCGGTGGCTGTCCGACCGCGGTGGTTGGGAGGCTGGAGACGCGCCCGAACGGTTCGCCCGGTTGTGCGAGAAGGTTGTGGAGCACTTCGGCGACCTCATCGGCTGGGCCTGCACACTGAACGAGCCCAACGTCGTGGCCACCATGGGTTATCGCCTCGAGGTGTTCCCTCCCGGGGTGAGCGACGGGGCCCGCCGCCACGCCGTGAACGCCGCACTGTGCCGGGCCCACGTGCTCGGGGTGGGGGCCTTGCGGGCCGGGCCAGGGGAATTCCCCGTGGGGCTCACACTCTCCATGCACGACTGGCAGCTCATGCCGGGGGGCGAGGACCGGCTCGAGCGCATGCGCGGCCCCATGGAGGACGTCTTTCTCGAGGCCACCACGGGCGACGACTTCGTGGGGGTGCAGTGCTACACCCGGATGCGGGTCGGGTCCGACGGAGTGCTCGGTGCCGAGGAGGGGGTGGCCACGACCCAGATGGGCTACGAATTCTATCCCGAGGCCCTGGAGGCCACGGTGCGCCGGGCCTGGGAATTTACCGGTGGCATCCCGGTGGTCGTGACCGAGAACGGGATCGGGACGGCCGACGACACCCAGCGGATCGCGTATGTCAGCAAAGCCCTGGCCGGGGTGCGGCGGTGCCTGGACGACGGGATCGACGTGCGGGGTTACTTCTACTGGAGCCTCCTCGACAACTTCGAGTGGGTCCTCGGGTACGGGCCCACCTTCGGCCTGGTCGAGGTGGACCACAGCACCTTCGAACGCCGGCCCAAGCCGAGCGCGCAGTGGTTCGGAGACGTGGCCCGGGCCAACGCCGTGCCCTGAGAAAGGCCCGGTCGCCGTGGTCCGGCTGGGTAAAACTCAGGCGGGCAGGCTAAATTCGCCCGATGGTCGCCACCGTGAAGCGCCTGTGGCGCCTGTACCACACACCCACCGGGAAGAAGATGTTCCGGTACGCGACGGTGTCGGTCATCTCGACCATCGTGTCCTTCAGCGTGCTGGGCATCGTCTTCGGGGTATTCCGGCTGTGGTCGGAGGTGCCGAGCACCGTCTTCGCCAACCTGGTGGCCAGCGTGCCGGCCTACTACCTGAACCGGACATGGTCATGGGGCAAGAGCGGCCGGTCGCACGTGTTCAAGGAGGTCGTCCCCTTCTGGACGATGACCGCCATCGGGATCACGATGTCGATCGGCACGGCGTCACTGGCTCGGCACCTGAGCAATGTCTACGACCTCCACCACTTCGGGCGGACCGTGGTGGTCGAGGGAGCCAACACCGGCGCCTTCGCCGTGCTGTGGATCGTGAAGTTCCTCGTCTTCAACCGCCTCTTCCACGTCGACCCTGTCGCCCACGCGGACGCCGAGTTGTTCGTCGAAGCAGCGGTGGAGGTCGAGGGGGCCGAGCCCTGAGGTTCGCGGTCAGTCCCTGAAGTTCTGGAACTGCAGGGGGATGCCGAAGTCCTCTTCCTTGAGCGCCTTGATCACTGCTTGGAGGTCGTCGCGCTTCTTCCCCGTCACCCGGAGCTGGTCGCCTTGGGCCTGTGAGGAGATGCCTTTCAGGTTCATGTCCTTGATGAATTTGTTGAGGCGTTTGGCGTGGTCGGCGGAGATGCCGGCCTTGATTGAGATCTTCTGGCGGACCGTGCCTTTGGTCGCCTCCTCGATCTTGCCGTCGTCGAGTGCCTTGAGCGAGACCTCGCGTCGGACGATCTTCTCTTGGAGGACCTGATGGAGAGCGCGCAGCCGGTCCTCGGTCGAGGACCGCAGGACCATGTCGTTCTCGCCGAGCTCGATGCTCGACTCGGTTCCTTTGAAGTCGAAACGGGTGCCGGCCTCGCGGTTGGCTTGGTCGACGGCATTGCGGACCTCTTGCATGTCGACTTGCGAGACCACGTCGAACGTGGGCATGGCCGACACGATAGTGCTGGGCGCCATCTCGCCCGGCGACGCAAGGCCGCCGCGGTATGGTCTCGCCTCGCGGGTCGGTGCCCGAGCGGCCAAAGGGAGCAGACTGTAAATCTGCCGGCACAGCCTACGAAGGTTCGAATCCTTCCCGGCCCACGTCACTCCAGTTCCCCAACTCTGAGCTGGGGACGTCGAGCCCAGGCTGGTGGCCTCCGGTGGTGCACTTGCCCGGGCCGTGGCTTTCATTACAATGCCGTTACGAATGTGTCCGACTCGTATCCTCCGAGCCGGGCGGGCGGGCGGCAGCAGTCTGTGCGGAGACACACACCGGGTACGAGCAACGTCAGGGCGAGGGCCGACACGATGGGTCTTATAGGAAGGACCGCCGCATCGGTACGCGGCTTTGACCCTTCGGGCATCCCCGTGGCCGGGCGCGTCCTCGACCGGTTGACGATCTGGGACGAGGCCGTACGCCGGCGGTGGCCTTTCAGCGCGCTCGTCGGCCCGGACCTCGAGCCCGGCGCCGTCGACGGGGACGGGTCACGGTTGCTCGTCCGCCCTGCGGTCCTCGGGTTCATCGCCGTCACCGCCATCACACTCGGGTCGGTCCCCCAAGGCTCGCCGTTCGTGTTGAAGCTCACGGGCGCGTGGTTCTACGGCGTCCCCGGCGTGGGTGACACGACGAAACACCCCCTCAATTTCCTCGGTCTCATCGCCATGTACGGCGGTCTCGTGCTCTTCATGCGTGTCTGGTACGGCTTGATCCGGACCCTGTCGCAGGTGAAGGGGGTGCCGGTCCGCAAGCTCGTGATGGTCCTGGCGCTGTGGATCGCCCCCCTGCTCCTGGCGCCGCCGTTGTTCAGCCGGGACATCTACAGCTACGCGGCGCAGGGCGAGATGATGAGCCACCACATCAGCCCCTACCACTACGGCCCCGGGGTCCTCGGCGCGGCCCCGTCGGTGACGTTGGTCGACCACTTGTGGCTCAACACCCCGGTGCCCTACGGGCCGTTGTTCATGGAGACCGACGGGCTCTTGACCAGTGCCTCGGGCCACAACGAACTGGTCGACCTGGCGCTGTTGCGGCTGCTCGCCCTGGTCGGCGTCGGGCTCATGGCGCTGTCGATCCCGTCGCTGGCTCGAAGTCTGGGGCGAGATCCGTCCTATGCCTTCACGATGGCGGTCCTGAACCCGGTCACGATCCTGCATCTCGTGGGGGGAGCGCATAACGATGCCCTCATGCTCGGCCTGCTCATGGCCGGCTTGGCCGTGGCACGTCGAGGGAGACCGGTGGCGGGCATCGTGCTGTGCGCGTTGGCCGCGGCGGTGAAGGTCCCGGCCGCACTGGGTGTCATATACATCGGCTGGAACTGGATGGGGACGGGTCTGCCTGTGCGCGCCCGAATTCGACCCGTGGTCACAGCGGGCTTGATCGCGACCGGGGTCATGGGGGCATTGTCTGTCGGCACCGGTCTCGGATGGAGCTGGGTCTTGAACCTGGCGACCCCTGGGACGGTCAGGTCGTGGGTGGCGCCCGCCACGGGGGCGGGGATCTTCCTCACCGACATCGCCCATCTGGTCGGGATCGGGGTGTCGCTGCACACCACGCTGTCGTTGACCCGTGGGCTCGGGGTCCTCGTCGCCATCGGCGCCGGCGTGTGGCTGTTGCTGCGATCGGACCGGATCGGGGCGTTGCGGGCCATGGGCCTGACGATGCTGATCATCGTGGCTCTCGGACCGGTGGTCCAACCCTGGTACCTGTCGTGGGGGCTCGTGGTCCTCGCCCCCGTGGCCACCGGAAAAGTCCGGACCCTCATCATCGGGTCGTCGATCGTGGCGGCCTTCATCGGGCTTCCTGCGGGCCGGCAGTTGGTGTCGGGCCTGTTCCAGGCCGACCCCCTGACCGTGGCCGTGGCGCTGCTGGTCTGCCTTGCCATCTTGACCCTGCCGCTGTCGCCCTTCGACCGGGAGCGCCTCCTGGCCCGGTGGCGTCGGCGGGGCGACAGAGGTCCCGGTCCGGCGCTCGACGAGTCTCCGTCCTCGCTCGACTTCGTCGAGGTCTGATTCCCTATCGGTCCTCAGAGCATCCGCTGGAGGACGGCGACGTCGATCCAGTGGCCGAACTTGCGTCCCACCTCGCGTTCGACGCCCACCATGGCGAAGCCGCAGGCCTGATGGAGAGCGATGGAGGGCTCGTTGTCCCCCGAGACCCGGGCGATCACGCTGTGGAATCCCCGCGACAGCGCCAGTGCCACGAGCTCGTCGAGCAGGAGCCGACCCACGCCCCGGCCGCGCCAGGCGCGGTCCACGTAAAGCGAATCCTCCACAGTGGTGGCGTAGGCGGCCCGGTCGCGAAACGGCGACAACGATCCGAAGCCGACGACGAGAGACCCCTCGACGGCGACCACGGCAGGGTGGGCACCTTGATGACGGGCGACCCAGGCGCGCTGATCCTCGGTACTGCGGGGTTTGAGGTCGAAAGTCACGGTGGAGCCCAGGACCTCCACGTTGTAGATGGTCCGGATCGCCTCGGTGTCCTCCTGGCGTGCCAGCCGGACCTCCATCGGACGATCGTAGCGGCGCCGAGTTCGACCCCCGCCGGAGGTCCTCGGGCCGCCGGCGCCCTTCGGAGAACGAGCACGTGGCGACTATGCTCGTCCGGCGCGGAGTAGCCGTGTCCGCCCCCTTAGCTCAGTCGGCAGAGCACAGCCATGGTAAGGCTGGTGTCGTCGGTTCGATTCCGACAGGGGGCTCGCCCCTGGCGGCGTAGCTCAGTTGGTCAGAGCACACGGCTCATAATCGTGTTGTCGCGGGTTCGAGTCCCGCCGCCGCTACCAGCCTGAGGGAAACGGCCCCCGCCCCGAGCGGAGGGCTCGAGAAGGAGCACAGTCATGGCGAAGAACGAGAAGAGGGTGCAGGTCACTCTGGCCTGTGAGGTCTGCAAGCGACGCAATTACATCACCATGAAGAACAAGCAGAACGACCGGGAGCGGATCGAGCTCACCAAGTTCTGTCGCTGGGACCGCCAGCACACGCTGCACAAAGAGACCCGCTGACCCGACGCCGACGGGCGCGTCCTCGGGGAGACCACGGGTCCCAAGCCGTCTGATTTGGCTCCCTGTTCCTGGTCAGAAGGTCAGGCCACCCCGGTGCACACCGGTGTCAGGGCCGAATGTCACCGCTAGGTCCCTTCGGGCCCTCCTGTGGCCAGTCCACGGCGGATTTCGACCCCTCGACTGACCACGGCTAGTGAATCGTCAATCATGACGATGCGCCAGGGGGTCTGAAAGTGACCAACTTGGCGCTGAGATACAGAGAGAAGCGGGTTGCCCGACCGATCGGCCGTCGCAATCCTGCCGAGTCTTCCTGGGGGCCAACATGATCAACGCCGCGACGCGACGTCCTACCATCGTGGCCGCGTTGGCCGCCCTCGTGGCCGTGAGCGCCCTCCTCGTGGCGGCGGGACCGGGACCCGCCGGCGCGTCGATCTCGTGGAGTGCGGTCACACCCCCGCTGCCGGCGGATGCCGTCGCGGGACAGGGCCTCACGTTGGCCTCGACGTCGTGCCCAGCTGACGGCTGGTGCGTTGCGGTCGGCGACTACCTGGCGGTGAACGGGAGCAACTACTACGCCGCCGGTCTCATCGTCTCCGAATCCGGCAGTACTTGGACCTCGGCGAAGGCGCTGCTGCCCTCCGACGCGGCACTGGATGATCCGCAGGCATTGCTCCAGGCGGTGACGTGTAGTTCGGTCGGAACCTGCGTGGCGGTCGGTCGGTACCTCGACACGTCGGGCGCGACCCAAGGCCTGATCGAGCAATTGTCCGATGGCGTCTGGTCCCCCACTGAAATCGCCCTTCCCGGTGACGCCGATGCGAGCGGGTCCGTCGCCTACGCCCAGCTGTCGGCGGTGTCGTGTCCCACCAGCACGTGGTGCACGGCGGTGGGCCTCTACAGCCCGAACTCGGGCGGGGAGCAGGCGCTGGTCGCCACCGATGTCGGGGGGAACTGGAGTGCCGTGGCGGCACCCCTTCCCGCCTCGGCGTCGGGATCGCAGTTCCTCGGGCTGGCCTGCCCGGCGGCCGGTTCATGTGTGGCGACGGGTACCTACCTCGTCGGCGCCGACCACCTGGGTCTCATCGAGACCTTGTCGTCGGGAACGTGGACCGGGACAACCCTGCCCGTCCCCTCGGGCACCTCCCCCATGGCATCGATCGTCAACAACGATCTGTCGGTGTCGTGCGCGACCGTGTCCTCCTGCGTGATCGCGGGAACCACCTTCGACGGGAATTACGAAGGTCTCCTCGACACGTTGGCGGCCGGAGCGTGGACCGCCGCAGCCGTTCCGCTGCCCGGTGGCCAGCCCTCGACGGACGTGCAGCTCACCTCCGTGGCGTGCACTGATGCGAGCTCCTGTGTGGCGACCGGCCTCGTCGTCGAGTCGGGAGTCGAGCAGGGTCTCTTCGAGAGCCTGGCGTCGGGAACCTGGACCCCGTCGGTGGCGGCCACTCCTCCGGGAACGCCCGCCGGAGCCAACATCGAGATCGACGACGTGGTGTGCCCCGCTGCAGGGACGTGCGTGGCCGACGGTCAATCCAACGTCACCGGGTCCCAGACCGGGTTGTTCTGGAATCTCTCTGCGGGCAGTTGGGTCGTCAGTCCAACTCCGCTGCCGGGGGACGCCGCATCCAGCCCGGATCCCTTGTTCGCGCCGATCGCATGCCCCGCCGCCGGGGTTTGTCTCGCCGTCGGGACCTACCTCGGATCGGGGGGCCGTGAGGGGGTCATCGAGACCGACCCCTCGCTGGCCGCGAGCACGACGACGGCGAGCGTGACGGCGATGTCGAACCAGGCGATCTCCTACGCCGCCACCGTCGTCGGGTCGGCGCAGCCGACTGGCACCGTCATCTTTTCGGCGGGCCTCAGCGCACTGTGCACGGCCACCATCGTCAACGGCACGGCCACCTGCACCGGCCCCATACCTCCGACACGAGTGGTCCTCGCCTCGTACTCCGGCGATGGGGCATCGGCACCCTCGTTCGGTGTCACCACGAGCCCCGACATCCCGACGACGATCAGCCTCGTGTGGGGGTACTGGCAGACCGCCGTGGTCAACAGTTGGTTCAGGTACCCGCTGTCGGTCAAGGTCACCGACAGGGCCGGAGCCGGTGTACCCGGAGTCGCCGTGACGTTCGCGGTTCCCACCAAGGGGGCCTCGGCGGTGCTGTGGGGACCGAACACTTCGATAACGAATGCTCAAGGGATAGCCACCTCGCCGGCACTCTCGGCCAACGCCAAGGTGAACTCCTACGATGCGGTGGCCACCGCGAGCGGCGTCGCCGGCTCCAGCAGCTTCTGGTTGTCGAACGTGAGGGGCTAGGAAGAGGTCGTCGGGGCTGCCGGTGGACCGACCTCGGTGGGCGCACGACCACCCGCAGGCATGGTCTCTGTGCCCGCCAGACCTCGAGAGGGTGCAGAGGGTGCCCGCGGGCGCAGGTGCTGCGCCGCGTGGCCATCGGGTAACCTTTCCTGCCGTTGGATGTCCCACACCCCGTTTTGGACCGATCAGCACCGATGTGCACGAACGAGGCAACAGAACAGTAAGAAAGCCCAGCCTAGGGCAGTAGCTCAATTGGTAGAGCACCGGTCTCCAAAACCGGCGGTTGGGGGTTCGAGTCCCTCCTGCCCTGCCATCTGGCCGTCGAAAGGCGTGCGAAGCCGTGAACCGTGAGATGAAGCGCATGATGCAGCGCCAAGGTCAGATCGAGGCTGACGGCTCTCCCGCGACCAGACGGACCCCGCCGCCGCGGTCTCGTCCCGTGGTCCAGGACGAGAAGTCGGTCTTCGGCCGGATCGCCGAGTTCTTCCGCGACGTCCGCTCAGAGCTCCGCCAGGTGGCATGGCCCACGCGTAAAGAGGTGGCGAACTCCGCCACCATCGTCTTTCTCACCCTCGTGCTCTTGGTCAGCCTGATCTTCTTGCTCAACTACGCCTTCTCGCACGCCGTCATTTTCCTGTTCAAGTCATGAGCGATCCCGATCTCGAGCCGGGGGAGGACCTGGCGACCTCCGTGGCGCCCGCTGTGGCCGCGTCCCTCGGAGCCGACCTGGCGTCGGCGGACATCGACGTGGCCGAGCCCCTCGACGTCGGCTCCGATCCCGAACCGGTCGCCGCGGCGTTCGATGACGAGCCTGCCGAAGTCGGGGCGGAGAATGGTCACGTCGAGGGGCCGGGATGGGACAACGACGACGAGGACGAGCTCCCCGTCATCGTCGAGAGCCCCTATGACCGGCCCGGACGGTGGTTCGTGGTGCACACCTACGCCGGCTACGAGAACAAGGTGAAGTCCAACCTCGAGAGCCGGATCGTCTCGATGAACATGGAGGACCGGATCTTCGAGGTCGTCATCCCCATGGAGGACGTCGTCGAGTTCAAGAACGGCAAGAAGGTCGTCGTCCAGAAGAAGGTCTTCCCCGGATATCTCCTCACCCGCTGCGACCTCGACGACGATTCGTGGTCGGTGATCCGAAACACCCCCGGGGTCACCGGTTTCGTCGGTCCCGGCACCAAGCCCACGCCGTTGTCCCGGCGCGAGGTGGAGAGCATCCTCCAGGTCAAAGTGGAGGGCGGTCCCGAGCCCATGAAGAAGACCCGGCCCCGCCTCGAGTACGAGGTCGGCGAGACGGTGCGGGTCAAAGAAGGCCCCTTCGCTGATTTCTCCGGGCAGATCGACGAGATCAACGAGGACCAGCTGAAGCTGAAGGTGCTGGTCAACATCTTCGGCCGCGAGACGCCGGTCGAGCTCGAATTCAGCCAGGTCGCCAAGCTCTAGCTCCAGGAGGCTCCCCGCCATGCCCCCCAAGAAGAAGGTCCTCGCAGTCGTGAAGATCCAGCTCCCCGCCGGGAGCGCCACACCCGCGCCCCCGGTCGGCACCGCCCTCGGGCCCCACGGCGTGCAGACCATGGAGTTCTGCAAGCAGTACAACGCCGCGACGGAGAACCAGCGGGGCACGATCGTGCCGGTCGAGATCACGATCTTCGAAGACCGGTCGTTCTCCTTCGTGCTCAAGACTCCGCCGACCCCCGCCCTCATCAGAGAGGCGGTCGGCATCGAAAAGGGAGCCACGGCCGCAGGCCGCGAACAAGCAGGGTCGATCACCGACGCCCAGATCGCCCAGATCGCCACGGTGAAGCTTCCCGACCTCAACACCGACGACCTCGACGCCGCCAAGCGTCAGGTGGCGGGCACGGCGCGCTCGATGGGGATCGCCGTCCAGGGCTGATCGCCCCCGCGACGCGCAAAAGACGAAGAAGAGGAGCCCGACGTGCAAAAAGGCAAGAAGTACCGGGCCGCGCTCGAGCATTTCGACCGGCAACACCTGTACTCGCCCGCCGAGGCGGTGGATCTGGTGAGGGAGCTCGCAGCGGCGAAGTTCGACGAGACCGTCGAGCTCGCCGTCCGTCTCGGGGTGGACCCCCGCAAGGCCGACCAGATCGTCAGGGGCACCCTCAGCCTGCCCGCCGGTACGGGCCGGACGGCCCGCGTGGTGGCGTTTGCCCAGGGTGACGCAGCCACTGAGGCTCGCGCCGCGGGTGCCGATGAGGTCGGCGCCGACGATCTCGTGGCCAAGGTCGAAGGGGGCTTCCTCGAGTTCGACGTGGCCATCGCCACCCCGGACATGATGGGCCAGGTCGGCAAGCTGGGACGGGTCCTCGGACCGCGTGGGCTCATGCCCAACCCCAAGACCGGCACGGTCACCACCGACGTCGGCAAGGCCGTGGCGGAATTCAAAGGTGGGCGGGTCGAGTACCGCACCGACAAGGTGGGCAACGTCCACGTCCGGGTGGGCAAGAAGTCATTCACCAAGGAGCAGCTCCTTCAGAACGTCCATGCCGTGATCGAGGAGCTGATGCGGGTGAAGCCCGCCGCGTCCAAGGGCCGGTACCTCCGGGGGGTGACCCTGTCATCGACGATGGGCCCCGGGGTTCACCTGGACCCGGCCCGGGCCCGGGAGCTCGACGAGGACCTCGCCGAGTCGGCCTAGAAAAGCACCTATCGGAGAGGTAGTAGATTTTCCCGGCGACCTCCTTGGAGGTCGCGCACGACAGATCGAGTTTTCGCCGTCGCCATAGACCTCCGGTCGCGCCCTTGGGCGTCGAAGGGGCTCTTGAGCCCGCCTGACAAGGTGACGATCGTGACACTCGGGAGGGCGCTTCGGCCCTGCTCGGTGGATGCGGTGACGGCATGAGATGAGCGGTGCCGCACCGTTCCGAGCACGGGAGTCGATTGATGGAGAACCCCAGGCCAGAGAAGGTGGCCGTCGTGACCGAGGTGCGCGAGCGACTCGACGCCGCCGAGGCCGCCATCCTCACCGAATACCGGGGCCTGAGCGTCTCCGAGTTGGCCGCGTTGCGCGGCGTGCTCCGGGCCGCCGGCGGTGACTACAAGATCTACAAGAACACCCTGGTCAAGCTGGCAATAAGCGGCGGTCGCCACGAGGCCCTGTCACCACTTCTCGAAGGCCCCACCGCCATCGCGTTCGTATCGGGTGAGGTGAGCGCGGCGGCCAAGGCCCTGCGCGACTACGCCCGGACCTATCCGAACCTGGTCATCAAGGGTGGCCTCCACGGTGACGGCTTTCTGTCGACTCAGCACCTCAGCGCCCTGGCCGACCTGCCCTCGCGCGACGTGCTCCTGGCTCAGCTGGCCGGCGCGATCGCGGCGCCGCTGCGCCAGTTCGCCGGCCTCCTCCAGGCCCTTCCCCGCAACCTCGCCTACGGCCTCTCGGCGCTGCTCGACCAGCAAGGCGGCGCCCCGGTCGAGGCTGCTGAGCCTGCCGCCTCTTCCGAGGCAGCCGAATCTGTGCCAGAAATCGAGACACCCGAGACTGAGCCGACCGTCGAGGCCAGCACCACCGCTGAAGCCGAGGCCCCGGCCGCAGCAGAAGTCGAGGTCAGCGCAGAAGTCGAGGTCAGCGCAGAAGCCGAGATCCCCGCCGAGGCCCCCGCCCAGGCCGAAGTCACCCCCGAGAACGCAACCGACGAGGGCTGAGTCGGAGTCCGCATCACCAAGAAACTCTCCACCAACGAGCAATTCAAAGGAGCTAGAGCCACCATGGCTACAAAGATCAGCAAAGACGACATTCTCGAGGGGATCGCCAACCTCTCGGTCCTCGAGCTCTCCGAGCTCCTCAAGGACTTCGAGGAGAAGTTCGGAGTCACCGCGGCCGCGCCTGTTGCTGTGGCCGCCGCCCCGGCTGCCGGTGGCGGGGACGCCTCGGGCGGGGATGACGAGAAAACCGAGTTCGACGTGATCCTCAATGCGGCCGGCGACAAGAAGATCCAGGTCATCAAGGAGGTCCGGTCGCTGACGAGCCTCGGTCTGAAAGAGGCCAAGGATTTGGTCGACTCCGCCCCGAAGCCTGTGTTGGAGCGGGTGTCGAAGGAGGACGCCGACAAGGCCAAGGCCAAGCTCGAGGAGGCAGGGGCGACAGTCGAAGTCAAGTAGCCCCGAAGCGTGGTGGGGCGGGAGTGCTTGACGACAACTCGGTGCGTCCGTAGCCTGTCGGTGGCGGCAACAAAGGGGTTGCCATTTGCAGCGCGCGCGCGTATGCTGTGCGGTTGCCGTGCCCCTTTCTTCGCGCCACCCTTGCCGTATCCGGCTGGCTGACGCGCGCCGCTACGCCTGCGGCGCCGGCGCAAGCGCCACGGTGTTCAGCGCCCGCCCCGTCCGTCTCGTGTAGCCCCCTAGCCACCCGTTCCCGGTCTGCCGGGGACACTCCACCCGCCACCGTCCCGCTGTCTCGTTCATTGCCCGCCACCCACCTGGGAGGAGTCGACCGTTGCCTTCACGGTCTAAGAGCCCGGAGCGTTTTTCGTTTGCCAACCTCGATGAGGTCCTGCGACTGCCGGATCTCATCGCCATCCAGCGGGACTCGTTCCGCTGGTTCTTGGACAAGGGTCTGGCCGAAGCGTTCGCCGACATCAGCCCCATCGAGGATTTCACCGGCCAGCTGAGCCTCGAGCTGGAGTACGACCCGACCGACCCCGACCTTCGCCCGCCTCCGAAGTTCCCCGAGGAGGAGTGCAAAGAGAAGGACATGACCTATGCCGCCCCGGTGTTCGTCCGGGCGCGGTTCATGAACGCGCAGACTGGGGAGATCAAGGAGCAGACCGTCTTCATGGGGGACTTCCCGATGATGACGGACAAGGGCACCTTCATCATCAACGGCACCGAGCGGGTCGTGGTCAGCCAGCTGGTGAGGTCCCCGGGCGTGATTTTCCAGCCGGGTCGTGATGCCAAGACGATCGTCACCGGCACCGTCCACCCCTACCGAGGGGAGTGGATCGAGTTCGACGTCGAGGCCAAGCCCTCCAAGGACGTCACCGCCGGTGCCCGGGTGGCCCGCAAGCGCCGGCTGTCGCTGTTCGTCTTGCTCCGGGCTCTCGGATACGAGGACGAAGGATTCCTCAACCGGTTCGTCCGCCACTTCGACTTCCTCGAAGGCCAGTGGGAGAAAGAGCGTGACCTCGCGCCCACCAGGGAGGACGCCCTCCTCGAGATCTACAAGCGAGCCCGTCCCGGTGAGCCGCTGTCGGCCGACGCGGCGCGCGCCTACTTCGAGAACGCCTTCTTCAACCCCAAGCGCTACGACCTCACCCGGGTCGGTCGCTACAAGCTGAACCGCAAGCTCGGGCCGGAGATCGAGCGGATCTCGAGTGTCCTCGACATCGACCTGGAGCGGCCTTCGCCCACCCAGGGAGTGCTGAGCCCCTCCGAGATCCTGGCCACCGCCACCTACATGCTCCACCTCGCCGACGGCGAGTCGGGGTACCGGATCGACGACCAGGACCACTTTGCCAACCGTCGCATCCGGTCGGTGGGCGAGCTCATCCAGAACCAGGTGCGGGTCGGGTTGTCCCGGATGGAGCGCGTGGTGCGTGAGCGCATGACGACCCAGGACGTCGAGGCGATCACTCCCCAGACCCTGATCAACATCCGCCCCGTGGTCGCCGCGATCAAGGAGTTCTTCGGCACCAGCCAGCTCAGCCAGTTCATGGACCAGAACAACCCGCTGTCAGGCCTGGCCCACAAGCGCCGTCTCTCCGCGCTCGGGCCCGGTGGTCTGTCGCGTGAGCGGGCGGGCTTCGAGGTCCGTGATGTGCACAGCTCCCACTACGGGCGGATGTGTCCCATCGAGACCCCTGAAGGTCCCAACATCGGCCTCATCGGTGCCCTGGCCACCTACGCCCGGGTGAACGAGTACGGGTTCATCGAGACCCCGTACCGCAAGGTCGTCGACGGTCGCGTCAGCGACGAGATCGTGTACCTGGCCGCGGACGAGGAAGAGGAACACGTCATCGCCCAGGCCAACGCCAAGCTCGACGAGCGGGGTCGCTTCGTCGACGAGCGCGTCCTGGTACGACGCGGGCCCCAAGGTGCCGGTGTCCGGGTAGGTGCCACCACGACCTCCTACGGCACGACCAGCGAGATCGACTACGTCCCCCCGGCCGAGGTCGACCTCATGGACGTCTCCCCCAAGCAGATCGTGTCGGTCTCGACCGCGTTGATCCCCTTTGTCGAGCACGACGACGCCAACCGGGCCCTCATGGGCGCCAACATGCAGAAGCAGGCCGTTCCGCTCGTGGTCCCCGAGGCTCCCTACATCGGCACCGGGGTCGAGGCGCGCGCCGCGCAGGACGCCGGCGACGTGCTGCTGTCGGAGGGCGAAGGCACCGTGGCCGAGGTGTCGGGCGACCACATCGTGGTGGAGTACCGCTCCGGCCAGCGTGACCGGCTGGGCCACGAGTTGGGCCGCCGCCGCTACACCCTGGCCAAGTTCCGGCGTTCGAACCAGAACACCTCGATCAACCAGAAGGTGATCGTCGACGAAGGCCAGCGGGTCGTGGCCAACGACGTCCTCGCCGACGGGTCGGCCACCCACAACGGCGAGCTGGCGCTCGGGAAGAACCTCCTCGTCGCCTTCATGCCGTGGGAGGGCTACAACTTCGAGGACGCCATCATCCTCTCCGAGCGTCTCGTGCGCGACGACGTGCTCACCTCGATCCACATCGAGGAGCACGAGGTCGACGCTCGCGACACCAAGCTCGGGGCCGAGGAGATCACCCGGGACATCCCGAACCTCTCCGAGGAGATCCTGGCCGACCTCGACGAGCGCGGCATCATCCGCATCGGGGCCGAGGTCGGGCCCGGCGACGTGCTCGTCGGCAAGGTGACTCCCAAGGGCGAGACCGAGCAGACACCCGAAGAGCGCCTCCTGCGGGCCATCTTCGGGGAGAAGGCCCGCGAGGTGCGCGACACCTCGCTCAAGGTGCCCCACGGTGAGTCGGGCAAGGTCATCGACGTCCGCGTCTTCTCGCGTGAGGACTCGCACGAGCTCCCCCCGGGGGTCAACCAGCTCGTCCGGGTGTACGTGGCCCAGAAGCGCAAGATCTCCGAGGGCGACAAGCTGGCGGGACGCCACGGCAACAAGGGCGTCATCTCCAAGATCCTGCCCGTGGAGGACATGCCGTTCCTGTCCGACGGCACTCACGTCGACATCATCTTGAACCCCCTGGGCGTGCCGAGCCGGATGAACGTGGGCCAGGTGCTCGAGAGCCATCTCGGCTACGCGGCACGCTGGGGCTGGGACGGTTCGGAGGCGCACCAGACCCAAGCCGGGGCCAACGAAGAGAAGACCCGGCCCCGTACCGACCCTGCGGTGTGGGTGTCGACGCCCGCCTTCGACGGTGCGCACTGGGACGAGGAGGACGACGCCGGTCGTCATCCCACCATCAAGCGGCTGTTCGAGCTGCTGCACTCGGACTCGGCCGACGGGACGCGTCTCATCGGTGGGGACGGCAAGGCCACCCTCTACAACGGGAGGACCGGCGAGCGCTACGACAACCCCATCTCGGTGGGTTACGTCTACATCCTGAAGCTCGCCCACCTCGTGGACGACAAGATCCACGCCCGCTCGACGGGGCCGTACTCGATGATCACGCAGCAACCCCTGGGCGGCAAGGCCCAGTTCGGTGGACAGCGGTTCGGAGAGATGGAGGTGTGGGCGCTCGAAGCGTACGGGGCGGCCTACGCGCTCCAGGAGCTGCTCACCATCAAGTCCGACGACGTCCTCGGCCGCGTCAAGGTCTACGAGGCCATCGTCAAGGGCGAGAACATTCCCGAGCCGGGCATCCCCGAGAGCTTCAAGGTGCTCATCAAGGAGATGCAGTCGCTGTGCCTCAACGTCGAGGTGCTGTCGACCACCGGTGAGGAGATCGAGATGCGCGAGCTCGACGAGGACGTCTTCCGGACGGCCGAGGAGCTCGGCATCGACATCAGCCGGCCCGAGCGCGGGTCGGACGAGGAAGACGAACGTCGTGCCGCCGAGAGGAGCTTCTAGCCGTGCTGGACGTCAATAATTTCGACCAGCTCCGTATCGGGCTGGCCACCGCGGAGTCCATCCGTTCGTGGTCCAACGGAGAGGTCAAGAAGCCAGAGACCATCAACTACCGGACGCTTCGCCCGGAAAAGGACGGTCTGTTCTGCGAGAAGATCTTCGGTCCCACCAAGGACTGGGAGTGCTACTGCGGCAAGTACAAGCGCGTCCGTTTCCGGGGGATCATCTGCGAGCGCTGTGGCGTGGAGGTCACCCGCTCGAAGGTCCGGCGCGAGCGGATGGGCCACATCGAGCTCGCCGCGCCTGTCGTCCACATCTGGTACCTCCGGGGCACCCGGAGCTGGCTGGCCTACCTCCTCATGGGGACCGAAGCCCGTGAGGAGTTGAAGGCCAAGCAGCTGGAGAAGGTCATCTACTTCGCCGCCAACCTGGTCACCTGGGTCGACGACGACCGCCGTCACGAGGACCTGTCGGCCCTCGAAGGAGAGCTCGCCGAAGAGGTCACCCAACTCGAGCGCCAGCGCGACCTCGAGATCGACCGTCGCTTCAAGGAGCTCGAGAAGGAGCTCGCCGAGCTCGAGGCCGGTGGGGCCAAGGACGCCGAGATCAAGGCTCGTCAGCGCCTGTCGGAGAAGGAGATCGGCTCGGTCCGCGAGCGGTCCGAGGCCGACATCGACCTGGCCAAGCGGGCCTTCGACGAGTTCCGTGACCTCTTCCCCCGCAAGATCATCGAAGACGAATTGCTGTGGCGGGAGCTGAAGATCCGCTACGACGACTACTTCGAGGGCGGCATGGGTGCCGAGGCCATCGCCCGGTTGATCGACCGGATCGACTTCGACGTCGAAGAAGTGAAGCTGCGCGAGGCCATCGACGCCACCGACGGACGGCGTCCGCTGTCCGCCCAGCGCCGGCAGAAGGCCATCAAGCGGCTGAAGATCGTCACCGCCTTCAACCGCCGCGACGACCACGGTCGCCGGGCCAACGACCCGCGTGCCATGATCCTCGAGGTCGTCCCCGTGATCCCTCCCGACCTGCGCCCCATGGTGCAGCTCGACGGTGGCCGGTTTGCCACCTCCGACCTCAACGACCTCTACCGCCGGGTCATCAACCGGAACAACCGGTTGAAGCGACTCCTCGACCTCGGCGCGCCCGAGATCATCATCAACAACGAGAAGCGGATGCTCCAAGAGGCCGTCGACGCGTTGTTCGACAACGGCCGGCGCGGCCGACCCGTCACGGGCCCGGGCAACCGTCCGTTGAAGAGCCTGTCGGACATGTTGAAGGGCAAGCAGGGACGGTTCCGCCAGAACCTTCTGGGCAAGCGAGTCGACTACTCGGGTCGTTCGGTCATCGTGATCGGCCCCACCTTGCAGCTCCACCAGTGCGGCCTGCCCAAGCTCATGGCTCTCGAGCTGTTCAAGCCGTTCGTCATGAAGCGCCTCGTCGACCTGGAGCTGGCCCAGAACATCAAGTCGGCCAAGCGCATGGTCGAGCGTCGCCGTCCCCAGGTCTGGGACGTCCTCGAGGGTGTCATCAAGGAGCACCCCGTGCTGCTCAACCGGGCGCCGACCCTGCACCGTCTGGGCATCCAGGCCTTCGAGCCGGTGCTGGTCGAGGGCAAGGCCATCCAGGTCCACCCCTTGGTGTGCACGGCCTTCAACGCCGACTTTGACGGCGACCAGATGGCGGTCCATCTGCCGCTGTCGGCCGAGGCCCAGGCCGAGGCGCGCGTCCTCATGCTGTCGGCCAACAACATCCTGTCCCCGGCCACGGGACGTCCGATCACCGTCCCCACCCAGGACATGGTGTTCGGTGCCTACTACCTCACCCTCGAGGTCGACGGGGCCAAGGGCGAGGGTTACATCTTCCGACACGCCTATGAGGTCGAGCGCGCCTTCGAGGAAGGCGAGATCGACCTTCACGCCAAGATCGTGTTGCGGACGAACCCGGGCTCCTCGATGCACACCGCGCTGACCAAGGCGCTCGACGCCGTGCCCGGCGAGGACGACTTCCTGTCCATCGTCACCACGGCGGGACGGGTGTTCTTCAACAGCGCGCTGCCCAAGGGCTTCCGCTACGTGAACGACGTCGTGGGCAAGCGGTCCACCCCCATCGGCGGCATCGTCGAGGAGGTGTCGGCCACCGAGCCCAAGAACGTCGTGGCCGAGAGCCTCGACCGGATCAAGGCGCTCGGCTTCCGCTACGCGGCGCAGTCGGGGCTGACCATCTCCATCGACGACGTCCGGACGCCGCCTGAGAAGCGGGCCATCCTCGACCGCTACGAGCGTGAGGCGGAGAAGGCCGAGGCCCAGTTCAAGCGGGGCATCATCACCGACGACGAGCGGCGCCAGAAGGAGATCGAGATCTGGACCTCCGCCACGTCCGAGGTCGGGAGGGCCATGGAGAAGACCCTGTCGGCCATCGCCTTCAACCCGCTCGACATGATGGTGGACTCCGGAGCGAGAGGGAACTCCCAGCAGATCCGCCAGATCGCCGGCATGAAGGGCCTGGTGTCGAACCCCCGGGGCGAGATGATCCCCCGACCCATCAAGTCCTCGTTCCGTGAGGGCCTGTCGGTGCTCGAGTACTTCATCTCCACCCACGGCGCCCGCAAGGGCCTGGCCGACACGGCACTGCGGACCGCCGACTCGGGGTACCTCACCCGGCGTCTGGTCGACGTCGCCCAGGAGCTCATCATCCGCATCGACGACTGCGAGACGTCCCGAGGCATCTGGCTCGAAGGCATGGTGCCCGACGAGGCCAGTCGACGTTCGTATCTCGAGACCCGCGCCTACGGTCGCGTCCTCGCCGAGGATGTGAACCTGGCCGGAGGCGTCATCCCGATCGGGACGATGCTCGACGACGACATGGTGGCCCGTATCCGAGACGATGAGGTCATCGACCGGGTCCGGGTCCGCTCGGTCCTCACCTGTGAGTCCGAGCACGGAGTGTGCGTCACCTGCTACGGCCAGTCCCTGGCCACGGGTCGGCTCATCGAGTTGGGCGAAGCCGTGGGGGTCATCGCGGCCCAGTCCATCGGCGAGCCCGGGACGCAGCTCACCATGCGGACGTTCCACACCGGTGGTGTCGTCGGAGAGGACATCACCCACGGCCTGCCCCGGGTGGTCGAGCTCTTCGAAGCCCGCACCCCCAAGGGCGCCGCGGTCCTCGCCCACTACTCGGGCGTGGCCCGTATCGAGGACGAGGAAGGTGGGCGTCGGATCACCGTGGTGGCCGAGGACGGCACCGAGGAAGCGGTGCTCGTCTCCGCCCGGGCCCATCTCGAGGTGACCGCAGGCCAAGACGTCGCCGCCGGCGACGCCTTGGTCGAGGGCCCCAAGGACCCCAAGGAGCTCCTCGAGGTCAAGGGCATCCGCGAGACCCAGCAGTACCTGGTGGAAGAGGTCCAGAAGGTCTACCGGGACCAGGGCGTGTCGATCCACGACAAGCACATCGAGCTGATCGTCCGCCAGATGTTGCGGCGGGTGCTCGTGGCCGAGCCGGGGGACGCGCCGTTCCTCCCCGGTGAGCGTGTCGACAACCAGATTTACGCCGAGGTCAACCGGAGCCTGGTCCAAGAGGGCAACCGCCCCGCCGAGGGCCGTCCCGAGCTCATGGGGATCACGAAGGCCTCGCTCGCCACGGACTCGTGGTTGTCGGCTGCCTCGTTCCAAGAGACCACCCGGGTCCTCACCGAGGCCGCCATCGAGGGCAAGTCCGACCAGCTCTTCGGGCTCAAGGAGAACATCATCATCGGCAAGCTGATCCCGGCTGGGACCGGCATGGGCCGCTACCGCGACATCGAGGTCGACCTGCCCGATGCGGCCGGGGTGTCTCTGCGCACCTACGGGTTCGACGAGGAGACCGAGGACCTCGCCGCGTGGCTGCGCGACGTGGGTGGTCCGACCGGAGCCGGTGAGGCCGGATTCGGCGAAACCGGGCTGGGCGATCCTGCCTACGGAGAGTTCCCCGAGCCCGGTGGCAGTTCCGCCGGGTGGGGTGCGCTCGACGCCGGCACCGCCGATCCCTTCGCCGTCTCGTCCAACGGGGAGGGCACCGATCACGGGGTCGACGGCAACGGTCAGCTCGAGGCCGGCGCTTGACCTCCGACGTCGTCACGGCCCCCGGCGCGATTGCTCCGAACAGCCCATAAGCTCTAGCATTGCCTGCTCGCGAGGCGTGGTGTCCGCAATGACCCCCCGCACGGCAGTTCCCGCGAGCAAGTCCCGAAAATCGTCCAGAGGTCACGCGTGCCCACGATCGAACAGCTCGTCCGCAAGGGTCGGGCATCCAAGCAGTCCAAGACCAAGACGCCCGCGCTCAAAGGCGCGCCCCAGCGTCGTGGTGTGTGCACGCGCGTCTTCACGACCACGCCCAAGAAGCCGAACTCCGCGCTGCGCAAGGTGGCCCGGGTCCGACTCACGAGCGGGATCGAAGTGAGCGCCTACATCCCCGGGGTGGGCCACAACCTCCAAGAGCACTCCATCGTGCTCGTCCGAGGCGGCAGAGTGAAGGACCTCCCCGGTGTGCGGTACAAGGTGATCCGCGGGGCCCTCGACGCGGCCGGGGTGCGCGAGCGCAACCAGGCCCGTTCGCGCTACGGCGCCAAGAAGGAGTCCTGACATGCCCCGCAAAGGCCCGGCCACCCGGCGCGAGCTCGTCCCCGACCCGGTGTTCCGGTCGGTGCTGGTCACCCAGGTGGTCAACAAGGTCCTGTCACGTGGCAAGCGCACGCTGGCGGAACGCCTGGTGTACGACGCCCTCGAGGTCGTGCGCGAGAAGACCGGTGGCGATCCGGTCACGATCCTCAAGCGGGCCGTGGAGAACACGAGACCTGAGCTCGAGGTGAAGAGCCGGCGCGTCGGTGGCGCCACCTACCAGGTGCCCGTCGAGGTCCGTCCTCGTCGAGCCACCACCCTGGCCATCCGGTGGTTGGTGGGCTTCTCCCGTCAGCGACGCGAGAAGACGATGGCCGAGCGCCTGGCGAACGAAGTCCTCGACGCCGCCAACGCCACCGGTGCCGCGGTGAAACGCCGGGAGGACATGCACAAGATGGCCGAATCCAACAAGGCCTTCGCCCACTACCGCTGGTAGCGGACATGGCGCCCCCGGGTGCCACCGCCGGCGCCAGGACCATCCAGAAACGACCTGAAAGCTCAGCATCATGGCCGACGCACGCCCCATCAGAGAGTTCCCCCTCGCCCGGACCCGCAACATCGGGATCATGGCCCACATCGACGCGGGCAAGACCACGACGACCGAGCGGATCCTCTACTACACCGGCAAGAACTACAAGATCGGTGAAGTCCACGAGGGCGCCGCCACCATGGACTGGATGGTCCAGGAACAAGAGCGCGGCATCACCATCACCTCAGCGGCGACGACCTGTAAATGGCGTGACTGCTGGATCAACATCATCGACACCCCCGGCCATGTGGACTTCACCGTGGAGGTCGAGCGGTCCCTGCGTGTGCTCGACGGGGCCGTGGCGGTGTTCGACGCTGTCGCCGGGGTTGAACCACAGACCGAGACCGTCTGGCGCCAGGCCAACAAGTACTCGGTCCCGCGCATCTGCTTCATCAACAAGATGGACCGCATCGGCGCCGACTTCAACCGCGCTGTCGAGATGATCAGGGACCGCCTCGACGCGGTACCGGCGGTCATCCAGCTCCCCATCGGCGTCGAAGGCGGTTATCAAGGGGTCGTCGACCTCCTGGCCATGGAAGCCCTCGTGTGGAACGACGACATGGGTGAGAAATGGCGCGTCGAGGAGATTCCCGCCGACCTTGCCGCCGAGGCCGACGCGGCACGTCACCAGCTCGTCGACGTCCTGTCCAACTACCACGACACCATCATGGAGAAGTACGTCGGTGACGAGCAGATCACCGACGACGACCTGCGCAAGGGACTGCGACGCGCCACCATCGCCGGCGAGGTGGTGCCGATCCTGTGTGGCTCGGCCTTCAAGAACAAGGCTGTCCAGCCCCTGCTCGACGCCGTCGTCGACTACCTGCCGAGCCCCCTCGACGTTCCTCCCGCCATCGGGACCACCACCAAGGGCGAGCCCATCGAGCGCAACGCCGATGACTCCGAGCCCTTCGCGGCGCTGGCCTTCAAGATCATGACCGACCCCTACGTCGGCAAGCTGACCTACCTGCGCGTCTACTCGGGGACCCTCTCCAAGGGGTCGACCATCATCAACGCCACCAAGGGCGGTCGCAAAGAGCGCGTGGGTCGCATCCTGCAGATGCACGCCAACCACCGCGAGGACAAAGAGGCCATCTTCACCGGCGACATCGTTGCCGCGGTGGGACTCAAAGACACCACAACCGGTGACACCCTCACCGACCCGGGCCACCCGATCCTCCTCGAGACCCTCGAGTTCCCCGAGCCCGTGATCCACGTGGCCGTGGAGCCCAAGACCAAGGCCGACCAGGACAAACTGGGGAAGGCGCTCTTCGCATTGAGCGAGGAGGACCCGACCTTCCGCGTCCGGACCGACGACGAGACCAACCAGACCGTCATCTCGGGTATGGGTGAGCTGCACCTCGAGGTCCTCGTGGACCGGATGCTGCGGGAATTCTCGGTCGACGCCAACGTGGGCAAGCCCCAGGTGGCCTATCGCGAGACCATCCGCAAGCTGGTCGAGAAGGTCGAAGGGCGCTACATCCGCCAGACCGGCGGCCGGGGCCAGTACGGCCACGTCGTGATCAGCCTCGAGCCCACCGGGCCAGGGGGCGGCTACGAGTTCGTGGACAAGATCACCGGTGGGGTCATCCCCAAGGAGTACATCCCGGCCGTCGACGCCGGCATCCAAGAGGCTCTCACCAACGGGGTCCTGGCCGGGTACCCCATGGTGGACGTCCGGGTCCTGCTCACCTACGGGTCGTACCACGACGTGGACTCCTCGGAGATGGCCTTCAAGATCGCCGGGTCGATGGCGGTCAAAGAAGCCGCCCGCCGGGCGAGCCCGGTCCTGCTCGAGCCCGTCATGGCCGTCGAGGTGGTGACGCCCGAGGACTACATGGGTGAAGTCATCGGAGACCTCTCGTCCCGCCGGGGCAAGGTCGAGGGCATGGAACAGCGGGGCACCAGCCACGTCGTTCGGGCTCTGGTGCCGCTGGGCGACATGTTCGGCTACGCTACCGACCTGCGTTCGCGGACCCAGGGTCGGGCCACGTACACCATGCAATTCAGCGCATATCACGAGGTCCCGGACTCGATTGCACGCGAGATCGTGGCTCGGGCACGCGGCGAGTAGAGACGCTCGCACCAAGGACGGCCGGTCAGTTCGGCTCTCAGGTAGCCACGAAGCATCTAGCACCAAAGACACAGGAAGCGAGGCGGCCCCGAGGGGAGCCGCCGGAGATCAGGGAGCCGGAGCAACAGTCATGGCCAAGAAGAAGTTCGAGCGGTCGAAGCCTCACGTCAACGTCGGGACGATGGGTCACATCGACCACGGCAAGACCACGCTCACAGCGGCCATCACCAAGGTCCTGTCGGAGAAGAACCCCAACGTCGCCTTCACCCCCTTCGACCAGATCGACAAGGCTCCCGAAGAGAAGCAGCGCGGTATCACCATCTCGATCGCGCACGTCGAATACGAGACCGACAAGCGCCACTACGCGCACGTCGACATGCCGGGCCACGCCGACTACATCAAGAACATGATCACCGGCGCCGCCCAGGTCGATGGCGCCATCCTCGTGGTCTCCGCCGCCGATGGCCCCATGCCCCAGACCCGTGAGCACGTCCTGCTCGCCCGGCAGGTGGGTGTGCCCTCCATCGTCGTGGCGCTCAACAAGGCGGACATGGTCGACGACGAGGAGCTCCTCGACCTCGTCGAGCTCGAGGTACGGGAACTGCTCACCCAGTACAGCTTTCCCGGCGACGACGTCCCGGTGATCCGGGTGAGCGCCCTCAAGGCGCTCGAGGGCGACCCCGAGTGGACCCCCAAGATCATCGAGCTCATGGACGCCGTGGACAACTTCATCCCCGAGCCCGATCGCCCCATCGACAGGCCTTTCCTCATGCCCATCGAGGACGTCATGTCCATCACCGGCCGTGGCACCGTCGTGACCGGCAAGGTGGAGCAGGGCCAGGTAAAGGTGGGCGAGGAGATCGAGATCGTCGGGCTCCGGGCCACCCAGAAGACCGTCGTCACCGGCGTGGAGATGTTCCGCAAGCTCCTCGACGAAGGACGGGCCGGAGACAACATCGGCGCACTGCTCCGTGGCACGAAGAAGGAGGACGTCGAGCGGGGTCAGGTGCTCGCCAAGCCCGGCTCGATCACGCCCCACACGAACTTCGAGGCCAATGTCTACGTGCTCACCAAGGAGGAGGGTGGCCGCCACAAGCCCTTCTTCAACAACTACCGGCCCCAGTTCTACTTTCGGACGACCGACGTCACCGGCTCGATCACCCTCCCCGAGGGCACCGAGATGGTCATGCCCGGGGACAACACCGAGATGACGGTCGAGCTCCAGAAGCCCATCGCCATGGACGAGGGTCTGCTGTTCGCCATCCGTGAGGGTGGGCGCACGGTGGGCTCCGGCCGGGTCACGAAGATCCTCAAGTAAGGGATCAGGGCGCGGCGGCAGGAAGAGAATCGAGAGACAACCAATGGCAGACGCATCGCGCCAGAAGATCCGGATCCGGTTGAAGGCTTACGACCACGAGATCCTCGACCAGTCGACGGAGAAGATCGTCCAGACCGTCCTCCGTACCCAGGCCAAGGTCCAGGGCCCGGTTCCGTTGCCGACCGAGCGGCACCGCTACACCGTCATCCGTTCACCGCACAAGTACAAAGACAGTCGCGAGCACTTCGAGATGCAGGTGCACAAGCGGCTGGTCGACATCGTGGAGCACACCCCGAAGACCGTGGACTCCTTGCAGCGTTTGGACCTGCCTGCCGGCGTCGACATCGAGATCAAGATCCAAAACGTCTGAGCCTGCCTCGCCCTGCCCGCAGGGCGAAATTCGTCTGGCAGGCCCCTGAACCCATGGTGTAACGTCGCAGGTCGGGCCGATTTCGGCCCAGTAGGGCCGAATCGACGTCTCCGAGCGCCTGCCGGCAGTCCAGGTAGGGACCTCGGGGCAGAACCTGGCGAGCGCTCCGTTCGGGTCTTCCCGGGCGGAGCGTTGGCATGCGAACCGGGCGCCGGTGACGGCGCCGAAGAACCAAACCAGGCGTGCCGCCACATGCGGCCGCTCCAGCATGAGGACGGAAGGGACCCATCCACCGTGGCGACCAAGGCGATCGTCGGCGAAAAGGTCGGCATGACCCAGGTCTGGGACGAGAACAACCGCGCCATTCCGGTGACGGTGCTGAAGATCGCGCCCCTGCGGGTGGTCCAGGTCAAGACGGCTGATCGTGAGGGGTACTCCGCTCTGCAGGTGACGTGGGGGGTCCGTCGCCTGTCGTCGCTGAACCAACCCGAGCAGGGCCATTTCACTGCGGCTGGAGTCGAGCCCGGTCGGCACCTCGTGGAACTCCGACTCGACGACGCCAGTGGGTTCGAGGTGGGTCAGCAGCTCACCGCCGATCTCATGAGTGCGGGGGAGCGGGTCGACGCCATTGCCGTCTCCAAGGGCAAGGGCTTCACCGGAGCCATGAAGCGGCACAACTTCAAAGGCCAAGGCGCCTCCCACGGCAACCACAAGAAGCACCGTTCGCCGGGTTCGATCGGTGCCTGTGCCACGCCGGCCCGTGTCTTCAAGGGGACCCGGATGGCGGGGCGTATGGGTGGCATTCAGGTCACCACCCTCAATCTCGAGGTCGTCCAGGCCGACGCCGAGCGGGAGCTGATTCTCGTCCGGGGTGCGGTCCCCGGCCCCCGTGGCGGCATGGTCGTCCTGCGCAACACCGTCAAGGGCACGAACGGCGTGAAGTCATGACCATCGCCACCGCTCCTGCCCCCGGCGGCCAGCGCCGACGCGACCGGGTCGAGCCCGAGCACCGCACCGTCGAGCGCAGGCGGATCGACGGCACCGTGATCGACACCGTGACCCTCGATCCGCAGATCTTCGGCATCGAGCCCAACAAAGCCGTGCTGCACCAGGTCATCACCGCCCAGCTCGCCGCGGCGCGCGCCGGCACGCAGTCGACGCGGACCCGTGCCGAGGTCCGTGGTGGGGGTGCCAAGCCCTTCCGGCAGAAAGGGACCGGCCGTGCCCGTCAGGGGTCGACCCGTTCTCCGCAGTGGTCCGGAGGTGGGGTGGCTCTGGGGCCCAAGCCCCGGTCCTACCGCCAGCGCACCCCGAAGAAGATGATCCGCCTCGCCTTGTACTCGGCCCTCTCGGACCGCGCCTCGGACGGCAAGGTCGTCGTCGTCGACGAGTGGTCATTCCCCGCACCGAGGACCAAGGACGCCGTGGCGGCTCTGGCCGCCCTCGAGCTGACCGGTCGCATCCTGGTCGTGCTCGGGCCCGAGGACGGGATCCCCGATCGCTCTTTCGCCAACCTCCGTGACGTCGAGACCATGCAGGGCACCGAACTCAACGCCTACGACGTGTTGAGGAGTGACTTCGTGGTGTTCAGCGACGCCACGTTGCCGGGAGAGACCACCCCCGCACCCGGGAAGCCGGCGGCGGCTCCACGCAAGGCCCGAAGCGCATCGAAGAGCCAGACCGCACCGCCATCCAAAGACGAAGCAGTCACCGACGAGGCACCGCCCGCGGTCGCCGACGACGCCTCGGACGCCGAGAACGACGGGAGCGACCGGTGAAAGACGCCTCGCAGGTCCTCGTGCGGCCGGTCGTGTCGGAGAAGTCCTACGCCCTCATGGAAGACGGTGCCTATGTCTTCGTGGTGGCACCCGATGCCACCAAGATCGATGTCCGCCACGCTGTCGAGCAGGCCTTCGGAGTTCGGGTGAAGAGCGTGAACACCATGAACCGCAAGGGCAAGAAGCGCCGCAACCGAAAGACCAACACCGTCGGGACCCGTTCCGCCACCAAGCGCGCCGTCGTCACGCTCGCCCCTGGCGACAAGATCGACCTGTTCGAGAAGAGCTGAGAGGTCTCCTCCGATGGCCCTGCGCAAACGCAAGCCGACCAGTGCCGGTCGCCGATTCCAGACCGTCTCGGACTTCTCCGAGATCACCCGGTCCAAGCCCGAGAGATCCCTTGTGGTCCCCAAGCCCAGTACCGGCGGGCGCAACAGCTACGGGCGCAAGACGGCCCGGCACCGCGGCAGCGGCCACAAGCAGCAGTACCGCCTCGTCGACTTCAAGCGCGACAAGGACGGCGTCCCGGCCAAGGTGGCCGCCATCGAGTACGACCCCAACCGCAACGCTCGCATCGCACTGCTGCACTACTACGACGGTGAAAAGCGGTACATCCTCGCCCCTGCCCAGGTCCGGGTGGGAGACGTCCTGGCGAGCGGCCAGGGCTCGGAGATCCGGCCCGGCAATGCGCTTCCTCTTCGCTACATCCCGGTCGGGTCGACCATCCACAACATCGAGCTTCGCCCCGGCCAAGGCGGCAAGCTTGCCCGGGGAGCGGGCATGAGCGCGCAACTCGTGGCCAAAGAAGGCCAGTTCGCCACCATCCGACTGCCCTCGACCGAGATGCGGCGCGTGCCCATCGACTGTCGGGGAACCCTCGGTGAAGTCGGCAACGCCGAGGCCGAACTGATCTCCATCGGCAAGGCCGGACGCAACCGGTGGAAGGGCGTGCGTCCCCAGACCCGAGGCGTGGCCATGAACCCCGTCGACCACCCGCTCGGTGGTGGAGAAGGAAAGTCGTCGGGCGGCCGACACCCGGTGTCGCCGTGGGGCAAGCCCGAGGGCCGGACCCGCTCGCGTCACAAGCAGTCCGACCAGATGATCGTCCGGCGCCGCCGCAAGCGCGGGGCCCGGCGATGACCGGAACCGAAGGAGCCTTGTCGTATGCCTCGTAGCCTGAAGAAGGGGCCCTTCGTGGACGACCACCTGCTCAAGAAGGTGGACGCCCTGAATGCCACCAACGAGAAGCGCGTGATCAAGACGTGGTCACGACGCTCCACGATCATCCCCGACATGGTCGGTCACACGATCGCCGTCCATGACGGACGCAAGCACGTCCCGGTCTACATCACCGAGTCCATGGTCGGTCACAAGCTCGGCGAATTCGCCATGACCCGGACCTTCCGGTACCACGCCGGCCAAGAACGGCAAGCGAGGCGATGACGTGCCGGGAGTGAAGACCAACGAGGTTCCCGGCACCCGCGCCGTCCTGCGCCACTACCGGATGTCGGCCTACAAGGCTCGCCAGGTCCTCGACCTCATCCGGGGTCGCGATGCTGACCGCGCCGAGGAGATCTTGAACGCCACGCCGCGCGAGGCCGCTCGGGTGGTCGGAAAAGTGCTGGCCTCGGCGGTGGCCAACGCCCGGAACAACGATCAGCTCGACCCCGACGAGCTCTACGTGTCGGCCTGTTACGCCGATGAGGGCACCACCCTCAAGCGTTGGCGTCCCCGGGCCCGAGGGCGCGCCACCAGGATCCGCAAACGGACGTGTCACATCACGGTGATCGTGAGCCGGCTACCCGATGACCGGCTCGAACGGCGTCGCTCCCGGCAGGCGACTGAGACCTCCGGCCTGCGTTCGCGCCGGGTGGCCGCCTCACGCCGGCGCGGAGACGCCGACGGCTCCGAGACGCCCCCGTCGCAGACCGACAGCGCCGACGCAGAGGTCGAGGATCTCGATGTCACGTCGACCGAGGTGGTCGACGGCGATGTCGACGATGTCTCTGACGACTCGGTCTCCGAACCCGTCGACTCAGGGGCCGCCGCCGCGCTCACCCACGACGAGGAATTCAATGAGCCCGAATGGCTCAACGACGAGCTCGACGGACCCGCGGCCGAGACCGAGACCGAACCTGACGCCGAGGAGCAAACGCCCGCGGCCAAGCCGCGCCGGGCCCGTGCCCGGAAGAGCACGACCAAGGCCGCCGCCGATGCTGATGACAGCGACGCAGGCGGATCGGGCGAAGAGGAGAAGGGCTGAGCCATGGGCCAGAAGGTCAATCCCTACGGGTTCCGCCTCGGCGTGACCACCGACTGGAAGTCGCGCTGGTTCGAAGAGCGCAACTACCAGGACTTCGTCATCGAGGACTGGAAGATCCGTGACTATCTGATGTCCCAGCTCGAGTCCGCGGCGGTGAGCCGTATCGAGATCGAGCGGACACGAGACCGGCTGCGTGTCGACATCCACACCGCCCGTCCCGGCATCGTCATCGGCCGCCGGGGATCGGAAGCCGATCGTCTCAAGAAGAAGCTCGAGGACATCACCGGACTTCGCAACCGCATCCAGCTCAACATCCAAGAGATCAAGCAGCCCGAGCTCGACGCGGCGCTCATCGCCCAGAGCATCGCCGACCAATTGACACGACGGGTCGCCTTCCGCCGGGCCATGAAGCGCGCCATGCAGACGGTGACCAAGGCCGGTGCCCTCGGCGTGCGGGTCCAGTGTGCAGGGCGGCTCGGTGGTTCGGAGATGGCCCGTCGTGAGGGGTATCGAGAGGGTCGGGTCCCGCTGCACACGCTGCGCGCCGACATCGACTACGGCTTTCGCGAGGCCCGCACCACCTTCGGCCGCATCGGCGTGAAGGTGTGGATCTACAAGGGCGACATCCTTCCCTACAAGCTCTCGTCCGAGGACAAGATCTCGCGCGAAGCGGCCATGGCCGCCGGCGAGACATCGGGACAGTCCGGTCCGCGCCGCCTCGTCACCGCCGGTGGTGGACGTCGCCGGGCCGAGCAGGGAGAGCCCGGCAGTGTCCTCACTGCGCCCGAATCGGGCGACGTGGTCGATGAGGTCGCGGCGGCTGACGGTGGCCCGGGCGACGTCGGCGCCGAGACCGCGGCCGCGCCCCTGCCCGGCGCGGCACCGGCGGGAGACGACTTCGAGCGCCTGCTGGCCGAGGAAGAAGAGATCGAGCGCCGCACCCGAAACGAGCATCACGAGACGCCGCACTTCCGCAAGGAGTCCGACTGATGCTGATGCCTCGCAAGGTAAAGCACCGCAAGCAGCACCGCGGGCGGCTCAACGGCCTCGCCAAGGGCGCGTCGACGATCAACTTCGGCGACTTCGGGATCCAAGCCCTCGAGCCTGCGTGGATCACCCAGCGCCAGATCGAGGCCGCTCGAATCGCTATGACCCGTCACGTCAAGCGTGGCGGCAAGGTATGGATCCGGGTCTTCCCCGACAAGCCCGTGACCCAGAAGCCGGCCGAGACCCGTATGGGGTCGGGCAAGGGCAACCCCGAGCACTGGGTGGCCGTCGTCCGACCCGGCCGCATCCTGTTCGAGCTGGCCGGAGTGGAGCGCGACCTGGCCCGAGAAGCCATGGAGCGGGCCATCCAGAAGCTTCCCTTCAAGGCTCGTTTCGTCGTACGCCCGGGCACCCACGGCGCGCCCGAGGTGGAGGTGTAGTCGAGCCATGCCCAACGCTTCAGAACTCCGTGAGCTCGACGACGAGGAGCTCGAGAGCCGCTTGGCCGAGTACCGACGCGAGATGCTCAATCTCCGCTTCCAACTCGCCACGGGCCAACTCGACAACATCGTCCGGATCTCGGTCGTTCGCAAGGACGTGGCCCGGGTGATGACGATCCTGCGTGATCGGGAGATCGCCTTGGCCGAAGGTCGCGACGCCTCCCCCGTGCCCGCCACCCGGCCCCGGCGCCGGCCGGTCGAAGACGTCGAGGTCGCGGACGAGGCCCCGGTTCGCCGTCCGAGGAAGCCCAAGGCCCAGAGCGTCGACGAGGCGTCGGACATCGTGGACGACAGGGACGTCGAGGTTGCCGACGGCGACGATGTCGTCGACGAGGAGGACGAGTGATGGCCGAGCAAGATACAACCGACCAGGAGCCGCGCCGGAGCCGCAAGACGCGCGAGGGTCTCGTCGTCTCCGACAAGATGCAGGCCACTGTGGTCGTCGCCGTGACCGAGCGGGTCCGCCACGCGCGCTACGGCAAGACCGTGCAACGCACCCGCAAGGTCTACGCGCACGACTCGGAGAACGACGCCAAGGTCGGCGACCGGGTCCGGGTCATCGAGACGCGCCCCCTGTCGAAGCTCAAGCGCTGGCGCGTCACCGAAGTGCTGGAGCGTGCCCGGTGATCCAACAGGAGTCGCGCCTCAAGGTGGCCGACAACTCCGGGGCCCGCGTGGTGCTGTGCATCAAGGTGCTCGGGGGTTCACGCCGTCGCTATGCGGGCATCGGCGACATTTTCGTGGCCACCGTCAAAGACGCCATCCCGGGCGCAGCGGTCAAGAAGGGCGAGGTCGTGAAGTGCGTCGTCGTCCGCACCGCCAAGGAGACCCGTCGCCCCGACGGCAGCTACATCAGATTCGACGAGAACGCCGCTGTTCTCATCAATGACCAGCAACAACCCCGCGGGACCCGAATCTTCGGCCCGGTGGGACGCGAGCTGCGCGACAAGCGGTTCATGCGAATCGTGTCGCTCGCACCGGAGGTGTTGTGATGCGAATCCGCAAAGGTGACACGGTGCAGGTGCTCTCGGGCAAGCACCGGGGCAAGCGCGGCCAGGTGATGGTGGCCCTTCCCGAGCAGGGCAAGGTCATCGTCGACGGCGCCAACATGGCCAAGCGGCACACCAAGCCTCGAGGTGCGACCATGCAGGGCGGGATCATCGACAAGGACATGCCGCTGCCGGTGTCTGCGGTGGCCATCGTGTGCCCGGCGTGCGGACCGACCCGCATCGGCATGCGGATCGACGAGACGGGCCGAAAGATCCGGGTCTGTCGCAAGTGCGGGACGGACCTTTCATGACCGTCGCCACGCGGGTGCGTCCCCGGCTCAAGGAGCGCTACGACGAGACGCTTCGGGCCGAGCTCCAACAACGCCTGGGGCTCGGGAACACCATGCAGGTGCCGCATCTGGAGAAGGTCGTCATCAACATGGGCGTGGGCAAGGCAACCCAGCAGCCGTCGCTCATCGAAGGTGCGGTACGGGACCTCGAGGTGATCACCGGGCAGAAGCCCGTGGTGACCCGGGCCCGCCAGTCCATCGCGGCGTTCAAGCTCCGTGAGGGCATGCCCATCGGCGCCAAGGTGACGCTGCGCGGCGACAGGGCGTGGGAGTTCCTCGACCGGTTGATCTCCGTCGCCATTCCCAGGATCCGTGACTTCCGGGGCCTGTCACCGACCTCGTTCGACGGACGGGGGAACTACACCTTCGGGGTGACCGAGCAGCTCATCTTCCCCGAAATCGACTACGACCGCGTGGACAACATCCGCGGCATGGACATCACCATCTGCATCAGCGCCCAGAACGACGACGAAGGCCGTGCCTTTCTCGTCGCCTTCGGCTTCCCATTCAAGCAGGAGATCGTCTAGCCCCATGGCCAAGAAGGCATTGATCGAGAAGCAACAGCGGACGCCCAAGTTCAAGGTACGGGCGTACACCAGATGCCGGCGGTGTGGCCGCCCGCGGGCCGTGTTGCGCAAGTTCGGGCTCTGTCGCATCTGTCTGCGCGTCATGGTGCATTCGGGGGAGATCCCCGGCGTCACCAAGGCGAGCTGGTGAGGGGAGGAACGCGCTCATGACGATGACCGACCCCGTGGCCGACATGCTGACCCGTATCCGCAACGCCAACACGGCAATGCACGACAGCGTCAAGATGCCGAGCTCGAAGCTCAAGCAATCTCTAGCCGTCATTCTCCAGCGTGAGGGCTACATCGCCGGGTTCGACGTGACCGAGTCGGGCACCGGCCCGGGCGGTGTGCTCGAGATCCAACTCAAGTACGCGCCTGACCGGACTCGCACCATCGCCGGTCTCAAGCGGGTGTCGAGGCCCGGGTTGCGCATCTACGCGCGCGCCGACGGGCTCCCGCGGGTTCTCGGTGGCATGGGTGTGGCGGTGGTCTCGACCAGCCACGGCCTCATGACCGATCGCGAGGCCAGGCAGAAGCGGGTGGGTGGGGAGGTCCTCTGTTATGTGTGGTGAGAGGTTTTCCGAGCCTTGTCGTGGGGAGGTGGCCTGATGTCTCGTGTGGGGCGTGCTCCCATCACCGTTCCCGGCGGGGTGACCGTGACCCTCGACGAGCGGATCGTCACCGTGGCGGGCCCCCAGGGCACCTTGACGCGCCCGCTCCCGGGTGCCATCACCGTTCGCCAAGAGGAGTCGGCCCTGCTCGTCGAACGGCCCGACGACCAACGCCAGAACCGGGCCCTGCACGGGCTCACCCGGTCACTCGTCGCCAACATGGTCACGGGGGTCACTGCCGGGTTCTCGAAGGACCTCGAGATCGTGGGCGTGGGATACCGGGCCATCGCCAAGGGCCCCGGGTCGCTCGAGCTGGCGCTGGGCTTCTCGCACCCCGTCAATGTGGAGGCTCCCGACGGGGTGGTGTTCGAAGTCCCCTCGCCGACCCGTATCGTCGTCAAGGGCATCGACAAAGAGAAGGTCGGACAGGTGGCCGCAGACATCCGAAAGCTTCGGAAACCCGAGCCCTACAAGGGCAAGGGCATCCGCTACGCCGGCGAACGCGTGATTCGCAAGGCCGGCAAGGCGGCCAAGTAGCCATGGCCACCGCAGCAGCGCGCAAGAGGACTCTGCGCATCCGGCGCCACGCCCGGGTCCGCAAGCAGGTGGCCGGCACCACGAGCCGGCCCCGCCTGGCCGTCTTCCGTTCGGGAAGCCACATCTCTGCCCAGGTCATCGACGACACCGCCGGGCGCACGCTGGCCGCGGCGAGCACGGTGGAGGCGGCGTTGCGCAGCGCCACGGGCGGCAACGTGGCCGCGGCGACAGCGGTGGGCAAGCTGGTCGCCGACCGGGCGAAATCGGCGGGGGTGACCCAGGTGGTGTTCGACCGCGGGGGCTTCCGGTATCACGGGCGAGTGGCGGCATTGGCCGACGCGGCCCGCGAGGGAGGACTGGAGTTCTAATGCTCGACGGACAATTCGAAGAGCGCACCATCCGGGTGAACCGGGTCGCCAAGGTCGTCCAAGGCGGTCGACGGTTCTCGTTCACGGCCCTCATGGTCGTGGGTGACGGAAACGGTCGTGTGGGCCTCGGCTACGGCAAGGCCAAAGAAGCCGGACTGGCGGTGCAGAAGGGCATCGAAGAAGCGCGCAAGAACATGTTTGACGTCCCCCTCGCCGGTTCGACGATCACCCACCCCGTGATGGGCGTGGCCGGTGCGGGTCGGGTCATGTTGAAGCCCGCCTCCCCCGGTACCGGTGTCATCGCCGGCGGTGCGGCGCGCGCCATCCTCGAGATGGCGGGCATCCACGACATTTTGTGCAAGTCGCTGGGCTCGTCCAACGGTATCAACGTGGCCCACGCCACCATCGCCGGTCTGAAGTCGCTCAAGCGGCCCGAAGACGTCGCGCGCCTGCGGGGCCTGCCCGCCGACCAGTGCGTGCCGCGCGGTGTGCTCCGTGCCTACCGGGAGCGTCAGCGCGCCTCTGACCTGTTCCAGGAAGTGCCGACGTGAGCGCGGACAAAGCGGCTTCGGGCGCCGGCGCCGAGGGCCACCTGCGGGTGACCCAGGTGCGCTCGGGCATCAGCACCAAGCCCAAGCACCGGGGCACGCTCCGTGCGCTGGGCCTGCGCGGCGTCGGCCGCAGCCGGGTCCTCCCCGACCGCCCCGACGTCCGGGGCATGCTGGCGCGCGTCCCCCATCTCGTGAAGGTGGAGACCGCCGGCGATGACGAGGCCGCGCTCCAGCGCGAGCGCAATGCGCACGCCCGCCGGGCCCGACGCGCCTCGGAAGGCGCGATGTCCGAAGAAGCCGTGCCCGAGAAAGTGGCACCGACTCCGGCGAAGAGGGCGCAGCGCGCCGACAAGGAGCTCGCATGAAACTCCACGACCTCCGGCCTCCCGCCGGCTCCAACCGCCCCAAGCGACGGGTTGGTCGAGGCATCGCCGGCAAGGGTGGGAAGACCGCGGGCCGCGGCACCAAAGGCACGGGTGCGCGCGGCAGCGTGCCGCCGGGCTTCGAAGGCGGTCAGCTCCAGCTCGCCCAGCGCATCCCGAAGCTCAAGGGCTTCCACAACCCCTTCCGCGTGGAGTACGCGGTGGTGAACCTCGACACGCTCGACGCCTTCGCCGGGGAAGAAGCAACCCCGACCACGCTCGGTGCCGTCGGGCGCGTTCGCAAGGGTGCGCTGGTCAAGGTGCTCGGTCGCGGCCAGCTGCACCGAGCCATCCGGGTCCAGGCCCACGCCGTGTCGGCCTCGGCCCGCGCTGCGATCGAGGGCGCCGGAGGGAGCGTCGAGATCATCCCCATGCCCTTCGGCAACGGACGTCCACCGGCGCGGGGTAACGCGCTCACCAACCGGTAGCCTCGTACCCCGGGTGCCGGTGCGCAGCGAGGAGGAGGGGCGTTGCTCTCGAGCCTGAAGAACATCTTCAAAGTCCCTGACCTGCGCAACAAGGTCATCTTCACGCTGCTCATCATCGGGCTCTACCAGCTCGGTGCGAACCTCATCGTCCCGTTCATCTCGATCAAGCAGGTCCAGGCACTCGAAGCGTCGGCCAAGCAGGCCGGCATCCTGGGATTCCTCAACCTCTTCTCGGGCGGTGGGCTGCTGCGGATGGCCCTGTTCGGGTTGGGCATCATGCCCTACATCACCAGCTCGATCATCATCCAGCTGCTGTCGACGGTGATCCCCAAGCTCGAGGAATGGCGTGACCAGGGTGCGGTGGGGCAGAAGAAGCTCACCCAGACGACCCGGTACCTCACCATCGGCCTGGCCCTGTTGCAGTCGGCCGGCCTCGTCTACGTCTTCCACAACGGCGGAGGCGGGCTGCTCGGCACCAAGAACGTGGACCTGATCCCCAACTTCAGCCTGTGGAAGGGGGGGTTCATCTGTCTGACCCTCACGGCGGGCACGGCCTTCGTGATGTGGCTCGGTGAGCTCATCACCCAGCGCGGCATCGGCAACGGCATGTCCATCATCATCTTCGCCAACGTGACCGCCGGCATCCCCGCCGGGGGCACCGCCGTGCTCACCCAGGGCGGCAGCCTCAAATTCGGGGTGATCGTGGCGGTGACCCTGGTGCTGCTGGTGGTCGTGGTCTTCATGGAACAAGGCCAGCGCCGGATCCCGGTCACCTTTGCCAAACGCGTCGTGGGCAGACGGATGTACGGGGGGTCCTCGACCTATATCCCGCTCAAGGTCAACCAGTCGGGTGTGATCCCGATCATCTTCGCCAACTCGCTGCTCTACATCCCGGTGCTGCTGGCCAACATCATCCCTTGGACGGGGTTCCGGACCTTCGTGAACAATCACATCACGCCGACCAGTCTTTTGTACGTGGTCTCCTACGGCATCTTGATCTTCGCCTTCACCTTCTTCTATGTCTACGTGGCGTTCGACCCGCATCAGCAGGCCGACATCATCCGCAAGCAGGGCGGCTACATCCCGGGCATTCGGCCCGGCCCGCCCACTGAGCGCTATCTGGCTCGCATTTTGAACCGCATCACCGTTCCCGGGGGGTTGTACCTGGCAGTGGTGGCCGTGTTGCCATCACTGCTGATGGCACTGTGGAACATCCAGGGCTACCCGTTCTACGGAACGACGCTGCTGATCGCCGTGGGGGTCTCGCTCGAGACCATGCGGCAGATCGACAGCCAGCTCATGATGCGGAACTACGAAGGTTTCCTCAAGTAGCTGACGGTGGTACCCGGCGTCAGGCTCGTGGTCCTCGGAAAGCAGGGGGCCGGCAAAGGAACTCAGTGCGTGCGCCTGTCGCACCACTATGTGGTCCCCCACATCTCCACGGGGGACATGCTGCGCGCCGCGGTGAAGACCGGCTCGGCACTGGGCCTCAAGGTGCGAGAGACCATGGAGAGCGGCGAGCTCCTCGGCGACGACCTCATCGTCGAGATGGTCGCCGAGCGCGTGGCCGAGCCCGACGCCCGGGCCCGGGGCTTCATCCTCGACGGCGCACCACGGACCACGCACCAGGCCGAAGCCGTCGCTGCCTTGCTGCTCCCCGGAGCTCTCGACCTCACCGTCGACATCGAGGTGCCCACGGCACAGGCCCTGCGTCGCCTGGCCAGTCGTCGGGTGTGCACCGACTGCGGGTCGAATTACTCGGTGTCGACCCCGCCCAAGGTGAACTGGACCTGTGACGTGTGCGGAGGCGAGGTCATCCAGCGCCAGGACGACACCGAGGACGCCATCGGGCGCCGCCTCGAGCTCTACGAGCGCCAGACGGCGCCACTCATCGAGTGGTACGAGTCGCGGGGCCAGCTCGCCAAGGTCAGCGGGGTAGGGTCGCCCGACGCCGTGCTGCGCCGGATCATCCGGGCCGTGGAGGACCGTCGGGGCCGAGGAAAAGGCCGATGAAACGAAGCGCCGAGGAGATCGCCAAGATGCGCCGGGCGGGGCGGGTCGTGGCCGAGATGCACGAGGCCACCCGGGAAGCGGCCAAGCCCGGTGTCACCACCGCTGAGCTCGACGCCGTGGCCCGCGACGTCCTGGCCCGTCGGGACGCCAAGTCCAACTTCCTCCATTACCGGGGGTACCCGGCGGTGATCTGCACGTCGCCCAACGACATGATCGTCCACGGCATCCCCGGCCAGTACACCCTCGAAGAGGGCGACATCTTGTCGATCGACTGTGGGGCGATCATCGAGGGCTACCACGGCGATGCGGCCTTCACCATGGCGATCGGGGAGGTGACAGGGGAGGCCGCCCGGCTCATCGAAGCGACCGAGCGCAGCCTCTGGGCCGGGATCGAGCAGTTGCGCCCCGGGAACCGTCTCCACGAGGTGGGCCGGGCCGTCCAGGACGTGGCCGAGGCGGCCGGGTTCTCCGTCGTCCGGGAGTACGTCGGCCACGCCATCGGGACCGCCATGCACGAGGAGCCCCAGGTGCCCAACTACTGGCCGGGCCAGGGCGGACCCATGCTCAAGTCCGGGATGGTGTTCGCCGTGGAGCCCATGGTGAACGTGGGAGGGCCCGGCACCCGGGTCCTCGAGGACGGGTGGAGCGTGGTCACCGCGGATGGGAAGCTGTCGGCCCATTTCGAGCACACCATCGCCGTCACCGACGACGGGCCCGAGGTCCTCACTCTTCTCTGAGTGCGCCCGCCGTCGCCGGGCCGGCCCCGGTGCCCTGGGCAGCCACGACGCCCTGGCCGGGCGCGGAAATGGGCGCTATGCTGGTAGGTCGGCTCGCCGAGCAGAGGCCCCCCTCCGGCTCGGGTGGCGGTGGGCCATCACCGTCGTTGCAAACGGGTCCTCGGGTCCGGTCGGGTGTCGTCCCGGTCAAGTGCGTCCCGGTGCTCGGCGTGCCATTCGACAAGTACGAGGAGGAGTAACCTGCCCAAGCCCAAAGAGGATGCGATCGTGCTCGAGGGGACGGTCGTCGAGCCGCTGCCGAATGCCATGTTCCGTGTCGAGCTCGAAAACGGCCACAAGGTGCTTGCCCACAGCTCCGGCAAGATGCGCATGCACCGGATCCGGATCCTCCCCGGCGATCGCGTGCAGGTTGAGATCACGCCCTACGACTTGAGTCGCGGACGGATCACATACCGGTACAAGTAGTAGGCACAGCGAGTTCGAGGCAGGGAAGACGGAGATGAAAGTTCGACCGAGCGTCAAGCCGATCTGCGAGAAGTGCAAGGTCATCCGCCGCAACGGCAGGGTGATGGTGATCTGCGACAACCCCCGGCACAAGCAGCGCCAGGGCTGACCGCCCAGCCCACAGACTGACCAGGACGAGAGGAGCGGCAACACAAGTGGCACGGATCTCCGGTGTGGACATCCCCCGCGAAAAGCGGTTGGAAGTATCCCTCACCTACATCTTCGGCATCGGCCGGACCCGAGCGCAGCAGACCATCGCCGGGACCGACCTCAACGCCGACACCCGCGTGCGGGACCTCACCGACGAGGAGGTCGTTCGCCTCCGCTCCTACATCGACGCCAACTTCAAGGTCGAAGGTGATCTCCGTCGGGACATCGCCCAGGACATCAAGCGCAAGATGGAGATCGGCTGCTACGAGGGTGTGCGCCACCGCAAAGGCCTGCCCGTCCACGGCCAGCGGACCCACACCAACGCCCGCACCCGCAAGGGCCCCAAGAAGACCGTCGCCGGCAAGAAGAAGGTTCGGAAGCACTGATGGCAAAAACTGCCAAAGCGTCCAAAGCCGCCAAGTCGACCACCAAGGCCGCCGCGGTCCGCCGACCCCGCAAGCGTGAGCGCAAGAATATCGCCTACGGGGTGGCCCACATCAAGAGCTCGTTCAACAACACCATCATCTCGATCTCGGACCACGAGGGGAACGTCCTGGCGTGGGCCTCGGCCGGCAACGTCGGCTTCAAGGGATCGCGCAAGTCCACGCCCTTCGCGGCCCAGCTCGCCGCCGAGCAGGCCGCCCGGCGCGCCATGGAACACGGCGTGCGCAAGGTCGACGTGCTCGTACGGGGCCCGGGCTCGGGCCGTGAGACCGCCATCCGCTCGCTCGCGGCTGTCGGCATCGAGGTCGCCGGCATCAAAGACGTCACCCCCATCCCGCACAACGGCTGCCGCCCCAAGAAGCGGCGCCGGGTCTAGCGGGAACGGAAGGAGCACCACCGCATGGCGCGTTACACGGGTCCCGTCTGCCGGCTGTGTCGGCGCGAACGGACCAAGCTGTTTTTGAAGGGCGAGCGCTGCTACTCGCTCAAATGTCCTGTGAGCGAAGCGGTCACCGACCGCCACAGCCGCGCCTACCCGCCCGGGGAGCACGGCCGTGACCGGATGCGCCAGGGCTCGGAATACCTGGCCCAGCTGCGTGAGAAGCAGAAGGCCCGCCGCATCTACGGGCTGTTGGAGCGCCAGTTCCGGAACCTCTACGCAGAAGCCAGCCGTCAGCCCGGGATCACCGGGGAGAACCTCCTGCGTCTTCTCGAGCTGCGCCTGGACAACGTGACGTTCCGGGCCACGTGGGGTGCGAGTCGGGCCCAGGCCCGTCAGCTGGTGCGCCACGGGCACATCCTGGTGAACGGCAAGCGGGTCACGATCCCGAGCTACCGGGTCCGCCAGGGTGACGTCGTCACCCTCAAGCCGTCGTCAAAAGAGCTCTACTTCGTGCGAAGGAACCTCGACACGCTCGACCGCCCGCTGCCACTGTGGCTGGAGTCGGGCGAGGCCCGTACCCAGGTACGCGTCACCACGCTGCCCGAGCGCGAGCACATCGACGAGCCGGTGCGTGAGTCGCTCATCGTCGAGCTGTACTCCAAGTAACGCCCCGTCTCCGAGCCTCAGACACTCAGCCCCCCACGACACCCAGGAGCCAGTCCCATGCTCATCATCCAGCGCCCCAGCGTCGAGGCCATCGGCGAGGAGGAGGGCAACCGTCAGCGGTTCGCCGTCAGCCCGCTCGAGCCCGGTTTCGGCCACACACTCGGAAACTCGATCCGCCGGACCTTGCTTTCGTCCATCCCCGGCGCCGCGGTGACCCAGGTCCGATTCGACGACGCCCTGCACGAGTTCACCACGCTGCCCGGTGTCAAAGAGGACGTCACCGACATCATCTTGAACCTGAAGGACGTCGTCCTGCGGGTGCACGCCGATGAAGGGGTCACCTTGCGCTGCGACAAGCGCGGTCCCGGAGACGTCTCGGCCGGAGACTTCCAGCTCACCGCGGACGTCGAGGTCCTCAATCCCGATCTCCACATCGCCACCCTGAACGGCAAGGGGCGCCTGGCCATCGACGTCACCGTCGAGCGCGGTCGCGGCTACGCCTCGGCGGAGCGCAACAAGCGGTCCAACACCATCGGCGTGATCCCGGTCGACTCGATCTTCTCGCCGGTCCGGCGTGTGGCATTCTCGGTCGAGCCGGTCCGGGTCGAGCAGTCCACCGACTTCGACCGCCTCGTCCTCGACATCGAGACCGACGGGTCGCTCTCGCCGCGCGAGGCGCTCGCCTCGGCCGGTGACACGCTGCGCTCGCTGGTGGGCCTCGTCGCCGACCTCGAAGACGAGCCCCAGGGCCTCGAGCTGGGCGAGGTGGGGACCTCCACCAGTGGCTCGCCCGACCTCGACCTCGCCATTGAGGACCTCGACCTCTCCGAGCGGCCCCGCAACTGCCTCAAGCGGGCCCAGGTCAACACCATCGGCGAGCTGGTGGAGCGGACCGCCGAGGACCTCCTGGCCATCACCAACTTCGGTCAGAAGTCCCTCGACGAGGTCATTCAGCGCCTCGACGAGCGCGGCCTCTCGCTCCGCATCAAGGACTGAGCCGGCTATGCGTGGGACACCCCGGAGGGGCCGGCGACTGGGCGGTGACGCCGCGCATCAAAAGGCCATGCTGGGCAACCTCGTGGCCTCGCTGATCGCCGCGGAGTCACTGGTGACGACCGAGGCCAAAGCCAAGGCGCTGCGGCCGGTGGCGGAGAAATGCATCACCGCCGCGGTCAAAGGTGGCGTCCATCGCCATCGCAACGTGGTTGCCTTGATCAGGGACAAGGACATGGCCCACAAGCTCTTCGCGGAGATCGCCCCCCGGTATTCGGACCGACCCGGCGGCTACACCCGCATCTTGAAGCTCGGCCCCCGTCAGGGCGACAGCGCTCCCATGGCGCGCATCGAACTGGTTTGACCCTGTTCGACCCCGACCTCACGGTTGCCTCCGGGGCGGCCGGGGTGGGGTCGAGGTCGGCCGGATCCGAAGCCGAAGTTCCGAGCATGTCGACGGCGGTGTCGCCCTCTTCGAACGACATGCCCCGGCGTGACGACGAGAATCGCGCCCTCACCACGCGCCTGCGGCTGACGATCTCCTACGACGGGGCGGGATTCCGGGGCTTCGCCGTGCAACCCGGTCAGCGCACCGTGGCCGGAGCTCTGGCCGATGCCATCGCCGTTGTTGTCGGCCACCGTGTCGAGCTGGTCTGTGCGGGGCGGACCGATGCGGGGGTGCACGCCAGGGGTCAGGTGGTGCATGTCGACGTGCGCGACGGCGTGGACAGCGCCCGCTTGGTCCGATCGGTGAACACGCTGCTCGAGCCCACCGTCGTCGTGCGCTGCGCGGAAGTGGCCCCGGCCGGGTTCGACGCCCGCCGTTCGGCCCGAGCCCGGCACTACCGGTACCTGATCCTCGAGGACGAGACATCGGACCCACTGCTGGCTCCCGTGGTGTGGCACGTGCCGGGACCACTCGACCTCAGGTCCATGGCCAGCGCGGCGGACGCATTGCTGGGTGAGCATGACTTTCGGGCCTTCTGCCGGCGCGTCCCGGGGACCGAGGCCGGCACGCCCATCCGTCGACGGGTGCTCGATGCCCGCTTCTCCGACCTCCCGGTACGCGCCGGCGAGCTGGGCCCACGCACCCGGCTGCTCCGGTTCGACATCTCGGCCACCTCGTTCTGCCATCAGATGGTGCGTTCGGTGGTGGGGGCACTGGTCGAGGTCGGACGGGGCCGGCGCCGGGCGTCGGACGTCAACTGGCTGTTGCAGAGCGGCGACCGGTCCCGTGTCGGGGGCGTCATCGCCCCTCCCCAGGGGTTGTGCCTGGTCGGCGTGGATTACGACGAGTGACGATCCGGGTCCGGGCCGGCTCGACGATGCCCGGCGCCGCTTGCCCAGGGCACTCCGAGCGCCTAACGTTGTCCGCCGGCTACGTGCAGGAGCTGCCCGTATGCATAGGGTTGCCCAGCGGTCGGCACCCGAGCCGGTCGGTGCCGTAACGCCCGTCCGGGCCCGGGCTAAAAGACGAGGATTCTCCGTGCGCACGTTTTCGCCCAAAGCTGACGACATCATCCGGTCCTGGCACGTCATCGACGCCGAGGGCATGGTGCTCGGACGACTGGCCACCGAGGTGGCCTCGCGTCTGCGCGGCAAGCACAAGCCCATCTTCGCCCCCCACGTCGACACCGGTGACCACATTGTCGTGGTGAACGCGGCGAAGGTCGTGCTCACCTCGGACAAGTCCGAGAAGAAGTTCGTCTACCACCACAGTGGCTATCCCGGCGGGCTCACCAAGAAGAAGTACGGCGAGCTCCTCTCCGAGCGACCCGAGGAGGTCGTGCGGCGCGCCGTACGGGGGATGCTGCCCCGCACCCGTCTCGGGCGCCAACAGCTGAACAAATTGAAGGTCTACGCCGGGGCCGACCATCCGCATCAGGCCCAGCAACCCCAACCCCTCGACGTGCCCGGCGCCCGGGCCCGGTCGTGAGTCCCCGGGTCGTCATCGCGTCCCACGAGAGCAAGAGACAGGAATCACGAACGTGACGATCAAGGTCAAGCTCCCCGCTCCTCTGTGCCAGAACACGGGCCGCCGCAAGGCGGCGGTGGCACGGGTGAGGATCCGGCCCGGCGAGGGCAAGATCACCATCAACCGTCGTGCCTTCGACGACTACTTCAGCTCCGCCACCCACCGCATGGTGGTGACCGAGCCGCTGCGGGTCACCAACCTCACCGAGGGCTACGACATCGACGCCACCATCGCCGGCGGGGGAGTGTCTGGTCAGGCCGGTGCGATGCGCCTCGGGATCACGCGCTCGCTCGTCGAGCTCAACCCCGAGTTGCGCGCCATCCTCAAGAAGGCCGGACTGCTCACCCGCGACGCCCGCGAGAAGGAGAGCAAGAAGTACGGCCTCAAGAAGGCTCGCAAGGCACCGCAGTACTCCAAGCGGTAGCCGGTCGTGGACCTGCGGTTCGGCACGGACGGCATTCGCGGAGTCGCCAACGCCGAGTTGGGCGCCGAGCTGGTCATGGCACTCGGGCGAGCAGCCGCCCGTGCACTAGACGCCGAGCGCTTCGTGGTCGGTCGGGACACGAGACGTTCGGGCCCCCTCCTCCAAGCGGCCTTGTCGGCCGGGATGGCGAGCGAGGGTGCGGATGTGGTCGATCTGGGCGTCATCCCGACGCCCGGGGTGGCATGGTGGTCAGCGCAACGGGGCTGTCCGGCGGCAGTGGTCTCCGCCTCGCACAACCCCTTCGCCGACAATGGCATCAAGCTCTTCGCGGCGGGTGGCGTCAAGCTCCCCGACCTCACCGAAGCCGCCATCGAGGAGGAGCTCGGGCGGGTGCTCGAGTCCTCGGGGTCGCCGTCGGCATCGCCGGTTGGCCACGGTGTCGGGAGGCTGTCGGAGGAGCCCGACGCGCACCACAGATACGTCGATCATCTCGTCGGAGTGCTCGAGGGACGGGACCTGACCGGCATGCGCGTCGTGGTCGACTGCGCCAATGGCGCCGCCTCGACCGTGGCCCCCGAGGTCCTGGCGCGTCTGGGTGCGGATGTCCATGCGATCGCGCACGAGCCCGACGGTTCGAACATCAACGACGGCTGTGGCTCGACGCATCCCGAGACCTTGGCGGCCGAGGTCGTCGCCCGGGGCGCACACCTCGGACTGGCCCTCGACGGGGACGCCGATCGGCTGCTGGCGGTCGACCACACCGGGGCGCTGACCACGGGGGACGAGCTGGTGTCGATGTTCGCCACTGATCTGGCCGGTCAGGGCAAGCTGGCGCAGGACACCGTCGTCGTCACCGTGATGACCAACCTGGGCTTCCGCCTGGCCATGGCGGAGCGGGGCATCACGGTGCACGAAACCCAGGTCGGGGACCGGTACGTCCTCGAGGCGCTCAACGCGGACGGGCTCACCCTGGGCGGTGAGCAGTCGGGCCACATCGTGTTCCGCGAGTTGGCGTCGACCGGCGACGGCGTGCTCACCGGCATCTTGCTCCTCGACCTCGTGAAGCGGTCGGGAGCTCCTTTGGCGGCACTGGCGAAGCAGTCCATGCAGCGACTCCCGCAGGTGCTGCTCAACGTGGTGGCGCCGCGACCCGACCACGTCGTCGTCGCCGCGGCGGTCCAGGCCGAGGTGGCGGCGGTCCAGACCGAGCTCGGAAGTCGCGGGCGGGTGCTGCTGCGGGCCAGCGGCACCGAGCCCCTCGTCCGGGTGATGGTGGAGGCCGAGGACGAGGCGGTGGCCCACGCCGCCGCGCAACGACTGTGCGCGGTCGTGGAGAAGGCACTCGTGGTGGCTTCGGCTCCTGACTGAGGTCGTGGCCGGCGCCCGGGGCACCGGCGTTCCCGCCTGAGGTCGACGACCCCGTAGCCTGGGATCTCATGTGCGGCATCATCGGAGCCACCGGCGGTGGCGAAGTGCTGAGCGTTCTGCTCCAGGGGCTCGAGAGGCTCGAATACCGGGGCTATGACTCCGCCGGCGTGGCCCTGCAGTCCGCCGGGGTCCTGTGGCGGGCCCGGGCCGCCACCGGGACCCGATCTCTCGAGGATCTTCGCAAGGTCGTCGAGGAAGGCCCGGGCGCGGTGACGGCGGGCATCGGCCATACCCGTTGGGCCACACATGGCCATCCCACCGAGTCCAACGCGCATCCCATCCTCGACTGCACCGGCAACGTCGCCGTGGTGCATAACGGCATCATCGAGAACTGGCGGGAGCTCGCCGAGCAGCTCCGCGGTGAGGGCCACACGTTCGTCTCCGACACCGACACCGAGGTCATCGCGCATCTCGTCGAGCGAGAGCTCTCAGGAGGTTGCTCGCTCGCCGATGCCGTTCGGGCCACGCTACGCGAGGTGCGGGGCGCGTTCGCACTGGCGGTGATGTCTGCCGGGGAGCCGGGCACCATCGTGGCGGGACGTCGTGTGTCGCCCCTCATCATCGGCATGGGCGATGGGGACTCGGGGGAGGGCCTGCTCGCCTCGGACATCCCCGCCTTGTTGGGCCGGACCCGACGGTTCTGGGTGCTCGACGACGACCAGGTGGTGGTGCTCCGGCCCGGGTCGATGCTCGTCACGACCTTGCAGGGCAAAGAGGTCGAGCCCAAAGAGCTCCACGTCGACTGGGACCTCGAGGCGGCGGAGAAGGGCGGCTACCCCGACTTCATGGGCAAGGAGATCCACGAGCAACCTCGTGCGATCGCCGACACCCTGCTCGGCCGTCTGCTGTCCGACGGGACCGTCGAGCTCGACGAGCTGCGGATCACCGACGACGAGCTGCGCCGGGTGGACAAGGTGTTCGTGGTGGCTTGCGGTTCGAGCTACCACGCCGGCATGGTGGCGAAGTACGCCATCGAGCGCCTGGCCCGTCTCCCCACCGAGATCGACATCGCATCGGAGTTCCGTTACCGAGACCCCGTGCTCGACGATCGCACGCTCGTGGTGGGCGTCAGCCAGTCGGGCGAGACCATCGACACGCTCCAGGCCATGCGCGAGGCCCGCCAATGGGACGCCAAGATCATGGTCATCTCCAACGTGGTGGACTCGTCGATGGCCCGGGAGGCCGACGGCGTCCTCTACACCCGGGCCGGACCCGAAGTCGGCGTGGCCGCCACCAAGACGCACCTGACCCAGGTCGTCGCCCTCGAGCTGCTGGCGCTGTATCTGGCGCAGCTGCGGGGATTCGAAACCCCCGCCGACGCGCGCGTCCTGTTCGACGACCTGGCCAAGCTGCCCGAGCTCGTGCAACAGACGCTCTCGCCCGAGCGAGAGGCAGAGGTGGCCGCGATCGCCGCCAAGTTCACCGACACCCGGGACTTCTTCTTCCTGGGACGCCACGTCGGGTTCCCCGTCGCTCTCGAGGGTGCATTGAAGCTCAAGGAGATCTCCTACCTGCGCGCCGAGGGGTATCCCGCCGGGGAGCTCAAGCACGGCCCGATCGCGTTGATCGTCCCGGGCACCGTGGTCGTGGGCGTGGCCACCCGCACCCATTTGTGGGCGAAGATGATGGGCAACGTGGCCGAGGTCAAGGCGCGGGGTGCCACGGTCGTCCTCGTGGCCAACGAAGGTGACCAGGACACGGCCGCGCAGGCCGACGAGGTCCTGTGGGTGCCCGAGACCCATCCGCTGTTCGCGCCGGTCCTCGACGTCGTGCCGCTGCAGTTGTTGGCGTATCACATCGCCCGGTTGCACGGACACAACGTCGACCGGCCTCGGAACCTGGCCAAGACCGTCACGGTGGAGTGACCGCGCCCCGCCACGACCTCGGTGCAGGGGGAGTTCGCGGCATCGGCGTCGATGCCGTCGACGTGGTGCGGTTCCGACGGGTCATGGAACGCCGGCCGGGCATCGTGGATCGTCTGTTCACCGAGACCGAGCAGGCCTACGCGCACCGCAGCCGCGACCCCGGTCCTCGTCTCGCTGTCCGCTTCGCCGCCAAAGAAGCGGTGTTGAAGGCTCTGGGCGTGGGTGTGGGGGCGGCGGGGTTTCGCGACGTCGAGGTGGTCCGGTCCGACAATGGCGAACCGGGGCTGGCGCTGTCGGGGCGTGCCGCGGCATTGAGTGTCGGCCGAGGTGTGAGACGGTGGCATCTGTCGCTGACCCATACCGACACCATGGCGGTGGCGACCGTCGTGGCCGAGGGCCCGAGCCACCGCCATGACAGGACGATGCCGTGAAGCCGGTGCTGCGGGTGGAGGAAATGCACGCTGTCGACGCCGAGGCGCTGCGCACCGTGTCGGAGGAGACCCTCGTCGAACGAGCCGGGACGGCCGTGGCCACCTGGGCGCTGCGACTTCTGGGCGGCAGCTACGGACGACACGTGGTGGTCGTGGCCGGGAAGGGCAACAACGGTGCCGATGGTCGGGTGGCTGCGGCTCGTCTGCGCCGACGTGGTGCCGCAGTGACCGTCGTCGAGGCCACCGCGGCCCCCGATCGCATCGGGACGGCAGGAACCGTCGACCTGGTGATCGACGCCGCCTACGGGACGGGGTTCCGCGGCACCTACCGGGCCCCGGCGGTGCCGGCCGGAGTGCCGGTGCTTGCCGTGGACATTCCATCGGGTGTGAACGGTGACACCGGTGAAGCGTGCGGCGAGCCCCTGCGGGCCGATCTGACGGTGACGTTCGCGGCGCTCAAGACCGGACTCGTCCAAGGCGACGGATCGTTGCTGGCCGGACGGGTGGAGGTGGCCGACATCGGCCTCGACGTGGGTCGGGCGAGGATGTGGGTGATCGAGGACGCCGATGTGGCGCGCCTGCTCGCACCCCGCCCACGCGACGCGCATAAGTGGCTCTCGGCGTTGGCGGTGGTGGCGGGATCGCCGGGCATGACCGGCGCGGCGGGCCTGTGCGCGCGCGCCGCCTACCGCGCCGGGGCGGGGATGGTGCGTCTGGGCATCCCCGGTGGGGACCTCTCCGACCTTCCCGTGAGCGAGGCCGTCGGGGCATCGCTGCCGGTGGCGGGCTGGGCCGCCGAGGCGCTCGCCATGTCGCAACGGTGCCGGGCCTTGGTGGTCGGTCCTGGTCTGGGTCGAACCGACGCCACCGTCGCGGATGTCCGTGGGCTCGTCACCTCGGCGTCGGTGCCCGTCGTGGTCGACGCCGACGGCCTCTTTGCCCTCGGCACGGGGGAAGAGATCGGCACGGCGTTGGGCCCCACGGCGGTGCTCACCCCTCACGACGGGGAGTTCACCCGGTTGGCGGGAGCACCACCGGGCACCGATCGGATCGCCGCCGCGACGGCGTTGGCGCAGCGCTGCGGGGCCGTGGTGTTGCTGAAGGGCCCGACGACCGTCGTGGCCGAGCCCGTTGGGAGCGTGTTGTTGGCCACCGCAGGGTCGCCTCGCCTGGCCACGGCGGGGACCGGCGACGTGCTGTCGGGCGTGATCGGGGCGTTCGTGGCCCGCGGCGTCGGGCTGCACCACGCCGCCGCGCTGGCCGCGCATGTTCACGGCCGGGCGGCCGAGCTCGGCTCACCCGAGGGGCTCGTCGCCGGGGACCTCGCCGAGCTCATCGGCAGATGGCTGTCGGGGATGCGGCGATGAGCCCGTCCGACGTCGGTCGCCAAGCCCTGTCGACGCCGGCCCAGGCGCGGACGCGCCCGGTGTGGGCCGAGATCGACCTGGGTGCGGTCCGCCACAACGCGTCGTTGCTCAGCGCCGTGGCCGCGCCGGGCGCGCTGTGCGCCGTGGTCAAGGCGGACGGCTACGGGCACGGGGCGATCGCCGTGGCCCGGGCCGCCTTGGAGGGCGGGGCCACCTGGCTGGCGGTGGCCACTCCCGACGAGGGCATCCAGCTGCTCGAGGCCGGCATCCTCGCCCCCGTGCTCGTCCTGGCCGAGCCACCCGCCGAGGCCATGGCCGATGTCGTGGGGCGCGGGCTCACGCTGGCCCTCTATTCGCTGCTTGGCGCTGAGGCCGCCGGCGCGGCCTCGACGCGCGCCGGAGCGGTCACCGATGTCCACGTCAAGGTCGACACCGGTATGCACCGCGTCGGCGCGGCACCCGCCGAGCTCCTCGAGATCGTCCGAGCCGTGGTGGCGCAACCGTCGCTTCGCTTCGCGGCGTTGTGGACACACTTCCCCGTGGCCGACGGCATCGACGCCGAGGACCGGGCCTTCACCGAGGGCCAGATTCGAAGCCTCGGAGAGGCACGAGACCTCCTGGCGCGCGCCGGGCTCGCGCCACCGATGGTCCACGCCGCCAATTCCGCCGGCGCCCTCGGGTATCCGACGGCCCGCCTGGACATGGCACGGTGCGGGATCGCTCTGTACGGGGTCCCTCCCTTCCCCATGGTCGACGCGGCGGTGACACAGGTGATGGAGGTCACCGGGGCCCGGGCGCTGCGTCCCGTCCTGTCGCTGCGGGCCAAGGTGACACTTCTGCGACGCCTCGATGCCTATGAGCGTCCCTCGTACGGGCGTCTCTACGGCTTGCCGGCTGCTTCGACGGTCGCCACGGTTCCTCTCGGGTACGCCGACGGCGTGCCCCGGCGCTACTTCACCCTGGGCGGTACCGTCCTCGTGGGTGGCCGGCGCCGCCCTCTGGCCGGGATGGTGACGATGGACCAGATCGTGGTGGACTGCGGCCCCGATGACGACGTGGCCGTGGGTGACGACGTCGTGCTCATCGGCGAGCAGGGGTCCGAGTCGCTCACCGCGCCGGAGTGGGCGGAGATGCTCGGCACCATCTCGCACGAAGTGTTCTGTGGCATCGGGCCCCGTGTGCCGCGCGTGGTCGTCGACCGGGAGGCTCCGCGATGAGCGACAGGCGACCTCTGTACCGGAGTCGGCTCGTGCGCGGCGTGGCCGCGGGGACCGGCGCCGCGCTGGCCGCGGGGTGGGCTGCCCAGCACCGTCTGGTGGCGCGGACCCGTTCCACCGCCGATGACATCGAGGCGGAGGGACTGACCGTTCCCGACGACTGCACCGAGCGCGTTGTCGAGGTCGACGACGGGGGCGCCGTCCACGTCGTCGAGCGCGGCCAGGGACCTCCGGTCGTGTTGTTGCACGGGTTCATGTTGAGCAGTGCCTTGTGGGCACATCAACTGCGCGACCTGGCCCTGCACCACCGGGTCATCGCGCCGGACCTCCGGGGCCACGGCTCATCGGTGGCCGGATCAGCGGGCTTCACCATGGCGGGTGCTCCGGGTCTGGTCGATGAGTGGCGCGCCGATGCCCGTGCCGCTCTTGCCCAGGAGGGCTCTCCCGCCGTGCGCCGCATGGCCAGGGACATCCGTGCGGTGCTCGACGCGCTCGACGTCGAGCACGCGCTGGTCGTCGGGCACTCGATGGGTGGCATGGTGGCCCTCCAACTGGCCCATGACACGCCGGCAGACGAGTTGCATCGTCGCGTGGCGGGCCTGGCTCTCGTGTCGACCACCGGCGGCCCCTTCGCCAAGGTGCCCGGGTTCGGGGGCATGGCCCGCCTGGCCGGGCCGGCCTCCGCGCGCGCCATGAGCCTGGCCGACCGGTGGGGTGTGCGCACCGTGGCGTCCCCGGACCTGCGCTGGTGGCTCACCCGGGTCGGGTTCGGGGCCGAGGCGCCGCCGGCCCAGGTCCGATTCGTGGAGGGCCTCCACCTGGCGACGGCGCCGTCGACAGTGGCCGAGCTCATTCCCGCGCTCGCACTCTTCGACTTGTCGAAATGGCTGGGGTCGATCGATCTCCCCGCGCTCGTCGTCGTGGGTTCGAACGATCGCCTCACTCCTCCCCGCCATGCGCGGCGCACGGCGGTGGCACTGCCCCGCTCCGAGCTCGTCGAGCTCCCCCGATGTGGGCACATGCCCATGATCGAGCGTCGCCGGGAGTTCGCCCGGCTCGTCGAGGAGTTCGCGGCCAAGATCGCCTGACTCCGGCGGCAGCTCGAGGGCCCGACGGCGATACCATGCGGCCGGTGGGCACCTTGGCCGAGCTCCAGACCGAGGCCCTGGCCTGCACGCGTTGCGCGCTGGCCGCGGGGCGGACCCAGGTCGTGTTCGGCGTCGGCGACCCCGGCGCCTCGCTCATGTTCGTGGGTGAGGGCCCCGGGCGCGAGGAGGACCTCGCCGGGGAGCCCTTTGTCGGCCGGTCGGGCAAGCTCCTCGACAAGCTGCTCCACCAGGAGATCGGCCTCGAGCGGCGTCAGTGCTACATCGCCAACGTCGTGAAGTGCCGGCCCCCCGGGAACCGTGACCCGCTTCCCGACGAGATCGCCTCGTGCCGCCCCTTCCTCGAAGCCCAGGTCGAGCTGATCGCCCCGCGCGTCGTGGTCACCCTCGGGAACTTCGCCACCCGGCTCTTGCTCGGTACGACCGAAGGCATTCGCAAGCTCCGGGGCCGGGCCTATCCCTTCCGCGGTGGCCAACTCGTCCCCACCTATCACCCGGCCGCCGGGTTGCGTGGTGGGGCCGAGGTCGTGGCAGAGATGCGTGCCGACTTCGTCCGGGCCAAGTTGCTCCTGGCCGGCGATCGACCATGAGCCCGCCCGCCGGGGACCCCGACCCGGTGCGGCTCCGGACGCAGTCGGCCGACGACACCCGCGCCTTGGGCGCAGCGCTGGCGAAGAGGCTTCGACCCGGTGACGTGGTGCTCCTGGCTGGAGACCTGGGGGCGGGGAAGACCACCCTGGCCCAAGGGATCGGTTCAGGCCTCGGCGTTTCCGATCACGTGACGAGCCCGACCTTCACGCTCGTTCGCTCCTACCCGTGCGTCTCGTCACCCGAAACGGTCGATGGGCCCCGACGCCCCGACACCCCCGCCGTCCGGACATTCCTGCACGCGGATCTGTACCGCCTGGAACACCTGGGCGAGGTCGTCGACCTCGCCATCGCCGAGTTGGTCGAGGACGATGCCGTGGCCGTGGTGGAGTGGGGAGACGTGGCCGAGCCCGTGCTGGGCGCCGACGCGATCACCATCCGCCTCTCCGAAGGACCACGAGACGAGCAACGGTGCCTGACGATCAACGTCACGGGGTCCTCGTCTCCAAGGCGAGACGAGCTCAGTGGCGCGCTCTCGGCGTGGGCGACGCCATGATGGTCCTCGCCGTCGAGTCATCGACCGAACTGGCGGGTGTGGCGCTGGCAGACGAGTCCGGCGTGCTGGCCACGGTCACGGTGTCGCGGGGTCGACATCACGCCGAGTTCATCGCGCCCGCCATCGAGTTCGTCTGTCGTCGCGCCGGGGTTGAGATGTCGGGCCTCGATGCCATCGGGGTGGACGTCGGGCCCGGGCTCTTCACCGGCCTGCGCGTCGGCGTGGGCACGGCCAAGGCGCTGGCGTTCGCGCTGGAGCGCCCCCTCGTCGCCTGCGGCAGCCTCGAGGTCCTGGCCCACGCCATGGTCGGCTCGGGTGTCGCGCCGGGCACGGTTGTCATCCCCGTCGTCGACGCCAGGCGCGGGGAAGTCTTCGTCGGAAATCTCCGGGCCTCCGAGCACGGCGTGGCGTGGGAGCAATCCGAACGGCGTCGAACCCCCCAGGCGCTCGCCGAAGAGCTCAGCGCGCTGGGCGAGCCGATGGTGGTGGCCGGCAACGGCGCCCGTCGGTATCGGTCGGTTCTCGGGTCCGTGCCCGGTGCGGTGTTCGGAGGCGAGGCGCTCGACTTCCCCCCGCCGGGCATCCTCGCCACCTTGGTCCTGTTCAAGGCGGCCGCGGGCGAGAACACCGACGTCCAGGCCGTGCTCCCGCACTACCTGCGTGACGCCGAGACCCGGATCAACTGGGAGAAGCGGGCGCCACGCGCCGGGGTGGAGAGCTGATGGCGCCGGTGTGGGACGACGAAGGGCCGGCCCTTCCCGACGACGTCCCCGACGCGGAGGGCGGTCGTGTGGCGGGCGCGGTGCGGATCGTGCCGCTGCGCCGCCGACACCTCCGCAACGTGGTCCAGATCGAAGAGGCCAACTACCCGCGCCCATGGACGTCCACGGTCTTTCTGTCCGAGCTCGCCCAACGCCGGTCGCGGCGCTATACGGTGGCCACCATCGGTCCGCTCATCGTCGGCTTCAGCGGACTGATGATGGTGAGCGAAGACGGTCATATCACCACCCTCACGGTGGACCCGGCCTGGCATCGACGCGGCATCGGCACCGTGTTGCTCCTCGACCAGGCGCGTGCCGCCCCCGCACTCGGCGTCCGTCATCTGACGCTCGAGGTCAGGGCGTCGAACACACCGGCGCAATTGTTGTACCGGCGCTTCGGCTTCGCTCCGGTCGGGGTCCGGCGGAACTACTACCCCGAGACAGGTGAGGACGCCATCGTGATGTGGGCGCGCGACATCGACACCCCCGCCTACGCGACGCGCCTGGCGGACATCGACGGGCAGCTCGAACCCGGCTCATGACCGTCCACGACGCGCTCGTCCTCGGCATCGAGACCTCTTGCGATGACACCGCCGCGGCGGTCGTCAATGGCGGAACCGACGTCTTGTCGTCGGTGGTGTCGAGCCAGGTGGACCTGCACGCCATGTACGGCGGGGTGGTCCCGGAGATCGCGGGGCGGGCCCATCTCGAGCTCCTGACGCCGGTGATCGGCGAGGCGCTCGGTCGGGCCGGGGTGGCGGGGAAGGATCTGCACGCCGTGGCCGCCACGATCGGCCCGGGCCTGATCGGCTCGCTGCTCGTGGGGGTGAGCGAAGCCAAGGCGCTCACCTTGGCCTGGGACCTTCCGTTCGTGGGGGTCAACCACCTCGAGGGGCATCTCTTCGCGGCACTGCTCGAACATCGGGGCATCCGGTGGCCGGTGGCGGTGCTCCTGGTCTCGGGAGGCCACACCTTGCTCGTGTCGATGGAAGGCCCGGGGCGTTACCGGCTGCTCGGCCAGACCCTCGACGACGCGGCGGGGGAGGCCTTCGACAAGGTGGCTCGATTTCTCGGCCTCGGGTACCCCGGTGGGCCCGCCATCGAGCGGGCCGCAGCGTCGGGGGACCCGACGGCCTTTGCCTTTCCCCGGGCCCTTGTGGGCGATGGGCTCGACTTCTCCTTCAGTGGGCTCAAGACCGCCGTCGTCCACGCCGTCCGGGGCAGGCCCGACGCCGCGGACCAGGACATCGCGGCGTCGTTCCAGCAGGCCGTGGTGGATGTGCTCGTGGCCAAGGCCGCCAAGGCGGCGGTCTCGGTCGGGGCCCGTGGCGTGTGCCTGGCCGGAGGGGTGGCTGCCAACGGCGCTCTGCGCAGGGCCCTCACCGAGGCCTGCGCCCAGCTCGGCCTGCCCGCCTACCTCCCCAGCCTGGCCACCTGCACCGACAATGCGGCCATGATCGCGGCGGCAGGGTGGTGGCAGCTCGAGCACCTTGGCCCCACCGCGCTCGACGCCGGTGCCGATCCCAATCTCCGGTTGCCCCTGCTCGGCTGAGCCGTCCGGGCCCGGCCCGGCGCCGGGTTGTCCTGGGCCCGGTTGCCCGGTGCCCCGGCGCCCGCTATCGTTAGCACTCGCAAGGTTCGAGTGCTAAGTGCCTACAGGAGGCTCACCTGCCATGAAGCTCCACCCCCTCGAGGACCGGATTGTTGTCCGCCCCGGCGAATCGGAAGAGACCACCGCCTCCGGGCTCGTGATCCCCGACACCGCCAAGGAGAAGCCCCAGCAAGGTGAGGTGATCGCTGTCGGCCCCGGCCGTCGTGCCGAGAACACCGGCGACCTTGTGCCCGTCGACGTCGCCGCAGGCGACACCGTCGTCTACTCGAAGTACGGAGGCACCGAGATCACCTTCGAGGGCGAGGACCTTCTCATCCTGTCCAGCCGTGACGTGCTCGCCAAGATTTCCAAGAAGTAAGGGCGACCGACGATGTCGAAGATCCTGAAGTTCGACGAAGCGGCGCGCCGCGGCCTCGAGGCCGGTGTCGCCAAGCTCGCCGACACCGTGAAGGTGACGCTCGGCCCCAAGGGTCGAAACGTCGTCATCGACAAGAAGTTCGGTGCCCCCACGATCACCAACGACGGCGTGACCATCGCCCGCGAGGTCGAGCTGGAGGACCCGTTCGAGAACATGGGCGCCCAGCTGGTGAAGGAGGTCGCCACCAAGACCAACGACGTCGCCGGCGACGGCACCACCACCGCCACGGTGCTCGCCCAGGCCCTGATCCACGAAGGCCTGCGCAACGTCGCCGCCGGGGCCAGTCCCATGTCGCTCAAGCGGGGCATCGAGAAGGCAGTCGAGGCTGCTGTCGGGGCCATCAAGAAGCAGGCCAAGGAGATCGACTCGCGCACCGAGATCGCCCAGGTGGCGTCGATCTCGGCCGCTGACGCGTCGATCGGCGAGGTACTGGCCGAGGCCATCGACAAGGTGGGCAAGGACGGGACCGTCACGGTGGAGGAGTCGAACACCTTCGGGCTCGAGCTCGAGTTCACCGAGGGCATGCAGTTCGACAAGGGCTATCTTTCCCCCTACTTCGTGACCGACCCCGAGCGCCAGGAAGCGATCCTCGACGATCCGCTCATCCTGATCGCCAACCAGAAGATCAGCGCCGTGCACGATCTCGTGCCCGTGCTCGAGAAGATCATGCAGACGGGCAAGCCCCTGCTGCTGATCGCCGAGGACGTCGAAGGCGAGGCACTGGCCACCTTGGTGGTGAACAAGATCCGGGGAACCTTCACGTCGCTGGCGGTGAAGGCACCGGGCTTCGGGGACCGCCGCAAAGCGATGCTCCAGGACCTGGCTGTGCTCACCGGCGCTCAGGTCATCTCCGAGGAGATCGGCCTCAAGCTCGAGAACGCCACGGTCGACCTGCTCGGCCAAGCCCGGCGCGTGATCGTCACCAAGGACGACACCACCATCGTCGACGGCAACGGTGCGGAAGCGGATGTGAAGGGTCGTATCGCCCAGATCAAGCGTGAGATCGAGGACACCGACTCCGACTGGGACCGCGAGAAGCTCCAAGAGCGTCTGGCCAAGCTGGCCGGCGGAGTCGCGGTCGTCCGTGTGGGTGCTGCCACCGAGGTGGAGCTCAAAGAGAAGAAGCACCGCATCGAAGACGCTCTGTCCGCCACGCGTGCCGCCATCGAAGAGGGCATCGTGGCCGGAGGTGGTGTGGCCCTCGTCCGCAGCCGGGCTGCGGTCGAGAAACTCGCCAAGAGCCTCGACGGTGACGAGGCGACCGGTGCCCGCATCGTGGCGCACGCCCTTGACGAGCCTCTCAAGTGGATCGCCATCAACGCCGGGCTCGAAGGCGCGGTCGTGGTGCGCCAGGTCGAGAGCGAATCGGGGCCCGTGGGCCTCAACGCGGCGACGGGGAACTTCGAGGACCTCGTGAAGGCAGGCGTCATCGACCCCGCCAAGGTCACCCGCTCCGCGCTGCAGAACGCCGCCTCGGTGGCTGCTCTGCTGCTCACCACAGAAGCTGTGGTGGCGGACAAGCCCGAGAAGAGCGACCCCGCCGCAGCAGCTGCGGCGATGGGTGGCATGGGCGGCGGCATGGGTGGCATGGGCGGAATGGGGATGATGTAGCTCCCCCCGGCCCGCCGCCACCGGCGGGGCACCCTTTGTATGAACGGCCGGGCCTCAGGGCCCGGCCGTTCGTCGTCGGGGGTGACACCGGTAGCGTCGCGCTGATGCCGGGCTCCGCCGACGCCGTCGACGATCGAGGTTCCCCCGAAGGCTTTCCGCCCTCGGGCCGCCAGGTCATACCCCGCCCCGAGCGGGCCTATCCAGGCGTCGGTGCCCCGTGGGCGGCATTGCCACCGGCCCGCCGCAAGGCCATCGGGCTGCCGAGGGTGCGCGCCGCAGTGGAGGAGCATCACCGGGGGCTGGCGGCCGCCGAGCGCGTCACCTTCGACGGGTTTCCCGACCCCGGCGCCCCCTCTGCGGTGCTCCTGGCGCTGTTCGAGCTCGATGGCGAGGCCCGGGTCGTCCTCACCCGGCGAGCGGCGCACCTGCGCACCCATACCGGAGAGGTCAGCTTCCCCGGGGGACGGCTCGACGCGGGGGAGACCCCCGAGGCCGGCGCGCTGCGCGAAGCCGCTGAAGAGGTCGGTCTCGACGCCACCCAGGTGGAGGTGGTGGGACGGCTCACCCCGCTCGTCACCTTCTCCTCCAGTGCCCGCATCACGCCGGTGGTGGGAACCCTTGGCGCCGCCCCCCACCTGGAGGCCAACCCCCACGAGGTGGAACACGTCTTTGACGTCTCACTGGCGGAGTTGATGGCCGACGGCGTGTTCCGGGAGGAGCGCTGGGTCATTCCCGGCCGGCCCATGCCGGTGGCCGATGCCGGCGAGGACGGTTCGTTCCCGGTGTGGTTCTTCGAGCTTCCCCACGACACCGTGTGGGGGGCCACCGCCCGCATGCTCGTCGAGTTGCTCCGTCTCGTCCTCGAGGTCTGAGCTCTCGGGCGTCGGCCTCGCTACCTGCCCCTTCGCGTCGTCCCCGACCCCTTGTCCGCGGTGATGCCACGACGTGGCAACCGGTCGCGGAGCCGTGGGTGGCGGACGGTATCGTGGAGGAACGCCGCGGGCGAAGGCGGGTGTCACGACCGACGTGCAGGAGGCGGCCAGGTGGCTGAGATAGAGATCGGGATCTACAAGTCGGGGCGTCGTGCCTACGGCTTCGACGACATCGCTATCGTCCCCAGTCGACGGACCCGGGATCCCGAAGACGTCGACATCTCCTGGGAGATCGACGCATTTCGCTTCGACCTGCCTCTCATGGCGGCCGCCATGGACGGGGTCGTGAGCCCGAGGACGGCGATTGAGATCGGTCGCCTCGGAGGCCTGGCCGTGCTCAACCTCGAAGGGTTGTGGACCCGCTACGAGGACCCCGAGCCGCTGCTCGAGGAGATCGCCCGGCTCGACGACGACAAGGCCACGGCCCGGATGCAGCAGATGTACCTCGAGCCCATCAACCCCGAGTTGGTCACCGAGCGCATCCGTGAGATCAAGTCGGCCGGCGTGGTGTCGTGCGCGTCGGTGACGCCCCAGCGCACCACGGGATTGGCTCCGGCGATTCTCGCCGGGGAGCTCGACATGCTCGTCATCCAAGGGACCGTCGTCTCGGCCGAGCACGTGTCGAAGACCGTCGAGCCACTCAACTTGAAGAAGTTCATCCGTGCCTTCGACCTTCCCGTGATCGTGGGCGGTTGTGCGTCGTACCAGGCTGCGCTGCACCTCATGCGCACCGGTGCGGTGGGGGTCCTCGTGGGCGTGGGCCCGGGCAACGCCTGTACGACCCGGGGTGTGCTCGGGTTGGGTGTTCCCCAGGCCACCGCCATCGCCGACGTGGCGGGCGCACGCATGCGACACCTGGACGAGACCGGTGTCTACGTGCATGTGATCGCCGATGGCGGCATGAGCCGAGGCGGTGACATCGCCAAGGCCATCGCCTGTGGCGCCGACGCCGTCATGCTCGGGTCCCCTCTGTCGTCGGCCGAAGAAGCACCGGCACGTGGATTTCACTGGGGTATGGCCACGTTCCACCCCACCCTTCCTCGTGGGGCGCGCGTCCGGACCACGGTGCGGGGGACGCTCACCGAGATCCTCCTCGGCCCGGCCCACGAGAACGACGGGCGGATGAACCTCTTCGGTGCCCTGCGCACCGCCATGGCCACGTGTGGGTACGAGACGGTCAAGGAATTCCAAAAGGCCGAGGTGATGGTGGCCCCGGCGTTGCAGACCGAAGGCAAGGCGCTGCAACGCTCCCAGGGAGTGGGGATGGGGCACTGAGCGCCAGCCGGTCCCCGTTCCCTTCTCACCCGACACCACCTTCGTAGTGACCGACACCCCGGACACCGTTCTCGTCGTCGACTTCGGCGCCCAGTACGCCCAGCTGATCGCCCGCCGGGTACGAGAGGCGCGCGTATACTCCGAGATCGTCCGTTTCGACACCCCCGCGTCCGAGCTGCTGGCCCGGCGCCCCAAGGGGATCATCCTGTCGGGGGGCCCGAAGTCCGTCTACGCGGACTGGGCACCCGCCGTCGACCCCGCCGTCTATGAGTCCGGGGTGCCCATTCTCGGTATCTGTTACGGCGCCCAGCTCCTCACCCAGCAACTCGGCGGCGTGGTGTCGCGCACCGGCCGCGGTGAGTACGGGCGCACCGCGCTCACCCGCACGACCACCTCGCCGTTGTTCGCCGACTGGCCTCCCCAGGGCCAGGCGGACGTCTGGATGAGCCACGCCGATTCGATCACCGAGGTGCCGACGGGCTTCGTGGCCAACGCGTCGACACCCGAAGCACCCGTGGCGGTGCTGAGCGACGCCGAGCGGCACATCTACGGGGTCCAGTTCCACCCCGAGGTCGTCCACACCGAGCGCGGCCAGGAGCTCTTGGAGCGCTTTCTGTTCGACGTCTGCGGCGCACGACCCCTGTGGACCCACACCAACATCATCGAGTCGGCCGTCCACGCGGTACGGGCACAGGTCGCAGACGCCCGTGTCCTGTGCGCGCTGTCGGGTGGCGTGGACTCCGCGGTGGCAGCCGCGCTCGTGCACCGGGCCGTCGGCGACCAGCTCACCTGTGTGTTCGTCGACACCGGGCTCATGCGCACCGGCGAGGCGGACCAGGTCGAGGAGACCTTTCGAAGCCAGTTCCACATGGACCTCATCCACGTCAAAGCCGCCGACCGGTTCTTCGGTGTCCTCGCAGGCGTGACCGATCCCGAGGCCAAGCGCAAAGCCATCGGCGAGACGTTCATTCGGGTGTTCGAAGAGGTCGCCGCCGACGTCGAGGACGCCCGGTTCCTCGTCCAGGGCACGCTGTACCCCGACATCATCGAATCGGGGACCAGAGACGCGGCGACCATCAAGTCGCACCACAACGTGGGAGGGCTGCCCGAGGACATGGCGTTCGCCTTGGTGGAGCCCCTGCGTCCGCTGTTCAAGGACGAGGTTCGGGCCGTGGGCGAAGAGCTCGGCTTGCCCGAGGAGATCGTGTGGCGCCAGCCCTTCCCCGGGCCCGGCCTGGCTGTGCGCATCATCGGTGAGGTCACCCCCGGGCGGGCCGAGATCCTGCGAGCGGCCGATGCCATCGTCATCGACGAGATACGGCGCGCCGGGCTGTACCGGAAGCTGTGGCAGAGCTTCGCGGTGCTCCCCGCCGTCCGTACCGTCGGGGTGATGGGCGACGAGCGCACCTACGCGTACCCCGTGGTCATCCGGGCCGTCACCTCCGACGACGCCATGACCGCGGATTGGGCCCGGCTGCCCTACGACCTGCTCGAGCGCCTGTCGTCGCGCATCATCAACGAGGTGGACGGCGTCAACCGGGTGGCCCTCGACATCACGTCGAAGCCGCCCGGCACCATTGAATGGGAGTGAGGGTGGCCCACGCCCCGTTGCCCCGTCTCGGTGGGCTCGGCTCCTTCGACGGCGTCGACGAGTTCGAGGGCTTCGACACCACCGAGCAGGTCGACACCGAGTCGCCCGCTCCCCGGGCCCGGCGGGCGCGCTGGACCGATGACCTTCCCAAGCCCGACGAGTTGCTCATGGGCCTGAACGATCCCCAGCGCCGGGCCGTGGTCCACCGGGGTAGTCCCTTGCTGGTGGTGGCGGGGGCGGGGTCGGGTAAGACCCGGGTCCTCACCCACCGCATCGCCCATCTCATCGCCACCGGCGACGCCACGCCGTGGGAGATCCTCGCCATCACCTTCACCAACAAGGCGGCCGACGAGATGCGGTCCCGGCTGGCCGGTCTCATCGGCTCGGTCGCCCAGCGCATGTGGGTCTCCACCTTCCACGCCGCATGCGTGCGGATGCTACGGGCCCATGCCGATCGTCTGGGCTATCGAAAGTCCTTCACGATCTATGACGACTCGGATTCGCGACGTCTCGTCGAGCACATCCTGCGCGACCTGAACATCGACGCCAAGAAGCTGCCCGCCCGGGGCGTCCAGGCCGCCATCTCCGGGGCCAAAGCCGAGCTCGCCGGCGCCGCTACCTACGCGCAGAACGCGCGCTCGGTGTTCGAACGGCGCATCGCCGATGTCTACCAGGAGTACGAGCAGCGGCTCTTCGCCGCCTCGGCCATGGACTTCGACGACCTCTTGCTCCTCACCGTGCGACTGTTCCAGAGCGCCCCCGACGTGCTCGACGCCTACCGGGCACGCTTCAAGCACATTCTCGTCGACGAGTTCCAAGACACCAACCGTGCCCAGAACGAGATCGTGCTCATGCTGGCCGAGCAGCACCACAACGTCTGCGTGGTGGGTGACAGCGACCAGTCGATCTTCGGATGGCGCGGGGCGGACATCCGCAACATCTTCGAGTTCGAAGAGGCCTTCCCCGATGCCGCGGTGATCCCCCTCGAGCAGAATTACCGGTCGACCAAGACGATTCTCGACGCGGCCAACGCCGTGATCGCCAACAACGTCACCAGGGTTCCCAAGGAGCTGTGGACCGAGGGCGACACGGGTGCCCCCATCGTCCGCTACCGGGCCGAGGACGAGTACGACGAGGCGGCCTGGGTGGCGACCGAGATCGGCCGGCTGCGCGAGTTCGACGGCATCGGCTACGGCGACGTGGCCGTCTTCTACCGCACCAATGCCCAGAGCCGGGCGTTGGAGGAAGAGCTCGTGCGCGCCGCGATCTCCTACAAGGTCGTGGGCGGCACCCGGTTCTACGACCGTCGAGAGGTGAAGGACCTGCTCGCCTACGTCCGTCTCCTCGGGAACCCATCTGACGAGGTCTCGGCGCGGCGCATCGTGAACGTGCCGCGCCGCGGGGTCGGGGACGCGTCGGTGGAACGCCTGGCCCTATGGGCGCGCGACAACAACTGCTCGTTCGTCGACGCGCTCGACCATGCCCCTGAGGCGGGGGTGACCGGAAAAGCCGTCAAGGGAGCGGCGGAGCTGCGGGGACTACTCGACGAACTGCGCCACATGGTCGAGCGCGGCGCGGGGCCCGGTGCGATTCTCGAGACCGTGGCCGAGCGCACGGGATACCGGGCCGCCCTTGAGGCGGAGGACACCATCGAAGCGCACAGTCGCATCGAGAACATCGCCGAGCTGGCCAGCGCGGCGACGGAATACGACAGCCTCGACGAGTTCCTGGAATCGGTGGCTCTGGTCTCTGACAGCGACGAGCTCGACGCGGCGGACAGTCGGGTGTCGCTCATGACGCTGCACACCGCCAAGGGCCTGGAGTTCCCCGCCGTGTTCCTGGTGGGCCTCGAAGACGGGGTCTTCCCCCACATGCGGGCCCTCGAGGATCCCCTCCAGCTCGAGGAGGAACGTCGGCTCTGTTACGTCGGCATCACCCGGGCCCGACGCCAGCTCTACCTGACCCACGCCTGGAGCCGGACGCTGTGGGGATCGACCAGCCACGCCATACCCAGTCGGTTCCTGTCCGAGCTCCCCGGCCATCTGGTGCGCGACGTGGGCTCGTCGTGGACCAAGCGCCCTGACCCCCTGCGCGCCGGGTCGTGGTCGCGCCGACGAGCGACGCGGACCCCGGACCAGGCTGATGAATGGGAGGGTGTCGACGAATCGGCCGCCGGCGACACTGGGCACGGGGCGATCGACGTCAACGAGGAGTGGGCGCAGGACTTCCACGACCCCGACCCCTGGGGTGACTCCGAACCGGCTCCGCCCACCCGCTCGGCTCCACCGACACGGCGACCGGCTCCGAGCTCGGCCGCCCCGGGCACGCGTGTCTGGGGACGCAAGAGCCGGCTGCCGAAGATGGCGGAGTGGCGCAACGGCACGACGCCGAGATCGTGACCCCACAGCGCGATCGCCTCGAGAGTGGTGACGGCGCCGGTCCCCGCGACTGGGACGCGGCGACCTACGACCGCATCGCCGACCCCATGACGCGCTGGGGTGCGGAGGTCCTCGCCCGCCTGGTCTTGCACGGAGACGAGACCGTCCTCGACGCCGGGGCCGGGAGTGGTCGTGTCACCGAGATGGTGCTGGAGCGTCTGCCCACGGGCCGGGTGGTGGCGCTCGACGCTGCGCCCTCGATGCTCGTCGAGGCCCGCCGGCGTCTGGCACGCTTCGATACCCAGGTGGCCTTCGTCGAGAGCGACCTTCTCGAACTGTCGCCCGGGCTGCTCGGGGCCGACGCCCCTGTCGACGCCGTGTTGTCGACGGCCACCTTCCACTGGGTGCTCGACCACGACCGCCTCTTCGCCAATCTGGCCGGGGTGATGCGCCCGGGCGCGATGTTGGCGGCCCAATGCGGCGCGGCGGGCAACATCGCCGGTCTGATCGAGGCGGTGCGTTCCACAGGCTTCGAACGCGCCGGGAAATGGCTCTATGCATCACCGCAGGAAACTCACGACCGGCTCGTTGCGGCCGGCTTCGAAGACGTCGAGGTGTGGACCCACCCCGAGCCCACGCCCCTGGACCGAGGCGTTGAGCTCGAGACGTATCTCGAGACGGTGTGTCTGCGCACCCACGTGGCCGGGATGAGCTCGACCGAACGGGCCCGGTTCCTGAGCGAGGTGGCGGCGGCGATGCCAGAGCCGGTCATCGACTACGTCCGCCTCAACATCAGCGCCCGACGCCGCTCCTGAGCGTCGGGTCCGGGCTCAGCCCGGGAGCCGGCGCCACAGCGCGGCGGGCAACAGTCGCATGACGGCGAACACCAGTCGCAACGGGCCTGGCGACCAGACGACCGGCGTCGATCGCTCCATCCCTGCCACGACGTCGGCGGCCACGGCCTGGGGTGTGGTGGCGAACGGTGCGGGGTCGAGCCCCTCGGTCATACCGGTGGCCACCCAACCCGGTCGGACGATCATGAGCGAGGCCCCCGAGCCCCGCAACGCCTCGGCCATCCCCAGCGCGAACCCGTCCAGCCCGGCTTTCGAAGCCCCGTAGACGTAGTTGGCCCGACGGACCCGCACCCCGGCCACTGACGAGAGCACGATCATGCGGCCGTGGCCCTGGCTGCGGAGCACCGCCGCGAACGCCGTCATCACCGCGGCGGTGCCGGTGAAGTTGGTGGTGAGGACACGGGCCACGGCCTCGGGATCGGACTCATCACTGCTCTGGTCGCCGAGGATCCCGGCCGCCACGAGAACCAGGTCGACCTGACCCAGTCGTGCCGAGGAGTCCGCCACGACGGTCCCGAGCCGGTCCATGTCAGTGACGTCGAAGGTCATCGTGTCGACCTCGATGGGCCCGAGCACCTGGAGCTCCTTGGCCACCGCCGCCAGCCCGATCTCGTCACGACCGACGAGGACGATGCGCCGGAGGCGACGAGCCACGAGCGAGCGCAGCACCGCCCGGGCGATGTCGGAGGTGCCGCCGACGACCACCGCCGTCTGGGGCATTCCCATGGCATCGTTCATCGAGCACCTTTCCGCCGGATCACGGGGTCGCGACCTCCTTGGCCTTGGTCTTGGTCTTGGCGCTCGCCCGGGCCCGTGACGGCCGGGATGCCCGGCCGGTCCGAGGGGTCGACACGAGGTCCAGACGACGGGAGAGATCCGAGGCGAAGACGCCGGCGGGATCGATCCGCTGCCGCGTGGCGCGCCACTCGGCCAGGCGCGGGTACATGGCCTCGAGCAGCTCCGGGCGCAGCCGGGAATCCTTGGCGAGATAGACACGGCCGCCCGCACCGGCCACGATCTCGTCGAGGGCGTCGAGGAGCGGCCCGGTCGAGAGCGGCCCGACGGGGAGGTCGAAGGCGAGCGTCCATCCCTCGATCGGGAACGAGAGCGGCCCCGGGTCGGCCGGGCCGAATCGCTTCAGTACCGTCACGAACGACGCCATGCGCCTCTGGCTGAGACGGGTCAGCACGGCGCGCAGGGCCTCCTCGGCGCCGAAGGGGACGACGAACTGGTACTGGACGAATCCCCGCGCCCCGTACATCCGATTCCAGGACCCGACGCCGTCGAGGGGGTGGAAGTAGGTCGCCATCGACTGCAGCTCACCGGTCCGCGAGCGCGGGGCCTTTCTGAACCAGAGCTCGTTGAACGCCGCCACGGTCACCGGGTTGACCAGGCCCGAGGGCGGGGTGATCGGGACCTGGGCCCCCACGACGGGGTTGAAGCACAACGCGTCGGCGCGTCGCGCAGGGGGGAGGTCCTCGAGCCGGGCATGGTCGGCCCGGGTGAGCACGGCCCGACCCATCTTCGCCCCGCGGGCCAAGCAATCGATCCACGCCACCGAGTACCGGTAGTCGCCGTCGTGCTCGGTCATCCGGGTCAGGCAGTCGTCGAGGTTCTGCGCCCGTTCGGTGTCGACCCGCATGGTGGCGGTCTCGATACGCACCATCTGCACGGTGGCGTCGACCACGATCCCGGTCAGGCCCATGCCGCCGGCGGTGGCCCAGAACAGGTCGGGGTCGCTTTGGGGGGAGACCTCGACGCGTCCCGACGGCGTGGCGAGCGACAGACGCGTCACGTAGGAGCAGAACGAGCCGTCGCGGTGATGGTTCTTGCCGTGGATGTCCGCCGCGATCGCACCTCCGACCGTGACATGGCGGGTCCCGGGGGTCACCGGGACGAACCAGCCCCGAGGGACGAAGGCGCGCATGAGGGCGTCGAGGCTCGTTCCCGCCCCCATCCGGACCACTCCGGTGTCGAGGTCGGCTTCGAGCACGGTGTCGAGCCCGGTCATGTCGATCACCACGCCGCCGGCGCATTGGGCGGCGTCGCCGTAGGAGCGACCCAGTCCCCGGGCGACGACACTGCGCTTGCTGTGCGTCGCCCCTGCCAGGACGGTGTCGAGGTCCTCGGCAGTGTGGACCTCGGAGACGTCACACGCGCTGGGGGCGGTGCGGCCCCATCCCGTCAAGGACCGGCGAACACCGGGCGTGTGACGGGCCGCGACGCCGTCGGCCGTCACGAGTAGATCCCGATCGCCACCAGGGCCACCCAGATGATGCCGAGCACCTGCAGCGTGCGGTCTTGGAGGGCCATCTCCTCGGGGGCGCCACCGTGGCCGCGGGCGAAGCGCAGCTCCACGTGCAAGATGGCGATCACGAAGGGGACGATCGACAGCTCGAACCAGATGGGGTGGTGACCCCGGCCGCTCTGGACCGAACGCTCGAAGGCCCACAGGCAGTAGGCGCTGACGGTGACAGCCGCGGCCAGCAGCCGCACGGAGCGGAGGAAGGCCTCGGGGTACTCGCTCAGGGTGCGACGGTGCACCCCCCCGAGCTCTCCCAGGTCGCCCTGCTCGGCGCTGCGCTTGCCCGTGACGATCAGGAGGGCCCCGAACGAGGACACGATGATGAACCAGTCAGACAGCGGCACCCCCGTGGCGACGCCACCGGCGATGGCCCGGAGCACGAACCCCGTCGACACGCAGGCCAGGTCCACGACGGGCTCGTGCTTGAGACGGACCGAGTAGGCGACGTTCACGGCCACGTAGACGGCGATGACCAGAGCCAGGTGGCTACCCGCCAGCCACCACGCCAGGCCGACGGCACCGGCCATGAGCACCGACCCCACGATCCCGGCCAGGGGAGCGGGCACCGTGCCGGCGGCCACGGGGCGGCGGCGCTTGACCGGATGGTGCCGGTCGGCTTCGACGTCGAGGGTGTCGTTGATGAAGTACGTACCCGAGGCGGCCAGGCAGAAGACCCCGAAGGCGCCCGTGGCGTGGGCGGCCACGGTGCCGTGCGAGAGCACGCCCGCGGCGGCGGGAGCGGCAAATACGAGGAGGTTCTTGACCCAGTGGCGCGGCCTGGCGATGCGCAGCAACCCCGACCACCGCGACGAGGATGCCGATCCGGGACCGGACGGCTCTGGGTGGCCTTCCCGGTGGCTGGTGACGGCGCGGACCATAGGTTGTCGGGCCAACGGGCCGGAAGCGCATGGGCTGCCACCCGCTTGTGGCCGAACCTGACGTTACCATGCGCCTTCCGCTTCTCTCGGGCCGTTTCCGGCCGTCTGGCGCCCCCGTAGGCCCAGGTGCCTACACTCGGTGCCCGATGAAGCGTCCCTACCGGGTCGTGGTGGCCAAGCCCGGGCTCGACGGCCACGACCGAGGTGCCAAGGTCATCGCCCGCGCCTTTCGAGATGCCGGCTTCGAGGTGATCTACACCGGGCTCCACCAGACACCCGAGCAGGTGGTCCAGGCCGTGGTCCAAGAAGACGCCGACGCGGTGGGGCTGTCGCTGCTGTCGGGTGCACATCTCACCCTGGTCCCCCGGGTCATCGACGGTCTTCGCGACCAGGGCCTCGACGACGTGCTCGTGATCGTCGGGGGGATCATCCCCGAGGGCGACATCCCCGCGCTCACCGAGCTCGGCGTGGCGGCGGTGTTCACGCCCGGAGCGTCTCTCGACACCATGGTCCACTGGCTGGCGGACGCCCTCGACGGGCGCGAGGAGGCCACCGCCGGGAGCTGAGCCCGAAAGAGACAGTGACGCAGCGGACGGGCGCCACCCACAGAGGCGGCGGAGAGGAGCAAGGAGCACCGGTGGATCTCTACGAATACCAGGGCAAGCAGTACTTCGCCCGTTACGGCATCCCCACATCGCCCGGCGGTGTGGCCGACACGGTGGACGAGGCCGTGACCCAGGCCGACGCCGCGGGCTATCCCGTCGTGGTCAAGGCCCAGGTGAAGGTGGGCGGCCGTGGCAAGGCCGGAGGCATCAAGCTGGCCAATGACGCCCAAGAGGTCGCCACCTACGCGTCGGCCATTCTCGGCATGGATATCCACGGCCACGTCGTGCACCGCCTGTGGGTCGAGCACGCCTCCGACATCGCACGCGAGTACTACGCCAGCTTCACCCTGGACCGGGCGGCCAAACTCCACCTCTGCATGGTGTCGGCCAAGGGCGGGGTCGAGATCGAGGAGGTGGCCGCCACCGACCCGACCGCCATCGCCAAGCTCCACGTCGATCCCGTCGACGGGTTGTCGGTCGCCGCCGCGGCCAGACTCGTCGAGGAAGCGGGCCTCGAACCCGAAGCGCGTGGTCCGGCGGCCGAGCTCCTGGTGGCGCTGTACCGGTGTTACGTCGAGGGCGACTGCGACCTGGCCGAGATCAACCCCCTGATCCTGACCACCGACGGCCGCGTCCACGCCCTCGACGCCAAAGTCACCCTCGACGACAACGCCGCCTTCCGCCATCCCGAGTGGGAGGAGTTCGCCGGGACCGAGACCCTCGACGAGCGCGAGCTCCTCGCCAAGGAGAAGGGTCTCAACTACATCGGGCTGTCGGGGTCGGTCGGCATCATCGCCAACGGGGCCGGGCTGGCCATGTCCACGCTCGACGTCGTCACCCAGGCCGGCGGCAGCGCCGCGAACTTCCTCGACATCGGGGGCGGTGCCAATGCCGATGTCATGGCGGCCGCACTCGAGGTCATCAACACCGACCAGGCGGTGCGGTCGATCTTCGTGAACATCTTCGGTGGCATCACCCGCTGCGACGAGGTGGCCAACGGCATCGTCGAGGCCCTGGGGCGTGTCGACCTGCGCTCGCCCATCGTGTTGCGCCTCGACGGCACCAACGCCGAGGCGGGTCATGCCATCCTCGCCTCGCATATCTCGGACCGTCTGGTCGTGGACGAGACCATGCTCGGTGCCGCCCGGCGTGCCGTGGCTCTGGCGGGAGGAGCAACGTGAGCATCTTCGTCGACGAGAAGACCAAGGTCATCGTCCAGGGCCTGACCGGAAGCCAGGGCCGGTTCCACGGCCTGCGCAACCGCGACTACGGCACCCAGGTGGTGGCGGGCGTGACGCCGGGGAAGGGCGGCACCGACGTGGACGGCGTGCCCGTCTACGACAGTGTCGGCGACGCCGTGCGGGCCACGGGGGCCGACGCCTCGTTCGTGGTCGTTCCCCCCAGGGGCGCGTCGGCCGCGATCCTCGAAGCGGCCGCGGCCGGAGTCCGGTTCATCGTGTGCATCACCGAAGGGATCCCGGCCCAGGACGAAGCACGGTTCTACAACGTGTTGCGACGCGACCACCCCGGCGTGCGCCTCCTCGGCCCCAACTGCCCCGGCGTCATCTCACCGGGGAAGTGCAACATCGGCATCACCTCGGGGGACATCGCTCTCCCCGGAGGCCCCGTGGGGATCGTGAGCCGCTCGGGTACCCTCACCTATCAGGCCCTGCACGAGCTGTCCCAACAGAAGGTGGGTCAGACGACCTGTGTCGGCATCGGTGGCGATCCCGTCCCCGGGACGAGCTTCATCGACTGCCTCGCCGCCTTCGAGGAGGATCCCGACACCCGCGCCGTGATGATGATCGGAGAGATCGGTGGCTCGGCCGAAGAAGAGGCGGCGCAATTCATCAAGGACAACATGTCCAAGCCCGTGGTCTGTTACGTGGCCGGGGTTACCGCCCCCCCGGGGCGCAAGATGGGACACGCCGGGGCCATCATCTCGGGATCCCAAGGCACCGCCCAGGCCAAGATGGCGGCGCTGGCCGACGCCGGTGCCACCGTGGCGCTGAACCCGACCGAGGCGGGCGAGCGTATGGTGGAGATCGTCAAGACCCTCGACTGAGCACGGCGGAGCGCCGCTCGGTCGCTGGTAGCGTGGCCATCGTGCGCGTGGCGGTGCTCGTGTCGGGTACTGGGAGCATCCTCGACGCCATGCTCGCCGAGAATGTCCCGGTCGCGCTCGTCCTCGCCGACCGCACGTGTCGGGCCCTCGACATCGCCACCGACGCCGGTGTGGCCACCGAACTCGTGGACCGACAGGCCTTCGGCGGGTTCGGGAGCGGGTTCGACCGCTGGGGTTTCACCCGCAGGGTGACCGAGGTGCTCGCCAGCCACGACATCGACCTCGTGGCCATGGCAGGCTTCGGCACCGTGTTCGCCCGGCCATTGTTCGATGCCTTCCCCGGTCGGGTCCTCAACACCCATCCGGCCATCCTCCCGGCGTTCCCCGGATGGCACGCCGTCGAGGAGGCCCTGGCGGCCGGGGTGACGGTCACCGGTTGCACGGTCCATCTCGCCACGGTCGAGACCGATGCGGGGCCGGTCCTCGCCCAACAGGAGGTTCCCGTGCACCCCGGTGACACCGTGGAGAGCCTCCACGAGAGGATCAAGGCAGTCGAGCGCCGCCTCTACCCGGCGACGGTGAACAAGATGATCGACGACATCGACGGCGTGGCGGTGGGCCGGGCAGAGCGGGAGGCAAAGCGATGAGGGCTTTGGTGTCGGTCTACGACAAGACCGGTCTCACCGACCTGGCCCGGGGCCTCGTCGACCTGGGATGGGAGCTCATCGCCAGTGGCAAGACCGCCGCCGCGCTGACCGACGCCGGCATCGCGGTCACCGAGGTGGCCGAGATCACCGGTGCCCCGGAGATGCTCGGGGGAAGGGTGAAGACGCTTCACCCCAAGGTCCACGGTGGCATCCTCGCCGACCGATCCAACCCGTCGCATGTGGCTGACCTCGCCGCCCAACAGGTCGAGCCCATCGACCTCGTGGTGTGCAACCTCTATCCCTTCTCCTCGGACCCGTCCATCGAGCTGATCGACATCGGCGGTCCCACCATGGTCCGGGCCGCGGCCAAGAACCATGCCCATGTCGGTGTGGTCGTCGACCCGGCCGACTACGAGCGGGTGCTCGACGAGCTGCGCGCCGGGGGGTCGTTGTCGAGCGACACACGCCGGGAACTGGCCCGTGCCGCCTTCGCGCACAGCGCCGCCTACGACGCCGCCATCGTGGCGTGGTTCGATGCCGGGGGAGCGGGCGGGGACGCCGAGCTGTTGCCGCCGACGCTGCACCTTGCGCTGGAGCGGGCCCAGGAGCTCCGCTACGGCGAGAACCCTCATCAGCGCGGCGCCCGCTACCGCGACCGGAACCGACCCACGTGGTGGGACGGCGTCATCCAACACGGCGGCACGGCGTTGTCCTATCTGAACCTGTTCGATGCCGACGCGGCCTGGCGACTCGTGTCCGAGCTCGGTAGCGGGGCCGACGAGGCGGTGGCCATCATCAAGCACGCCAATCCCTGTGGGGCGGCGCTGGCCCCCACACTGGCCGATGCGTATCGACGCGCCCTCGAATGTGATCCGGTGTCCGCGTTCGGCGGCGTCGTCGCCCTCGGCGGCCGCTGCACGTTGGCCGTGGCTCACGCCGTGGCCGAGGGCCCTCAAGCCGACGTCGTGGTAGCGCCGTCGTTCGACCCCGACGCGCTCGAGGCCCTGACAGCCCGGCGCAAGGCCACCCGACTCCTGCAAGCGCCTCGCCATACCGCCGGCACCCTCGAGTTGCGCAGCCTCGGGGGGAGTTTTCTCGTCCAGGACCGCGACGACCTGGCCACGACCCGTTCGGACTGGCAGGTGCCGACCAAGGTGGCTCCCACCGACAGCCAGTGGGGCGACATCGAGTTGGCATGGCGGGTCTGTGCCCGGACGTCGTCGAACGCCATCGTGGTGGCGGCCGACGGACAGGCCCTGGGGGTCGGAGCGGGGCAGCAGAGCAGAGTGGAAGCAGCCCAGATCGCGGTGGGAAAGGCGGGAGCCCGGTCCCGGGGCGCGGCGGCGGCCAGCGACGCCTTCTTCCCGTTCCGCGATGGACTCGACGTGCTCGCCGCCGCGGGCGTGGCGGCTGTCGTCCAGCCCGGTGGCTCGGTCCGAGACGGCGAGGTGGTGGCCGCCGCCGACGAGCACGGCATCGCCATGGTGCTCACCGGCGAGCGTCACTTCCGACACTGAGCGAGTTTCGGTGACGGCACGACTCCTCGACGGCGAAGCCCTCGCGGCGCGCTTTCGCGCCGAAGTCACCGACCGGGTGGCGAGGCTGGCTTCCGAAGGAATCCGTCCCGGGCTCGGAACGATCCTCGTGGGCGACGACACTCCGAGCGATCGCTATGTGGCGTTGAAGCACTCCGATTGCAAGGAGGTCGGCATCGCCTCGGTGCACGAGCACCTGCCCGCCCAGACGAGCCAGGAAGAGCTCGAAGCGGTGATCCGTCGCTTCAACGGCGATCCGGCCGTCCATGCCTATCTGGTCCAGCTCCCACTGCCGCCGGGCCTCGACGAGGAGGCCGCGCTGTTGGCCATGGACGACACCAAGGACGTCGATGGACTCCATCCGGTCAACCTCGGACGCCTGGTCATGGGGACGCCCGGGCCCCTGCCCTGCACGCCGGCGGGGATCATCGAGCTCCTCCACGCCTATGACGTCCCGGTCGAGGGGCGCCATGTGGTCGTGATCGGGCGCGGCATCACCATCGGCCGCCCCCTGGCCCTCCTCCTCGCCCTCAAACGGCCCGGCTGCAACGCGGCGGTGACCGTGGTCCACACCGGAGTGCCCGACCTCGCCGACTACGTCCGCAGCGCCGACATCGTGGTGGCCGCAGCCGGCTCGGCCGGATTGGTCACGCCCGACATGGTGAAGCCCGGTGCGGCCGTGGTGGGTGCGGGTACGACCTGGGAGGGTCGCAAGGTCCTCTCCGACGTGGAGGAGTCGGTGGCCGAGGTGGCCGGGTGGATCACGCCTCGCATCGGCGGTGTGGGCCCCATGACCCGCGCCATGCTCCTTCGCAACGCCGTCCGCGCCGCAGAGCGAAGCGGATAGAGCCAGAGCGAAGCGGATAGACCAAGAGCCGGGCGGACCTTCCGGGCGTCGGCCCGGGACTAAGAACCGGACCGACACTACGATGGCCTGGTCATGGCCTTGATCTCGGAGATGCTCGCAGGGGGTGCCACCTACTCCTTCGAGTTCTTCCCACCCAAGAACGATGCCGAGCAGGTCACCCTGGTCCGGACCCTGCGCGAGCTCGAGCCACTGGCGCCGTCGTTCGTCTCGGTCACCTACCGAGGTGGTCGGGAGTCCCGCCAGCGCACCCATGACCTGGTGGCGGGCATGCTCCGGACCACGACCCTGACCCCCATGGCGCATCTTGTCTGTGTCGCCCACACCCGCTTGGAGCTGGCCGAGATCCTGGTCCAGTTCCGCAAGGCGGGCGTGGAGAACCTCATGGCCCTGGGAGGCGACCCCCCGACCGACCCCGAGGCGGGCTCCGGTGAGCTCCTCCACGCCGTCGAGCTCGTGAACCTGGCCCGTGAGATCGGGGGATTCTCGATCGGCGTCGCCGCCCATCCCGCCGGCCACCCGGCGTCGCCCGACGTGCAGTCCGACCGCGACCTCCTGGCCGTCAAGCTCCGGCTGGCGGACTTCGCGGTCACGCAATTCTTCTTCGAGGCCGAGGAGTACGTGGGCCTCGTGGCGGACCTCGCCGCGCGCGGAGTCCACAAGCCGGTGCTGCCGGGGATCATGCCGGTGACGGCCCTGCGCTCGGTGCCCCGGATGGCCCAGATGGGCGCAGCCCTCCCGGCCTGGGCCGTGGACCGGCTGGAAGAGGCGTCGGCCCGAGGTGGCGACGACGCCGTGCGCCAGGCCGGTGTGGCCATGGCCACCGAGCTGTGCGAGAAGCTGCTCGAGGCCGGCGCCCCGGGGCTGCACTTCTACACCCTCAACCGGTCCAGCGCGACCCGGGAGATCTACGCAGCACTGGGGCTCTCCACCAACGCTTAGGCTCGGCGGTCATGGCACAACCCATCACCATGAGTCCAGACGGGACCATCCAGGTCCCCGACGAACCGATCATCCCTTTCATCGAGGGTGACGGGACCGGCGTCGACATCTGGCCCGCGTCGCGCCTCGTCTTCGACGCCGCCGCGGCCAAGCACGGGAAGAAGATCGCCTGGAAGGAGGTCCTGGCGGGGGAGAAGGCCTTCAAAGAGACAGGCGACTGGCTCCCCGACAAGACCGTCGAAGCGTTCCGCGAGCACCTCATCGGCATCAAGGGGCCTCTAACCACCCCGATCGGTGGAGGGATCCGCTCGCTGAACGTGGCCCTGCGCCAGATCCTCGACCTCTACGTCTGCCTCCGTCCCGTGCGTTGGTTCACCGGCGTCCCCTCGCCGGTTCTCCATCCCGAGAAGGTCGACATGGTGATCTTCCGGGAGAACACCGAGGACGTCTACGCCGGTCTGGAGGTCCAGGCGGGCACGCCCGAGGCGGACCGACTTTCCGCCTTCTTGCGCGACGAGCTGGGGTGGGAGATCCGACCCCAGTCGGGCATCGGGATCAAGCCCATCTCCGAGTTCGGATCCAAGCGTCTGGTGCGCGCCGCCATCGAATATGCGCTGAGCCACGACCGCAAGAGCGTCACCCTCGTCCACAAGGGCAACATCCAGAAGTTCACCGAGGGGGCGTTTCGCAACTGGGGCTATGACCTCGTCCGCGAAGAGTTCTCCGACGTGGCGGTGGGCTGGGACGACTGTGACGGAAAGCCCGGCACCAAGTTGCTCGTGAAGGACACCATCGCGGACATCACCCTCCAACAAGTCCTCACCCGGCCCGAGGACTTCGACGTCATCGCTACGACCAACCTCAACGGCGACTACCTCTCCGACGCCTTGGCGGCCCAGGTCGGTGGGATCGGCATCGCGCCCGGCGGGAACATCAATTACGTGACGGGCCACGGCATCTTCGAGGCCACCCACGGCACCGCGCCCAAGTACGCGGGGCAGGACAAGGTCAACCCCGGCTCGGTGATCTTGTCGGGGGTGCTCATGTTCGAGCACCTCGGGTGGGCCGATGCCGCCACCGACATCGTGGCCGCCCTCGAAGCCACCATCGCGGAGAAGATCGTGACCTACGACTTCGCCCGGCTCATGCCCGGCGCCACCGAAGTGAAGTGCTCGGAGTTCGCGGCCGCCATCGTCGACCGTCTCTGACATTCGGTAGCCTGGGCGTCCATGGCACCGTCGAAAACCCCCGTCCAGGTCACCGTCACCGGCGCCGCCGGGCAGATCGGGTACTCGCTGTTGTTCCGGATCGCATCGGGTGAGATGTTCGGTCCCGACCAGCCCGTCGTGCTCCGCCTGCTCGAGATCGAGCCGGCCATGGGCGCGCTCGAGGGTGTGGTCATGGAGCTCGACGACTGCGCCTTTCCCCTTCTGGCCGGTATCGAGCCCACCTCGCAGGCCAAGACCGCCTTCGACGCCACGTCCTGGGCATTGCTCGTGGGGTCGATCCCCCGCAAGGCGGGGATGGAGCGCAACGACCTCCTCACCATCAATGGCGGCATCTTCGGCCCTCAGGGCGAGGCCATCGCGGCCCACGCCGCCTCTGACGTCCGGGTGTTCGTGGTCGGCAACCCCTGCAACACCAACTGCCTCATCGCCAGGGCCCACGCGCCGGAGATCCCCGACGACCGCTTCTTCGCCATGACCCGCCTCGACCAGAACCGCGCCCAGAGCCTCCTGGCCCACAAGGCCGGGGTGCCGGTGGCCTCGGTCACGAGCGTGGCCATATGGGGCAATCACTCCGCCACCCAGTACCCCGACTTCGAGAACGCCCGGATCGACGGCCAGGCTGTGCCGGCGGTGATCGACGACGCGGACTGGCTCCGGGGCGAGTTCATCACCACCGTCCAGCAGCGCGGCGCGCAGATCATCGCGGCCCGCGGCGCATCCTCAGCGGCCTCCGCGGCCAACGCCGTGGTCGACTCGGTGCGCTCCATCGTCGAGCCGACGGCGAAAGACGACTGCGTGTCGCTGGCCGTCGTCTCCCATGGTGAGTACGGAGCGCCCGAGGGACTCATCTTCGGGCTCCCCGTCCGGTCCGACGGATCGACGTGGCGCGTGGTGGAAGGCCTCGACCACAGTGACTTCGCCCGCGACCGAATCCGGGTCACGACCGAAGAGCTCGAGTCCGAGCGCGCCGCGGTGCGCGACCTGCTCGGCTGAAGCTTCAGACGGCTGTCATCTGACAGCCGAACGAAATCAGACGGTTGCGGGAACCGCCGGTTGGGGGATGTCGATCCCCATGCGCTGGAGGAAGGCGAGCTTCCGTGCCAGAGACTGACGCCAGGCCGAGAGGTCGGCTTCGAAGTGGGCTCGGTCACCCTCTTCATAGGCATGCTCCAACTCGTCGAATGCGGCGTCCTCCGCGTCGAGCAACTCGCGGTAGCGACGGAGGGCCTGGTCGTCCAGTACGCCGGGCACGGTCATGGAACCTCCCCTCGTCGGCTTCCGTTTCGGAAGCCGTTTCCTCACTTTCCGACTCTATCCCTGTCCTGTCGCTAGTACTCGGTGCCGGCTTGCAACTCTTGGAGCTGCGGCTGCACCGCGGCCAGCACGGTCTGGGCCTCGGCCAGGACCGAGAGGTCTCCTCGCACCCGGACCCGGCCCGCCGCGATGGCGTCGGCCGGGGCCAGCTCCCCGGCGGCCATGGCCACGGCGTCGGTCCAGGTCAGCCTGATGGTGACCGCGGCGTCCGAGGCCCCCCCGTCGATCAGCGTCACCCGCCCCTCGAGCACCCGGAGCGTGGCTTCGATGTCCCCGTCGGGGCCACCGGTCACGATCTGGCCCATGCTGAACCGCCCGTCGCGCACGGCCAGGCCGGCCTCGGTCCCGGGGGGTGCGATGACCACGTCGACCAGGGCTTCGTTGAACGCGGCGATCCACGGCGGGCTGAGAAACCGGGTCACGGGCCTGGCGGCCGGGTTGTCAGGAGCACTCAGGAGTGGTCGGTGGCCGACGCCACCGGGCGCGTCGGCTGTTCCTGGTGCGTGGGTGTGGCTTGGCCCGGAGCGTCGAGAGCGGCCTCGAGGGCGGAGCGCTTGGTCCGGCGCAGGATCTTGCGGCCGAGCCACGCCACGGGGTCATACGAGGCGTCGACGACGCGTTCTTTGAGCGGGATGATGGCGTTGTCGGTGATCTTGATGTGCTCCGGGCACACCTCGGTGCAGCACTTGGTGATGTTGCACATGCCGAGACCCATCCGCTCGCGAAGGAGCTCGCGCCGGTCGTCGGTGTCCAGAGGATGGGACTCGAGCTCCATGAACCGGATGAACATCCGGGGCCCCGCATACGAGGCCTTGTTGTCCTCGTGGTCCCGGATGACGTGGCAGACGTCTTGGCACATGAAGCATTCGATGCACTTCCGGAATTCCTGCCCCCGCTCGATGTCGATCTGCTGCATCCGGTAGGTGCCGTCGGCTTCGGGTTCCCGAGGCCTCAAAGGTGGCACCTGTCGCGCCATGGTGTAGTTGAACGACACGTCGGTGACGAGGTCGCGGATGATGGGGAACGTCCGCATGGGGGCCACCACGACGGGCTCACCTTCGGGCAGCACGTCCATCCGGGTCATGCACATGAGCTTGGGCAGCCCGTTGATCTCGGCCGAGCACGAGCCACACTTTCCGGCCTTGCAATTCCACCGGCAGGCGAGGTCCGGTGCTGGTCCGGCCTGAATGCGGTGGATGACGTCGAGCACGACCTCGCCCTCCACCGCGGGCATGACGTACTCGGTGAACGTTCCACCGGCCTCGTCGCCGCGCCACACCTGCATCGTCACGTCGGCCATCAATGCGGCTCCTCCTCGAAGAGCTCCTTGAGCTCGGCCGGCATCTCGAGCAGCGGCTCGGGCTCGAGTGTGTAGTGGCCCTCGGCGTCGATCCGCTGGACGAGGTTGACCTTGCCGAGCTCGGGGTCGGGCTTCGGAAAGTCCTCGCGGGTGTGGCCCCCTCTGCTCTCTCGTCGCTCGAGGGCACCCTTGGTGACCAATCGCGACGTGGTGAGCATGGAGGGGAGATCGGTGGCGAGGTTCCACCCGGGGTTGTATGCCCGGCCGCCCGACACCGACATCTTCTGCGTCCGTTCGCGCAAGGAGTCGAGCTCGTCGAGTGCTCGGACCAGCTCGCTCTCGGTCCGGATGATGCCCACGAGCTCCTGCATCATCTGCTGGATGGCGCTCTGAAGGTCATAGGGGCTCTCCCCCCCGTCGCGCCCGAAGGGAGCCTCGGCCTCGGCGACGACAGCGGCGACCTCGGCCGCGTCTACGGCGGGGGCCCCGGTCCGGCTCTGGGCGAACTGCGCGGCGGCCATCCCGGCCCGACGGCCGAACACGAGGAGGTCCGAGAGCGAGTTCCCCCCCAGCCGGTTGGCACCGTGCATGCCCCCGGCCACCTCGCCCGCCGCGAAGAGGCCCGGCACCGTCGTCTGCTCGGTCTCGGCGTCGACCCGCACACCGCCCATCATGTAGTGACACGTCGGGCCCACTTCCATGGGCTGCGCGGTGATGTCGACACCGGCGAGCTCTTTGAACTGGTGGTACATCGACGGCAACCGCCGCCGGATCTCATCGGCGCTGCGCCGGGTGGCGATGTCGAGGAACACCCCACCATGGGGCCCACCCCGGCCCGCTTTCACCTCGGAGTTGATCGACCGGGCCACCTCGTCGCGCGGCAGGAGCTCAGGTGGCCGGCGGTTGTTGATGTGGTCGTCGTACCACCGGTCCCCCTCTTCCTCGGTATCGGCGGTCTCGGCCGCGAACATCGGGGGGATGTAGTCGAACATGAACCGCCGACCTTCGGTGTTGCGCAGGACCCCCCCGTCGCCCCGCACGCCTTCGGTCACGAGGATCCCCCGCACCGACAGCGGCCACACCATGCCCGTGGGATGGAACTGGACGCACTCCATGTCGATCATGTCCGCGCCCGCCCAGGCCGCCATGGCGTGGCCGTCGCCGGTGGACTCCCACGAGTTCGAGGTATACAGCCACGACTTGCCGATGCTGCCGGTGGCGAGCACGAAGGCCCGGGCCGTGAAGCTCACCATCTCCCCGGTGGGCCGCCAGTAGCCGACGGCGGTGCTCACCGTTCCTTCGCCGTCTTTGAGCAGCCGGAGGATCTTGCACTCCATGAACACGTCGATGTCGAGCGTGATGGCCCGCTGTTGCAGGGTCCGGATCAGCTCCAGGCCGGTCCGGTCACCAACGTGCGCGAGGCGCGCGTAGCGATGGCCACCGAAGTCGCGCTGGAGGATCCGCCCGTCCTTGGTCCGGTCGAACAGCGCTCCCCACCGCTCGAGCTCGTAGATCCGGTCGGGCGACTCCTGGGCGTGCAACTGGGCCATCCGCCAGTTGTTGAGCATCTTCCCGCCCCGCATGGTGTCGCGGAAGTGGACCTTCCAGTTGTCCTCGGGCCAGACGTTCCCCATGGCCGCGGCGGCGCCGCCCTCGGCCATGACGGTGTGGGCCTTGCCCAGCAGCGACTTGCATACGAGCGCGGTCCGCTGCCCGAGCTCTCGGGCTTCGATCGCGGCGCGCAGCCCCGCCCCGCCGGCGCCGATGACGACGACGTCGTAGTCGTGGGTCTCGAGATCGTTGCTGGTGTCGGCCACGTGACGGCTCAGAAGATCTTGGGGTCGGAGAACACGCCGCTCGCCACGAGCCGCACGTAGAGGTCCGCGACCGCCACCATGGCCAGGCTCGCCCACGCGATCTGCATGTGCCGGGCGTTGAGCGGGGTGGCGAGCTTCCACAGCCGGTATCGGATGGGGTGCTTCGAGAACTCGTTGACCTGACCGCCGCACAAGTGGCGGCAGGCGTGGCACGACGCCGTATAGAGCCACAACAAGGTGGCGTTGGCCACGAGGACCAGCGTGCCCACGCTCACCCCGATCCCCCCTTCACCGGGGAGCCGGAAAGACGTCACGGCGTCGATGGTGAGGATCACGTTCAACACAAGGGCGAGGACGAAGAAGTACCGGTGCAGGTTCTGCAAGATGAGCGGGAAGCGCGTCTCGCCGGTGTAGCGACCGTGGCCGTCGGCCACCCCGCAGGCCGGGGGCGACTGCCAGAAGCCGCGGTAGTAGGCCTTGCGGTAGTAGTAACACGTCGTCCGGAACCCCAGGGGAATGAGGAGCGCCAGCAGGCCCGGTGAGATCTTCCACCAGTTGAGCGCGAAGCCCCCGCCCGCCCCGGGCACGCAGCTCCCGGTGAGGCACGGGGAGTACAGCGGGGAGATGAGGTCACGGTGAGCGGCGGCTCCCACGTAGTAGTGCGAGTTCTGGAACACCGCCCAGGTGAGGTACACGATGACGACGGTCAGAAAAGCCACGGTGGCGGCGGGGCTCCGCCACCACCCGTCGCGGCGCAGGGTCCGGACGTCGGGCCCTCCCCGCACCCCACCCAGCTCGACAGGGACAGGCTTGAGGTCCTGGAGTGTCGTACTCACGCGCTCGTCGTCCTCCTCTAGATCCCTCGGCGCGCGCGGCCACCCCTGACACTCCGCACCGGCCCGACCCCTCGACGTCGTCCTTTCGGACACCGCCGCGCGACCGGACTCTGACGGCTCATCATCTTTCCCGCCGGACCGGGTCAGCGCAATCCAATGTTCACATTCCCATCACCAGTGCGAAGGAGGGCGCTGTCGAACGCCCCGGCGCGCACGCCTAGGCTCGGCGCCATGAGCGCGACCCTCCCTCCCGAGCCCCCGTCCGACCTTCCCTCCACGCTCGGCGAGCTCCGGGCGTCGGGGTGGGAGTCCACGCCGGTCCACGAAGAGCTCCGCCGCAACGCCGCGGCCCGCATCGCCGGAGGCCACGCCCTCGTGGACGGGGTCCTCGGGTTCGACGAGACCGTGTTGCCCCAGCTCGAGAACGCCCTCCTGGCCGGGCACGACATCATCCTCCTGGGCGAGCGGGGCCAGGCCAAGACCAGGCTGGTCCGGTCGCTCACGACCCTCCTCGACGAGTGGCTGCCGGTGGTGGCGGGGTCCGAGATCCGAGACGACCCCTACTTCCCGGTGTCGCGCCACGCCCGCGACCTCGTGGCCGAGAAGGGTGACGCCACCCCGCTGTCGTGGGTCCATCGTGACCTGCGCTTCTCCGAGAAGCTCGCCACCCCCGACACCTCGATCGCGGACCTCATCGGTGAGGTCGACCCCATCAAGATCGCCGAGGGCCGCTACCTCTCTGACGAGTTGACCCTCCACTACGGCCTCGTGCCCAGGTCGAACCGGGGGATCTTCGCCATCAACGAGCTCCCCGACCTCGCCGAGCGGATCCAGGTGGGCCTGTTGAACGTCCTGGAGGAGCGCGACGTCCAGATCCGGGGCTTCACGGTCCGGCTCCCCCTCGACGTGGTCCTCGTCGCCACGGCCAACCCCGAGGACTACACGAACCGGGGCCGCATCATCACGCCCCTCAAGGACCGGTTCGGCGCCCAGATCCGTACCCACTACCCCGAGGACACCGAGACCGAGCTCGCCATCGTCCACCAAGAGGCCAGGCCTCCCATTTCCGCACCGGGCGGCCCCCGGGTCGAGATCCCCGACTTCATGGCCGAGATCGTCGCCGAATTGTCCCAGCTGGCCCGCCAGAGCCCCCATGTGAACCAGCGCTCGGGCGTCTCGGTCCGGCTCAGCATCTCGAACTACGAGACCCTGGCCGCCAACGCCGTCCGACGGTCCCTGCGCCTGGGCGAGCCCGACGCCGTGCCCCGGATCTCCGACCTGGCCTCGCTCATCGCCTCGACCCAGGGAAAGATCGAGATCGAAGCGCTCGAGGAGGGCCGCGAGGAGCGGATCCTCCAGGGATTGCTGTCGGCCTCGGTGCTCAGTGTCTTTCGCCGCCGGTGTCCCACCGAGCAGCTCGGGCCGATCGTGAACGCCTTCGACGAGGCCCGGGTGGTCCACGCCGGTGACGACCTCCCCGCCTCGGCCTACGCCGAGGTCCTGGCTCAGGTCCCCGCCCTCGAGGGCCCCGTGCTGGCCTTGGCGGGCGGCGAGACCCCGGGCGCGGTCGCTTCGGCGGCGGAGTTCATCCTCGAAGGTCTCCACCTCACCAAGCGCCTCAACAAAGAGGCCGCCGGGGCCAAGGCCACCTACCGGGGCCGGGGATGAATCGACGCTGGGACTACCGCCGCTGGGACGGTTCCCAGACCGGATTCGAGGACGAGGTCGACGCCCTCTTCTCCGAGCTCGCCGATGACCTTCTCTATCACGGCGACCCCGACGCGGCCTTGCGCCGGCTCCTCACCTCGGGGTTCCGCCGGCCCGACGGCGAGCAGGTCCAGGGGCTCCGTGAGCTCATGGAGCGCCTCCGCCAGCGCCGTCAGGAGGAGCTCGAGAGCGGCGATCTCGGGGGGGCCTTCCATGAGATCGCCCAGGAGCTCGAGGACGTGGTCAACGAGGAACGCGAGGGTCTCCGGTCCATCGCCGAGGACGCCCGTCAATCCGGCGACGACCGCCGTCGGGAGGTCACCGACGACGTGGTGGCCGAGCGCTCGGTCGAGCTCGACCTCCTGCCCCCCGACCTGGCCGGGAAAGTGCGCGGGCTCCAGAACTACGACTTCGTCTCCTCCGACGCCCGGGAGCACTTCGAGCACCTCCTCGAGAAGCTCCGCGAGGAGCTCGCCAAGAGCTTCTTCGACCAGATGTCCGAGGCCATGACGAACCCGGACCCCGAGCAGCTCGAACGGGTCCGCCAGATGCTCGACTCCCTCAACCGGATGATGGAGCAGCGCCAGGCCGGAGCGGACCTCGACCCCACCTTCGAGTCCTTCATGGAGTCCTTCGGGGACTTCTTCCCCGGCAACCCCCAGACCCTCGACGAGCTCCTCGAGCAGTTCGCGGCCCAGATGGCCGCGGTCCAGGCCGCCCTCGATTCCATGTCCCCCGAGCAACGCGCCCAGCTCCAAGCGCTCGCGGCGTCGCTCTTCGAGGACATGGACCTCCGGTGGCAGATGGACCGCCTGGCCGAGAACCTGCGCCAGGCCGTACCCGGGGCGGGTTGGGGACGCCGCTACCAGTACAGCGGCAACGATCCCATGGGCCTGGCCGAGGCGGCCGCCTCGGCGCGGCGTCTGGGCGAGATGGACCAGCTCGAGCAGTTCCTCCGCTCGGCGACCTCTCCCGGAGCCCTGGCCGAGGCGGACCTCGACGAGGTCTCGAAGTACCTGGGCGAGGACGGGGCCCGGTCCCTCGAGGCCCTGGCCCGCCTGGCCAAGCAGCTCGAGGAGGCCGGTCTCATCGAGCAGCGCGAGGGACGCTACGAGCTCACCGCGCTGGGCATCCGCCGCATCGGACAGCAGGCGCTCACCGACCTCTTCTCGAAGCTCGCCAAGGATCGCCTCGGTGGACACCCCAACACCTATGTCGGCACGGGACATGAGCCCGAGGGCCAGACCAAGCCCTATGAGTTCGGCGACCCCTTTACCCTCGACATCCAGCGCACCATGCACAACGCCGTGACCCGGTCAGGAGCAGGAACCCCGGTCCACCTCGCCCCCGACGATTTCGAGATCTCGCGCACCGAGCACATGACCCAGGCGTCGACGGTCCTCATGGTCGACCTCTCGCTGTCGATGCCGATGCGCGACAACTTCCTCGCTGCGAAGAAGGTCGCCATCGCGCTGCACACGCTCATCTCGACCAAGTTCCCCCGCGACTTCTTGGGACTGGTCGGTTTCTCCGAGGTGGCGCGCGAGATCAAGCCACAGGATCTTCCCGAAGTGTCGTGGGACTTCGTCTACGGCACGAACATGCAACACGGGCTCATGTTGGCCCGCCGCATGCTGGCTCATCGCGCCGGGTCCAAACAGATCATCATGATCACCGACGGCGAGCCCACCGCCCACATCGTTCCCGACGGGGCGGGGAGCTTCACCGTGGACTTCAACTACCCACCCACGGCCGAGACGGTGCGCGTCACGCTCACCGAGGTGGTCCGGTGCACGCGCGCCGGGATCACCATCAACACCTTCATGCTCGACGCCAACCGATCGCTCCAGGGGTTCGTCGAGCAGATGACGAAACTCAACCGGGGCCGGGCTTTTTTCACCACTCCGGAGACCCTCGGCGACTACATCCTCGTCGATTTCCTCGAGCATCGCCGCACCGTCCGCTCGGCCACTCGTCGCGGCGCGTAGCCCCCTCGCAGTCACACTCCGACGACTCCGTGGCGCTTGTTGCCTGTGGATAACGGAGCGAACGAGCATTTCTCAGCGTGAGGCGGCGACAAGACCACCCTGCGTCGATGGTTCCAACATCGAGTGACGGAGCGTCGATCACCCTGCGTGGACACGGCGACGACGTCGAAACGTGGTCGTGCCGATATTGCCCCTTGCGCCTCCTAGAACGATCAACGATGATGACAAAGCTGTAATTCACACAGCTGTAATTACAATGATGCCACTTAGATGGTGAGGGGAGGCGTACCCGGTGGACGCAGTTTCACTGTTGTACGGCCGCCAGGACCGCGACTGGCAGTCGAGGGCCAACTGCATGGGAGTAGATCCCGATCTTTTCTTCCCGGAGCGTGGAGCATCCACGCGCGAAGCCAAGGAAGTCTGCCGGGGCTGCGTGGTGCGCGAGGACTGTCTCGAGTACGCGCTCGCCAACGGCGAGAAGTTCGGGATCTGGGGAGGACTCTCTGAACGCGAGCGTCGGCGTCTGCGTCGAGCTCGTGCCATGAGCCGCCGCGCCGCGGCAACCGCTTCGGCTTCGTAGATCCTCGGCCTCCTGGGGCGGGCGGGCGGTCGCCCTCAGGAGGAGCCGGGTCTCGACAGGAGCGCCTCGATCGTCTTTTCCGGACCGAGGTCCAACGCGCTCCGACGCGTCGACGCCACGGCCTCGACCACCGCGGCGGGAACCAGGCCCACGAGCTCGGCCCTTGCCACCTCGGTACCGGCTTGCTCGGCCAACCCGGACACGGCGTCATAGACCGCCGCCGGCCCCACCACCATGGGGTCGATCAGGTTGCACGACACCTGGGTGGCATCTCCGACCGCCAACCCCAGGGCCCGCACCGCCGGTCCTCGGATGGCGCTGGCCAGGGCTCGGGCGACGGCCAGGTCGGCAGTCCTGAGCCACACGTTGTAGGCCACCAGGACCGGGCGCGCCCCCACCGCACACGCCCCCGCGCTCGGGTGAGGGCGGGGCGGCCCCGTGTCTGGTCCGAGCCGGCCGAAGGCCTGTCGTCGCACCTCGGGCAGGGTCCGCTCGGGCCCGTAGAGGAAACAGGGCAGGGCCAACTCGGCGCCGGCCCAGGCCGCGAACCGGTCGCGGGCCTCGATGGCAGGCCCTAGGTCGGTCCCGTTCCCGCTCGGGCTCCCGTCGGGTCCGAGCGGCACGAAGGGCACCACGTCGAGTGCCCCGAGCCGGGGATGGACCCCGTCATGTCCACCAAGGTCGATGTGCTGCACCGTGGCCCGGGCCACAGCCCGCACCGCCTCTTCGAGCCTCGGCCCGGGGGCGGCCAGGGTCAGGACCGTCCGATGGTGGTCGGGGTCACTGTGCACGTCGAGCAGGGCGTCTGACCCGGCTCGGGCAATGGCGGCCACGACGTCACCGTCGCGGCCTTCGCTCACGTTGACCACGCACTCGAGCACGACCGATGTTCCCACCGGCGTCATCCGGGGCACCTCTCGGGTGCCTGGAGCGTCAGTTCCGGCTGGCCTGGAGGCTCGAGATCCGGCGCCGGCGCAGGATCCGGCGCCGCTCGCGCTCGGAGGTACCGCCCCACACGCCGTGGTCCACCCGGTTGTCGAGGGCGTATTCGAGGCAGGGGGTCTTCACGGGGCATTCGGAGCAGGTCTTCTGGGCGAGTTGCACCCCGATGCCGTCGCTCGGGAAGAACAGGGCCGGGTCCATCTCCCTGCACTTGCCCTGGGCCATCCATTCGTTGTCCATGGCACCTCCGATGCCACGGTCACATTACCAGTGGCTCCTTGTGACCAACCTGTGAGAATTCCGGACCTTTCGACGCCCCCGGGCAGGCCACCGGTCATGGTGCTGGCACGCCCGGTGGCCTTTTGGGACCGCCCAAGGACGTCTGTGCGGGTGGCGTTTTCGACCCTGGATACGTCGGGCGAGCCCGGATCCGTCAACCGTTAGTCTGGGCGCCGGACACGAGGAGGCGCGGTGGTCGACGAGATCGAGGAGCAAGAAGAGCCCCAGCCGCCGCGCGGACATGTCCGGGTCGTTTACCTGGGCCCCGTGGCACCGCACTGGGAGGTCCAGTCGACCTACGGCGAGGCCTCGCTGATCGACCCCTTCCGGGACCGGACCCTGGCCCGTCTGACCCTGCTCCCGCCGCACGATCCCCAATTCCGTAGGAACCGCGAGCGCGTGGTGCGCGACGCCGAGCGCGAGAACCTCGAGCTCGAATGGGACCTCGGCCTCCCCGAAGAAGAGGCCCCGCCCGCCCCCGAGGAGGCGACCGCGGTCTGAGCGGCCGGCAGTGAGGCCGGGCCGGCTAGCTGTCGGGCTCGGTGAGGTCGATCCGTTCCAACCACAGTCCCGGCGCGTCGACCTCGGCCGGAGTGGGAAGCGTGTGGGGGCTCGACCACAACCGGGCCAGGCCCTCGTCACCGGCGCGTTCGAAGACGCCACGCACGAACGCGGCGCCACGATCGATCTGGGTCGGACCCAGGTCGAGCCCGAGCATGAGCTCGGCGGCCCGGTCCGAGCTCTCCCGGTCGACCTGATGGCGTCGCCAGGCCTCGGTGATGGCACCGCGTCCCCCGAGCAGCCTCACCGCGGCGAGGTCGAGGATGTGCTCGACGTAGCCGAGCAGCGCGGCCACCACGGCCAACAGGTCTTCGGCGGCGCGCCGGCGCGCCGGGGAGGGCTCGAGGCTCATCAACGCGGTCGGGTCGCCGAGAAGGCCCTGGAGCGCGTCAGGCTGGGTGAGGTCCATCCCCTGAAGGTTGTCGACCAGGCCGGCGGTGTCCTCGACCATGCCTTGGACCACCCGCACCAACAGCTCGCGAAATCGCTCGGCCACGTGTGGTCGCGACAACACCGCGTGCGCGGTCAGCTCGCGCAGGCACACCCACAACCGCACCTCGTCAGGATCGAGGCTCCAGTCCTCGGCGAACCGAGCGGCATTGCCGGGGATCACGAGAAGTCGAGGCGCGTTGCGGGGGATGGGGAGCTCGTAAGCGCCCATCGTGGATCGCGACAGGTGCCCCACCGCCGAGCCCAACTGCATGGCGGCCAGCATGGGCCCCATTGTCGCCATCCACCGCGCCAACAGGTCTCCGGGTCCTGAGCCCGACCCCGAGGTGGCGTCGGGGTCGAACGCGCCCGCGCTCTCGAGGTTGTCCGGGATGTCGGAGTCATCGAGCGAGCCGAGCTCGCGCGACGTGTCGACGTAGCCGAAGGTGCCCTTGGGCCGGGGCCGGTCCTTGTCCGGCGTGGACGTCTCGGCCCCGGCGTCGGGGCTCTTGGCATCAGATGGCGGGGGTGGTTCGGCCATGGCCTCGAGGAGGAATCGCCAGTCCTCGACGGTCTGCCACGCCCATGCCCCGGGCGCCACCGCCGCGATCTCGATGGTCGCACCGGTCGAGGTGATGGGGAGACCCGTGAGCTCGGCGACGTGGAGCTCGGCCACGTGCGCCAGCTCCTCGAACCTCATCCGGTCGGCAGGATCGACGTTTGCCTCGGGCTCGCCACCGCTCGCCACGCCCTGGGCGAGGGTCCGGGCCAGGTCGATGCGCGCCCCACCCGGCGACGAACCGCCCATGAGCTGGAGCAGGTCTCCGAGGATCTGCTCCAGGAAGTTGCCGCCCGTGCCGGGACCGGGGAATGCCACTCCTGGCATCGTAGGCGGGGTATCACCGGAACCGGTCCGCGCCATCACGCCTGCGGGAAGCTCCGGTCCCGTGGCCGGTCTCGGGGAGTCAGTTTCCGGGTGTGTCGGCCAACTTCACGGTGACGACGGTCTGATCGGCGCCGCGTTCCACGTGTAGCTGCACGGTGGTGCCCGGCGCGACGGTGTAGAGGCGCTCTTGGAGATCCGCGACGGACTCCACCCGGTGGTTGTCGACGGCCATGACGACGTCACCGGGCTCGAGGCCGGCTTTCAGGGTCGGGCTCCCGGGCAAGATGGTTGTCACCTCTGCGCCTTGCTGGGTCTGGTCGGCGTTCGAGGTGACCGGATCGATGCATTTCACACCGAGCCATCCGTGGTCGACCGTGTGGGTGGTGGCGAGCTCCAGCCCGACCCCTTCGGCGAGCGGCGCCGGCACGAACAACCCGATGGTGTCGTTCCCGAGACTCATCTGTCCGTCGAGGATTCCGAGGACCCGGCCGTGGCTGTCGAGCAGCACGCCACCCCATGACGTCGGCCCGAGCGGCATCTCCGCCTGGATGGTGTTGACGAGATTGATCCCGCTGTTGAGTGCGACGCCGGTCCCGACCCCTTGGACCATCCCCACCGCGGCGGCCGGGGAGGCTCCTGACGATGACGAGGCTGGCGCATCCGTGCACAGACAGACCACGATGTCGAGGTCGTTCTGCTGAACGGCCTCATCGCCAAAGATGGCAGGCGTCAGGCCGCCGTCGGTGCTGATGACCGCAACGCCCGAGCGTGGGTCGGACCCGACCACATGTCCACGCATCCGCTTCCCCGAGGCAGTGACGACATCGATCTGCGAGGCGCCGGCCACCGCCGACGCGGCGGTTACGACGAACGCACCGCCGGGTAGCACCACGCCGGTCATCCGCACCGGGCCGTTGCCGTCGAGGGGCTCGAGACCCACGAGCGAGGGCCGGACCGCGGCCACCAGTTGCATGACGTCGCGGCCGACGACGGGTACGGAGGTCAGTGATGTGGTCGAGACGGGAATGATCTTCGATCCGGCCCCGGGATCAGCCTCGACCGCTGCAGTCGTTCCCTTGAAGTCGATGAAGGTGAACACGACGGCAAGGGTGGTGGCGATGGCGGCCGCGCCCACCACGCCGGCGGCCAATGCCGCCCGACGGGCCCGACGACGCTGGCGGCGGGCCGCGCCCGAGGTGAGGTACGGGGAGGCAGCATTGGGGAGGCCGAGGCCCGAAACCTCCGACGGGTGGCGCCACAACCGGTCTTCGGGGGATAGCCAGCCGCGCTGAGGGGCGCCCGCCTCGTCGCCGGCGCCTTCGGGATCTTCGGGATTCTCCCCTCCGGTGAACGGGCCCCCACGTTCCATCGAGCCCCGAGGTTACTGTCGAGCCTTGCGCAAGGGACGTCGCGGCGACGACCCGTGGCGTGGCTCGTGGCGGGGCCCGAGGCGTGCCTGAGTGGTTACCCGTAGCATGGTCCCGTGCGAGCGGGGCGACGTGGCTAGGGACCTCGCCATCGATCTCGGCACCGCCAACACCCTCGTCTACGCGCGGGGGAAGGGCATCGTCCTCAACGAGCCCACGGTGATCGCCCTCAACACCCGAACGCACGAGGTCCTCGCCATGGGCCAGGACGCGTGGCAGATGATCGGACGCACCCCGGGATACATCGTGGCCGTGCGGCCCCTTCGACAAGGGGCGATCACCGACTTCGACATCACCGAGCGGATGATCCGTCTGCTGCTCCAGCGCTGCGGCGTGTCGCGGCTCAACCGGCCCCGCGTGCTCATCTGTGTGCCGTCGGCCATCACCAGTGTCGAGCGTCGGGCCGTGAAAGAGGCAACCCATCGAGCCGGCGCGTCGGCTGCGTATCTGATCGAGCAACCGATGGCCGCCGCCATCGGCGCCGGGCTCTCGATCCACGAGCCCATCGGCAACATGGTGGTCGATGTCGGCGGCGGCACCTCCGAGACCGCCGTCATCTCGCTCGGTGGGGTGGTGGCATCCGAGGCGATCCGGTGCGGCGGCTTCGACATCGACGCGGCGATCCAGACCTATGTCCGGCGCGAGCACGGTGTCGCCATCGGTGAACGCACCGCTGAAGAGATCAAGCTGGCCATCGGGTCCGCCGCGCCCTACAACGACGAGGTCAAGGCCGAAGTCCGCGGCCGCGAACTCATGACCGGGATGCCCAAGACGGTCGTCTTGACGCCCGGGGAGCTCCGTGGCGCCGTCGAGGACCAGGTCCGCCAGATCATCACCGCCGCGGTGAATTGTCTCGGCGGCGCGCCGCCCGAGCTGGCCCAGGACATCATCTTCCAGGGCATCCATCTCGTCGGGGGCGGGGCGTTGCTGCGGGGCATGGCGCGCCGTCTCGCCAACGAGACGGCCGTGCCGGTGCACCTCGTCGACACCCCGCTCGAGTGCGTGGCCCTGGGGGCGGGGCAGTGCCTGGAGTCCTTCGACAAGCTCCGTCAGCTCTTCGTCGCCGCCGACGCCTGAACGCGCCCTCGACCACGCCCGGCTGCTCAGGACCGCCCGAGCAGATCCTCCGCCGCCTGGCGGACCTGCCAGTCACGGTCTTCCAGACACTTCTGAAGGGCCACGTCGACGCGGGGGTCGTCGAAGGCGGCGAGCGCGATGGTGGCCCGTCGTCGGATCGCAGGTTTGTCCTTGAGCGCCACCAGGACGCTGTCCAACGCAGCCCTGTCGCCGATGGCACCGAGGGCGGCCACCGCCGCCTCGCGACACAACGGGTCGCTGTGGTTCCTCGTCACGGCCTCGAGTGCTTCGACCACGCCGGGTCCGCAGCTCGACCCCGCTTCGCCCAGGCCCCACGCCGCGGACTCCACCACAGAAGGATCGGTGTCCGACGTCAGTGCCCCCAACAACGCGTCGAGAACCAGTCCGACCCTTGCCTCGGCCGGATCGCTGCCACCGTTGCGCCCGGCGCCATCAGGGCCATCGGTGTCCGGTGGGGCAACGGCCCGTCCCCCCAGTGCACAGGCCCGACGACGGACCGCGGCATCGGGATCGGACATGGCCGCGGTCAGCACATCGGTGTCGAGGGCCCCGATCCGGCTGAGGGCCCCGAGCGCGACGGCGCGAACGGCGGGGTCCCGATCGGCCACGAGCCGCAACGCAGTGTCGAGATCTCCGGTGTGGCCCGCTAGGACCGCTTCTCGGACCGGGGCGCCCAGGAGTGAGGAACGAACCATGGCAGGCTGGTGATCTCCTGATTCACCCTTCCCCATGTCGACCTCCCAATCCACGCTACCGCCGACCACCGATCCCACCTCCACGCGCCCTCGTCGTTGGCCGGTGGGCCTGGTGGGTGTCCTCATCCTGGTGGCCGGGTTCGTGATCGCGACGTCGCTCATCACGGCGCCCTACACCGAGCTCGTCCCCGGAGACGCCCAACCGGTGTCCAACCTCATCACCGTGCCCCATGACCGCGCCCACCCGATCCAAGGCAAGGTCCTACTCACCGACGTCGGGGTCCAGACGCTGCATTACCTCGAGTACTACTGGGTGAGCATCTTCTCGAGCCCTGAGAACCAGATCGTCCCCACCGGTGAGCTGACCTACAACCTCCCCGAGAGCGAGTTCGTGGACCAGGGCAAGGTCGACATGGCCGAATCAGAGCTGACTGCGCAGTCCGTGGCGCTTCGCCAATTGGGGTACGCCGTGCCCATGCGCGACGTAGGCGTGACGATCTACGTGGTTGACCCCTCCTCGCCGGCGTGGGGCAAGGTCCAGGTCGGTGACGTCGTGACCTCCATCGATGGAGTCCCGACCACGAGCCCGCTGGCGTTACAGAGTGCGGTGCGTGCCCATCAACCCGGTGACACCGTCACGATCCGGGTGGGATCGATCGCGCAACCCACGCCCGGCCACGACGTCTCGGTCCGCCTGGGTTCGATCACGTCGAACCACAAGAAGGTGGCCTTCCTCGGCATCGGCGACCCCGCCGTCCCGTTCCAGGGAATGGGAACCCAACCGGTCTACGACTTCCCGTTTCCGGTGAGCATCAACAGCGACGGCATCGGGGGTCCCTCCGCCGGGTTGGCTTGGACCCTTGGGATCCTGAACACCTTGGGGGGTGGGAACCTCACCGGTGGCCGCATCGTGGCGGCCACGGGGACCATCCGTCCCGACGGCACTGTCGGCGACGTCGGCGGTGTGCAACAGAAGACCGTCGCCGTCGAGCGCGCCGGGGCCACCCTGTTCCTCGTGCCCCAGACACCCAATCACGCCGAGCTCAAGATCGCCCGTTCCATGGCCACGCCGGGGCTCACGGTGATGGAGGTTGGCACCCTCGCCCAGGCCCTCACAGACCTCGAGCACCTGGGCGGGAAACTCGGCCCGGCGGCCACCGGCCCACCGGCTGGTCCCGACGGCCACAGCGTGCCCACGGACTGGCAGAACTCGCCGTGGAGCTAGCGGGTCGACGACCCCCAGGCCTTTTGCACCCCCGCCCAACCAGCGCGTCGTAGGCTCTCGGCCATGCCAGAGGAGCGGCTCTCGATCTCGTCGTCTGCCCGTGTCCATCCCGACGAGGTCGCACGCCATACCTTCGGTACCCAGCGGCGCGGTTTCGATCCCGGCGAGGTCCGTACCTTCCTCGAGCACGTGGCTCGCGAACTGGTGGCGAGCGCAGACCGGGAGCAGGACCTGCGCCGGGCGTTGTCCGAAGCCGAGAACCGGGCCGCCAATCCGGTTCTCGACGAGTCCACGCTCACCGCCGCACTCGGACTCGAGACCGCCCGGGTCCTGCGTTCAGCGCATGAGGCTGCCGCCGAGCTGGTGGCGCGGGCCGAGAGCGACGCTTCCCGTCTTCGTACCCAGGCACAAGATGAAGCCGAGCAGCTCCAGCGCCACACCGAAGAGAGCGCCCGCGACCGGTCCGCCGAGGCCGACGCGGCGGCAACCGAGCTCCGTCGGCGCGCCCAAGAGGAGGCGAGCGCTCGGGTGGAGGGCGCCAAGCTCGAGGCCGAGGTCCTGGTCACCCAGACGCGCGCCGAATGTCGCTCCATGGTGCAAGAGGCGCAGGAGCTGCGTGCCCGTGTCCTGGCTGACCTGGGTCGTCGCCGACGGGTGTTGCACAGCCAGATCGAGCAGCTGCGGGCCGGACGCGAGCGCCTGGCCGAGACGATCGGCGACGTCCGGCTCGCCGTCGACCAGATCACCGACGAGCTCTTCCGGGCTGAGGACGAAGCCCGACTGGCGGCCGAGGCGGCCGGGCGCCAGGCCGCGCACGGAGAGCTCTCTGAGGCCACGACAATCGAACTCACCGACGGGGCCGTCCCTGGCGAGCTGGCGGCGGGAGACGAAGAGCCCGGCCCGAGACCGTCGGTGGACGAGTTGTTCGCGCGGCTGCGGGCCGAGGCCGGTGCCTCGGGCGCCCCCGAGGTCACCCCCGACGAAGGGTCGGGTGCGGTCACCCTCCTCGAGCCCGGCTCGGGCGAGCTCGGGGCCGACGACTTCGTCGAAAGCGTCCGCATCGTGCCCGCCGCTCCCACCGAGTCGGCACCCTCGGCGACCTCGGCCACCCTCGCACCCTCGGGGTCGGCCGGAGGCGGGGGCTCTGCCGACGCGTCGGCGGGAAGCGGATCGGCCCCGAGCGCGAGCTCGCGCCGGAAGCCGGCCCAGGGCCGGGTCAAACCGTCGAAGCCTGACGTACCCTTCCCGGCGCCCGCCGGAGGTGGCGAGGTCGTCGCTCCCGGTGCGACGCCTCTGTCCGGCGCGCCGGGCGCGGAGGGCGACACCGATGCCGAGGAGGCGGACGGGGAGGCGGACGGGGAGGCGGAGTCGGTTGTCGACCCCGTGGTGGCGCAACGAGACGAGGTTCTCACTCCTCTGGTGTCGTCACTTGGCCGCCGGCTCAAGCGCGCCCTGCAAGATGACCAGAACGACATCCTCGACCGCCTTCGGGCCAAAGGGGGCTGGGCGCCAGGGGTGCTGTTGTCCGAAGACGCCCACGCCCAGCGCTATGTGGAGGCCGTCACGGACCAATTACTGGAGGCTGCTCGGGCGGGAGCGACCTTTGCCGGAGGCAAAGCCGACGAAGCGCCCGGTGTCGACGATGTGGCCGCCTCGATGGCATCGGAGATCGTGGCTCCGTTACGACGGCGTCTCGAGGATACGGGCCCGTCGGTCGAAGAAGGTGATGAGTCCGCCCTGGTCGAGCTCGTCGGCGCGGCCTTCCGCGAATGGAAGGGCGCACGCACCGAACGGCTGGCCGGAGACCAGACGGTCTTCGCGTTCTCCCGGGCGGCGCTGGCGGCGGTGCCCGAGGGCACCGTGCTCCGCTGGGTCGTCGACGACGACGTCGCCGAATGCCCGGACTGCGACGACAACGCATTGGCAGGGCCGGTCCCGTCCCGTGAGGCCTTCCCCACGGGGCACCCACACCCACCGGCTCACGCCGGTTGCCGCTGTTTGCTTGTTCCGGCGAACGCCTAAGCTGCGGCGCCGTGCGCACCCCGCAGGATCTACCCCGTCGGGCGCGTCGCGCCGTGCGACGGGGGAGATTGTGGCTGCTCGTGGCCGTCGTCGTGCTGGTCATCGTCCTGGCCTCGCTACGGACGTTGGCCACCTTCTACACCGACTACCTCTGGTTCGGGTCGGTCCATCTCGGTGGAGTGTGGCGACGGCTCTTCGAGGTGAAGGCCGAGTTGTTCTTCGGTTTTGCAGCCACCTTCTTCGTGCTCATGTGGGTGAATCTCGCCGTTGTGGACCGCCTCGCACCGAGCGAGCTTGCCCTCGGGCCCGAGGACGAGTTGGTCCGTCGCTACCAACAGCGCGTGGCGCCGCGCGCCGTGCTCGTGCGGAGCCTCCTGTCGGTCGTGATCGCGCTGATCGCGGCAACCGGTGCCCTCGGACAATGGCGCAACTACCTGCTCTTCACCAACGGCGGGTCGTTCGACGCCACTGATCCCCAGTTCCACAAGAACGTCGGCTTCTTCGTGTTCAAGCTGCCCTTCTTGTCCTTCATGGTCTCCTGGGCCTTCGTCACCCTCGTCGTGGTAGCGGTCTTCACGATTATCGCCCACTACTTGAACGGCGGGATCCGGGTGCAGTCGGGGACACCGAGTGTGGCCCCACAGGTGAAGGTGCACATCTCGGTCCTGTTGGCCTGCATGGCGCTCGTGAAAGCGGCCGGGTACGTCCTGGCTCGCTACAACCTCGACCTCTCCCAGAACGGATACGTCCAAGGGGCGGGCTACACCGACGTCCACGCCCGTCTGCCCGCGCTCACCCTGCTCATCGGGATCTCGTTGCTGGCCGCGGTGATCCTGCTCATCAACATCCGCCGCCGAGGCTGGGCGTTGCCCGTGCTCGGTGTGGGCCTGTGGGCGTTCGTGGCCGTGGTCGTGGGTGCCATCTATCCGGCCATCGTCCAGGCCGTGAAGGTCACACCCGCCCAGAACTCGCTCGAGCAGCAATACATCGCCCGCAACATCAACGCCACACGCGACGCCATCGGCATCAACAACGTCACCAGGTCGACGTTCAAAGGAACCCAATCCCTCACCCCCGCCCAGGTCCAGGCCAACGCCAGCACGCTCGACAACGTCCAGCTTTGGGACCCGACACTGACGAGCCAGACCTACACCAAGCTCCAGGCGACGAAGTCCTACTACTCGTTCAACACGCTGGCGGTCGATCGGTACAAGGTCAAGGGCGCTTTGGAACCAGAGGTGGTCGGTGTCCGTCAGGTCAACGACAGCGACCTACCGTCCCAGGGATGGGTGAACACCCACCTGCAGTACACCCACGGCTACGCCATGATCCTGGCTCCTTCGAACCAGACCAACAACGGTCAACCGGCTTTCTCGATCTCGCAGGTGCCACCGGTTTCGTCGTCCGGAGCTCCCAAGATCAAAGAGCCCCGGGTCTACTTCGGGCTCAACAACCCCAACGGTGGTGACGTCGACTACGTGTTGGGCAACACCCGACAGGCCGAGATCGACTACCCGGCCGCGTCCAGCTCGGGAAACCCGGTCCAGAGCACCTACAAGGGCAGCGGGGGAGTACAGCTCAAGAACTTCCTCGTGAAGGCCGCCTTCGCCATCCGGTTCGAGGACTTCAACCTCCTCGTCTCGGACCTGGTGACCTCGCAGTCGAGGCTGATGTTCGTACGCGACATCACCCAGATGGCACAGAAGGCGGCGCCGTTCCTGAGCTATGACTCGGACCCGTACCCGGTCCTCTCGGGAGGCCAGATCTTTTGGGTCCTCGATGCGTATACCACCAGTGACAATTACCCCTACTCCCAGAACGTCGACACTTCCTCGTTGCCCGCCAACAGCGGATTGAACCAGAACCTCAACTACGTGCGGAACTCGGTCAAAGTAGTTGTCAACGCCTACTCCGGGACGATGACGTTCTACGACGTGACGGCCCTCACCAAGACGAAGGACCCCATACTCCAAACGTGGGAGAAGGTCTTCCCCCACATGTTCGTCCCCGTGTCGCAGATGCCCAAGGCCCTCGAGGCACATCTCCGCTACCCCGAAGACCTCTTGTCCGTCCAGGCTGCGACCTACGGTCGCTACCACCTCACCAAGCCCCTCGCCTTCTACAACGCCACCAATGCGTGGAACGTGTCCCAGAGCGCCGGGGCCGGTTCGCCTGACCAGGCGTTACCCGCCACCCTGACCACCAACGCCCAAGGGAACCTCGTGTCCACCGGCCAGGTGGCCCGAATGTCACCGATCTACGAGCTCCTTCAGGTTCCAGGACAGACGTCGCAGTCGTTCAATCTCGTCGACGCCTTCGTCCCGGTGTCCAAGGGTGATCAGATCCAAACCATGTCCGCCTTCATCGTGGCGGGGTCCGATCCGGGTCAATACGGCAAGCTCACCGTGTTCCAGACTCCGCCGATCGACGGACCGGCGCTGGTGGACGCCGACATCTCGGAGGTCGGCAAGATCTCGTCCCAGATCAGTTTGCTCAACCAGCAGGGCACAACTGTTCAGTTGGGCAACCTCCAGGTGGTTCCGGTGGGCGACTCCATGTTGTACTTCCGTCCCTTCTACGTGGAGTCGGCGCGCAACCCGTTCCCCAAGCTCGACTACTTCATCGTCGTCTACGCCGGGCCCACCGGCCAGAGCCAGGTGGCCTTCGACACCAGCCTCCCCCTGGCGCTCCAGGACCTGTTCTCGGTGTCGATACCGGGACAGGGAACGCAGTCACCCACGCAGCCGACAGGTCCGACGTCGGTGAGCCAGCATGTCCAGAGTCTGATCACCCAGGCCAACACCGACTTCCAACAGGCCCAGACCGACCTCAAGAGCGGCAACTTCGCCGCCTATGGGACTGACATCACCAACCTTCAGGGCGTGCTCCAGCAGTTGCAGCAGGCCACGGGGAACACCGGCTCTTCGAAGTCGTCGACGACGAAGTCCTCGACCTCCACCTCGAGCACCACTTCCACGACGGTTCCTAACGGCGTGGCGTTGCGCGGGCTCCTCGGACCCAAGCCCGGCCGGTAGCGGTGGAACCGGTCTCCGGACCGGGTGCTAATCTGCGGGAAACGACGCGGGGTGGAGCAGTCTGGTAGCTCGTCGGGCTCATAACCCGAAGGTCGGAGGTTCAAATCCTCCCCCCGCCACTAGAAAGGCCCTGGTAGAAGCCCTGAAATGGGTTTCCATTAGGGCCTTTTTCTTTTCCGTTACTACCCCATTGCTGCAATACGGGTATGCGGGGCACCATAAACGAGCGCAAGCCGGGGTCTGGACGCTCCGGGTTTTCATCGGGCGCGACGCCGGCGGGCGCCCTGTCCAGGTTTCCCGGACGTGTCGGGGTCCGAACGTGATGCCGAGACGGCCCTGGCCAAATACGTGGCCGAGCTCAGTGAGAGCAAACCGGCTCTGGAGGGCGTGGGCGCCACCGTGGGTCAGCTCCTCGACGAGTGGGTCCAGGTCGGCAAGCAGCGAGGCTGGACCCGCTACACGGAGCATCGCTACCGCAGCTACGTGGAAGGGCGGATCCGACCCGTGCTGGGCAGCGTGAAGCTCACCAAGTTCGGCCCCGAGCATTGTGATCGCTTTTACGCTGCACTTCTCGCCGAGGAACTCAGCCCCACCACCGTTCGGCATGTCCACGCAATCCTCGCTTTGGCGTGCGATCTGGCTGTCGACTGGGGTTGGCTCGTGCGGAACCCTGCCAAGCGCGGCTACCCACCTTCACGGGCGCGCGCCAGACGCGAGCACCGCCGGTGGATGAGATCACGCGCATCGTCGATGGAGCCCAGCAGCTCGATCGGGTGAAGGCCGTGCTCCTTGTCGTTGCCGCCATGACCGGCGCTCGTCGAGGTGAGCTGTGTGCCCTCAAGTGGAGCGACGTCGACTGGGGGCGGCGGACGTTGACGATCGCCCGTTTTCTTAGGATCACTCCGAACGTCACGGTCGAAGGCACGACGAAGACGAAGAAGTCCAGAACCATCTCGCTCGGCGCGATGAGCATGGAGACCCTGAGGACTCACCGCGAGCGGTGCTCAGACGTGGCGAGATCAGTCGGAAACGAGCTTCCCGCCGAGGCCTTAGTCTTTTCGACTTCGCTGGCTGGCTCGGTGCCCGTGAAGCCCGACTCCCTTACCCAATTCCACGTCCGCCTGATGAAAGAACTCGGAATGGACTATCGGTTTCACGAACTCCGCCACTTCATGGCGATTTCCATGGCAGCCTCCGGTGTTGGCATCCGTACGATTGCCGGTCGGCTGGGCCACGCTGATCCGGCGCTTACCCTGCGAACCTACGCCCACTGGCTCGAGACAGCAGATCGCGAGGCCGCGGACGTCGTGGAGAACGTGTTAGGCGGCGCTGTGCCCGGCTAGTACTAGCTCGCCGGATATGCACCCTTCTGCGGTGCGATCACCTCGCCAGCGCGCAACTGCCGTCATCAAATGGGCTAGGGCGAACGCGGAAACCCTTCGAATCAGGCTTGAGAAATCAGGCGCTTCCGGGTTCTCAGTGGGTCACCACGTGCCCTGACCGGTTGGTTGGCGGCATGATGCGACCGTGCGAGACACCGAGCTGTACCGCCATCTGTTGGGCCTCGAGTCACCGTGGGAGGTGAGCCGCGTCGAGCTGTCTCTCGAGGAGGGACGCGTCGACGTGTGGGCGGGCCATCCGAGGGGGGCTCGGTGGAGATGTCCGGAGTGCGACCTCGAGTTCCCGACCTACGACCACGCCGAGGAGCGGGCATGGCGGCATCTCGACAGCCTCCAGTTCCTGACCTTCCTGCACGCCCGGCCGCCGCGGGTGAACTGTCCCGACCATGGAGTGCGACAGGTTCGTCTGCCGTGGGCTGAACCGATGTCGCGCTTCACCACCCTCTTCGAGCGCATGGCGGTCGACGTGCTGAAGGAGTGTGATGTGCTCGGTGCCAGCCGGCTCCTGCGTACCAGCTGGGACGAGACGTGGCATCTGATGGAGCGTGCCGTGACCCGAGGCCAGGCGGTCAAGACACAGACCGTCCCGGCCCGCCTGGGCGTGGACGAGAAGTCGGCGGGCCGAGGCCACGACTACATCACCGTGGTCAGTGACCTCGATGCCGGCACCGTCTGCCACATCGCTGACGAACGTCGTGAGGCCAGCCTGAATAGCTATTTTGAACGGTTCACCACCGAGCAGCTCGAAGCGGTCCAGGCGGTGGCCATGGACATGTGGGAGCCCTACGCCAACTCCGTGCGCGCCCATCTGGCCGACGCCGACGACAAGATCGTCTATGACCGATTCCACCTCATGGGCTACATGGGCAAGGCCGTCGACACCGTGCGCAAACGCGAGAACCGCGCCTTGAATGCCCAGGGCGACACGAGCCTCGTCGGGTCGAAGTACCTGTGGCTGTACTCCCAGGAGAACGTCCCCGAACGCCACCACGAGCGCTTCGCCTCCCTACGTGTGGCGGATCTGAAGACGGCCCGGGCGTGGGCCATCAAGGAGAACCTCCGTCTCTTCTGGGAGTACCGATACCGAGGTTGGGCCGAGCGTCACTGGAAGAGCTGGTACTTCTGGGCGACGCACTCACGCCTCGAGCCGGTGATCGAAGCAGCCCGCACGCTCAAGCGTCACAAGGCTGGTCTGCTCGCCTTCTTCGCCCACCGCATCACCAATGCCGCCGCGGAGGGCCTCAACTCACGCATCCAAGCGATCAGAGTCTCCGCACGCGGCTACCGCAACCGGGAGAATTTCAAGACCGCCATTTACTTCCACTGCGGCGGCCTTGAACTCTACCCTCAAACCCACTGAATTCCCGGAAGCGCCAGAAATCAAGGTCGTAGTGGGCGCCCTGGCGGCGAGACCGGGACCACCACCAGCGGCCAGGCGAGACCGGTACGATAGGGGCGATGGACCCGATCGGCTGGCTGATACTGGCGGTCATCGTCGTGGTGCTGGTCGTGCTGATGTTCGTGATCGTTCGGCGGCGCCGACGGGGAGGAGGCGTGATCGCTACCAGGGGTAAGCGATGAGGCTACTCATGACCGCGTCGCAGATCCGCGGGCTTCCGGTGGTCACGGTCGGTGGCGGGGAGGATGTAGCCGAGGTACGTGACGTCATCTACAACCCCGAAGCGGGTCGCTTGGTCGGCGTGACCCTCAACAAGCGGGGCTTTCTAGCCGGTCGACACCACGAGGTCCTTCCAGCCGAGGCGATCCACGCAGTCGGCCAGGACGCGATCATGGTGCTCGACGAGTCCAGCCTCGTTGCCCCTGAGGACGCACCCGACGACGTCGGCCATCCCGCCACCGAGCGCAACGTGATCGGCGACGATGTCCTGACCGAGGGAGGAACCAGTCTTGGGAAGGTCGCCGACCTTGTTTTGCTGGTAGGGAGCACCGGTGAGGTGGTCGGGTACCAGATCGAAAAGGCCGACGGTGGCCGGGGCTACATTCCGTTGCCAGCGCAGCTCTCTGTCTCCGGGGTTGCGCTGGTTGTCCCAAACATCACCGAAGAGTTCGTCCAAGACGACCTTGTCGGCCTCGGTGCCACGGTCGATGAGTTCCGAGCGCGGATGGGGCTGACGTGACCGAATCGTTCCGTGATTCCAGCGGCCGCAAGGTCATGAGCACAGCGAGCGCGAACGAGGTGGGCTCGGTCGGTCATCTTCTGGTCGATGCCCAGCAACGACGTATCGTCTCAGTTGTCATCGGGCACGGCAAGAAAGCCCACCTGGTCGACTGGGCGCAGCTCAGCGGGTTCGGACCCGACGCGATCATGGTCGTCGACGAAGACGCCCTTCGTCCGCCGGCCGACGACCGCGAACGGGCTGCCACCGAGGGGAATCTCGAGCTCGTCGGCAAGCGGGCCCTTAGTGAACGGGGTAACGAACTCGGCCAAATCGACGATGTGACCTTCGACGCTGATACCGGAGTGTTAGAGGACCTGCTCATCGGTGACCGCCGCGTGTCGGCCGGATCTTTGCTGGGCAGCGGGTCCTACGCTGCCGTGCTCGATGAGAGCCAGGCGCCCTCGCCGTAGCGTTCGTATCCGTACCCACGGGCGGCCCGGACCGGGCGGCTGTGAATCTCGCTGTCGAAATGGCAAGGGTCAGGGGCACACTGAATTCTCAGCTCCACGACGCACGGACATCGCAAGCACCCCGGGCGCTGTTGTCTGTGCAAACCTTCCGATTATCGAGGCCGATAGTTCGCGACCGAGGCGGGCAGGCTCACCGTCCGGGTGACGCTCACATGATCTGCAGGCGTCGGAAAATGAGAACATTGATGAGGTCCATCACGAATCCGGAGAGCGCTGCCATAGCGAAGACCGTCGCAATGACCGCAACGGAAATCGCCTACGTTTCGGACAGGAAGTGACGCTCATCGAACATCTCGCTACTCGGCAAGCAGCTCGACCTTGGCGTGCGACAATACCCTTAGGTCGTCCGGACCGAGCTTCGGTGGTTGCAGATCCATTTCGTCGATGGCATTGACCACGATGCCGCCCACGAGAGCTCGCAGGGCGTCCTTATGATCTGCCGGCACGACGTACCACGGCGCCCACGGGCTTGATGTGGCGCTGAGAACCTCCTCGTATGCGGTCGCATAGGCCCGCCAATGCTTGCGTTCGGCCAGATCGTGGACCGAGAATTTCCAGTTCTTGCCGGGTTCGTCGAGTCGCTCGAGGAACCGTCTCTTCTGCTCATCCCGGGAGACGTGCAGAAAGATCTTGACTATCCGGGTCCCGTCGCGGTGGAGATGGTGCTCGAAGGCGTTGATGTCCTCGTAGCGTTCACTCCATACGTGCTGCGGCGGTCCTCCACCCGAGACGGCCGATCCCCGGGCCAGCAGGTCGGGGTGAACGCGGACGACAAGGACCTCTTCGTAGTAGGAGCGGTTGAAGATCCCGATCATCCCCCGCTCGGGAAGCACCTTGTTCGAGCGCCACAAGAAGTCGTGGGAGAGCTCTTCTTGGGACGGCTCCTTGAACGCCTCTACTTTGCAGCCCTGCGGGTTGACGCCCGACATCACGTGGCGGATGGTCCCGTCCTTCCCAGCGGCGTCCATGGCCTGGAGGACAATCAACAGCGCGTGAGTGTTGTTGGCCCAGAGCAATCGCTGAGCCTCACTCAGCTCGTCGACGAACGACGCGAGATCCTCCTCGGCGACCTTCTTGTACCTTCTCTTGTCCGAGCCTTTCCATTCGATCGTCGTCGACTCGGTACTCCGGCCGTCGAGGCCGGCCGCCGCCCCTGGTCGGACCATCAGCTCGTCGAGGAGTGCCTGGTCGAGCTTCATGCGGTCGAAGTCCTCTTCCTTGCACACCAGTCACACCGGCGGCGGCCGTCGGTGCCCGCCTTGTCGTGCGCATTGCGCTTGATCTCTTGGCCATAAGGGCAGTCGCGGTTGTCGTGGTACACGGGTGCCTCGGGATCGGTGTCGGTATGGAACGGGGCCACCTTGGCCGTGGAGGCGTTCTGGTTGGGCTGATCAGGGGCAACCCGTGGCGCGCCGGTATGCACCGTGGCAACGGTGCTCAACGGATCGAGAATCCGATACGCCAGCAGTTTCACGCGATCGGTCACCAGGAACCATGCCAGTGCGTAGCCCCACACGAGGGCTGCGTATCCCCAGCCGAGAGGTGTCATGAATATGCCGTAGACCGCGATGACGGTCGCCAGCGCTTGCGTGCCAAGTACTGCCAGCAAGAGCACCCGAGCGGGGCGTATCGACCAGAACGGCCCACGCGTGCGGGCGAGAAAGATCGTCAGATGTCCAGCCACGGACAGTGTCAGGTACATCAGCGTCTGAAGATGTGCATGGTCGAGGTGAAACACTTTGTCGCCTAGGTAGAAGAGCCCAAAGGCCGCGATCGGGCCGACAACACCGAGCACCGTGGCAATTCCAAGCACGAGGCGCATGTTCCAAGCCTCAGGCTGGGCCCTATAGCGAACGTTGTCGTAGGCGATGGAAAGGATTGCGCCGTCGTTGAGCAATGCCAGCATCACGATCTGTATCGCTGTCACGGGAAAGAAATTGAAGATCAAGATCACGGCAGTGACGAAGACCAGCACTCGGAGCGTCTCTGCGATGCGATAGATGGCGTAGCTGTTCATCCGCTGGAAGATCTTCCGGCTCTCCTTGATGGCATCGATGATCACCGACAGTCCGGGGGTGGTCAGCACGATGGAGGCCGCGGCGCGCGCCGCATCGGTGGCGTCGGAGACGGCGATGCCGCAGTCAGCCTTCTTGAGCGCCGGAGCATCGTTGACCCCGTCACCGGTCATGCCGACGATGTGATGCCGCTTCTGCAACACGTCAACGATGTGGAATTTGTGTTCGGGGAAGACCTGGGCAAATCCGTCGGCGTTCTCGATGGACTCTGCCATCGCCTCCGTCTCCTCACGCTTGGCATCGCCCAGGCCAGAAGCATCGAGAATGTCGGTGCCCATCCCCAGGGCCTTGGCCGTCTCCTGAGCGATAGCCAGGGCATCGCCGGTGACCATCTTCACGTCCACGCCCATCTGGCGCGCGGTGGCGATGGTTGCCTTCGCATCTTCCCGCGGTGGGTCGAACAGGGGCAACACGCCGAGAAACTGCCATGGCCCTTCTCCCTCGGCCCGGGCTACGCCCAACGAACGGAAACCCCGGGTGGCGAATTCGTTGACCGCCTGGTCGACGTCCCGCTTTACCTGTGTTGCGTTGGCGGACAGCTCCAGAATCACCTGGGGGGCGCCCTTGGTCACTTTGAACGAGGTTCCGTCCGCCGCCGTCACAGCCGCCTCGGTGCACTTGCGTACTGCGTCGAACGGCTCGAAGTGGACCACCTGATATCCCTGGAGCGCCCCATCGCTCTTGAGGCCGCCCAGTACGGCCAGATCGATGGCGTCGGCGTCGTCGGGGCGCGACGCCAGGGCGGCGTTGAGGATCACTTGGTCGCCGGAGCCTTGGTCCACGGCAAAGGGGTCACCCAGGGTCAGTTTGTTCTGGGTCAGGGTGCCGGTCTTGTCCGTGCACAACACATCCACCCCGGCGAGCTCCTCGATGGCCACCAACCGACTCACGATGGCCTTCTTCTTGGCGAGCAGGCGCGCCCCCACGGCCATCGTCACCGACAACACCGTAGGCATGGCCACGGGAATGGCGGCCACTGTCAGGACCAGGGCGAACTGCAGCGTCGTGAGGAACGGATTACCGCGGATGATCGAGACGACGATGATCACGGCCACGAGGGTCACGGCGAAGATGATCAGGAAGGTACCGATCTTCAGCACGGCCCGCTGGAAGTGGCTGACCGTTTGGGCCTCCTGCACCAGCTCCGCCGTCTTGCCGAAGTACGTGTTCGCACCGGTGGCGTAGACCAGGGCGCCGATCTCGCCCTGTCTGATGATCGAGCCCGAGAACACCGCCTCACCAGATGAGCGCGTGGCGGGCAACGACTCTCCGGTCAGCGCAGACTGGTCCACCTCGACCGGGTCGCCCGCCAGCAGGCGCGCATCGGCCGGCACGATGTCGCCCAGGCGGAGGCGGATGACATCGCCCGGTACCAGCTCACGAGACGGCGGGGTCACCCACGTCCCGTCACGCTTCACCCGGGCCTGGACGGCCAACTGGGCCTTGAGGGCGTCGATGGCCTTGCCCGCCTGGTGCTCCTCCCAGAACCCGACCGTGGCGTTGGCCAGCAGCAGGACGAGGACGATGAAGAAGTCGGGCCAGTGCTTGAGGAGGGCCGAGAGGATCACCGCCGCCTCGATCATCCACGGAATGGGGCCCCAGAAGTAGGTGAGCAGCTTGAGGAGTGGATTCGCCTTCTTCTCCTCGATCTCGTTCGGCCCGTAGTGGACCAGCCGCATCTCAGCTTCGGCCTGCGAGAGGCCGTCATCCGACGTCTTCAACCGCTTTTGCACCTCGGCCATCGGAAGGGACTGCAGGTCGCCCTTGGCGCCGGCCGCAGGGATGTCAGGCGAATCGAGGCGGATACTCATTGGATCAACTTCGGCGGCTGGCGGAGTGTGGCGCCGGGTTGTCCGCTGGGTCCATGAGTTCGATCACGGTGCCACACGTCCCTCGTACGAGCTCGGCCGCTTGGTCGAGACGACCGATCATCGCCGGATTTCCCGTGGCTTCCACGAAGCGACACGCCGCCTCGATCTTCGGCCCCATCGACCCCTCGGGGAAGGACATGGCCCGCAGAGCAGCGGTCGTGGTGTGCCCGATGGGCTGCACCGCGTCGGTGCCGAAACCTGTTTCGACGTTGGCAACGTCAGTGAGGATCACCAGAGCATCGGCGTGGAGATCCTGGGCCAGCAGCGAGGCTCCCAGGTCCTTGTCGATGACCGCCTCGGCACCGCGGAAATGACGGCCCGCCTCTCGGATCACCGGAATGCCGCCACCGCCCGCACAGATCACGACGGCGCCATCGGCCAGCAGGAGGCGGATGGCCGGGAGTTCGAGCATCCTGAGGGGCTCGGGCGAGGCCACAACCCGCCGCCATGAGGTCCCGTCGGGTCTGACCTGCCAGCCCCGCAGCGAGGCCAGCCGGTGTGCCTCTTCCTGGGAGTAGACGGGGCCGACGAACTTGGTCGGATGCGTGAAGGCCGAATCGTCGGCCGCCACCTCGGTCTGGCAGATCAGGCTGACAACCTCGCGATCGGGAAGAGCGTTCTTGATCGCCTGCAGGAAGAAATAGCCGATCATTCCCTGGGTCTGGGCCCCGAGGACGTCGAGGGGATAGGGAATCGGCAGGACCGGGTCGAGGGCGCTCTCGTTGGCCAGGAGCCCCACCTGCGGCCCGTTCCCATGGGTGATCACCAGGTCGTGGGCATCAGCCAGCGGAGCGAGCGCCTCGACGGCGACGTTGACATGCTTCTCCTGGATCTCGGCCAGCGGTATCTCGCCCCGCTCGAGCAAGGCGTTGCCGCCCACGGCGATCACCAGGCGCATCTCAGTCGCCTGCCGTGGCCACCATGACCGCCTTGATGGTGTGCAGGCGGTTCTCCGCCTGGTCGAAGACGATCGAGGCCGGAGACTCGAAGACCTCGTCGGTCACTTCCAGCGCCGAGAGATTCCATTTCTCGAAGATGGTCTCGCCGACCTCGGTCAGGCGATTGTGGAGCGCGGGGAGGCAGTGGAGGAACTTCACGTTCGGGTTTCCAGTCGCCGCGACGAGTTCGGCATTGACCTGGTACGGGAGGAGCTCGTCTATCCGCTCTCCCCATTCCTCCTCCGGTTCCCCCATGGACAGCCAGACGTCGGTGTAGAGGAAATCGACATCCAGGGCGGCCTTGTGCGGGTCGTCGGTGACCATGAGGCGTGCCCCAGAGCTTGCCGCCATCCGCTCGGCGATGTGACGCACCTCCGCCGAAGGCCACAACTCGTGGGGGGCGGCCAGCCGGACGTCCATCCCCAACAATGCACCGGTCACGAGCAGTGAGTTCGCCGTGTTGTTCCGGGCGTCGCCGAGGTAGCAGTATGCGAGCTCGTCGAGAGGTCGGGTCGAGTGGTCCCGTATCGTGAGCACGTCGGCCAGCATCTGCGTCGGATGCCACTCGTCGGTAAGCCCGTTCCAGACAGGTACACCCGCACAACGAGCGAGGATTTCGACGTTCTCGTGCGCTGCGCCTCGGTACTCGATGCCGTCGAACATCCGTCCGAGCACGCGGGCGGTGTCCTTCATCGACTCCTTGCGACCGATATGAGAATCCTCCGGCCCCAGATAGGTGACGTGCGCTCCCTGGTCGTGGGCGCCGACCTCGAAGGCCGACCTGGTACGCGTGGAGCTCTTCTCGAAGATCAGGGCGATGTTGCGCCCGATCAGCCTCTGCGCCTCGGTCCCGGCGCGCTTCTGTTCGCGCAGGTCGACTGCCAAGTCGATGAGGGCGGTGAACTCCTCTTTGGTGAAGTCCATTTCCTTGAGGAAACTCCGGCCCCGAAGTTCCACCTTCATTCGATCTCCTGACCTAGGCGCTGCGTTCGATGGGACAGGCCATGCAACGCGGGCCCCCTCGACCTCGGCCGAGCTCACTCCCGGCGATCGTCACCACCTCGATGCCATGCTTGCGCAGCATGGTGTTGGTCGCCACGTTGCGGTCGTAGCCAAACACCACCCCTGGCGCAACCGCCAGGTAATTCGTCCCGTCGTCCCACTGCTCGCGCTCGGCCGCCCGGACGTCCTCGTCGGTCGTCAGGACCGTGATCTCGGAAACCTCGAGGATCTCTGCCAAGGTCTCCCACAGGCTGTGGTTCTTTGAGATCGTCAATTGGTCTGCCTGCTCCCCCGCCGAGATGCTCCAGCTGCGGAGGTGTCGGTCGAAGTAGGGGTAGAGCACGAAGGTACCGGTGTCGACCATCGACATCACCGTGTCGAGGTGCATGAAGGCGTGACTGTGGGGCAGCTCGATGGCGACGACCTTGGTGGCTTGTCCGGCTTGGAAGAGCGCATGGGCCACCGTCTCCACGGCCATGGGCGTGGTGCGCTCCCCCATGCCGATGAGGACGGCACCATGGCCGATCACATGGACGTCGCCGCCCTCGATGGTGGCCGGCTGGTAATTGCGGTCCTCGTCGCCGTAGTAGGTGACGAAGTCGGCAGAGGCGAAGAGGGAGTGGAAGCGATAGATGGCCCGCGTGTGGAGCGTCTCGCGCTGCCGGGCCGGCTTGGCCATCGGATTGATGGTCACGCCGCCGTACATCCAACACGAGTTGTCGCGCTGGAAGAGGTGGTTGGGCAGTGGGGTGAGGATGAAGTCGTCGGCCTTGAGCATGTCCCACTTGAGACTGTGGGCCCCGAGCGGATGCAAGTCGGCCTTGAGCACCCCGCCAATCAGGAATTCCGCCAATGTCCTCCCGTCGAGGTCCTCGAAGAGGCGGCGGACGGGATCGACGAGGGACGGCCCCAGGATCTCGGGAGTGCAGACCCGATCGAGAACGAACTCGCGTCCGGCACGCACCTCGAGGGTTTCGCCCAGGAGCTGGCCGTAGTAGTGCACCTCGACACCCTTTTCCCGCAGCGCCTCGGCGAAGGCATCATGCTGCTCCTTGGCCTTGGCCGCCCACATGACATCGTCGAAGAGCAACTCGCCGATGTTGTCGGGGGTCAATCGGGACAGCTCGAGCCCGGGCCGGTGGATGATGGCCTGGTGGAGTTGGCCGATCTCTGAGTCAACGTGGAACGACATCTCGTGGTCTCCTTTGTGGGTGCTTATTGGCGCTTCGGCGACGCTCAGCCCGCCTTGATCAGATCGACCTTTGCCACCTCGGGCACCTCGGGAGGCATGTCCGTCGGCTCGCTCGTCTCACCGAGGCGCTCACGCCGGGCGTTCAAGAAGGCGTAGAGGATGAGGCCGGCCAGGATCACGACGAGGGCCTGGTAGACGACCTGATATCCAGAGGCGAATGTCACCCACATGGAGAAGAGAACGCTGATGCCCGCCACCATCAGGTCACGAGCTAGGGCCCAGCCCTGCACGCGCCGCCGGCGTGAGACCAAGAAGGTGAGTTGGGCGATGGCCGACATGAAATAAGGGATGGCCACGGTGACGACGGTCAGGTCGACCAGGTAGGTGAAGACCGTCAGACCCGCCTTGGTGTTGTAGCTCCACAGCATGAGCAACGACGGGAGGGCGGTGCCCACCAGGATGCCGAACCAGGCAGTGCCTTTGCGATCGGACCAGGCGAAGGGTCTCGGGAACATGTCGTCCTGGGCGATGGCCCGTGACGTCTCGGTCACGATAAGCGTCCAGCCGTTGAGGGCCCCGATCCCCGAGATCACCGCGATAGCGGCGATGAACTTCCCAGCCCAGGCTTCATGGGGGAAGATCGACTGAAAGGCATTGACGAACGGCGAGCCTGTATTCACCAGTGTGTGGTGGGAGACCAGGCCCATGACGACCGCAGTCACCAGCACGTAGAGGAGGGCGCTGAGCGCTGTGCCGATCACCGAGGCGCGCATCACGTTGCGGCGAGGGTCCTTGACCCGCTTGGCTGTGATCGCTGCCGCCTCGACCCCGATGAAGGAGAAGAGCGCCACACCGGCGGCGATCCCGATACCGGAATAGAGGCTGCCTCCGGTCGCGTTGAAGGGGCCGAAGTGGGCCGAGGTGACGAAGAACCAGCCGATCACGCCGACGAAGAGGAGGGGAAGGAATTTCAGGACAACCGTGACGTTCTGGAACCAGGCCATCTGGCGAACACCCACCAGGTTGATGACGGCCGGCACCCACAGCCCGATCATGGCGATTAACCAGTTCTCCATGCCGGTGTTGTGGTTCCATCCGAACAGGGCATCGACGTAAAACACCCACGACGAGACGATGGCCGCATTGCCGGCCCACGACTGGACCCAGTAGCACCAGCCGACGAGGTAACCGGCGAAGTCGCCAAACTCGTGCCGCGAGTAGGCGTACAAGCCGCCGTCGCTGTTGGGGACACGCTTCGTCAGCTGACCGAACAGGACCGCGAGCAACATGGCGCCCACGGCGATAACGCCGAGAACGATGACGCCCATGGAGCCGGCACCGGCGATCACCGCTGGCATCGTGAATACGCCCGTCCCCACGATGCTGCCGACCACGAGCCCGGTCGCCGAGGTCAATCCCAAGGTATGGGCCTTTTGCTCATTGCGCGGCGACATCGGTGTCGCGGTCTCGCTTGTTGGTGCTGCAGTCCCGGCGATGGCCATTTGACTTACCTGCTTTTTCGAGCCCTAGGTGGGCGGGTCACCATTTCCCGACATCATGAGCCGAGCCAACAGGCTGGCAGTAGGGGCAAAGGTCCCGCTCTGGCACGGACGACGGTCAGCCAGATTCTGTTTTCGCGAGAAAGCTCTCAAGGTGCTGCCGAGGCGCACCGTTGTGGGTATGAGTGGACCTGACGTGCCCACATGCGGAGGTCCCGCAGGAACGGGTCCGCGAGAGTCAGGCGGGTACTCGAGGCCTGAACGCATCCGCTAGAGGAAATTGCTTCTCTTTCGCACCCCCCGACTCGTTATGCGCTGGCCTCCCCGTCACACTGCCGACCGGAACGGCCTAGCGCGCCAGGCGGCTCGGCACGACGGGTGATCAAGTCGGACTTGACCGGGGTCAAGTCCCGACGAGTGGTGTACGAGGTCGTGAGTCGCAACGGCCCTCGCATCAACCCGAGCTGATCGACTGACGTCGACAACCCATTCTCTTTTCCATTCCATTTTACTCGATTGCCAAAGGCGCGCTCCCGTCGTCGTCGCCGACGGCATCCTCGATGGTCGGCCTGGGGTCGAACTCGCAGGGCTCGTCGCGCCGTGGCGACTTGAGGCTCTCGATGCTCATGTAACGCCGGGCGACGGCCCATTCGTCGGAC
>DATKQM010000054.1:0-42574 GCA_035532735.1 Acidimicrobiales bacterium | reverse complement strand
CAGCAACTTCGGTCAGCTCCGCCGAAACAGCGATCGGAAAACCATCCACCGTCTCGCTCAGTTCGCCTTGGCGGTCGCCTTGCTGCTCATCGCCAAGCTCATCGACTGGCGTAATCGCTGGTCATCGGACCTGTCACCTATCCGCTGATTCTCTTACTTGATGAAAGAGCAGCTTAGGATTGCCATCCGCACCAAAGGAGTGCTCGCCCTCACCATGCTCGACGAGTGGCTGGCCTGGGCCCAGCGTTGCCGCATCGACGCCTTTGTCGAGCTCGGCAGAAAGATCAAGAACATCGCCGGCATCGAGGCGGCCATGCTCAACAACTTGTCCAACGCCTTGGTCGAGAGCACGAACACGAAACTGCGCGTCCTGCACCGGATGGCCTTCGGCTTCCGTCAGCCCGAGCACCTGATTGCCCTCGCGCTCCTCGACCGCGGTGGATACTGCCCGCCCCTGCCTGGACGGGGCCCCTCCTCAGTGCCGGCGCTTGCGGCGCTTGGCTGAGGCGGTCTTGGGGCGCGTCCCCGGTGCGGTGATGCGCCCCGTCGATGCCGGCCGCGGGGTATGGCCACGGCCCCGACCCAAGATGGCCTCGCGTTCGGCTCTCGGCCGGGCGTTGAACTCAGCCATGAAGGTCTCGACCGATGCAGGGTCGTCGAGGCGGACCCCCTCGGTCTGCGCGCTCGTCCACAGCCGCTTGCCGAAGCTGAAGCGCGAGACGTCGGCCATGTTGTGGCGGAACTGGCCCTCGATGGCGTCGAGATGGTCGACGAGCACGTCGGCCGGCTCGCTGTCGGGGGCGAGGAGCCCCGTCTCGTCCAAGAAGGTCACGAAGGCCTTCGCTTCGTCGAGCACGTCGCCGAGATCCTCGTCGTCGACCATCACCTTGGCCGGGTGCAGCTCGAGATAGACCTCGTCAAGGTCCGCGCAGCTCCAGCGGGTTAAATGTCCGTCGAGAAAGGCCCACTTGTAATGGATGGGTGCCTCTCCGGCATCCTTGTCGGGCGCCGCGCCCACGGATGTTCGCCATTGGGCGAACCGCTTCTTCAGTGCTCGACGAGCAACCTCGTAGTCCTCTTCGCTCTCGGGTGACCAGTCGGGGGTCCTTCGTGCCATCGCCCCATCTTCACCCGGCCGACGCGATCGGGAGGTCTGGCCTCTTCAGCTGGCCAAATCGACCCACGGATCAGTCAGGAGAGCCGGAAAAGCCGAGGCCCTACTCTTCGCCCATCATGAAAAGGCACATGAGGTGGCTCGTGAGCGCCGCAACCGCCGCCGTCGGCCTGACCGCATGCGGGGGGCAATCAGGCTCCGCCACGCCGGGGACACCGGCATCGGGGACACCGGCTGCGTCGGCCACATCCACGCTGTCGGCCTCGAGCCACAACGGTGGGAGCGGATGCGGGACCGGGGCCAGCGCGGGATCGACCAGCCAGACTCTGTCGGTCGGGGGGCGGAATCGAACCGTGATCGTGCACGTCCCAACCGGCTATTCGGACTCGAGCAAGGTCCCTCTCGTGCTCAACATGCACGGCAGTGGGACCACGGCTGCTGATCAAGAGGCGTTCTCCGCCATGGACGGCACCGCCGACAGCAACGGGTTCATCGTCGCCTACCCACAGGGGTTGATCCCCGAGGGCTCGGGCTTCGACTGGAACGTTCCGGGTGTGCCTCTCGTGGGCGGTAAGTCGGTTCCCGCCGGATCTGCCGACGACATCACGTTCTTGACCACGCTCGTGCACGTCCTCGAACAGCGCTACTGCATCGACGGGAACCGGGTGTACGCGACGGGGTTCTCGGGCGGCTCTCGGATCACCAGCCAGCTCGCCTGCGACGCGGCCGGCACGTTCGCGGCCATCGCCCCCGTGAGCGGCTTGCGCCGACCCACGCCGTGCCCCACGACGAGGCCGGTCCCGGTCCTCGCCTTCCACGGCACCGCCGACCCGGTGGATCCCTACGACGGCAACGGTCAGGCCTATTGGACGTACTCGGTCCCCCAGGCGGCGAGGGATTGGGCCGTCCAAGACGGCTGTTCCACCTCGGCGGCGACTTCCCAGCCGGCCGCTGGCGTCACCCTCACCCGGTACAGCGGGTGTCGAAGCGGTGCCAGTGTCGAGCTCTACTCCATCGCGGGTGAGGGCCACGAATGGCCCGGAGGTCCCCGTCTGCCGAGATCGCTCACCCGAGTGCTGGGTCCGCAGTCCGACGCCCTCAACGCCAACGACCTCATGTGGGCGTTCTTCGCCTCTCATCCCCTGCCCTGAGGGGGCCGGCCACCAGACGGGCAGGTCAGACCGGCAGGTCGGATTTGGTTGTAAATAGATTGACTCTATTTAGCGATCCACCCTAAAGTAATCCCATGCCCGGAGTCCGTGTCGACAGCCCCCAGATCGACGTGGCCGAGGCGTTGCGGGCGGCGGGATTGCGGGTGACCGCCGCTCGACTCGGGGTGATCCAGGCTCTTGCGGCCCGACCGCATTCCGACACCGACACGGTCATCGGGATCGTGCGACAAGACCTCGGAGCGGTGTCGACCCAGGCCGTCTACAACGTCCTCGCCGCCTTGGTGGCCGTGGGCCTCGTGCGACGGATCGAGCCCGCCGGCAGCCCCGCGCTCTACGAGGTGCGGGTGGGCGACAACCATCACCACATCGTGTGCCGCGCCTGCGGGTCGACGACCGACGTCGACTGCGCCGTGGGTCGGCGGCCGTGTCTCACCCCGTCAGAGAGCCGCGGCTACGTCCTCGACGAAGCCGAGGTCACATTCTGGGGGCTGTGCCCGGAGTGCCAGCCCTCGACAACGGATCAGGTTGGAACAACGTCCGTGAAGGAGAAAGAAGCCGGACAATGAGCGATTCCCCCGAGTACACCACGTCCGATGCCGGGATCCCGGCGACGAGCGACGAGCACTCCCTGACCGTCGGTCCCGACGGGCCCATCCTGCTCCAAGACACGTATCTGGTCCAGAAGATGCAGCACTTCAACCGCGAGCGGGTCCCCGAACGGGTGGTGCATGCCAAAGGTGGCGGCGCGCACGGGTTCTTCGAGACCACAGAAGACGTGTCGGGATACACCAAGGCGGCTCTGTTCCAGCCGGGGGTGAGGACCGACCTGCTGGTGCGGTTCTCGACCGTGGCGGGTGAGCTCGGCTCCCCCGACACCGTGCGCGACCCGCGGGGATTTGCCATCAAGTTCTATACCGAGCAGGGCAACTACGACATGGTCGGGAACAACACCCCCGTCTTTTTCATCAGGGATCCCCAGAAGTTCCAGGACTTCATCCATTCCCAGAAGCGGCGGGCCGACAACCACCTGCGCGACAACAACATGCAGTGGGACTTCTGGACCCTGTCCCCCGAGTCGGCGCACCAGGTGACGGTGTTGATGGGAGACCGTGGCATTCCCCGCACCTGGCGACACATGGATGGGTTCTCGAGTCACACCTACATGTGGATCAACGCCGGGGGTGAACGGTTCTGGGTCAAGTACCACTTCAAGACCGATCAGGGCAACGAATTCCTCACCAACGACGAGGCCGCCGGCATCGCTGCGGCCGACCCCGATGCACACATCCGAGATCTCTACGACACCATCGGACGCGGCGAGCACCCATCCTGGTCGCTCTATGTCCAGGTCATGGCCTTCGACGACGCGCCGTCCTACCGGTTTAACCCCTTCGACCTCACCAAAGTGTGGCCGCATCGGGATTACCCGGCGATCCGGGTGGGCCGGATGGTGCTCGACCGGAATCCGGACAATTACTTCGCCGAGATCGAGCAGTCGACCTTCGAGCCGTCCAACATGGTGCCGGGGATCGGTCCGTCACCCGACAAGATGCTCCTCGGACGGCTGTTCAGCTATCACGACACGCACCTGCACCGGGTCGGGGCCAACGCGCAGGAGCTCCCGGTCAACCGGCCCCGCTCCCCCGTCCACTCCTACAACCGCGACGGACAGATGCGTTACGAGAACCCATCGGACCCTGTGTATGCGCCGAACTCCTTCGGGGGCCCTAAAGCGCAACCCGAGCGGTTCGGGACCGACCCGTCGTGGGACGTGGACGGCGGGTTCGTCCGGGCCACCTACGGGCTGCATGCCGAGGACGACGACTTCGGCCAGGCCGGGACCTTGGTCCGCGACGTACTCGATGACGCGGCGCGGGACCGACTGGTGAGCAACATCGTCGCTCACGTGAGCGCCGGGGTTGGCGAGCCTGTGCTGTCACGGGTGAAGGAGTACTGGCGGAACGTCGATCCGGGGCTCGGCGCGCGCGTCGCCAAGGAGCTCGAAACCTGACCCCACCGTTCCGATGCGTGATCGGCTCGGCTGACGCGACCGTGTCCCGTCGAGTTATCGGCAGGGGTCTCGTGGTCCGTGCCAAGGCCGTGTGATGAGAGTGACATGATGTGTGATGAGACGACGGTGTCGTACCGGCTGCGGCGCAGTGGTCCTGTCGGAGCCAACGGCGCGCCCTAACCTGGGGTGCGGGGGTTCACCGATCGCGATCGGAGCACGACCATGAAGGGTCGCACCGTCAATTTCTTCATCGAAGCCGAAGCACTCCCAGAGGTCCTGCGTGCCATCGACGAGGACGTCCTGCCGCGTTACCGCGCGCTTCCTCATTTTGTGGGCGTCGTGGTGCTCCAGTCCCAACGCGGGTCTCGGGTCGAGGTGGCTGGCATCTCTCTTTGGGACGGGGATCTCGAGGACTCCGAGGAGATCGCGGCCGAGTTCCGCCAGGAGGTGCACCGCGTGGCTGGGACCGGTGCCGCCCGGGAGACCTACGAGGTCATCCGGCTGGAGCTGCGCGACCGGCCGAGCGGACAGTCGACCTGACGGCGTGTCGTCGGGTCAGGACGAGGTGCCCCCCGCCGCGGCCTCGGCGTCCTTGAGGAACTGCTCGAAGCTCATGACCTGGTCCGCCGGCGGCGCGCTCACGTCGACTGGCGATCCGTAGTCGGAGAAGTCGAGGCTCTCGTTGACGCTGACCGTCCCCGACGATGAGACCGTCTCGGTGAGGCCGATGCTCATGCGGCGTAGAAGCCCCGAGCCGTCCACGAAGACCTTCACGGTGGTGTCCCCGATGTCCACGTGACTGAGAGCTGCGGTCATCCAAGACGGCAACTTGGCGTCGGCCAGTTGTTTCTCGATGGCCGCGGAGTTGAGCGTGACCGAGTAACCCTGCACCGGCGTGCCCTCGATCGAAGACGAACCCAATGGAACCACGGTGTTGCCCTCTTGGGTGAGGAGCCGGAGCATGGCGGCGGGATTGTCGGCGGTACCGAGCGAGCCGGTGCTCTGGCTGGCCGAGACGCCGAGTGCCGAGAGGTCGATCGAGACCCAGGACTTGCCCGGGACAAGTTGGTCGATACCGGGGATGTTCTCGTAGATCGACCCACCCAGATAGACGGCCTGGATCGTGATCTGCTGGGTGGCCGCATCTGTGGTGAACCGAAGCTCCATGGCGTTGTTGGTGAAGTCGATGCCACCTGTGCCTGTGCCGGTGATCGTCCCCGTAGGTTCTCGGGCCGACAGGTTCATGGTGATGTGAGCTGTCCGATAGGCCATGGTGCTGTTGACCGAGTCGATGACTGCGGCTTCGGCGGTCTTGCCGCCGGCGGCGACGGCGATGACACTGCCCGCAGCGGCAAGGACGACGACCGCCACCATGCCGGTGACCAACCGTCTCCAGGGGCGACGGGGCGGGGGCAGCTCGGAACCCACCGTGAACGTGTCGGTGTGGCCGAGAGCGAATGACCTGGTCTCGCCAAACGCCTGGACCGGAGGGCTCGTCCCAGGACCCTGTGGTTGTTCGATGCCAGCACCCGGAGCAGGTGGCGGCGTCCAGTACGACGTCCCCAGAGGAGGAGGAGGAGGAGGAGGAGGAGGCTGCAAAACCGGCTCGAACGGGGCCGGAACAACCGGGTCGACCGCAGCGTGGAAGTGGATCACCGGCGGCGCGACCGGGACCGGAGCAATCGGCTCGACCTGGGCGTGGCTGACCGGCGACTCGACCGGGGCCCGAGCAATCGGGTGGACCGGTTCTACGGCGATCGGTTCGGCTGGTCGGGGTGTCTGGAGGCTCTGGGGCCAGGTCGATCGGGGGGGAAGGTCGTCGAACGCCTCGACCGATCCGTCTCGAACCAATTTGGTGGGCAACCCATTCACGAAATAGCGAACTTCATGCGCGTCGAACGGGTCGGGTGCCCAGCCCTCGTAGGTAGCCATGAAAGGTCTCCGTTCGATCGATGCCTACTTGTCCATCGGCATTGTCGATCGGCTATGTGGTCGATCGGCCTCCGGCCCCTGGGCCTTTAACCTCGGGGCGGGTCTGAAGCTGTCGGTCCCGGACGTCTGATCATCAGGAGTGAACCTCGGCCGAGCCCTGGTCAAGCTGGAGGGTCTCCGATCTGGGCCCTGTGACCAGGGAATACGACGATCTTCGGTTGCTGAGGAACATTCCGTGGACGCGACGACTCCCGGGGGTATCGATTCACAGGGGGCGCACAGCAGACACACAGGGGCCGCGCAAGCGGGCCGTCCATCCTCGAGACAGGAGGGACATCACCCATGGACACGAAGCGGAACCGAGTTCTCGTCGTCGACGACGAGCCTTCGATCGTCGACGCCGTGGCGACATCGTTGCGGTACGAGGGATTCGAGGTCGAAGAGGCCATGTCGGGCCGGGCTGCACTCGTCGCCGCACAGGAGCGACCACCCGACCTGATCGTTCTCGACGTCATGCTCCCCGACCTCGACGGACTGGAGGTCACCCGGAGGTTGCGCTCCGACGGCATCCGGGCGCCGGTGCTCTTCCTCACCGCTCGCGACTCCTTGGAGGACAAGATCGCGGGGCTGACCGTCGGCGGTGACGACTACGTCACCAAACCCTTCGCCTTGGCCGAGATCATCGCCCGGACCCGGGCACTGTTGCGCCGTGCCGGAGTGGATTCCGCCGACGAGGGTCTCTTGCAGTTCTCCGACCTCGAGATGGACGAAGGGGCGCACGAAGTGCGACGGGGGGGTGCGCTGATCCAGCTGACGGCGACGGAATTCAACCTGTTGCGGTTCTTCCTTCGCAATCCCCGGCAGGTGCTGTCCAAGGCGCAGATCCTCGACAACGTCTGGCACTATGACTTCGGCGGTGAGGCCAACGTCGTCGAGACCTATGTGAGCTACCTGCGCAAGAAGCTCGAACTCCACGGGCCGCCGCTCATCCACACAATCCGGCTCGTCGGCTACACGTTGCGTGAATCCGAGGCTTCCTAGGTGTCGCTGCGGCTCCGGCTGCTCCTCGCCGTCGGCGCCGTGGCGCTCACGGCGCTGGCGATCGCCGATGTGGTCACCTACCAGGAGCTGCGATCGTTCCTCTACAACCGCATCGACCAGTCGATGGAGCAGTCGCACATTGCCATCGAAGGCGCCCTCGGGAGCAGGTCGCGCCGTGCCCTTGGTCGAGGCGCGTTCCCCTCATCGGATGGGAACGCGCCGAACAACGCCGGCGGGCTTCCTCCGAGCCTCCCACCGACCTTGCCGACGACGACGTCGCCTGCGTCATCGACCAGCAAGCCGGCCAACGAGGCGTCATCGCAACCTCCGACATGCAACGGCTTCGCCGGCCTCAGCGAAGACCTGCTCCGCGAGCTCGATCCCGGCACGTTCATCGAGGTTCGGAGCGCCTCCAATGCCATCTTGTGCCGGTCGATGCAGCCCGCGCCGTTAGGTGGGAGCGAGTCTGCAGATCCCACGCTGCCGACGCGGATCACGGGCTTTGTCTCCGACACGGCCGACTTTCACGAGCCGACGGTCTACTTCACCAGCGCGGACTCGCAATATCGGCTACGGGTGTCGGTGCTGAGCGGCGGGCCTTATTCGGGAGGACAACTCGTGATCGGGCTCCCCGTCGGCTCGACGATCTCCACCTTGGACCGTTTGGTAGCGGTCGAGCTCGCCGTGAGCGGCGCTGCCCTGCTCGCCGCTCTCCTGTTGGGATGGTGGCTGGTGCGGGTGAGCTTCCGCCCTCTGCGCACCGTGGAAGCCACCGCTGAGGCCATCGCCCGGGGCGAGCTCGCCGAGCGCGTCCCCGGCGACGAAGCACGAACGGAGGTAGGGCGTCTGGCCCGGGCCATCAATGTCATGCTCGGACGCATCGAAAGGGCCTTCGCCCAACGAGATGCCACCGAACAAGACCTGCGGGCCTCGGAGGCTCGGATGCGGCAGTTCGTGGCCGATGCCTCGCACGAGTTGCGCACCCCGCTCACCGCGGTGTCGGCCTACGCGGAGCTGTTCGAGCAGGGAGCGGCGACGCGCGCCGACGACCTGAAGCGGGTGATGCACGGTATCCGCAGCGAGACGGCCCGGATGGGGAGTCTCGTCGAGGATCTCCTCCTGCTCGCCCGTTTGGACGAGGGTCGACCGCTCGAGCGTGAGGAAGTCGAGCTCCTGGGTGTGGCGGCAGAAGCCGTGCAGACGGCGTCGACCGTGGGCCCGCAATGGCCGGTCCGGCTCGTCGCCTCGCACCCTGTCGAGATCGTGGGTGACCGCATGCGACTGCGCCAGGTGCTCGACAACCTGCTCGCCAACGTCCGCACGCATTGTCCGGCCGGGACACGCACCGTCGTCACCGTCGACACGGACCACCATGACGCCGTGATCAGCGTCGCGGACGATGGTCCGGGGCTGAGCACCGAGGAGGCCACCCGGGTCTTCGAGCGCTTCTTTCGCGCCGACCCGTCACGCTCGCGTGGCATGGGAGGGGCGGGCCTGGGCCTGTCGATCGTGGCGTCGATCACCCACGCCCACAGTGGCACCGTCACCGCCAGCAGCGGGTCCGACGGAGGCACCGTCTTCACGGTCCGCCTCCCCCTGTCCGGGGCCCCCGAACAACAAGGACCTGAACCGGACGCGGCTGGAGGCCTCGATGCCCGAGGAGGATTCACAGCCGGCTCATAGCCGGCTGTGCGAGGGTCGCGAGCTTCGCATGGTGACATGCACGACATGAACGAACCCCCGATCACACTTCCTCCTCAAGGCCCTTCGACCGGACCCTCGGCGCAACCATCACGTCGACCCGCGCAGCTCGGAGCCGGGCGGCGCGATGGTGCCACCACCAGAGTGCGCCGGACCACGAGGGCAGTGGCCATCCTGGCCACTGCGGCCGCGGCAGTCCTGGGTCTCGTCGTCTCCAAGCAGATCCCGGGGACCACCGCCTCCGCCGACTTCGCCGTCAGCTCGACCACACCGACGACCACGGGGACCGGCTCAACGTCGAGCACGTCCCCCCAAGACACCACGAGCTCATCAGGCAGCTCGTCGGACGACTCCTCCTCGGACGACTCCGCGTCTGCGGTCGCCTCGACAGCTGCGAAAACGACAACGACGACCACGGCCCCGAGGACGACGACCAAGTCGGCAACCGTCGTGTCGGGTGGAACTTCGCACTGATATGCGAACGCCCTTCTTGAACCGCGACAACTCCGGGGCTGGTGCCGGGCAAGGATCGACCACAGGTCATGCGCTCCGCACCATGCGGGCCATCGGAACAACGGCGATCGTGGCCGTTACCGAAACCGCCAAGGTCGACAAGGCGGCGAGAATCCTGCGCGACGAGCTCTTCGCCATCGACGCGGCCTGCAGTCGCTTCCGGACCGACTCGGAGTTGTCTGCACTACACCGGGCCGACGGCATCCGAGTCGAGGTGACCCCGCTTCTCTTCGACGCCATCACGGTGGCGTGCGACGTGGCGCGACGCACCGACGGAGCCGTGGACCCCACCGTGGGGAGTGCCATCGAGGCCCTGGGATATGACCGGGACTACGCGGACCTCGACTTCCTCGGCGCAGACCTCGATGATGCCCCGCGGCCCGCCCCCGGCTGGTGGCAGATCGACCTCGACCCGCACCACCGCACGGTGCGGATACCTCCTGGCACCCATATCGACCTCGGGGCGTCGGCCAAAGCCCTCGTCGCCGACCGGGCCGCGCGGCGCATCGCGCGCGGTGTGCACACGGGGGTCCTCGTGAGCATCGGCGGCGACATCGCAACCGCCGGGACCGCGCCTCCCGGTGGTTGGGCCGTCGGCATCGCACCCGATTCCTCGACCCCGGTCGAGACCGTGGAGCAGGTGGTCTCCATCGAGACAGGTGGGATGGCGTCTTCGAGCACAGAGGTGCGGACGTGGCAGCGAGGCGGACGACGTCTGCATCACATCATCGATCCCACCACCGGCAACTGCGTATCGCCGTATTGGTCGCTCGTGTCCGCCTCGGGTGAGAGCTGCGTGGATGCCAACGCTGCGAGCACCGCGGCTGTCGTCTGGGGCCGACAAGCGGTGCCCAAGCTCATCGAGTTCGGCCTGCCCGTCCGCCTGGTCCGCCACGATGGCCAGGTCATCGCGCTCAACGGGTGGCCCCCCGGCAACGGACCCGGTCTTGGCTCCGGCCCGATGGCCCACCACCCGTCATGAGCTCCCCCGTCCTCTGGTACGCGACGAGGGCCACCGGTCTGGTGGCGTTGGTCCTCCTGACCACCACGACCCTGGTCGGCATCCTCACCGCCAACCGGGCCGTCAGCTCGCGCTGGCCTGCCTTTTCGGTCCAAGACCTGCACCGCCGCATCTCGGTGATCACGATGGGATTCCTGGCCTGTCACATCCTGACGAGCGTCATCGACACCTACGTGCACATCGGATGGGCGGCGGTCGTCGTCCCCTTTGCATCGTCGTACAAACGACTCTGGGTGGGGCTCGGCTCGATAGGCATCGACCTGTTGATCGCCGTGGCCGTCACCAGTCACCTCCGTCACAAGATGCGCCCCGGGACCTGGAGGGCCGTGCACTGGCTCGCCTATCTCAGCTGGCCGGTGGCGCTCTCGCATGCGTTTGGCATGGGAACCGACATGGGCCAACGGTGGGTGACCGGCCTGAGCGTGGCCTGCATCGCCGCCGTGGTCGGCGCTGCCATCTGGAGGGTGTCGCTGGCCGTCAGGCGCAAGAGCCATGCGCTGGCACTCGTCCCGGTTCACCAACGTCCTTCCGGTGTCCCTGTCAAGCACCTCTCCGCCTAACTCACGAGGAACGATCTCATGTCCACCGTCACTGCTCCAACCTTCGCCGCCCCCATCGCCACGGGGGCCCACAACGGTGTCGTTCGCACCGGCGGTGGCGCCGACCGCGCCACGCTCCTCGGCGCCTGGCGATCCCACCGCAGTGCCGAGCTCGCATCGCACCTCGCGCACCACGGGTCGCCTCCGCTCCCCCAACACGGCGACCGCAGTTGGCCCGAGCGCTTTGCGGCTGAGATTGAAGCATCTGGTCTCGTCGGTCGCGGTGGGGCGTCGTTCCCGTCGGCCTTCAAACTCAGGCTCGTCGGGTCGGCGCGAGGGAACCGTACGCTCGTGGTGAATGCCATGGAGGGTGAGCCCGCCAGCGCCAAGGACAAGGTCCTCCTGTCGTGTGTGCCCCACCTTGTGCTCGACGGCGCCGAGTTGGCGGCGAGCGCCCTGGCAGCCAGCAGGATCGTGGTGTGTGTCGCCGCTGATCGCCACGACATCTCCGGCGGTGTCATCCGGGCCGTGAGCGAACGGGCCGGAACCTCACTCGCTCCGGTGCCCATCGAGGTGAAGAGCCCTCCGGGACGGTATGTCGGGGGCGAGGAGTCGGCATTGGTGTCATGGCTCGACAGCGGAGTCGGCGCGCCGAGCTGGCGGCCTGACAAGAGAACCCCTCTCACCATCGGTCGCAGCGCCGCCCTCGTGCACAATGCCGAAACGCTTGCGCACATGGCGCTCGTCGCCCACTACGGCGCGGCCGCGTTCCGCGCTGTGGGCACGAGCGATGCCCCTGGAACCGCGCTCGTGACAGTGTCGGGTGGCGTCGAACATCCCGGCGTCTACGAGGTCGCCATGGGAACGCCCCTGGGCTCGGTCATCGAGCGCACCCGGCCAACCGGAGCCGTCGCGGCTGTGCTGACTGGGGGCTTCGGCGGCAGCTGGGTATCAGCGGGCGCGCTGGACACCCCCTATGCGCCGCGTCCGCTGGCCACGGTGGGCGGGGTGGTCGGCCCCGGGGTGCTCGTGGTCCTTACCGAACGCGCCTGTGGGATCGCCGAGACGGCGAGACTGGCGCGCTACATGGCCGGCGAGAGTGCCGGGCAGTGCGGCCCCTGTGTCTTCGGCCTTCCGGCCCTGGCCGACGACCTGGGGCATCTGGCCGTCGGGGCGCCCGATCCCAATGCCATCGGGCGACTGGAGATGCGTTTGACCTCCGTGGACGGGCGCGGTGCGTGTCGACACCCCGATGGCGTCGCCCGGATGGTGCGCAGCGCGCTGTCGGTCTTCGCCTCGGATGCCGCCGCCCACGGCTCCGGACGGCCGTGCGCATTTCGAGACGCGCCCTCGGTCCTTCCCCGGACCGTGATCGCGCCATGGGCGGCGGCATCGTGAGATCTGTCATCAAGGTGAACCCGATCGCGTGCGAGGCGTACGGATATTGCGCCGAGCTGCTCCCCGAGCTCGTCGGCCTTGACGAATGGGGCTACCCGATCGTCGACGGGAGGCCGGTGCCGGTGCACCTCGTCGAGCTGGCGCGTCGGGCCGCCAAGGATTGTCCTCGCCGTGCCTTTCTCCTCGAGCATGTTGTCGAGCGGGGATCTGCTACCGGGGTGGGATCGAATAGGTGACCTGCGCCTTGGCCACGAGTTCCTCGTGCCCATCGGAGCGCAACCCGACGTCGACCACACCCAACTGCTTTCCGAGCTTGATGAGGTGACCATCGGCCAGCACGTCGACGAGAGCGGGCTTGCGTAGGAAGTCGATGTGGAGGCTCGTCGTCACCGCCAGAAGGACCGGACCGATCTGCGCCAGGATCGCCAACCACGCCGCCGCGTCGGCCAGCGCCATGAGCGCCGGCCCCGAAACCGTTCCCCCGGGGCGGCTGTGCAGCTCGGTGATCGGGAGCCTGATCCTGGCGCCCCAGGTGCCGGTCTCCTCGATGAAATACGGAGGAGGTGAGTCGGGAAAGGTCCCGTCGAGAAGGCTTTGGAGCTCAGTCACGCTCATCACGGGCACCTCCGCACAGTATCGGCCACCAGCGGCGACCTCGGAACCGCAGCGCGCGGCGGCGATGGCGTCAGAAGCCCCGTGCCGCGAGCCGGGCGAGGTTCCGGAAGTCGGCGTCGACGACCCGTTGGAGATAGCCCCGGAGCAATCGGGTGCCGGGGAGGGGAACGGCCTCGAGATGGAAGAAGCGGGTGCGAGTGCCACCATCGTGCGGCTCGGCGGCCATCAACACCAGGTAGAGGCGGGCTCGAGCCTGCATGAGGCAGAAGCCATCCTCGAGGCGCACGTCGAAGGGAAAGGCGATCCCAAAGGTCGACGCGGTGATCCTCAGTCGCTGCGCCCCAACCACGGGAGCGCGCTCCAAGACTCGGACCTTTCGCACCTGTGTGTCGAAGCGCGGAACCGAGACCTCGAGATCGGCGATCCATGGCCATGCCGTGTCATAGGGAGCATCGAGGATTCCCTCGGTCCACGCCGCGCTGGGGAGGGAGGCACCCAGCGCCCGAGCGCGCGCGATGGGGCCGAATTCCGCCACCGGCCATCGGCGCCCGAGGTCGCTCATGGTTCCCACCGCCGGATGAAGGCCGACCGGGCCCGGTGCAACCGCGACTTCACTGTCCCCTCCGCCACCCCCAAAAGCCCGGCCGCCTCGGTCTCGCTCAACCCGTCGACATCACGGAGGACGAGAATGGCCCGCTGCTCCGGGGCCAACCCCGCCAGTATCGTCCGGACGTCAACCACCGTGGCCACGTCGACGGGGGCGACCGTGTTGGAAACCAACGTGGCGGGGTCGACGGGATCTTCGCGCCCGCCCCGAGCGACTCGGATCGATTCGCGCACCGCGATCCGGCGCACCCAGCCGTGCAATGCGGCGGGCTCGCGCAACGACCCGAGGTTACGCAACACGGCGATGAAGGTCTCCTGCATGGCGTCGTCTCCGCGGTCGAGGGCAATCGCCCCACACACCCGGCCCACATACGGCATCAGCTCGCGCACGAGCGCGTCCATGGCCGCGGCATCTCCTCGCCGAGCCGCCCGGACGAGCTGCTCCACGCCTACCAGAGGCTCCCGGCCCCCCGAAGGTTCCGGCACGTCACGTTGCGCCGTTCGGCCCACCTTCGGCCGTGGCGGGTCCCGATCCCCGAGCGGCGCGCAGCCGGCGGATCCCATCGTTGATCGCCGTGGTGATCAAGCGGTCGTTGTCCTTCGAGATGAAGTGGTGGACACGGCGTTCGAGCAGGACGCGCAGCACCGGGTTGAAGGCGTGGTAGGTCTCACTGAAATGGATCTTCGTCCGACCGTCCCCTAGGTCCTCGAGCCGGGTACGGCCTTCGGCGATGGACCACAAGGGCTTGCCCACGGCGTCGTACTTCCATGACACCGGCGGGGTGACCTCGGTCAGCCACTCCCAAGACTTCCCGACTCCCCCCGACAGCAGGTAGCGCGGCACCCGGAAAGTACAGTGCCGAACCAGGCCCTCTCCGACCGCGTCACCCGGGTGGAGGATCTCGATCGACACACCCGATGAGGTGGGGCGGCGAGGGCCTCGGTACCAGAACAACCCCCACACTTCGGGCGGCGTGCCGTCCACGATCACGGAGTAGCGGTGCTCTTGCATCGGACGGTGCGCCCCTCCAGACTTCGTTTTCGGAATCGAGGCGACCGTAGTCCGACGTGGCGCGTCGGAGCACGGTGAGATCTAGGTAGGACTCACCATGGGGTGCCGAATGTCTCGCGGTGTGCCTTCTCGGCAACCGGCAGACGCCGCGGTGGCGACAACGGGCGCGCCGGCCAGCCCAGCGGGATGACCGCCATCGGCAGCACCTCGGTCGGTAGCTCGACGATCGCCGCCAGTTCTCCGCCGAATACCAGTGGCAACGTGGTGAGCGAGGAGCCCAAGCCCACGGCGGTGGCGGCCAGAAGGAGGTTCTGGATGGCAGGGAAGACCGATGCCTCAAGCACGCGCCGGTCCCCGAGGCGGGTGTCGCCGCACACGACGACGAGAACCGGGGCCCCAGCCACTCCACCTTGTGCCCCCGTCTCGACATCGGCGAGCAGCGCAGGGGTCAACCGACCCACCGAATGCGCCCGACCCCCGCCTTCCCACGCCTGGCGGGTGAGTGCGCCGATGGCCGAGCGCCGTTGGTCGTCGCGCACGACGACGAAGACCCACGGTTGACGATTCTCGGCACTGGGGGCGAAGGTGGCGGCATCGAGCACCTTCTCGACGGTGCCGTCATCGACTGGTTCCTCACTGAAGCGCCGACACGCACGCTGACGATGCACGACCTCGAACACGTCATCCACGCCGTCCACGCTACGGCGCGAACCCGTCCACGGCGAGACGAGCTCCATCAAACAAGCACTTGCTACGGCGCGATGGTGGCCGCCGTGCCCATGATGATCCGGGGCTGGGCCGAAGGGCTGAGCCAGCGCAAGATGGCGAGCAGCTCGCTGGTCGGGAGAGCGACACAGCCCGTGGTGGCGGCACCATCAGAGACATGGAGGAAGATGGCACTGCCTGAGCCGGGGACCGTCGGGCTCGTGTTGTAGCTGATCACCGCCCCGTAGTCGTACACCGGCGTCTGGTCCATGGGCTCGGGCGTCGCCCCTGGGTTGGCGGTATCGGTGTCCACCCACTGGTTGTAGAGCGGGCTCGAGGGGTCGTCGTCCCAGACGAGGTTGCGCCCGGTGACCGACCGGTACGGGAATCGCACGCCGGGATTGCCGAAGACCCCGAAGAAGAAGTCGAACCCATACGAGCCCGACGGCGTCCGACCGTCTCCTTCACGCTTCTGTCCCGGCGGGGCGAATCCGTTGTAGCCGACACGGGCCTGCCACGGGCCGAAGACCTGGTGCCAACCGGCCGCGTCCTGCTGATAGGCGGTCAGGGTGGCGGTGGTCTGCCCGTAACCCGAGGCGCTCACCGCGATGACCTGCGTCGCAGACCCGACACCCACGAGTCGCGTCACCAGAAGTGGGACAGGAGGCGTCGTGGTCACCGGGCGCGGCGCGGTGGTCACCGGGGCCGGGGCCGCCACCTTCACCCGGGCCGGGGCCGCCACCGTCGGGGCCACGGTCGTCGCCACGGGGGCGGGAACAGTCGTCGGGGCCGTGCTCGTCGTCAACGTCGTCACATGGGTGGCCACCCGATGTCGAGCGGCCGCATGACCCGAAGCACCGCAGCTGGCGAGAAGCACCACCAAGACCAGGCTCAGACCGGACAAGACGAGAGGAGAGCTCCCCCGGCTATGGTGCGCGCCCGTGCCGCGCCCCGCGCGCCTCCTCGTTGTCCTGGTCGCCACCGGTCTCCTCTGCAGCGGACTCCTGGCCGCATGCTCCAGTACAGCGCGGATCGCCACCTCCCATACCCATTCCCAGGTCAGAGGCGACCCGATGCCTTCGTCCACCTCGCCCTCCACCTCGGCTTTCACCGCGCCTTCGACCACGCCCTCCACCACGACGACGGTTGTCGCGCCACCCACCTCCGGACCCCACCCCGCTGCTGCACCGTCGAGCTCGACTGGGTTCGTCGGCTCCATGGCCCCTGTCGACGCGGCCCAGATCTCGGCCACATGGAGACCGGGCTGCCCGGTGGGGCCGACGCAGCTACGGCTGCTCACCATGAGCTACTGGGGATTCGACGGCCAGCGGCACCTCGGCACCATGGTGGTGAGAAGCACGGTGACGACCGCGGTGTTGACGGTGTTCGGCGAGCTCTTTGCCGAGCACTTCCCCATTCACCAGATGCAGCCCGAAGACGCCTTCGGTGGTCAGGACCCGGCCTCCATGGCCGATGACAACACGTCGGGATTCAATTGCCGGTACGCGGTGGCACCGGGACCCCCGTCGTGGTCGGTGCACGCGTACGGCGAGGCGATCGATGTGAACCCGGTGGAGAATCCGTACCTCGAAGGTGGGCGGGTGCAGCCAGCGGCGGGGGCGCCGTATCTGGACCGCTCGCGGTTCCGGCCGGGCATGGCCGTGCCCGGCGGTCAATTGGTGGACGCCTTCGCGTCCGTCGGTTGGCTGTGGGGAGGACGCTGGACGGCGAGCCCGGATTACCAGCACTTCTCGGCGACAGGCGGCTGACGGCAAGCTCAACGATGGCTGGCGACGCGCACCACGACCCAGATCACGAGGACGACGAAGGGAAGCGCCGAGAGGATCCAGGCGGTGGAACGATGGCGCGGCTCCCGCCGTCGGTTCGGTCCGGTGAGGCCTTGGGCAAATTGGCTCAACCCGACGACGCGCGGCGCGGCCAGCCGCGTGTGCTTCAGCCTTCTACCGCGCGCACCTCGAATGGGCTGGAGTCGTCGACGGGCGGCTCGCAATTGCCTTTCCTTGTTGCGCTTGGACCGGTCGGATCCCACGCGCCCAGCTTGACACGCAGATCGGCGAATGAACCGACAGAGCAGCAGCACCGATGAGGTCCCGGAGCAGTCGTCATCGCCTGGTGGCGGTGCCTAGCCGCTCCAGGTAGCGTCGGCCTCCCTTTCCGAGAGCCGCACTCGACCATGACCGATCTGTTCTCCATCGCCGGCAAAACCGCCCTCGTCACCGGGGGCTCCCGAGGCATCGGCAAGATGATCGCCACGGGGTTCGTAGAGGCCGGAGCCAAGGTGTACGTCTCATCGCGCAAGGCCGAGGCCTGTCACGAGCTCGCCGCCGAGCTTTCGAAGGTCGGTGAGTGCATCGCCATTCCCGCCGATCTCTCCACTGAACCCGGCTGTCGTGCCCTGGCAGATGCGTTGGCGGCGCGCGAGTCGATGCTCCACATTCTCGTTAACAACGCCGGGAACACCTGGGGAGCGCCCTTCGAGGAGTTCGACGATGCCGCCTGGGACCGGGTGTTGTCTCTGAACGTCAAGGGCCTCTTCCACACCACGAAATTCATGACGCCACTGTTGCGGGCCGCGTCGGGTCCCGACGATCCGGCACGGGTCATCAACATCGGATCGATCGACGGGATCATGGTCTCGGTACTCGAGACCTACTCGTACGCCGCGTCCAAGGCCGCCGTACACCAGCTAACACGCAACCTGGCCAAGCGACTGGCACCGTCGATCACGGTCAACGCCATCGCACCCGGACCCTTCGAGTCAAAGATGATGGCGGCGACACTCGAGGCCTTCGGCGAACAGATCGCGGCCAACGCACCGCTCAAGCGCATCGGTCGCCCCGACGACATAGCCGGAGCCGCCATCTTCTTGGCATCGCGGGCCGGTGCATATCTGACAGGTGCGCTCATCCCTGTCGACGGTGGAATGTCCACCCTGGGGGCATAGTGCCGTGATTGACGTTGTGACGGCATTGTGCCTCTTTCGCTCGCAACGATCCGGGGCAACCCAAGGAAAGGAGGCCCAATGCGCCTGAGCACGATGCTCGACTACTCGCGAGGTGTCAAGGAGTCGGCCGACCATGTCGCTGATCTCGAGCGGGCCGGGCTCGACATCGTGTGGGTGGCCGAGGCCTACGGCCTCGACGGGCCCAGCCAGATGGGGTACATCGCGGCGAAGACCGAGCGCATAGAGATCGGATCGGCCATCCTCCCGATCTACTCACGCACGCCGGCGTTGCTGGCGCAGACCGCAGCCGGGATCGACGCCTTGAGCAACGGGCGCTTCATCCTCGGTCTCGGCGCCTCGGGCCCACAGGTCATCGAGGGGTGGCACGGCGTGCCTTACAGCCAGCCACTGGAGCGAACCCGGGAGATCATCAGCATCTGTCGCAAGGTGTGGCGCCGCGAGGTGTTGACCAATGAGGGGCTCTACCCCCTCCCTCTGCCTCCGAGACTCGGAACCGGACTGGGCAAACCCCTGAAGCTCATCAATCACCCGGTTCGCCAGGACATCCCCGTGTGGGTGGCCTCGATGGGTCCGAAGAACGTCGAGATGACAGCTGAGCTGGCCAATGGATGGTTCCCCTTCCTGTACATCCCCGAACGGGCGAAGGGCGTATGGGGCGACGCGCTGGCCGCAGGCTCGGCCAAGCGGGCGCCCGAATTGGGACCGCTCGAGATCGCCGCGGGAGGACTCGTTGCCATCGGCGAGGGCCTCGAGCATCTGCGCGAGTTCGCCCGGCCCATGACCGCTCTCTACGTGGGCGGCATGGGCGCCAAGGGCCGCAATTTCTACAACACCCTCGCCCGTCGATATGGGTTCGAGGCCGAGGCCGAGCTCATCCAGGATCTGTACTTGAGCGGAAAGAAGGACGAGGCCGCCGCGGCGGTGCCGGCCGAGCTCCTCGAGTTGACCTCGCTGGTGGGCCCCGCCGGCTATGTGAAAGAACGAATCACCGCCTACCGGGAAGCGGGGGTGAGTGTGCTCAACGTCACTCCGATCGGCGCCGACCCGCTCGCCATCATCGAACAGTTGAAGGGGTGGTGCAGTTGAACCGTCGCCTGGTCCTTACCACCCGGCCGTCGGGGATGGTGGACGAGACGACCACCCGGTTGGAGCAGTCCCCCGAGCCCGAGCCCGGTCCGGGAGAGGCCCTGGTGCGTGTCCGCTACTTGTCCATGGACCCCACCATTCGGACCTGGATGGACGATGCGCCTGGGTATCTCCCGCCCATCCCGATTGGTGAGACTGTCCGCGGCGCGGGGGTCGGGGAAGTGGTTCGGTCCAACAGTGACCGGTATGCAGTCGGCGACCTCGTGGTGGGACTGACGGGGTGGCAGGACTTTGTCATCGCCGACGAAGGCTCGGCTTCAATGCAGGTGATCCCGCCGGGAATCGACCCCCCCATGGTCCTGAGCGTGCTTGGGGCCCGGGCATGACGGCCTACTACGGCATGATCGACGTGGGCAGGGTGACCGAAGGGGACACCGTGGTGGTGTCCGGAGCGGCCGGGGCGACGGGCTCGGTCGCCGGTCAGATCGCACGGATCAAGGGCGCCACCACAGTCGTCGGCATCGCGGGCACAGCCGAGAAGTGCGCGTGGATCGTCGACGAGCTCGGGTTCGACGCGGCGATCAACTACAAGACCGATGACGTCGCCGCGTCGTTGCGGTCGGTGTGCCCCGGTGGGATCGACCTCTACTACGACAACGTGGGCGGCGAGATCCTCCCCATCTGCCTCGCCCAGCTGGCCATGCGGGGTCGAATCGTCCTGTGCGGGGCTATCTCTGTGTACAACGCGAAGACCAGACCGCCAGGACCCCGCAACATCTTCAATCTGATCATCGAGCGAGGGCGGATGGAGGGTTTTCTCGTCCTCGACTACCGGGACCGGTTCCTCGAGGCACAGATCGACATGGTCGGGTGGCTGGCAGAAGGCAAGGTCAAACACGCCGAGCACCTGGTCGAGGGCCTCGAGCACTCGCCCGAGGCCCTCAATCTCGTGTTCACGGGAGGGAACAAGGGCAAGGTGATCGTCAAGGTCTGATCTTCGGCGAAGACTCGATGATGTCGGTCAGGCGTCGTCGTCGAACCAGTCCCAGCTCCACGGTGTGATCGTCTCCAAGGGCCCGGCGAACACTACCGACCAGGAGTTCTCGTCGACCGAGGCCCGCACGATGTCGCTCAGTGAAGACGCGACCGATATTGGCGCCGCGTCGAGGTAACACACGGTGATGGTCTTGTCTCCGGGGCGCCAGCCGTGACGGTCGAAGCGTTCATCGGAAGCGAATGTCCAGACCCCGGCCACTCCGCCGACCTCGAGCAGTGCACCGGCCAGCGCCACGTCGCGCTCATCGGCCGTGCGGGACCGGTCATCTGCGGGCCCCGGTGTGCGGGGGCCCGACGTCGAGTCCCGGCGCCCGGCGCGCACCACGACGTAGACCCCTCGGTTGGGTCGGAAGGGAATCGCCTCGGCCGACACGAGGACTCGGGGAGCCGCCTCGAGGCCCGTGACAGCGAAGGGGCCCGACAGACGCGATCTACGGTGCTCGTGAAAGCGCCCTGCCGCTCGGAGTCGCTCCCCCACGGCGCGGAACTCCTTCAAGGTGGCGTCGACGGGCTCGCCCATGAGGTACAAGGTCATGTAGTGGACAGGGGCGAGCTCCGAATCGTCGAGGGCCCGCATCCGGCGGCACGCCGGGGTCGACACCCACCGTTGCCCGAACACAACCCCCGGAATCGGGAACTGCTCGGGCATGTGGTCGAGCTGGTGCCAATCGTTATACGAGCGGTGCTCAGCGGGATCTGTGACCTCGGTGAACGAGAAGAAGCCGATCCGGACTTTGGCCATGGGCTGCAGTCCAGCACGACAGCACCACTGCGCGCCTGCATGGCGGCGCGGAAGGGACAAGACTCGCCTCATGCGAGAGGTGAAGCGCAGGTTGTGGCGCGCCGTGATCATGGCGGCACTCGTCGCAGGTTGCGCTGCGTGTGCGATGTCGTCCCCCTCCTCGTCTACCGGTCCGCCACGGGCGTCGAGCACGTCGGTGGAGCCGGGCTCATCGACGTCGGGTTCGAGCTCAACCACGCCGTCATCAGCAGCGGCGTGGCTCACCTACGGCGGGAACTTCGCCCGCACGTCGCTCGACAGCACCGACCCCGCCTTCGGCCACAAGCCCACCGCGGCATGGACCTCGCCAGCACTCGACGGCCCCGTCTACGGAGAGCCGCTCATCTACAAGGGCCAGGTCTTGATGGCCACGGAGAACAACACGGTCTATGCGCTGTCCGCCACCAATGGCACGCTGGCGTGGTCCGTGCACCTGGCCTCACCGGTGCCCGTCGGCGACCTCCCTTGCGGTGCCATCACGCCGACGGTGGGGATCACGTCGACGATGGTCATCGACCCCACCTCGGGCACGTTGTTCGCATCGGCGGCCGCGTTGTCAGGGACGTCGGTGAAGCACGTGGTGGTTGCGGTCGACATCGCCACGCACGAGGTGTCATGGACCCGGGACGTCGACCAGCCCGGCTGGAACGCTGTCGCCCAGTTGCAACGCACCGGGCTCGCCCTGTCCGCCGGCCACGTCATCGTCGCCTTCGGGGGGAATTTCGGCGATTGCGGCAACTACCACGGCTGGGTGGTAGGCGTCCCCGAGTCGGGCACCGGGTCACTCCTTGCTTACGAGGTGCCGACGGCGCGTGAAGGTGCCATCTGGGCCCCGGCGGGCGTGACGGTGGACTCGTCCGGCGACGTCTTTGTGGTCACCGGCAATGGCGACGCCGGTGCCGGTCAGCCCTACGACCACGGGGACGCTGTGATCGAATTGGCGCCGACCCTCGCCGAGCGTCAGTACTTCGCACCGGCGAACTGGGCCCAGGACAACGCCGATGACGGCGACCTGGGCTCGACCGCAGCCATCCTTCTCGGAAATGCCAGGATGTTCATCGTCGGCAAACAACAGACCGCGTACCTGCTCGATGTCAGCAAGCTGGGTGGGATCGGTGGACAGTCAGCGTCGATCAATGTCTGCAATTCCAGGGGTGGCAACGCCTACCGGTCACCTGATGTGTACGTGGTCTGCACCTCCGATGGCACCATCGCCCAGGTGCGGGTAGGCCCGGGGCCGACCATGGCACGAGGTTGGACGTGGACCTCCCCAACAGGAGGAGCTGGCTCTCCCACCATCGCGGGCGGGATCTTGTGGACCATCGACATCGGCTCGTCAATGCTTTACGGGGTCGACCTCGCCACCGGGACCACCCGATACTCTCTGGCGCTCACGACGGGGACCCCGCAGCACTTCGCCGCCCCCAGCATCGCCGGAGGCATGGTGGTCGTGGCGGGAGCGAGCCACGTCGAGGTATTTCGCTGAACGAGAACCTCGAGCTGATCCCGGGCAACAACCTCAGATGGACGTGGGTTCCTCGGCGCGAGTGGTCAACGTCTCGATCTGGGTCGCCGTGGGCCAGCGGACCTTGGTGACCCATCCCACCCTCTCGAACATCCGGATCAACCCGGCGGCGAGATCGACCTGATGGGCGAGGACACCGTGTCGGGCCGAGGCCGGCGCGGCATGGTGGAAGTTATGCCAGCTCTCTCCGAACGAGACCAAGGCCAACGAAGCCACATTGGCACTGTTGTCGCCGGTGGTGAAGGGCCGACGGCCCCAGAGGTGACAGACGGAGTTGATGCTCCATGTGACGTGGTGCAGCAGAGCCATGCGGATCAGTCCGGCCCACAAGAACACGCCGAGAACTCCTCCGAGCGTTCCCGTCACGAACCAGCCGATCGCCATCGGGATGACGAGCGAGAGCACGGCCAGAGCAGGAAACAAGCGGTCGATCATCACCAGGTCGGGATCTCGCAGGAGATCAGGGGCGAAACGCTTTTGGCTCGTGGGGTCCGAGGCGAACAACCAAGCCACATGAGCCCAGAGGAACCCTCGGGTGGCGGTGGGGTTGTCGGTTCCGTAGCTGACCGGAGAGTGCGGATCACCGGGACGATCGCTGAACATGTGGTGACGACGGTGCGTGGTCACCCAGCTGATGACCGATCCTTCGAGCGCCATCGTCCCCGCCACCGCCAACACGATCTTGAGGAGGCGGTTCGGGCAGAAGCTGCGATGGGCGAAGAGCCGGTGGAACCCCACGCTGATCCCGAAGCCCGTGAAGACATAGAACGCGGCGGCCAGGCCGAGCCCCCAGAGCGTCTTGGTCCCACCCCAACCGAGCGGAATGAAGATGGCCAATGCCACCAAGGGTCCCGCCACGAGCAACGAGGTCACGACCCGGGCCGAGGTGAGTGGGCCAGCAGGGGGGCCGTCGAGCTTCGGCTCCGGTGAATCGACGGCGGCCCCGGGTGCGGCCAACCTCTCGAGAAGGGTCTCGGACACGGCGTCCATTTCCTGCCTGCACGGCGAAGACATACCCCGCCGTTTGGGGCGTTCAGGTCACCGTGGTCTCGGGCGACAGGTTTGAACCGCAATTCTACTCACGGTCGCCGTCAATCGGTTGGCGGCAGTCTTCACCCTGAGTCGTCGCAGGCCGAGGCAGCAATCGGGTTCGGGAACCTTGGAAAGTCCGTCCGGATACCAGATCTGCGAAGTCAGTCAGGTAAGGACATAGGGGATGGCGCGGTGGGGCCTGCCGAAGCGCATGTGCAAGGCGATGACCCCGCTCGTCACCGCCGCCCATCCGCACCACACCGACGCGAAACCGTCCACCGTCAACTTGGCGATCACGACTACGGCGAGGAGGTTGGCGGCGCCGAAGATCACGACATGACGGTATCCGGAGAACAGCAGTGTCCCGCAGCATGCGACCACATACAGCGTGATCACGATCATGCCGTGACCGGGCTTGATGGTGTAGGCCAAATGGTACGGGTGCATCGTGACACTGACTGGCCCGCGTACCATCGCCGCCAACAACCAAGCAGCCACGCCAACCCCGATCACGATGAACGGAACCATCAGGAGTCTTCGGTTCCTGCTCGTTTCGAGCGCGCAGACCGCCACGGGGACGAAGATGGGAAGCAGCACGAAGGCGATCAGCAGATAGATCCACAACGCGACGTGTCCGATGGCGGAGGGCACATGCCCTTCTTGGCCCCACCAGACGAATGCCTCATCGAGCTGATGGGCGCCAAGGATGAGCGGGAGGGCGGCCAGCGCCATGTGGTCCCGACGTCGGTGCACGTGACGGACGACATCGACACCGATCCCACTGATGACGAGGCCGCCCACGAGGTCAGCCTGAGGGGAGAAGCACACGTCCAGATCTACGTCGTAGCGCCGACACAGCCGTCGACGCCTCGGGCCCTGCGACAGCTCGTCACGGCGCCTTTCGGGCCTCGTCGGCGCCGCGGCCGAGTGAGGGAGCAGACCGAAGCGTGGCCGAGCTGAGGGATCGGTCGATGACGGCTCGAGCAACCTCGCTGAGCGGGATGTGATTGTATCGGGAATAGCCCCGCAGCAGTGCGAACGCTTCCTCCATACTCACTTTCTGTTGTTCGGCTACGACACCTTTCGCTTGTTCGATCACGATGCGGGAATTGAGCGCTCCTTGGAGCTGCCCCGCCACGTCGACGTGTTGCCGGACACTGCGTTCTTGAAGGATCCCGATGGTCGCCGCGTCAGCCAGGGCCTGGCTGATGTTCACCTGGGGGGACGTCATGTCCTTCAGCTCGGTGTCGAAGATGTTCATGGCGCCGATGACGTCGTTGCGGAGGCGCAGCGGCAGGGCGTGGACCATCTGGAACCCGGCCGCCTGGGCCATGGGACCGAACCGTGGCCACCGCTTGTTCGTCGAGTCGAGAGCCTTGTTGATGACCTGTTGGCCGCCCCGTTGACAGTCGAAACAGGGCCCCTCCTCGTTCTGCACCTCGAACAACTCGGCCACCCGCATCCGTTCGGTGGATGACGCCATCACCTGCAACCCGCCGTGACGGTCGAGGAGCACGAGGCCTACTTCGACCGTTTCGAGAAGCTCCACGCATCGCTCCGAGAGCGTGGAGAGAAAGTCGACGACGTCGTAGTCGGCGACAAGGGTGTCGGCCAGTTCGACGAATGTCCGCGCCAACCATTCATCCCGCCGTTCCATCGTCAATCCATCCCCTCCGTCAACGTTGCCCCCGTCGGGTCGTCGATCCCGTCCGTTTGCCGATGCATCAGTAGGCGCTCATTTTGCCACCGCGTTTGAGACTTGGAGACGCATGGGGGGCACACAGCGAGTGGTCACCGGTCGTCGAACCGCAGATGGCCGGTCACCACGTCCCCCGCCACCTCTCGAATAGGCCGTTCGGCGGCGAAGGCGTAGGCCCGAAGTCGCACGAGCGCCTCCTCGACGTCGGCCTCGATCTGCACGGCGATCATCCCCGTGGCCTGATGGACCACCGCACGGTGATCCGAGACGTCGAGCGCCCAGGCCACCGTTTCTGCGCCCGCCTCGGACTGCATGACGAGGACGAGCTGCGTGATCAGGTCGGCGACGCCGAGAGCATCGGCGAGCTCGCCCTCGGAAAGGGCTCCCGCCTCGTCGCGATACAGGACCAGGACTCCGATCCTGGTCCTGATGCTCTGCAGGGGCAGCGCGAACACGGCGCGGACTCCCATGGCCGCTACGGCCGTGCTGAACTGCGGCCACCGGCCATCGAGGTTTCCGACGTCGTCTACGAGGACCGGCCTGCCTTCGGCGTAGGAGTCCAGAGCCGGCCCCTCCCCGAGGGTGAACTCGAGGTCCTGAATGGCCCGCGCCGTGCCGTCAAAGGCACTGGCGACACTCTGGGCGTGAGCTGGAGCCATGAGCGAGACCGCAGCACCGCTCACGGGCAGGAGCGCGACACATCCCCGACACAACGTCGCCAACGAAGGCGGTTCGTGTTCACCGGCGCCTGACAGCATCGCCCAGAAGCGTTTCGGATCGTCAGGGCTCACCGAGAGCGCCCGTCGCAAACAGGCACATGTTCGGTTGATGGCTCAGAGTCCGTCGACGCCCTCACCACCCACAGGTGTGTCGTCGACGCTCGCCACGATTGGCCACGGCGGCAGGGGGGGCACAGCCACCGTGCCGATGTGTCATCGGAGCAGGTGGACGGGTGTCGAGCGAAGGGGCGCCGACAACGCCTGCAAGTCCTCGCGGGGCGAGGGCGTTCGTCGTGTCCGGGATCTGTGTCCGGGACCGGCGCCACCAGGTGGAGCCGAGCGGACGGGACGGCAGGCAAATGACGGTCCTTTGTCGATGCTCAGAAGAGGCGTCGAGCCTGCGCGAAGGCGACAACCCAGGTTTGCGGTCGTCTGGCCCCAACAAGGCGTCACTCCCAAGGGCGAGCCTTGGAGACGCTACACCTCAAGCCTCCGAGGCCTGGCCCTCGGGCTCGGTGTGCCGGACTTCTCCTCTGAGGAGCAGAATGGGCCCCATGGCCGCCGCCTCATCCTCAGCCGACAGCTTTTCCACCCGCGCCACCATCGCCGTCGGCGACCGCAGCTTCCAGGTCCACCGACTCGACGCTCTGGCCGGCCGATTCGACGTGGCCCGCCTCCCCTATGCCATGAAAGTCCTCCTCGAAAACCTCCTCCGTCACGAAGACGGGCGCCAGGTCCACGCCGCTGACATCGAAGCCGTGGCCGGTTGGGCGGGCCGCCAGCAAGCCGGGGTCGCGTCAACCACGGAAATCGCCTTCTCTCCCGAGCGAGTCCTCATGCAGGACTTCACGGGTGTCCCGGGGGTGGTGGACCTGGCGGCCATGCGTGATGCGCTGTCCACGTTGGGCGGCGACCCCACCGCCATCAATCCTCTCGTGCCCGTCGAGCTCGTCATCGATCATTCCGTCATCGCCGAGTCCTCGGGGCTGGCGTCGTCCTTCGCCACCAACGTCGACATCGAGTACGGGCGGAACATCGAGCGGTACCAGCTCCTGCGATGGGCCCAGCAAGCGTTCGACGGTTTCCGCGTGGTGCCCCCCGGGACCGGCATCTGTCACCAGGTCAACTTGGAGTACCTGGCCCGTGTGGTGTTCGCCACCGATGACGGCCAGGCCTTTCCCGACACCCTGGTAGGGACCGACTCCCACACCACCATGGTGAACGGCCTGGGCGTGCTCGGATGGGGCGTCGGCGGCATCGAGGCCGAAGCCGCCATGCTCGGCCAGCCCCTCACGATGCTGGTGCCACCGGTCGTCGGTCTCCGGCTCACCGGGGAGCTGCCCGAAGGGACGACCGCCACCGACCTGGTCCTCACGATCGCGCAGTTGCTCCGCCAGCACGGGGTGGTGGGAAAGTTCGTCGAGGTGCACGGCCCGGGCCTCGTCCAACTCCCTCTCGAGAACCGGGCCACCATCGGCAACATGGCACCCGAGTACGGCGCCACCTGCGTGATCTTCCCGATCGACGACGTGACCTTGCGCTACCTCCGCTTCACCGGACGCGACGAGTCACACGTGGCCCTGGTGGAGGCCTACGCCAAGGAACAAGGCCTGTTCCACCGGGCCCAAGACCCCGAACCCGTGTTCTCCGAGTTGGTGACGCTCGACCTCTCCACCGTGGTGCCGAGCTTGGCCGGACCGTCTCGGCCCCAGGACCGCGTGGCACTGACCGACACGAAGTCCGGGTTCCGTGACACCTTGAGCGCAGGCGGACAGGGCGAGGGCGCAGCACTCCGAGTAGCGACGGCCAAGGTCGATGGCGACGGGCCGGTCGAGATCGCGGATGGCCACGTGGTGATCGCTGCGATCACGAGTTGCACGAACACATCCAACCCACAGGTGATGCTGGCGGCCGGACTTCTCGCCCAGAAGGCCGTCGCACGGGGGCTGCGCTCCAAACCGTGGGTGAAGACCTCACTGGCCCCCGGGTCCCGTGTCGTCATGGACTACTACGACCGGGCCGGACTGCGTGAGCCCCTTGACACACTGGGGTTTCAGCTCGTCGGATTCGGGTGTACCACCTGCATCGGCAACTCCGGCCCGCTGTTGGCCGGCGTCTCCGAGGCGGTGCACGACGGCGACCTGTCGGTGGCGGCGGTGCTGTCGGGGAACCGGAACTTCGAGGGCCGCATCCACCCCGATGTCCGACTGAACTACCTGGCATCTCCCCCCTTGGTGGTCGCCTACGCCTTGGCGGGCACGATGGACATCGATCTCACCACCGAGCCCCTCGGCACCGACAACGCCGGCCAACCCGTCTACCTGCGGGACCTGTGGCCGTCTCCGACCGAGGTGTCGGCCGCGATCGAACAGGCTGTGACATCTGAGATGTTCCGGACTCGCTACGGGTCTGTCTTCAAGGGCGACGACCTATGGAAGGACATCGACACCAGTCGCGGTGACACGTTCAGTTGGGACGCTCATTCCACCTACGTCTTGAAGCCTCCCTTCTTCGACCGTTTCAATGCCGAACCGCCCCCGGTCGCAGACATCGTCGGCGCGCGCGTCCTGGCGATACTCGGCGACAGCGTCACGACCGACCACATCTCCCCCGCCGGCTCGATCCGGGCCACCTCACCGGCCGGTGTCTATCTCACCGAGCAGGGAGTCGAGCCCTCGGAGTTCAATTCCTACGGAGCGCGTCGCGGCAATCACGAGGTCATGATGCGCGGGACGTTCGCCAACGTCCGTCTTCGCAACCTCCTCGCTCCGGGCACCGAAGGCGGCGTCACCCGGCTATTGCCCAGCGGTGAGCAGATGAGCATCTACGACGCCGCCATGCGATACCGAACCGATGGCACCCCTCTGGTCGTGCTGGCGGGCAGAGAGTACGGATCCGGCTCGTCACGCGACTGGGCCGCCAAGGGGCCGGCTCTTTTGGGGGTGCGGGTCGTCATCGCTGAGAGCTTCGAGCGGATCCACCGCTCGAACCTGTTGGGAATGGGCATTCTTCCCCTGCAATTCACCGACGGGGCGTCGATGGCCAGCCTCGGCCTGACCGGGGAGGAGACCTTCGACATCGCGGGGCTCGACGCGTTGCGTGCCGGAGATGTGCCCAAGGAGATCGCGGTGCGCGCCGGAGGACTCGAGTTCAACGCCCGTCTTCGGATCGACACGCCGATGGAAGCTGAGTACTTCCGTCACGGGGGCATTCTTTCCTACGTCTTGCGCCAGCTCGCTCACTGAGCGACTCGCTCATCGCCCACCGCGCTCCACCGCCCTCGAACCCGCGCACTCGGACGCCGGATCGTCGCACCAGTGGCCTCGACGAACAGATCAGGTCGCGCCGGGCACTCCCTGGGCCCGCTCGGCGGCGCCGTCCTGGTCCTGATGGGGGCACTCGGGGCACTGACACTCGAGGTGTTGGCATTCGGAGTACCACCCGCCGGCGCTCAAGCGCTTCCCCGAGCATCTGCGGGCGTGACCACCCCCGTCTACGACGCAGATGCGCCCGACCCCGACGTGATCCGGGTGGGAACGACCTACTACGCATATACGACCGGCAGCATCCTCGGGAACATCCCCGTGCTCACGTCGACCGACCTCCAGACCTGGAATCCGGTCGGCGACGGCTTGCCGACTTTGCCCTCGTGGTCGGAGCCGGGGCGGACGTGGTCTCCGGGGGTCGTTTTTCTCAACGGCCAATACGTCATGTTCTATGCAACCGAGGTTTCCGGCACCGGTCAGGAGTGCATCTTGACGGCCACTTCCGCCGGCCCGACCGGTCCCTTCATCGACAGCTCCCTGGCACCCTGGATCTGTCAGACCAGCCTGGGCGGGTCCATCGACCCCCAGCCCTTCGTCGACTCGAGCGGCACCCCGTATCTGTATTGGAAGTCGAATGCAGGCCAGTCCCACCTGCCGGCGTCGATCTGGGCCGCACTGCTGTCATCTGACGGCTTGTCTCTGGCCTCGTCGCCGCACGCGGTGCTCGCACAAGACCAATCCTGGGAGTCCACCGTGGAGGGGCCCGACATGGTCGACGTGGCGGGCGCCTACGTCCTGTTCTACTCCGGGGGGGCATGGAACAGCCCCGGCTACGGCGTGGGGTACGCGGAGTGTGCCGGCCCGTTCGGGCCATGCACCAAACCCACGGGTGCCCCGATCCTCCACTCCGACGCGGCGCGACTCGGCCCGGGCGGCGAGTCGCTCTTCCAGGACCCCGCGGGGAACTGGTGGATGGCATACCACGCCTGGGACGGCCCGGTCAGTGACTACTCCTATAGCGGTGGCGAGTTCCGCAGCCTCTGGATCGCGCCCGTGACGTTCGCGCGAGGCACCCCGACGGTGGAGGCCGGCCAGTCCCCCGAGGGCTATCACCTGTTCGCCATGGACGGCGGTGTGTTCACGTTCGGAGCGGCCCGCTTCGCGGGGTCGATGGGTGCGACGGCACTGCGTGCGCCAGTGGTCCAAGGCGCGTCTGACCCGGCCACAGGCGGGTACTGGGAGGTGGGCGCTGACGGTGGCATCTTCGCCTTCGACGCGCCCTTCGAGGGTTCGATGGGTGGCCGTACGCTGGACGCCCCTGTCGTCGGGATGGCGCCGACGTCCGACGGGGATGGCTACTGGATGGTGGCGTCTGACGGCGGGGTCTTTGCCTTCGGTGACGCCCGGTATTTCGGCTCCATGGGTGGCCGGCACCTCGACGCGCCCATCGTGGCGATGACTCCCACGTCCGACGGAGGCGGGTACAGGCTGGTGGCGTCTGACGGCGGGGTCTTCGCCTTCGGTGACGCGCCGTTCTACGGCTCCATGGGTGCCCGACACCTCGACGCGCCCGTCGTCGGGATCGCGTCGATGCCCCAAGGTGGGGGGTACTGGCTCGTAGGGTCCGACGGCGGGATCTTCGCCTTCGGCGCCGCGCCGTTCTACGGCTCCATGGGTGGACAGCGGATCAGCCGGCCCGTCGTCGGGATCGTGGCCGGTCCGGGAAGCGGGGGGTACTGGCTGGTGGCGTCAGACGGCGGGATCTTCTCCTACGGAGACTCCGCCTATCTCGGTTCGATGGGCTCGGTCCGCCTGGTCGCACCGGTGGTCGGAGGCTCGGACCCGTAACCTCGACCGCAGACCGGCACGGTGTTTCTCCAACCGTGTTTCTCCAACCGTGTTGTTCCAACAGCGCGTGTCAGCGATCGGCCAGGATCACCACCGGATCTTCGGTGACGACGAATGCCAGGCGATCGACGTCGAGGAATTTGGGCAGGTCCGCCCACACCTCGGCGAAGTCCTTCTCCGCGATGTGGGCCTGGTACTCCTCCATCGACTCGAACCACTGCTCGGTCACCCCGTCGTACTGCCCGTCATCGTCGGGCCCGTAGTCGCTCAAGGCGCGGTGATGCTGCTCATAGCGCTGGACGTGGCTCCCGCTGCGTGTGGACACCACCAGCGGTCCGTGGCGGTCGCGCCAGTACGCGTGGAACTCCTCGGGAGACATGCCTTTCTTGCGGCGAACGAGGCAGGTGAGCTTGACCATGGCGAGGTCCTCCGTCGGGGTTGCGTCGTCGGGATCTCCCCGGGGCGACCCAGCCCCGGGGAAGAGCAGGTTGCCACGCGCAGCTCGGCCCCGGCGAACCGGAACGGCGTCGTCAGTCGGCGATCTCGGCGAAGTCGACGGCCAGCGCGACCTCGTCCGCACCCCGGACCACGAGGACCGCGACCGGCGCATCGGGGGCCGAGCTCTCGAGCGCAGCCGCCAGCTCGTCGACCGTGGTCACGTTCGTGGCGCCGACTCGTACCACGAGGTCACCCTGACGGATTCCAGCCCGATCGGCGGCTCCGCCCTCCTCGACGGCGTGGACGAGGAGCCCGTCACGTTCGGGCAGACCCACCGATTGCCGGAGGCGTCGCGCCACGCGGGGGGGTGCAATGGCGATCCCCAGTCGTGGACGGCGGGGCACGTCACCGCGAGACAGCGCATCGACGCGGTTCTTGAGGTCTTGATCGGCGGGGAGGGCCAGATAGAAGCCGTCGCCGACGCGATGGGTATCGATCCCGACCAGGTTCCCGAGGACGTCGACCACGGGCCCACCCGAGGATCCACGAGCCAAGGGCGCGGTGTGTTCGATGGCGCCGCCTACGCGCCGGCCGCCGGGACCCCGAAAGGCCACGTCGAGCGAGGAGACGAACCCGACGCTGACTCGGACCGCCCGCCCGCCCGGATTGGCCAGGGCCAGCACCGCATCACCCATGCGGACCGTGGATCGGGCGAACGCCAGTGCCGGGGCGTCGGCGGTCTCCACCGCCACCACGGCCAGGTCGCCCTCCACGTCGACGCCCGCGGGACGACCGTCGGCTCGCCGGCCGTCGGCAAAGGTGACGACGACCTCGTCGCGACGGATGTTGTGGGCGTTGGTCACCACGAGCCCCGGACCCACCACCACACCACTCCCGCCTGCGCCCACGCCGACCACCGAGGGGGCCACCCGGGCCGCCACGTCCGCAGTCGCCTTCGAAAGCTCCTCTGCCACTGTTGCCATCGCTTGGCCTCCAGATCTGCTTCTGACCTGCACATTCCCGTGCCCGGTCTCGTTCCGCTAGTCACTTGCAACTTGCAAGTTACCATGGTGGGCGATGCAGCGAACACGGCCCGGCCCACCGCCACCTGCGAGGATCACCGACGTGACCTCCGGACTCGACGCCGCCATGGCTGCTGTCGGGGACCGATGGACCCTCCTCGTGGTGGATGCCCTGCTGGACGGACCTCGACGGTTCTCCGATCTCCAAGAGGCCATTCCCAAGGTGGCCCCGAACGTGCTGACGGCCCGCCTCCGGCGACTCGAGGAACAGGGATTGGTGGCGGGTGCGCGGTATTCGGACCGGCCGCCGCGCGTCGAGTACCGGGTCACCGAAGCCGGGCGCGACCTTGCGGGGGCACTCCGGCTGCTCAGCCGATGGGGTGCGCGCGACGCCGGCGGCGACGTGGAAGGCCCTCACCATCGCTCATGCGGCACGTCGCTCGAAGCGCGTTGGTATTGCCCGACCTGCGCGCGTGTCACCGAGCAGGCCGACGACGATCTCCGCTGGGTCTGACTCCCACCGACGGACTCAGGCCCGCCGCGCCATCTCGACGAAACGTGACAAGACGCGCCGTCCCACTGCTTCGACGGCGCGGCGAGCTTCGATGTCGAGCGTGACTCCCGCGGGGAGCTCGGATGCCCAAGCCTGCGCCATGGCGTCGTCGAGCTCGATGTGGAATTGCAACCCGTAGGCGATAGACCCGTAGCGAAAGGCCTGGTTCGAATATCGGGACCCCGACGCCAGGTGGAGGGCACCGGCGGGGATGTCGAAGGTGTCGCCGTGCCAGTGGATGACCTGGACCCGCTCCCCCTCGGGGCCGAGGACCGGATCGGCTCGACCCTCGGCGGTGAGCTCGACCTCACCCACCCCGATCTCGGGTGCGGGCCCGGTGGTTATCGACGCGCCGAGGGCGGCGGCGAGTTGTTGGGCGCCCAAACAGACACCGAGAACCGGCACGTCGGACCCGACCGCCTCGGCCATCCACCGGCGCTCGGTTTCGAGCCAGGGGAACTCGTCGTCGTCGTGGACCCCCATGGCGCCGCCCATGACGACGAGGCCACCGAGATCGCCCGGCGCGGGGAGCTCATCGCCACGATCGAGCCGCACGACACGGGTATCCACGCCCGCACCGGCCAGCACATCGGTGAGGACGCCCGGGCCTTCGTGCGGTGCGTGTTGGGCCACGACCCAGGGACGACCCGGACGCGACGGCGACGACCCGTGACGGTCCGACGGCACGGCGACGTCAGGGGTTGACGACGACCTTGAACAGCTCGGCCAGTCGACCGTCGCCGAGACCCGCGGCGCGGCCACTGCCTTCGACCCACGGCCGGATGCGGTCTTCGAGCCATTCACCGTCGCCCACCTGGCTCCGGTGACGACGCAGGGCCGCGATCTTGCGGTCGAACGTGTCGGTGATCTCGACAGCTCGATCGGGATTCGGAGCCGCCATCAACCACATCTCGGGGACGGTGTGGGGTTCGAGGCCTTCTTCGAGGAGCTCAGGATGTGCGAAGGGGTTCCGAGCATCGGGATAGACCGCGCACACCGACGCCTCGCCCGCGGCCAGATGGTCGGGATGACTGGCCCCGATACGGTCCCAGAGTCGCTCGGGTGATTGGCAGACGAGTCGCTGCGGGCGGTCGATCCGAATCTGCCTGCTGATGTCCCGACGCAACTCGATGCTCGGCGTGAGGCGCCCGTCGGGGTAGCCGAGGAACGTGACGTCGTGCACCCCCACCTCGGCCGCGGCGGCCCGCTGTTCCTCGCGTCGCAGCACCGCCATGTCCGCGCGGGAGATGGAGCGATCCGATCCACCGGCGTCCCCGTCGGTCACGATGCAATAGGCGACGTCGATCCCCGCCTTCACCCACACCGCCACCGATCCCGCCACACCGAAATCGACGTCGTCGGGATGCGCGCAGACCACCAGGATCTTCTCGACGCCCTCGAGGTCGTCGAGAATCATCGGAGTCGGGTCGGGTCCGTTGTTCGCCATCTTGCGATCCTAACCGGGGCCCTCCGACGTTCGATCAGGCCCTGACGCCGATGCCCGCACCGACCAGGGTGTCGAGTGCACCCTCGATGCGGCGTTCGGCCGCGGAGGCGAACAATTGCCACCGAACCGGACCGTCGTCGAGGGACTCGAGAGCGTCGGCTTCGTCCCACAGCTCGGCTTCGACCGCACTCAGGACGCCCCGCACGGACTCGAGCGAGGCCAGGTCGACCTCAGCCGCGCGCGACAGCGCCGCGAAGCGCCGTGCCCAAAGCTCACCGGCCAACGCGTCGGGAACCGACCCCCGTGGCGTCGACGGTGACGGCGCCAGCACGGGCACGAACACCGACGCGCAGGGATTGCCCAGAGCAATCCACGCCCGCCGGGGGACGCCGTCGACGGCGTCGAGCGCGAGCTCAGCCACGATGGACGACGTCGTCGCCTCGAAGTCGTGGATGTGCATGCACACCGTCACCCCGGTGCCATCGGCGTCGACGGAGGTGGGTGCCGGGACGACCGGCCCAGAGCTCCCGGGCGTGCCCCACGGGCCCGTGCCATGGTCACGGAGATGCGCCACAACGGCGCGTGCCGCCTCGGACCGGCTCCCGTCGACGAGTGTGTCCACGGCGCGCTGGACGAAGGCCCGGCTGGCGGCCAGGCGTCCGTCCGCGAACCCGGTGGACGTCGTCGGGTCGCGCCAACTGTCGAGATCTGTCCCGGGGGCCACGCCCGGCGAGGCGCGGGTCCAGTCGCGCCGCAGCGTCAGCCGGTTGGAGATGGCATCGCCCTGCTCGACCGGGCGCGCCGCCCAGGCGCGGCCCGAGGTCTCGAGGACCCAGGCCGAGGTGCGGTCCGCGATGAGAAACGAGGACCAGTAGGCGACGGCGTTCACGGCGTCGCCGACCCCGCCCTGGCCGTAGCGCTCGAGGAGTCCGGTCATCACATCGAGGGCGTCCGCCGCGGTGTGGGCGCGTTCGAGACCCAGGCGGACAAGATCCATGCCGAGCAGGGCCGGAGGGGCGAGAGCGGCGTCGTCGATGGTGTTGACCATCTCGTTGCCGATCGCCACGCCGTGCTCGTTGATCCCGTGCTCGGCGCCCCATAGCCAGGCGGGACGCGACAGCATCGTGGCGGCGGCGCCGGTGTCGGGCAGCTCCAGGTATTGCGTGCGCAGCAAGCCCCCCGCCGGTCGGCGGTCGTGGACCTCGACCAGCTGCGCCTCGTTCAGCGGACGGTCGGAGTTCTTGGCAAACAGCGTGCCTCGGTCCCCGAGGACACACAGGGTGTCACACACGGGTGGTCGTGGCGTCTGGGGTTACCCGGTCCCCGATGACCAGTTGCTCAGGCCGCGCCCTTGTCGGGCTGCCAGGCGGCGAGGTCGTCGAGCCGGGGGTCGTTGGAGAAGATCTCGATGATCGGAGCCCGCAGGCTCAGGCGCTTTTGGATCCGCTCGACGTCGAGGATCTCGTTCCACAGCACCAAGGTGGCGACCACGCCCGAGCCCCCGGCCCGGGCCGTCCGACCCGAGCGGTGGAGGTAGGCCTTGTGGTCCTCGGGCGGGTCGTAGTGGACGACGACGTCGACGTCGTCGATGTCGAGTCCCCGCGCCGCCACGTCGGTGGCCACGAGGACATGGAGACGCCCGGCGGTGAAGTCTTCGAGCGCCTTCTCACGGCTCGACTGACGGAGGTCTCCGTGGATGGCCGCCGCCCGTACCCCTTCGCGACCCAACTGCTCGACGAGACGGTCCGCGCCGCGCTTGGTGCGGACGAAGACCAGTGCCTTGGTCGCACCCCGGCAGATCGATGCCACCACTTTCACCTTGTCCATCTGATGGACCTGGAGGAACCGGTGCTCCATCGACTCGACCGTGGCGGTGACCGAGGCCACCTCGTGGCGGACCGGGTCATGGAGGTGACGCTTCACCACCCGGTCGACGTCACCGTCGAGCGTGGCGGAGAAGAGCATGGTCTGGTGACGACCTTCGATTTTGCGCAACACCCACTCGACCTGGGGTAGAAAGCCCATGTCGGCCATCCGGTCGGCTTCGTCGAGGACGACGACTTCGACCTTGGCGAGTGACACGGCGCGGCGCTCGGTGAGGTCGATGAGTCGGCCCGGTGTGGCGATCACGACGTCGACGCCCCTGTGGAGCTTCTTGATCTGACGTTCGATGTCGGCGCCGCCGTAGACGACGACGACACGCCGCCCCGTCGACTTGCCGAGCGGCTCGAGGACGTCGGCAACCTGGACAGCGAGCTCGCGCGTGGGTACCAGGACCAGCGCCCGCGGGCTGTCGGGGCCGCCGGTGCCGGCCCGCATGAGAAGGGGCAGGCCGAAGGCGAGGGTCTTGCCCGATCCGGTCTTGGCCTTGCCGCAGACGTCACGACCGGCGATGCCGTCGGGGATGGTGAGGGCCTGGACCGGGAACGGCGCGGTGATGCCCTGCGACTGCAGGACCGCCACCAACTCGGGGCCCACGCCCAACTGTTCGAAGGTCGTGGCGGCTATGGGTTGTGGCGAGTCGAGCTCGGGATCGGAGCTCTCCAGCTCCGCCGGGCCCCTGGAGGTCATTGTCATCGGTTGTGTCGCTCGCTTGTCTTCGCTGACGGCCGCCCATCGGCCGCGGGGCGGGCCCGCCTCGATGACTCCGCCCCGGCCGCTTCTGTGGCGGCCATCGAAGAACCGGTGAGGAAGACCCCGGTGCGCGCGGCACGTCGCCGCGGCATACGCAATCAGTCTAGCGGTCAGAGCTCCGAACAGGACGTTTCGGACCAGGAGCCTGGTCAGGCTCTTGCCGAGACTGTGTCCGTCAGGCGTCGGCGGGGGCCCGGTAGATCTCTGCCCCCGTCGAACGGAACTCCACTGCTTTGGCCTGCATGCCGAGCTCGAGGGCCTCTTCGGGCGACACCCCTTGCGCGTCGGCGAGCGCCCGGACGTCGTGGCTGATGCGCATGGAACAGAACTTGGGCCCGCACATCGAGCAGAAGTGCGCCGTCTTGGCCGGCGCGGCGGGAAGGGTGGCGTCGTGGTAGCGGCGCGCCGTTCCGGGATCGAGGGCGAGATTGAACTGGTCCTCCCAGCGGAATTCGAAGCGAGCCGCCGACAGGGCGTCGTCCCACACCCGAGCACCGGGATGGCCCTTGGCAACGTCCGCGGCGTGTGCCGCGATCTTGTACGCGATCATGCCCGCCTTCACGTCCTCGCGGTCGGGAAGCCCGAGGTGCTCCTTCGGGGTGACGTAGCAGAGCATGGCGGTGCCGTGCATGCCGATCACCGCCGCGCCGATGGCCGAGGTGATGTGGTCGTAGCCCGGGGCCACGTCGGTGGTGAGGGGTCCGAGTGTGTAGAAGGGCGCTTCGTGACACACCTCCTGCTGGAGGGTCACGTTCTCGGCGATGCGGTGCAAGGGGACGTGGCCGGGCCCCTCGATCATGACCTGGACGTCGTGACGCCAGGCCACCTGGGTGAGCTCTCCCAAGGTGCGGAGCTCGGCGAACTGCGCCTGGTCGTTGGCGTCTGCGATCGAGCCCGGCCGCAAGCCGTCGCCCAGAGAGAAGGCCACGTCGTAGCGAGCGAGGATCTCGCAGAGCTCTTCGAAACGCGTATAGAGGAAGTTCTCCTCGTGATGCGCCAAACACCATGCCGCCATGATCGAGCCACCCCGGCTCACGATGCCGGTGACGCGTCGAGCCGTGAGCGGGACGTAGCGCAACAGGACCCCGGCATGGACGGTGAAGTAGTCGACGCCTTGCTCGGCCTGCTCGATGATGGTGTCTCGGTAGATGTCCCAGGTCAGCTCCTCGGGACGGCCGTCGACCTTCTCGAGTGCCTGGTAGATGGGCACGGTGCCGATGGGGACCGGCGAGTTGCGGACGATCCATTCGCGGGTGGTGTGGATGTCGGGACCCGTGGAGAGGTCCATGACGGTGTCGGCTCCCCAGCGGGTAGCCCAGGTCAGCTTCTCCACCTCTTCGGCCACCGACGAGGACACCGCCGAGTTCCCGATGTTGGCGTTCACCTTCACGAGGAAGGCCCGTCCGATGGCCATGGGCTCGGACTCGGGATGGTTGATGTTGGCGGGGATGATGGCGCGGCCGGCCGCCACCTCGTCGCGCACCGTGATGGGGTCCATCTGCTCGCGCAGAGCCACGAACTCCATCTCCGGGGTGATCTCGCCGCGCCGGGCATAGTGCAGCTGCGTCACCGGATCGGGCCCGCGGCCGACAAGGGGGCGACGACGCGGGCCGGGGAACGCCTCGGGTGCCTCGGCTCGGCGCACCGCGGCGCGTCCGTCGTCACGGGGGTTCGGGGCGCGCCCTTCGTGCTCCATGACGTCCCCGCGACCGGAGATCCACTCCAGGCGCACCGGCGCCAGGCCGCCGCGGGGATCGGATCCGGGACCTGAGGTGTCGTAGAGCAGGACGGGCGCGTTGGGCGTCTCGGGACCAGGGGTGGGTGACAGCGAGACCTCGACGAACGGGACGCGTACCCCCGGGGTGGCGCCGTCGACGTAGACCTTGCGACGGTTGAACGTCGCCGGGTCGGCCTCTGCGTCGGTGGACTGGGTGGACTCGGTGAGGTCGGTGCTTGTCATGACGTATCCCTCCGCCGGCATTACCCGGATCAGGTCGACGGTCGGCGCCGGCGAGGCGCCCTCTCAGCCCGGTACCTCCGAGCTCCCGCGGCCCAAGTCTCGCGCAGCCACCGCCCACCCCGCGCCCGGGCGCGCCCGGCCAGGCCGGGGGTGTGGGGCTGTGTCATGGTGGGGAGCGACCCGACCGGGAGGACACTGCGGTGCCAGACAAGACACAAGACAAGACACGGCTCGGGCCCGGCGACAAGGCCCCCGCATTCACACTGCCTGACCAGGACGGCAAGAAGGCCTCGCTGCGGGACTTCGCCGGGAAGCCCGTCATCGTCTACTTCTACCCCGCCGACGACACCCCGGGATGCACGAAAGAGGCATGTCAGTTCAACGACAACCTGGGGGCCTTCTCCCGGACCGGCGCGGCCGTGCTCGGCATCTCACCCGACGGCGCCGAGAAGCACCTGGCGTTCCGAAAGAAGTACGGGCTGCGTTTCCCACTGTTGAGCGACACGGATCACGCCGTGATGGAGCGCTACGGCGCTTGGGGAGAGAAGACGCTGTACGGGAAGAAGTCGGTCGGAGTGATCCGGTCGACGTTCCTGGTGGGCGCGGACGGGCGGGTCCAGCGGGCGTGGTACCACGTGAAAGCCGACGGCCACGCCGAGAAGGTCCTCAGCGAGATTGGCGACTGAGAGCCCGACCGGACAGGGTCAATGTTGGTGGCGCGGACACCACCAACTCGTCCGGCCCCCGACGGTGGATCGGACGAGCTCGGTCCCATCCCGCGGGCAGTGACCGCCGAATCTCCGCTCGGGCATGAGGTCTCCGAGATGCGACCCTCCGCGCCTGATCAACTCGTCGAGGGTCAGGTGAAGATGACGGTGGAGTCGGCGGAGTTCGGCCGGCGTCAGTGAGCCGGAGCGTCGGTGAGGGGCGAGCGAGGCGCGCCACAGCACCTCGTCGGCGATGAGATTGCCCACGCCCGCCAGGCGGTGCTGGTCCAGGAGCCGGGCCTTGAGTGCCACCACGCTGTGCTCGAGGGCACGGCGGAGCTCCCCGGCGGTTACCCCGAGAGCATCAGGCCCGAGGGCTGACTCGGTGGGGTCGAGCTCGACCCCACCGAGCAGGCGGGGGTCGCGCACCACCATCCGACCACCGTCTTTGAAGACGACGGTGAACCGGTCCCACTTCGCCTCTTCGCGCTCGCTCGAATAGATGAGTCGCTCCACACCGGCGCGCCCGTCGACGAGGAGTCGACCCGTCATACCGAAGCGAAGCCCGAGGTGTGGGGCCCCGTCCGGACCGTCGGTGTCGAGCACCAATAGCTTGCCGTGTCGTCGGGCGGCGGTGAACGACACCCCCGCCAGTGCGGCGACGAGGTGACGGGGCGACGAGGAGCCGCGGGCGAAGCGCCGGTCACCGAAGACGGCGCGTTCGACGGGTCGACCGAGAGCCCCTTCGGCCAACTGGCGATACGCCTCCACCTCAGGCAACTCGGGCACGACCGCCGACGCTACTGTGGGCGCCGTGCCTCCCGAGAAGCCGCATTGGGCCGACCTGTACAAAGAAGTCGTCACATCCGGACTGTGCACAGGATGTGCGGGTTGCATCATCGCCTGTCCCCATGACGTGTTGAAGTACGACGACCAAGGCGGGGTCTACCGGCCCTGGAAGGTCGACGAGGACGGCGGCCCCACCGACTGCACCCATGGGGTCAAGGGCTGCACGATGTGCACTCGGGCCTGCCCGCGCTTTCGCGATTGGGAGACCGACATCGACTCCTTTCTCTTCGGGCGCACGCGCCAGAGCGAAGAGGTCGCCGGCATCTCCGGTGACATCGTGCTCGCCCGGGCGACGGACCCCGAAGTCCTCGATCGCGGTCAGGACGGAGGCCTCGTGTCGGCCATCCTCATCTGGGCGCTCGAGCACGACCTGATCGACGCCGCCCTGGTCTCGGCCTTGGACGGCGAGGCGTCCTGGCAGGCCATACCGGCGGTGGCGCGCACACGTGACGAGATCCTCGCCACGGCGGGGTCGCGCTACACCTACTCGGCCAACACCCTCGCCTATCCCCGGGCGGTCGAGGCGGGTGCGGAGCGCATCGCCCTGGTGGGCATGAGCTGCCAGGCGTCGGTCCCCGCCGTCATGTCGGCGCGCAAGACCGGCAAGGTGGCGCGACGGCTGTCGTTGTCCATCGGTCTGCTGTGCTCGAAGACCTTCGACGACGCCATCTTCCCGGAGCTGTTCGAGGCCAAGTACGGCCTCGAACGCAGCGCCATCTCGAAGATCAACATCAAAGGCGTGTTCCAGATCTGGACGCGTGACGGCGGCTATCACGAGGTGCCGCTCAAGGAGGGCCACGCCTGGACGCGTGAAGGATGCAAGGCGTGCCCGGACTTCGCCGCCGAACACGCCGACATCTCGACGGGGGGGATCGGGGCGTTCAGCGACTGGACGCTGACTATCGTCCGCACCGACCAGGGCCGCGAAATCATCTCCGGCATGACCGCCGACGGCGCCATCGAGACGCGTCCGGGCGACGACGATCCCGGCGCCCTGGAGCTCTTGCGCAAGTTGGCCCGTGTGTCGCGCCGGCGTTGGCCCGAACACGCCGCCCGAGGCCCCGAGCGCGTCCCGGCGCCGTCGTAGCATCCGCACCGGACGTCAGGCCTGGCCCGGTCGGTCGGTCCACGGCGTCACGCACCCGAGGTCACGCTCTCCGCGTCACGCTCTCTGCGTCACGCTCTCTGCGTCACGCTCCCGGCGTCAGGCCGGCGAGCACACGGGCCCGGTCGAATACGGCGTCGAACATCGGCTCGGTCAGCTTGCCGGTGAAGGTGTTCTGCTGACTGGGGTGATACGAGCACACGACGCTCAGCCCGTCGGGGGCCGGCGCTTCGACACCGTGCCCGAACCGGGGACGGGGCTTGAGCCCGAGCTCGTCGGCGACGACCTGGTAGGCGAACAGGCCGAGGGCCACCACCACGCGTAGCTCGGGGAGCAGCGCCAGCTCGCGCGTGAAGAAGGGCCGGCAGCGGTCGCGCTCGGCCGGTGTCGGCTTGTTCTGCGGCGGTGCGCAGCGCACGGCGGCGAGGACGTACGCCCCGCGCAGCTGCAACCCGTCGTCGATGGCCACGCTCGTCGGCTG
>DATKQM010000053.1:0-4435 GCA_035532735.1 Acidimicrobiales bacterium | reverse complement strand
GGGTAGGTGGGTGCCCGTCTTCAGCACAGCCCACGAACGGACCTTTGGCCCTATTGGAGCAGAAGCGCCGTTCGTAACCTCGAAGCAGAGCACGACCACGCCGCTGCTCCGGGTCGGCCGCCGACATGTGCCGGCTCACAGAGTTGTCGAAAGTTCGCCAACTCCCTGAGCAACCGAAAAGGTGACCGATCACGAGACGATGTGGGTTTGCGCCCGTTCGGTGTCCCCCGACCGCCACGACGATCTCGAGCGCTGCAGGGAGCCGACCTCACACCCATGGCGCTTGGCAACCCTTGCGGTCCGGTCCGCCCGCTGCGGGGGAGTCAGGCGGGTCAGCGTCTAGTCCATCGAGCCGGCGCCACGGATGATGACGACTGAGCACGACGCGTGTGATACGGAACCCAGATGCTCAACGACTATCCGCAGGAGCTCTGGGTGACCCTCGACGCTGCGGCCATCGCCGAGGAGTTGGGCGCACTCCTGGTCAAGCTCAACGGACCCCGCTACTGGACGCTCGATGGCCTCGGCCTGAAGGCACCCGGGGTGGATCCGGTCTTGCGGAACTTCAATGGCCTGACCATGCGTCGACTGGCCACGGTGGATCTCGGCGACAATCCGTCTACCCAGCGATACGTCGAGCGGTATGTCAACCGTGGTGCAGTCTTCTTCTTCAATGCCGGTGCCCCGATCTACAAACTCGTGAACCCGATGAGTTGACCTATGTCATGCTGGCCTACCGCGTTGGGGTCGATCCGACACTCAAGAGAGCCTCATCTCCCTCGGGGGGCGGCTGGATCTGCCCGAGGGCTGGACCTATCGCATGCGGATCCTCGAGGGGGAGCTCGTCGTCGATACGACTGCGACGATTGCGACTGTGGTGCAAGACGAGTTCGAAAGTACCTACACGCTCCCCCAGATAGGGTCGGTGGCTCGACGTCCCGAGCGTCGCCAGGGGTCCCGCGACCTGCCCGCGCCTTCCCCGCTGCGGGCGAGCAGGAGCGACCGGGCACACGAGCTCGCCAGCGGGCGGTGCGCGCCCGGCACCGGGAGCTTGGGACCAACGCCTCTGGCGGCCTCGACGGGCCGGCTCGCAAGCTGACGAGTAGATGAGAGAAAGGTCTCGCCATGGATCTCGCTTCGATGACCGAGACGGCACGGGCGCTGGTGACGCCGGGAAAGGGCATCCTCGCCGCCGACGAGAGCACGCCGACGATGCAAAAGCGCCTCGCCGCCGTGGGCCTCGAGTCGACCGAAGTTCGTCGGCGCGCGTACCGCGAGATTCTCTTCACCGCCAAGGGGATCGACGAGTTCGTAAGCGGCGTAATCCTCTTCGACGAGACCATCCGCCAGCAGGCCGCCGACGGCACCCCGTTTCCCGAGGTGCTCTCTCGCCAGGGGGTGATCCCGGGAATCAAGGTCGACAAGGGGACCAGCGCGCTCGCCGGCTGTCCCGGAGAGCTGGTCACTGAGGGCCTCGACGGGCTTCGCGCCCGGCTGGCCGAGTACGTCACCATGGGGGCACGCTTCGCCAAGTGGCGTGCGGTCATCTCCATCGGCGACGGCCGGCCGACCACCACCTGCGTCGAGTCCAACGCCCACGCCCTCGCCCGTTACGCCGCGCTCTCTCAGGAGGCGGGCCTGGTCCCCGTGATCGAGCCCGAGGTTCTCATGGACGGTACCCACAGCCTCGAACGCTGCGCTGAGGTCACCGCGACGACGCTTCGGGCCGTCTACGGGCATCTGGGCAGCCACCGCGTCGTGCTGGGCGCCAGCCTGCTCAAGCCGAACATGGTGCTGGCGGGAAAGGACTGCCCGGACCAGGCGAGCGCCGAGGAGATCGCCGAGGCCACGATCGCCGCGTTGAAAGAGACGGTGCCCCCAGCGGTGCCCGGGATCGTCTTCCTCTCGGGCGGCCAGTCCGACGAGGAGGCCACCGTGCGTCTCGACGCCATGAACCGGCGGGGGCCGGCACCCTGGGAGCTGAGCTTCTCCTTCGGCCGGGCGCTGCAGGCCCCGGTCCTTCGAGCCTGGGCCGGCGACGACGGCCGCCTCCACCAGGCCCAGGCCGCCTTGTTGCATCGTGCCGCGATGAACGGGGCCGCCCGCCACGGGTCCTACCGGCCCGACATGGAGCAGCTCGCCGCCTCACGGAGCTGACCCGCTGCGACCCGGGCCGGGGCACGCGCCGTCACAAATTGAGGCGGACGCGCAGTCGGCGACGTCCACCCCGTGGCGACGCACGAACACCGGGTCCATGTCCAGCTCGGCGATCTCGGGGACGTCCTCGACCCTGGCGCTCACCGGTGGAGCAGCGCGAAGGCCGCCACGTCGAGCGACGGAGACTTACGGTACCCGGTGAGCAGCCGGTACGAGCGAAGAGAGCGGAGCATCTCGTCGACGTCCGTGTCGCTCAACGGAGTGAGACGCAGCGCCACCTCGCCGAGCAGCTCGTTCGGTCCGGCCGATAGGCCACCTCAGAGGCCGGACTCATATGGACATTTGCCAGTGGTCTGGCGTTGCGAACGTGAGAAGGTTGCGCGTCATCGTGGGGTTCCATCGTCCCTCGACAAGTGGAAGGCCTTGATGACCGGCGTCGCCATGGCAGCGGCAAAGCGGAACGCACCCGAGCTGTAGCTGCCACAGCCTGGAGCATTGCCATTGTCGACGAGGCAGAGGTGGCCACCGTTCGGAGCGCGCACCACGTTCGTTCGCACGCCGGCCACCGTCGGTCCAGTGGACGGCTCACTGGGAAGGCACGGCAGCGTCCAGGTGAAGGCCCCTCCGGGTCCCTCTACGGCGCGCCCAGCGTCAACATAGGTGACGCCTCGGGGATACTTCGCCGCCAAAGCGGCGAAGGCGCTGTTCAAGTCTTTCCAGGGACGATCATGAGATGTTGATTGCGCATAGCTGATGGGTGTCCCGTCGAGGAAGACATGAGTCCCCACGGTGAGGAAGAGATGGATAGCCACCGACACGTCAACGCAGTACTTGCTGACCGCAGATGACGATTCAGGTGGACATCCACCCATGCACGAGGTGAAGGTGTTACCAGAGAACTCCATGACCACGGCCTGCGGGCGGGTCGGTGCGACCCGGCGCATGTCGGGAAGCCAGTCGCACGCGGCGGTCCCACCAAAACGAAGTTCGTGACGCTGGCCGTGCCGTGGGCCTGGACCAGCTGGTCGAAGTAGGGCGCTGCCTGGTACGCCAGGGAGTCTCCGACGAGCACGACCTGCACGGGGGCGCGCCCAGAGGCAGGACGCGTCGCGGGGACCGCGCCGGAACAGCTCGTGAAGAGGAAGACAACGGCGATGGTGATCACCCATCTCCGACGCTCTCACCCCATGCCTCCTCGTCAGCCGTGCCTCCAGTTCACCATGGGCAAAGAACATGCCGACAGAGTCATTCGACTCTGTGGTGGTTGTCGGTTATGGGGGTTGAACGTCGAGGAGCTGATCTCTGCCCTCAGGCTCATAGTTGACCCACCTCGTAACGACCGAGTCGAAGGACTACCGGAAGGCCGGGCGGGTCAGGGCCCCTGGGGGCCGACTACTCCCGGCTGCATGTTCGGACTGTTAGCTGACAGCAAGCGCGCACCGCGTAAACCACTGAACGGCGCAACGGCGGCCCACCGGATCTCGTCTGTCCGTGACAAGTATTCATCCCAAAGAGCGTGACGAATCTTCTCGTCGGATTGCGCATCGCAACGTCCCAGGAGAGCGCCTACGTCTTGATGGGAGCACCCGAGACATGAAGAATCTTCGCTGTGGAGGGTTGCCAGGGCATCCTCGAGTACCCGAGTAGCGCACCTTTGGCTGACGGCGGCCCGCCCCATCGGCCCATGAGTGTTGCCGAGCGCCTGGGGTCCCGGGCGCCGTCCGTCTGCTCTGGCTCCCTGGATCATGCTCATTTGTTTGGCCGAAGACTCTGTCTTGTCGCCCCCTGTTATGGGTTCAATGCGACATGGAGTGTTTGCCGAACGGGCGCCCGCCGACCGTGGGTTGGCGCGATCTTGGCCAGCATTGCACTCACGACGACCATCACCATCGCACACGTGGCCATAGCGGGGCGGCCGAGTACCCAGATGTCGCCGCCCAGCCCGTGGCCTTCGGCGATGCCGGCTTCTTCGGGTCGACGGGAGGGCGTTGACCTCGACCCCCTCGACTTCGTCAATTTTGGGCGCTTCCGGGTTCTCAGTGGGTCGCCACGTGCCCTGACCGGGCGGTTGGCGGCATGATTTGGCCGTGCGAGACACCGAGCTGTACCGCCATCTGTTGGGTCTTGAGTCACCGTAGGAGGTGAGCCGTGTCGAGCTGTCTCTCGAGGAGGGACGCGTCGACGTGTGGGCGGGCCATCCGAGGGGGGCTCGGTGGAGATGTCCGGAGTGCGACCTCGAGTTCCCGACCTATGACCACGCCGAGGAGCGGGCGTGGCG
>DATKQM010000052.1:0-10680 GCA_035532735.1 Acidimicrobiales bacterium | reverse complement strand
ACAGAGCCTTGTACCAAGGCACACTCCGTTCGAGGCTCGTAACCGTTAGCGCCACGTGAGTAATCGCAGGGAACTCTGGCATGTCTTTTCGGCACCTCGTGAATGCAGCGAATGCCGCGTCTTTTGGCTGGCAACTCTCTGGGAGTAGAACCTATCTGGCAGCACAAGTCCCCGCGCTAATTGTGGCCCCAGTTCCGGTGGTCGGGGGCACCCATCCGATGATGACCGCCTCGCTGTTCCGGCGGTAGCAGCGGTACCCTCCAGTTGAGCCGAGAGAGTCACTGGAGGACCGACGATGCTTGATCCCGATCTAGTGACGTTGCGGCAGCAGGCAGAGCGAGGGGACCAGACGCGGTTGACCAGCTTGTCGAGCTGGCTGGCGAGCGGGGCGATCTCGACGAGCTGCGAAAGCTCGCAGTGGTGGCAGCAGCGATGCGGTCGACATCCTGGTGGAGCTTGCTGGCGAGCGAGGAGATCGCGGCGAGCTGCAACGCCTTGCCACCAACGGACACCAGGATGCAGTCGAAGTACTTGCCGAACTCGACGACGATCCGACAGACGAGGATGTGGAATAGCGCCAGGGGCGCCGATCACGTTCGGCACCAGAATGCGGCACCACGCCTGATCGCCTCCTAGCGGCTATGGGTGGTACCCGCCACGGTAGCCACAATCGGGCTCGCATGAGCAGACCACAATCCCCGAAGTGCCGGTCGGGGACGCTCGCGACCGCAAGCACGACTCGGTACCTCCAACCGGATGTTGTGAACGGGGGCACGCGCAAACTGCCGGTCCCGACCGACGTCTGAGATCATCGGCGAGGGCGGCAGGCGCCCGGTAGTCGGGGATCCCATACGCATCATGGATCCATCTGGACCGGGCGGTAGGTGCCGATGCCGGTAACCCGGTCCCGGCGGCAACCCGCCCTATATCGCCAACCCCCCTGAGGATGTGCGGTCGGTTCCGCCCCGTGGGGGCCTGGTCCCTGCCCGAGCACACCCGGCATTCCCAGCCGGTCCCGACTCAGGCCCTCGCCAGGAACGCACCTCCTGCCGTAGCCGCACGCCCCGGCACCCCGTCTTCGAGATCTTTGACGCTGCGATAACGCCGATCCGATGGCATCATTCAGCTCGAATGAATTCGACAGTTGGGCAATCGAGACCTTTGGACCATGGAGAACGATGGACCTGATCGACCGGTACTTTGCGGCCTGGAATGCTCACGATCCCCAAGCCATCACGGCGTGTTTCACCGACGAGGGGACCTTCGAGGATCCCACTACTGGAGGACCCATCACAGGCTCCGCCATCGCCGACACGGCCAATGACCTCTTCGTGGGATTCCCCGACGTTTCTTTCAATGACGTGCGGATCGAGCGGAGTCCGACCTCTGCCGCCGCTCAGTACGTCATGCGGGGGACCAATACTGGCGCGACGCCGCTCGGCCCCCCCTCCGGCCAGGTGGGGACGCTCCCTGGTGCGGATTTCTTCAAGTGGGACCCCGGTCGCGACCTCCTTACCAGTGTTCGTGGCTATTGGGACCTTGGGGGGTTCCTGGCGACCATGGGCTTGCAGGTCCACCCGTCACCGGCTGGCGTTCCGGGGCTGATCGACTTCGGCCTCGGAGTCCGGGCCACAAAGGGCGATCCCACAACACCGACTTCACCGAGAAGATCGTGACGGACCTGATGGCCCAGGAGGGCTATCTGGGATCGGCCTTCGCAACCGGCGGCGGTCGCCAATACACGTTCACGGCATGGCGAGATGTCGAGGCGGTCGCGGGAATACAGCAGACCGCCCATAGAGATGCCATGCGAAGCTTCAACGCAGGAACGCTCGGCACAAGGCTCATGACGAGCGTGTGGGTGCCGGTTAGGCTCAATCCTGTCCGCGTATCTCCGGGCGACGGCGAACGGCTCCAGCGGGAGGAGCCGTTGACCGGACAGTGGTTGTAGGACATCCGCACGCCCCATCATGACGGCCCGGCATGATCCCGACGCTTTCGTGCGGCCTGCCCGAGCTGAACCGGCAATCCCGGGTGCCCTTGTTCCGGCCGATCTCCACCCAACAGAGGCAGACTGTGGCGGCCATGGATCAACCTGAGACCAGATACGTCGCTGTGGGAGATGCTGATGTCGCCTACCAGGTGATCGGCGACGGCGACATTGACCTCCTCTACTGCTACGGGCTCGGGAGCCATCTGGAGATGTTCTGGGAGGTGCCGGAAACCGCCGACTACCTGCACCGTCTCGCCGCTTTCAGCCGGCTGATCTTCTTCGACCGCCGGGGGACGGGCGCCTCCGACGGCATTGCCCGCAACGCCATCCCCACCTGGGAGGAGTGGACCGAGGACGTCATGGCGGTCCTTGATGCGGTCGCGTCCCAACGTGCCGCCATCCTGGCGTCACTCGACTCTGGCCCGATCGCCATCATGTTCGCGGCCATGCACCCTGAACGGGTCTCGTCGCTCATCCTGCTCAACACCACGGCACGGTATTCCTTCTCCGAGGACTATCCGATCGGTGTGTCGCCCGAGAACGTCGAGGCCTTCGTCGCCCTGGTCAGGGAGACCTGGGGCTCGCTGGACATGGCTCGCCTCACGAACCCCTCCCTGCCCGGCGACTGCGATCTTGTCAGGCGGCTTGCGAGAGTCATCCGGTGCTCGGCCACACCGCGCACCGCCGCCGCCCAGTTGGACGTGACCCTGCGGGGTGATGCACGCCAAGCCCTGCCGCTCGTCCAGGCACCCACGCTTGTACTTCATACACGCGAGAACGCGCTCGTTCCGGTCGAGCACGGCCGCTTCCTCGCCGACAACATCGAGGGAGCCCGCTTCGTCGAGCTGCCCGGTGGGGACATCGGCCTCACACCGGCGATGTACCCGCTCATCGAAGAGGTTGCGGAGTTCATCACTGGCGAGCGTCCTGTTTTCGAGGTTGACCGCATCCTGACGACCATCCTGTTCACCGACATCGTCGGGTCCACGGAACGAGCCGCTGCCCTCGGGGACCAGCGATGGCGTGCGGCTCTGGACGAGCACGATCAGGCCGTACGCGACCAGTTGAGACGATTCCGCGGGCGCGAGGTGAACACGACAGGCGACGGATTCATTGTCTCGTTCGACGGCCCAGCACGGGCAGTCCGATGTGCACAGGCGATCATCGAAGCAACGGCCATATCTGGCCTGGAGTTGCGGATCGGACTGCACACCGGTGAGTGCGAGGTGCGCGGCGAGGACCTCGGAGGACTATCGGTTCACATCGCTGCTCGGGTTGCCGCACTTGCCGAGTCGGGAGAAATCTTGGTTTCTGGAACGGTCAAAGACCTCGTCATCGGGTCTGAGATCGATTTCGTTGATCGCGGCGAGCGGGGACTGAAGGGCGTCCCGGGCACCTGGAAGTTGTTCGCCGTGAGGGGCTGACCGCCCGGTAGCGCTCGGAGATGTATCGAAACGGACCGGGCGGTATGTGCCTGACCGACCGGGGTCGGGCGCAGCGGCGAGGGCCGGGCCTGGTAGCGCATCTAAACAGGACTGAACACCCTGAGCTCGTTCTCCGGGCCTTAGGGTGCATCGAGTTGATCCCTGCCCTGTCTCGCCTCGGACATAGCGCCGGAGCGGCAAAGCCGACTCCTCAAATATGAAGGGCGGACAGGGCAGGCCAGCTCGGTGGGCGTGACGACCCTGTTTGAGGAATTCGGGACTGGTCTGTCAGATCCCTCTTAAGTGATGTTCGGGACACGCGCCTCACCGACCGGCCTCGGATCAACGTCCAACGAGCCGAGGAGGGTCATGAGCACACTGGGGATCGATCTGGCTGTGCGCGCCGCGCACGTCGCTACCTTGACCAACGACCAGGGTGACGTGATCTGGTCGCGCCGGCGGTTTCAGAGCCACCCTCCAGACTTGGCCGCGCTGAGTGAAGCGGCGGGACCGGCTTCGGAGCTGACCGTGGTGATCGAACCCACCCGCAATGCGTGGGTGGTCGTCGCCGCTCATTTTCGGGCCACCGGGGCCAAGGTGGGGATGGTGGCGCCGGAACGGTCTTCGGATCTGCGGAGGTACTACAAGAAGCACACGAAGAACGACCGCTTGGACTCCTTCGTCCTCTCCCGGGTGCCGCTTCTGCATCCCGAAGGGCTGATCGAGGTGGCCGGTCTCGGCCCCGCCGATCCGCTCAGAAGGGCGGTGCGTCGTCGCGTGCGAATGGTGGCCGAGCGCCACGCTTGTCACCAGCGCATCGATTCCATGTTGGACCTGTTGGGGCCGGCCTACAACGAGGCGCTCGGAACCCGGGACACGAAGACGGTCGCTGTCATCCTCGAGCGATATGGGAGCCCGAAATCCCTTCGCCGACTGGGCATTTCCCGCCTCACCGACCTGGTCAGACGGACGAGCGGTGGGCACTTCGGCGCCGACTACGCGGCCGGGCTCCTCCATGCCGCGAATGAGGCCATCGAGCTGTAGAAGGGCGGCGGCCTCGACTTCGACGAGCTGGCCTGGGACCTCGCTCAGGAGACCCGGATCATCGGGCAACTTGAGGTCGAGATCGCCCGGCTCGATGCCCGGATCGCCGAGCTCTATGACGCCGCCGACCCTAAGGGCATCGTCCGCTCGGCACCTGGAGTTGGCCCCGTGCTCTCTGCGGGCATCATCGGTCGCCTCGGAGACGTGAACCGCTTCGCCAACCTGGCCGGGATCAGGTCCTTCACCGGCATCGTCCCGGGCGTGAACCAGTCCGGACTGGTCGAGACCCGTCCTGGGATCACCAAGCAAGGAGACCCTGGGCTCCGGCGAGATCTCTTCTTCGCCGCCGACCTCGCCCGCCATCACGATCCGCAGCTCGCCGCCAAATACCACCGCCTGATCGTCGAGCGCCGACTCCACCACTACGCCGCCATGTGTCACGTGGCGACGACACTCGTCACCAGAATCGCCGCCTGCATGCGATCAGGTCGGCACTACGTGGTGCGAGACATCGACGGAACACCGGTCACACCTGTCGAGGCCCGGGCGATCATCGCCGATCGCTACGTGATTCCACCCGAAGCTCGCCGACGTTCACGCGTCCCGGACGCAGTGAGCGAGCCAACGAGATAGGGGTCACCAGAGGCGCCCCACGTTGGCCCGCTCGGCGCCAGGCTACGCCCACTTGACGAGGTTAGGAATTTCATACTCGGGGATCCCGTGCGCGTCATGTATCCCACCTGGACCGGGCGCAACGTGTAGGCCCTTCTCGCCTTCGTCCCGCGGTGACCCGAGCAGTATTCGCGGGCCTGAGTGATCCCGGACACTCGACCTGGCGACACTCGCCTGCCCCGCTCTGAGATGCCAGGCTGGCCCCATGGCCGAGCCGCCGGGGACCGAGTCACCCGAACCCTCCGGCGATTCGCCCGCCCCACGAGCGTGGTTGACTCGCAACCTCGTCCTCCTGTCCGTCGTCTCGTTCCTCCAGGACACGGCGAGCGAGCTGCTCTACCCGATCCTCCCGATCTTCATCACCGCCGTCCTCGGCGCCCCGGCGACTGTCCTCGGGACCATCGAGGGCCTGGCGGACGGGATTAGTGCGATCGTCTCGCCGTTCGCCGGTCGGGCGGCGGACCGCCTGGGCCGCAGGCCCCTGATCGCCAACGGCTACGGCCTGGCCGCGGTGGGCAAACTACTCATCGCATTGGCCATGGCGTGGCCCACGGTGCTCGTTGCCCGCTGCGTCGACCGGCTCGGCAAGGGCGTACGAGGGGCACCGCGCGACGCGCTCATCGCAGACGGAGTCCTGGCGGCTCAGCGAGGAAGGGCATTCGGTTTCCACCGAGCAATGGACACCTCGGGGGCAGTGGCAGGACCACTCATCGGGCTCGCCGCCTACGAGCTACTCGACCACCGGATCCGCCCCCTGTTGTGGATCGCTGTCATCCCTGCCCTTTTGAGCGTCGGGTTGGTGGCGTTCGTACGCGACCCACGGCATGACCGCGTCAGGATGCTCTCCGGTGAAGCGGCCAAGAACCACTTGACCCGACCAGACGCGGCTGCTCAGGCCCCGCTCCCTCCGACGTTCCGACGGGTGGCGGCCATCCTCACCGTCTTCAGCCTGGTGAACTTCCCGGACGCGCTGTTGTTGCTCCGACTACACGCCATCGGGTTCTCCGTGGCCATGACGATCCTTGCCTATGCGACGTACAACGTCGTCTACGCGCTGTGCAGCTACCCCGCCGGGGCGCTGAGCGACCATCTGTCGCGTGCGCGGATCTACGCGGTCGGGCTCGCCTTCTTCTCCCTGGGGTACATCGGCCTAGGGTTGACCAGGAGCACAGCCTTGGCATGGATCATCTTGTGCGCCTACGGCATGTTCGCGGCGTGTACCGATGGGGTCGGCAAGGCGTGGGTGTCATCGCTCGTCGGCCCCGCCCTTCAAGGGCGAGCGCAAGGGATCTACCAGGGGCTGACGGGCATGGCCGTCGTGGTCGCCGGGGTGTGGGCTGGGCTCATGTGGCACGGCACCGGCGTCGTTCCGCTGCTCGTCTCGGGAACTGTGGCGGGTCTCTTCGCCCTGTGGATCTTGGTCGCGCCCCCCGATCGACCCCGGGCAAGGGCCATGTTCACACCCCTGAGGTGAAATGCGTACCGAGCGGTCTGCGCCGTGACAATCGGGCCCGAGCGGGAACCAGGGTCAGCATGGGAGGCTCACGAGATCTAGTCCGTGGTTTCGCTGGTCATCGCTGTTCGCCGGGCTCGGGTTCGCCAACCAAGATGGTCAGCAGCCGAATGACTTCGTCGAGGCGGTCGTTTGTCTCCTGGAGCCGATCGGCGATGATCTTCTCCAGCGACTTCAGGTCAGGGAGCAATCCCATGGGTCCTCTCTTCGAAACGCATGTCGTCGGAGTTTCGCTTGAGCCCTCCATTACAGCCATTCTTCCAGCCGTCGATACGTGTGTCGGAGTCGGTCGGGGTCGTGAACCGAAAGTAATCGCTGGTAGGTCGCACGGTATTCGGGGCGGTCTCAAGCCATCCACGCACCAGTGAGGCGAACAGCTCAAGCTGTCGCCGATCTGGAGGTGTGGGATGCAAATACGTTTCTCTGCTGCGGAGCAGTCCGAGGTATGGGACCGGTTTGAGGCCGGCGAGTCGATGCGGTCGATCGCCCGTTCCGTCGGCCGGTCCCAAGGCGGAGTTCACGGCCTGATCCAGAAGACCGGCGGCATTCGTCCGCTCGCTCCGACCGTGTGGTCCGACGCCAGGATGTCATTGGCGGGACGAGAGGAGATCTCTCGAGGGCTCGCCACCGGGCTGTCAATGCGACAGGTGGCGGCGGGACTGGGCCGAGCACCGTCGACGATCTCTCGAGAGGTGTCGGTCAACGGGGGCCGACATCGTTACCGGGCCTGTGAGGCCGAGGCGTCGGGCCGCCGGCGCGCTCGGCGCCCTCGGCCGGCCAAGTTGGCTCGGTGTCCGAAACTCCGCCGTGTGGTGGAGGCCAGACTGAAGGAACGCTGGTCACCTCAGCAGATCGCTGATTGGTTGCCCGACGCGTTCCCCCACGATCTGGAGATGCGGGTGAGCCACGAGACCATCTACATGTCGCTGTTCGTCCAGGGCCGAGGGGCCCTGCGCCAAGAGCTCTTCCGCTGCCTGCGCCAGGGCCGGGCCCAGCGTCGCCCCCAGGGAAAGCGCCAGGCCACCGGCCAGGGCAAGATCCGCGACATGGTCATGATCTCCGAGCGTCCCGCCGAGGTCGAAGACCGGGCGGTGCCCGGCCACTGGGAGGGCGATCTCATCGTGGGCACCGGCCAGCGCGCCATCGGCACCCTGGTGGAGCGCTCAACTCGCTACGTCATGCTCATGCGCCTCCCTGACGGTCACGGGAGTGCAGCAGTCTGCAAGGCGCTGACCAAGACCATCGTCAAGCTCCCGACCGAGCTGCGGCGATCGATCACGTGGGACCAAGGGCCCGAGATGCACGAGCACGCCCGCTTCACGGTCGACACCGGTGTCCAGATCTACTTCTGCGATCCGAAGAGTCCCTGGCAACGCGGTTCCAATGAGAACACCAACGGGCTGTTGCGTCAGTACTTCCCCAAGGGGACCGAACTCTCGGGCCATTCACAGGCGCATCTCAACGCTGTCGCCCGAGAGCTCAACGGGCGCCCTCGACGAACCCTCGGAGGTATGTCACCATCTCAGGAGTTCGCCGAGGCTGTTGCGTCGGTCGGTTGAGCCCGCAGGGGATCCCGTACGCATCATGCATCCACCTGGCCCGGGCGGGACGTGCCGTGTGAGTGCGATCTGGGTCGATAGCTTCCCGGTCGATAACGACGGCTCAGAGGGATAACTGCTCACATCGAGTGGGCTCTCGCCCCGTGTCGCGAACAGACCTGGCAGCGAGTTGACCTTTCTCGTCGCCGATACGAAGCCTGAGTAGGGTGCAGCCTCACGGCGAGGGGTGTCAGCTGGGACGGTCAATGGATCTCAGCGCAGACTGGCCGAGAAGGAGGATGAAGGATGGTCGCCAACTACGAAGACGCCGGTCTTGTACTCCAGATCGTTCGCTGGGGAACAGAGATGGGTCTTGATGAAGCAACACATGCGCTATTTGCCGACGGCTTCGACCCCGAATCGGTATCAACAGATAATGAATCGGTGAGGAAGATGTTGACTTTCGGTGAGACCGTCGCCACCCTCGTCAAGCACGGGATCCTCGACAAGGCACTCGTAGAGGATCTCTGGTGGGTCGATGGTGCTTGGGGTCGAGTGGGACCGGCAGCGCGACAGGCGCGGGAACGTCTGAGTGAGCCGAGGCTCTACGAGAACTTTGAAGCCCTCGCACAGGCTGGGTGACGACCGACTAGCGAGGTCCGTCGCCACCATTCTGGAAGTGCCGATCCTGCGCTTGAGCCGCCAAAATCGCAACTGCTCGATATTCACGACACGGAGCGGCGGAGCGTCCGGGGAGGTGTTCCCCCGAATCGCGTACCTCGAAGGCGGGCGACCCGTCGACCCACGCCCTTCGGATTTCCGACCGCCGCGCCAGATCATGGATCCTTAGGTCCCGGCGTTCCCGCTGATCACTGGCCCCGGGTCGCAAGGCTTCCGTGCTCCTTCAGGAACCGGTCTCGCTCCATCTCGTCGGCGAATAGAAGGATTGTCCAGGCGTGGGTGGCGCCCGTTCGGCGCATTGTCTCGTAACGGTGGTTCCCGTCCTCGAGGAAGTACTTGCCGTCGTGATGTGACACCAGCAGCGGCGGGGGGTGCCACCCTTGCTCGATACTGCGCTCCATGGCCTCGACGTCGGACTCCCAGACTTCCTCGGCGACGGCGACGACCACCTCGACCCCTTCGGGACCGGCCATGGGCGTGAGGCGATCGAGCGCGAATCGGATCGGACCGAGGTAGGTTGCACCGCTGAACCCGAGGGCAGCGGCCAGCGCAGGGTTGCTACTCCCCGGGCTGGCGAGGAAGTCGACCACCCACTCGGCCAGCCGGCCCTCGTCCGCGGCGTGTCGGGCCGAAGCGAGTGAGAACTTCTCGTCGTAGGACGACGTCGCGATCAGCTCGGCGAGCGCCGCCAAGGACGGGATCCGTTCGTAACTCGCGTCGAGGTGGAGACCGAGTGGATCCATGAGAAACGGTCGGATCCCGGCCCGGCGGGCGCCGACGACGTCGATGGCAGGCATGTCACCCACATACCAGACCTGGTCCGCGTCGAGGCCGAGGAGGTCGAGGGCCGCCTCGAAGATCCGGGGATCGGGCTTCATGACGCCGACGTTGCCCGAGTCGACGACGCACTCGATGTCCACGCCGATGCCGGGACCCACCTGGCACAACTCGAGTTGGGCGAGGCGCGGGCCCATCATGCCGTCGGCGTTCGAGACGATGCCGAGCCGGACCCCGGTGTCGGCGAGGGCCTGGAGTCCTTCGCGGCTGCCCGGCACCGGTTCGACCCACAGCGCCGCATCGGCGAACTCGCTGTCGAGGTGGCGATGGGCCTCGTCTCGTCGGTCCTGCGGCACGCCGCACTCGTCGACATACGTCTGGAGGTAGTCGAGCCACGCCTCGGTCCAGTTCGCCTCGACGTCGAGGTGGGTGCCGAACCTCGCCGCGGCCCGGTAGTGCGCGTCGGCCAGCACCTTCCGGGGGACGGAGCACTCGGCCCGGGTGAAGGCCCCAAGGATCCGCTCGGGGTCGGGAAGGACGAACACGCCGCCGGCGTCGAGGAGCACGGCGGCGGGAGCGTCGTTCATGGGAGCCATACCGAGAAGCTACCCGGGCGCGGCCCCGCTGCCGGCTTGTCCAGGTCCGACTTTGGCTCGTCCGGTACGTGCCGGTACCGGTCGACGTCTGGCAGGAATCCTTCCATCGTCGGAGCCACGCATATTCGGGGGTACCGATCGGTTCCTCACACTGCCTCGGACCGGTCGGACGCACCCGACGGACCAACCTCCTTCCGGGGCCACTTCGCCCATAATCGCAACCGCGAGTGATCCCGGATGGCCCGGCTAAATCGCAGCCGGAGCGAGGCTGTTTGACGGCGCCGTCGGATGTACATCCCAATCCGGGTGTTATGCCGCCCATCCTGTCAAGTAGCAACGGGATATGCCGCCCATCGCCGGGGGCAAGGACGCCCCCGGCGACCGCGGCCGGTGGTGATCAGTCGGGATCGAGAGGCCGCCTCCTGTTCTTCGAGTGTGGTGC
>DATKQM010000051.1:0-12806 GCA_035532735.1 Acidimicrobiales bacterium | reverse complement strand
GAGATCGATGCCCTGCATCACACCAAGGTGTTCAGGTATACGGCCGCGTTGCGAAGGAGGTACACCTGGCTCCGTCGTCGCCGGGCGCCCGCTGAGCGTGTTGAGCCCGCTGACGCACCGGTGCACCCGCCCGACGGCACCTATGACCTGTGGGTCGAGCTGTTCGACACCATCGACGACGAGGCCCGCCGGGCCATCGGGGACCGTGTACGTCGGTTGGCCCACCAGCCCCTGCTCAGTGTCATCATGCCCGTTTACAACCCTCCTCCCGAGCTCCTGCGGCCGGCGATCGACTCTGTCCGGGGTCAGATCTACGAGAACTGGGAGCTCTGTATCGCCGACGACTGCTCGTCAGAGGGCCACGTCGGCGCCATTCTGGCCGAGTACGAGGCGTTGGACCCGCGTATCAAAGTGGCGAGGCGTGAGACGAACGGGCATATCTCCGCCGCCTGCAACACCGCCCTGACGATGGCGACCGGCGAGTGGGTCGGCTGTCTGGATCAAGACGACACATTGGCCGAGCATGCGCTGGCCCTGGTCGCCACGGCGCTCGCCGATGCCCCTGAAGCCGGGATCGTCTACAGCGACGAGGACAAGCTCGACGGTGCCGGGCTGCGTCGTGAGCCGTATTTCAAGTCCGAGTTTGATCCCCTCCTGCTCGTCGGGCAGAACTACCTCAACCATCTGTGCATGTTCCGTCGAGCATTGGTGACCGAGGTCGGCGGGTACCGAGAAGGATACGAAGGGAGCCAGGACTGGGATCTCGCCCTGCGGGTCTCAGAGCGCTTGTCCCCGACGCAGGTCGTCCACATTCCCCACGTGCTGTATCACTGGCGAGCCCATTCCGGTTCGACCGCAGCACAGTTGTCGGCCAAGCCGTACGCGGTGGATGCGGGCAGACGAGCGGTGATGGAGCACCTGAGCAGGACCGGACGTCCCGGTCGCGTGACACGCATCCCGAAGTCGGGTCACAATCGGGTGACCTGGGACGTTCCAGAGCCGGCCCCGCTCGTCAGCATCATCATTCCCACCAGAGACGGGACGCTCCTGGAACGCTGTATCGAGAGTGTGCTCTTGTTCACGACGTACCCGAACTTCGAGCTTGTCGTGGTGGACAATTCCAGTCGGACCCTGCCGACCCTCGCCTATCTCAGAGCCAACGATGCCCGGGTCAGGGTGATCCGCGACGAACAGAAGTTCAACTACTCCGCCATCAACAATTCGGCTGTGCGACAGACATCGGGTGCCATCGTCTGCCTGTTGAACGACGACACCGAGGTGATCGCGGGGGACTGGCTGACCGAGATGGTGGGCCAGGTGCTTCAGCCCGGAGTCGGGGCCGCGGGCGCCAAGCTCTATTACGATGACGGCCGCATCCAACATGCGGGCGTCGTCCTGGGGATGCTCGGGGTGGCCGGGCATTTCCATCGGCTCTTCGACCGGCTTTCGTCGGGATACTTCGGTCGCCTCCAACTCGCCCAGAACATGTCAGCGGTCACCGCGGCATGCATCGTCGTCCGGCGCGAAGCATGGGACCAGGTCGGGGGCCTCGATGCGCAGAACCTGCCGATTGCCTTCAACGACGTGGACTTCGGCCTGCGGCTGCGCGAGGCCGGATGGGCCGTGGTGTGGAGCCCGTATGCAGAATTGTTCCACCACGAGTCGATCAGTCGAGGACCCGACGACGTTGGCCCTCGCGCGTCGGAATTCGCACAAGAGGTCCATTACATGCAGAAGCGGTGGGGCTCGTTGACGCTGCGCAGCGACCCGTACTACAACCCCAATCTGTCGCTCTGTGCCGAGGATTTCTCCCTGGCGTGGCCACCTCGGGTGTCCTACCGCTGATCGGCCCGGTCGCCGGGTCGCAGAACGCCGGGTCGGAGAACCGGTCGCGTCCCGCACCCGCCTGACCTCTGACGCTTGGTCTGTTCGCCCGGCCTGGTCCCGACCCCGTCGTTGGGCCGCACCCTCGAGCCCCGTGCGCCTCTGGCCTGGCGGGGGAGGTATCGGCCATGCCTACCATCCTGGGGTGGCGTACAGCGATCGAGTCCTAATGGGGCCCGGACCTTCCAATCCCTATCCCGAGGTCGTCTCCGCCTTCACGCGCCCGCTCCTGGGACATCTGGATCCGGAGTTCCTCGAGGTCCTCGACGAAACCTGCGAACGGCTCCGTGCGGTGTATCAGACGACGAACGCGCTGACCCTGCCGCTCAGTGGCACCGGCTCGGCGGGGATGGAAGCCGCCTTCGTCAACCTGGTGGAGCCGGGCGACGTGGTCGTCGTGGGCGTGAACGGCTTGTTCGGCGAGCGCATGTGCGACGTGGCCGCCCGCCTCGGGGCAGACGTCGTACGGGTGGACGCACCATGGGGAGAGCCGCTCGACCCCGACGCCGTGGTCGGAGCGCATCGGGCCCCGAAGGTGATCGCCTTGGTCCATGCCGAGACTTCGACGGGAGTGCGCAACGACGTCGAGGAGGTGGCCCAGGGTAAAGGTGACGCCCTGCTGCTGGTGGACGCCGTCACGTCGTTGGGGGGCATCGCCTTCGATGCGGATGGCTGGGGTGTCGACCTGGCCTACAGCGGGACCCAAAAGTGCCTCGGGGTTCCCCCCGGACTCTCTCCGCTCACGGTCAGTGACAGAGCCCGGGCCCGGCTCAAGGACCGGCCCTCGTCGTGGTACTTCGACCTCGGTCTGATCGCCCGCTACGTCGAAGGAGAAGGCGGTCGCACGTATCACCACACGGCGCCGGTGTCGATGGTGTTCGCGCTCCACGCCGGGTTGGGGGTCCTGCTCGAAGAAGGGCTCGAGAATGCCTGGGCACGCCATGCGGCGTGCGGCCAGGCCCTCCAGTCAGGTCTCGAGAAACTCGACTTCGAGCTCGTCGTTCGCGCCGATCACCGCCTTCCCCAGCTTACGACGGTGTGGGTTCCCGAAGACCTCGGAGGAAGCACCGAAGCCGAGGTCCGAGCGGCGCTGCTGTGCCGCTACGGGATCGAGATCGGGGCCGGCGTGGGCGTGATGGCCGGTCGGGCGTGGCGTATCGGCTGTATGGGCCACACGGCCCGGGTGCGCAATGTCGAGTTGCTCCTGGGTGCGTTGGGGGAGGTGCTGGGAAGGTGATCGGCCGGACGGCTCGGGCCACGCCGATCGAGCTCAGTGGAGGACGGATCCGACTCCGCACCCTGAGCGAGGACGACTACGAGCGGTGGTTCGAGGTGCGCGCCCGGTGTCGGCGCTGGCTCATCCCCTGGGAGCCCCGTCCCGCCGGGGCGCCCTTGACCCCCGAGGACCGCGCCAGCTTCTCCGCCCGCTGCGCGGCGCGCGAGCGAGAGCGTCAGATGGGCAGCGGGTATGGGTTCGGGATCTTCGTGGCGGATCGGTTCGTCGGCGAGATCACGCTGTCATCGATCCAACGAGGCCCGTTCCAGAACGCCTTCGTCGGCTACTGGGTGGACGAGGCCATGGCCGGCCAGGGGCTCGCTCCCGAAGCCACCGTCGGGGTCCTGCGATTCGCCTTCGAGGAGCTCGGACTGCACCGCGTCGAAATCGCCATCGTGCCCCGAAATCGGGCCAGCCGACGGGTGGTCGAGAAGTTGAACCTCCGGGAGGAGGGGGTTGCCGTCAAGTACCTGGAGATCGACGGGCATTGGGAGGACCACGTTCGCTATGCCATGACCGCCGAGGAGTGGAACACCCGGGCCGAGGTCCTCGTCGGCCAGTGGCTCACCAGGTCCTGAGTGCCGCTACCCGTCTGCGCGCACGACCGCCGGGGAGTGGCGGAAGAACTGCTCGATGTCCTGTGAGTAGGTGTAGGAGGGTGGCGCGTCACCGACGCTGCGTCGGAGTCGCACGGCACGAATGAAGCTCTCGACGGCCCCGGCCGTGGTGTAGCGGCAGGAGAATCCGGTCTTGCCGATCCGAGTGGTGTCGACTCCCCGGCCGTAGCGCAGCACGCTCTCGAGCTCCGGAGGGAACTCGATCAATCCGAGCCGCACGAGCGGAGCAGCCGCGGCGTGGGTCCCCACCGGGGAGATCGGCAAGATGCGGGTCCCACAGATTCCGGTCACCTCGCTCCAGGGGAGCTTGCCGTGACCCGCCACGTTGTAGAGGCCGGGGATCCTTTGTCGGGTGACGTGCTCCAGGCATCGGACGACGTCATCTTCCTCCACGAACTGCAGCAGGGGGTCATAGCCGGCGATGGCGGGACAGATCGGCCGCGACAGGTTCGTGCTGATCGGTGTGACGATGTCAGTGCCGAGGACATTGGCGAAGCGCAGGACCGAGACCACCGTGGCGGGGTTGTCTTCGGCGAAGTCGCGCACGAACCCTTCGACCTCGAGCAACGAGCGTTCCACCCTGGTCCTCGCCGGAGAGGTGCGGGGCATCTCCTCTCGGAACCACGTGGGGTCTGTCGACGCGGAGCCGTAGACGAGGGTCGACGACTTCACGACCACTTGGCGAACGGGCGAGCCGGACTGTCCCGCCGCGGCCAGGAGGTTCATCGTCCCGATGACGTTGATCTCGTGGAGAGCCCGGCTCGACACCCGGGTGGAGTCCACCACTAAGAAGGTGTGGACGATGGTGTCGACCTGGGTGGCGCCGACGATGCGCGACAAGATGGAGTAGGTCTGGTCGGCCTTGACGAATTCGGTCCTCTCCAGGGGGACCGAGGGCTCCCGGGTCCCCATGCCAAGGATCATCTCCACCTCGGGATCGGACTCCAGGGCCTGCGCCATGCGACCGCCCCAGAACGAGTCCAGACCGGTGATCAGGACGCGTCGGCCCACTCGCCTCACCCGAACCAGACGCTGCGCCGCTCACGCAGCATCTCGTAGATGGTCTCCTGCATGTTGATCCGGATCTTCTCGGCCTCTTCCATGACGCGGCTCTTCGAGTAGCGCTCCTGGCCGCTCGGCACGTTGAAGGTCACGGGATCGAGGACGCGCAACTTGAACTTGGCGGGGAAGTACATGGCGAGGCCCAGTGGTCCGAAGAGGAGCATGTTGGCGGTCACCGGGAAATAGGGCACCCCGAGGAGCTTGGCCAGTGCGGGAAGACGGAAGACGATGGGCATGGACTCCTCGGCGCCGACCACGGCGATGGGGATTACCGGGACGCCGGCCCGCATGGCGATCTCGACGAACCCACCGCGGCCGAATCGTCGCAACCGGTAGCGGTCTGCGTAGGTCTTGGAAGGGCCTTTGGTCCCTTCGGGGAACACCAGCGCCAGCTGGCCCTGGTCACGCAGCAGGCGCAGGGCGTTGTCGGGGTGGGCGGGCACGCCGCCGACGCGGGCCCACACCGTCCCCAGCCACGGGACCTCTCGGAAGAAGAAGTCGGCCATGCCGTAAACGGGGCGGCCCCGCTCGACCTCGATGCCGTGCATGATGGTCGGGGCGTCAGACGGGATTGCTCCGGCATGGTTGGCGACGAGCAGCGCGCCGCCGGTCTTGGGGATCTTCTCGAGGCCTTCCCACTCGACCCGGAACCAGTTGTCGTAGAGCGGCGCGAACAGTCGACGGGCGATGGTCCTCGTGTGTTCGGATCGACCCCATTCGTCCACGTCCGACAGCCGCTGCCCGGGCGTCGGGGCGTCGTCGGTGCGGGGGAGGGGGACGAGCGCGGCCCGCTGCTCGCGTTGTATCGCTTCTTTGCCGGCCGTCACGGGGTCATGGTACCTGTCGGCGCGAGCGGGGCCCGCTGCCAGACCCGACGTCCCCGGCGAGCGGGCGCCTCGGCGCTAGGGCCGGCCTGCTCCGACCAGTCCCAGGTACCAGACGGGGTCGAACTCCACCACGGTGCCGGAATGGGCCGCCTGGATCACGGTGTCGGCGCCGTAGGGCCCTGAACCGACGTACATGACCACGTGGTCGATGCCGTCACCCTCGAGGTCATAGAAGAGCAGGTCGCCCGGTCGGACCTGGTTCAGTTGGATGTGCGCGGACTCCTGGTACTGGATCTCCGCCGAGTGCAGGAGGTTCACGCCTGCGGCGCGCCAGGCGAGCATGGTGAGCCCCGAACAGTCCAGGCCCTCGGCGCTGGCTCCTCCCCATTGGTAGGGGATGCCGAGATATCTTTCTGCTCCGATCAGCGCGGCCGCCCCCGGACCTGTGGCGGTCTGGATCGCCCCGGTGCCGATGATGCCCGTGGCTCCCGCACTTGCCGAGGCTTGATTCGCGGCGTTGGCGGCTTGGTCCGCGGCGGCGGAACCCGCTCCGAAGGTTTCTGCCACCTGTGCCGCCGCGGCCGCGGCCGCGGCGGCGCGTTGCTTGGCGGCTTGGCTGGCGGCGGCCGCGGCGGCTGCAGCCGCGGCCGCCGCCTGTTCGGCGGCGCGTTGTGCCACGAGCTGAGCCAGATGACCTTTGACCTCCGTCAGGGTCGCCTCGGTTGCGCTGGAGGCGGCTTGAGCTTCGTGCTGTGCAGTTCCGACTTGTGTCGACTCGCCGGCTGCTTGTTGCTCTTGGGAGTGCAGGTCCGATTCTGTGGCATTGAGCTGGCGCTCGCTGGACGCGAGCTGTTTCACGGCGGTGTCGATGTTGCCTATGGCTGTCTGCTGGTATTCGTCGTGCAGGGCGCTCGAGTCGGTCGGTGTCGCGAACATCGAGGTGAGTTGCCCCGAAGGGGTGTCGAAGATGTACGCGTTCACGGCTGCGTTCTCGAGGGTATGGCGTGCCGCGGCGTGTTTCTTCTTGGCCACGGCCAGATGCGCGTCCGTGACCGACAGCTGGGCGTTGATCTGCGCCAGGTGGACGGTGGCCTGGTCGTATTGCTCGGACAGCTGCGCCAACGACTGTTGCTGGGTGGCGAACTCAGCCTCGATGGCGTCGACCTGGGCTTGGGTGGCGTCGATAGCGGCGCCGGTGCTCGTCTGACCCACACCGGTCTTCGTCGCTCCCGGGGAACCCAACGCCGATGGGGTGGCGACCGACCCCGCGACGATGATCGTCGACACGAACAGGGCCGCCCGGCGGGCGACGGTCTGCGTCCGGGCGCGCCGAAACAGACCTGTCACAACAGTCACTTTGACCACAGTAGCCAGGGCCCCCTCCAGGCGGAAGGGCCGGTCGGCCAATTGGCGGTTCCTTGACCTTCTCGGGGCTTGCCTCTACCTTGCCTCTAGGGGCGGGTTCACAGAATCCGGGCTGTTCAGGCGTGGGGGGGGACCTTGGAAGGCGTGACCCGCACGACGGCCGGCGTGCTTCAGGGGCAGGCAGAAGCCGGCGTTTGGGTGTTCCGTGGCATCGCCTATGCCCAGGTCACGGGGCCAGAAGGTCGGTGGCGACCGGGACAGCCCCCCGAGGCATGGACCGGGATCAGGTTGGCATCATCGTGGGGGCCGATCGCGCCCCAGGCACCCCCCGTCCCGGGTTTCAGCTTCCCTCATGACCCCACCGAGTCGGACGAAGACTGCCTGAATCTCAACATCTGGACACCGGGCCTCGACGACGTCCGACGGCCGGTCATGGTGTGGCTGCACGGGGGCGGCTTCACCACCGGGACAGGGTCGAGCGCGTTGTTCGCCGGTGACCGTCTGGCCGCCAAGGGCGTCGTTGTCGTGACCATCAATTACCGTTTGGGTGCCCTCGGCCTCCTCGCCCATGCCGATCTCGTCAGCGAGGGCGAACCCGGCTGGGGCAACTGGAGTCTGCGCGATCAGATTGCCGCGCTGCACTGGGTCCAGGAGAACATCGGTGGGTTCGGTGGCGATCCCGGCAACGTCACACTGTTCGGCGAATCGGCGGGCGCCATGAGCATCTCGAACCTCCTGAGCGCGCCGGACGCCACCGGTCTCTTTCATCGCGCTGTCATCCAAAGCGGCCCGCCTGCCACGGCGACGCCGCGCTGGGCCACCAGGCGTGCCGAACGGTTGGCGGGGCACCTCGGCATTCCGATCGACGCCATGGCCACTCTGCGCGACGTCCCGGTCGAACGGTTGGTCGAGGCGACACAGCGGCTGGCTGCCGAGGCACCGGCGGACGGAGGTCTACCCCTGGCGCTGCTTCCCGTTGTCGACGGCGTCTTCCTCGAAGGCCCGCCCAGCGAGCTGATTGCCGAAGGGGCCGCCGCGGCGGTGCCGGTCCTTCTCGGAACCACTCGTGACGAGTGCGCGCTGTTCACCACGGCCGACTACGGCAACCCCGAGGTCGACGAGACACGGGTTGCGCATCGGCTGGCGGAGTTGGTGGGGCCGGCCGGCGCCGATGTCGTCGATGCGTATCGGTTGGCGCGCCTCGGTCGCGGCGAGCCTGTGACCGGTCGAGACCTGTGGACGGCGGTCACCACGGACTACGTGTTCCGGCTCCCCCTGATGGCCCTGGCTGCGGCCCACGCAAAATACGAACCGAAAACGTACTCCTACATCTTCACCTGGGAGTCCCCCTTCCTCGGTGGGATGTTCGGGTCGTGCCACGGGCTCGAGATCCCGTTCGTCTTCGGAACCGTGGGTGATACGGGTGTGCAGGTTTTCACGGGCGGAGGCCCGCAGGCCGAGGCTCTCTCGGACAAGATGCAAAAGGCATGGATCGCCTTCGCCCGCGACGGTGACCCGTCTTGTGACGCGGTGGGATCGTGGCCCGCCTATGACCCCGTCCGGCGGCCCACCATGGTCCTGGGCCCCGATGGCGGGGTCGAGGACGACCCGCGTCGCTCCGAACGGGTGATATGGGAGGAGACGGGTACCGCGCCCATGGCGGGTCATCACCACGAGTGACCTGACCAATGGCGGCGTGTTCACCTCGCCATGGTCACCACGAGACAGAATGGGACCGTGAACCGCAGAGAGCAGAGCCCACCCACCGCGTCACACCCACCGTTACACCTCGGCTTGAACACATGAACCCACGGCACGCTCGTGCCGTGGGGTCATGACTCCGAAGGAGCCGGTGCACGGCGAGTAGGAGCGGCAGTCACCCGGGGGTGTAGCCCAATCGGCAGAGGCAGGACGCTTAAAACGTCCCCAGTGAGGGTTCGAGTCCCTCCGCCCCCACTCGTTTCTTCGGATCCGGTCGGAACAGCTGCCGCAGCGAATATCGGGTTTATGACCCAAGAGCGTCTTGCCGACTCCGACGCGCAGGCAGATCCCAGACGGCAGACAGCGGGCTGCCTCCCCCGCCATAGCCGGCTCGGCGCTCTCAGCGATCGTGTAATGCCTACTACTAGGAGGTGGCCGGGATGCGCCACAAGTCGATGCCGCCGTCGACGGCGTAGCGATCGATGGCGGTGAGATCATCGGCAGTGAACTCCAGGTGGTCGAGGGCGGTGACGTTTTGCTCGAGCTGATCGACGCTGCTGGCACCGATCAGGACAGAGGTGACGCGCGGGTCACGCAGGGCCCAGGCGATGGCCATCTGCGCGAGGGACTGGTCTCGACTCAGGGCGATGTCGTTGAGGGCCCGGATACGGGCGAGGTTGTCGTCGCTGAGCATGTCGTGAGTCAGCGAGCCCTCTCGAGAGCCTCTGGATCCCGGTGGGACGCCGTTGAGGTATCGGTCGCTGAGCAGGCCTTGGGCCAAGACGGAGAAGGCGATGCAGCCGACGCCTTCTGTGCCCAGAACGTCGAGGAGGCGTCCTTCGATCCAGCGGTTGAGCATCGAGTACGACGGTTGGTGGATAAGTAGTGGCGTGCCGAGCCCGCGGAGAATGGTGATCGCCTCGGCGGTGCGCTGGTCGGAGTAGGACGAGATCCCGACATAGAGGGCTTTGCCTGCGGTGACGGCCGAGTGAAGCGCACCGAGGGTCTCGTCGAGGGGGGTCTGGGGGTCGTAATGATGGTGATAGAAGATGTCGACGTAGTCGAGGCCAAGGCGGCGCAGGCTTTGGTCGAGGCTGGCGAGGAGGTATTTGCGGGAGCCCAGGTCGCCGTAGGGGCCCGGCCACATATCCCAGCCGGCCTTGGTGGAGATGACCAGTTCGTCGCGGTGGTGATGGAAGTCGTCGTGGAGGATCCTTGCGAAGTTGGTCTCAGCGCTGCCGTACGGGGGCCCGTAGTTGTTGGCCAGGTCGAAATGGGTTATGCCCAAGTCGAAAGCTCGGCGCAAGATTGCCCGTTGGGTGTCGACGGGCCGATCGTCGCCGAAGTTCTGCCAGAGCCCAAGTGACACGGCTGGCAGGAGGAGGCCGCTGCGCCCACAAAGGCGATAGGTCATGGACCGGTAGCGGTCTTCGACTGGGAGGTAGCTGGTCATGTCGGCTGCTCCATCTGGTGTCGGAAACAGATCTATTCGCAGGAGGCCGCGATCAACTCACCGAACTCGAGCTGGCCTTTGATCGCGAGTCGAAACAGGCCTTGTCGGCGAGGGCGACGTTTTGCCCCCATACTTGAGCCGGCCTGCAGGCGCATCATCGTGTATCCACTCGGGGGTCATCCCTCGCTCCATTCCTGTTCGAGTGTGCGCGTCACCACGGTCACGTCTTCGTGGCCTAAGCCGAGATCGACTGCCTGCTGCCATTCATCAGCCAAGCACGCGAGGGTGCCGAGCCGGTCGTCGGCAGCCTGCTGGGCGAGGCGTACATCCTTAAGAGCGAGTGATAGTGCGAATTGAGCCGAGAAATCACCCTTGGCGATCCGATGCAGCTTGGCTTCCTGCCAGGGAGACATGAGAGGGTTGCCTTCGAGTGCATCCACCACCCTTTCGGTCTCCAGCCCTAGGCGATGGGCGAGTGCCACGGAGGCTGCCACCGCCTCCGCCGCAAAGGCGAGCCATGTGTTGGCTACAAGCTTGAGACGAGTGCCAGTCCCGGCGCTGCCGGCCCAGATCGTTCGCTGGCCCAGGGCGTCGAACAGAGGCGTAAGCCGCGGCCGGGCCTCGTCGGGTCCCGACGCGAAGATGGTCAGTTGGCCGCGCTCGGCCGGGTCCTTACTTCCCGACACCGGCGCGTCGAGCAAGATCACGTCGGGACGCTCCGCCGCTACCATCGCTGCCACGCGCTCGATCCCTTCCACGCCGATGGTACTCATCTGCACCAGAATCGCGCCCGGAGCAAGCGCAGTGAGCACGCCCTCGTCGCGCGCAATGGAAATGACGGCGTCTGCATCTGTCACCATCGTGATGACGATCGCCGCCGACCTCGCTGCGTCCGCAGCGGTTTGGGCTACCTCCGCGCCTAGCTTGGCGAGGTCTCGGGTGGCCTCTTGATTGCGGTTCCAAACTGTCGTCGGGATCCGGGCGCGCAGAGCAGAGGCCGCCATCCCATGGCCCATGGTTCCGATGCCAAGAACCGCAACAGGCTCGTGGCTTTCTCGTGTCATTAGTCTCCCTTCGCCGTTTTGAGCCAGTGGATTCCCTTAGCATCGCGCCACTTGGCCTCTGGCGCCCCAGTTCGATCGGCCGGGCGGCGATCGGGCGGCGAGCTGAGCCGATTCTGATCGGCCGCCCCCGCTGGTCGGGCCCTCATGTCGGCGGTGCCATACCCGCGAGCACAAGAGCAGGAGGTGCCTTAGCCTGAGGCGCAAGGTGCAGGCCATGATCTGAGGGCTCGGGCGCGATGGCTGAGAGACACGCAACTTCGTCGACGTGGGCACCCCTGCGCATCACCGTCTTTCGCTGGCCGTGGCTCGCCTCGCTCGTAAGCAACCTCGGCACGTGGATGCAGACCGTCGGCGCCCAGTGGTTCCTCGTCCACGCCGCTCATGCCGCGATCCTGGTCTCGCTTGTCCAGACCGCCGAAATGCTCCCAGTCGTGATGTTCGGGATCGTGGGTGGTGTGCTGGCAGATACCCTCGATCGGCGTCGACTGCTGATGGCGGTTCAAGGGAGCCTCGTCGTCGCCACCTCGGCACTGGCCGCGTTCACAATCGCCGGTCGCATGTCGCCGGCACTTCTTCTCCTGTTCACTTTCGTGATCGGCACCGGTTCGGTCTTGACTACTCCTGCCTACCAGTCCCTCGTGCCCGAGCTTGTTCCTCGCGACCGTCTCGCCGCAGCCGCGCAGCTCAGCTCCATCAATGTCAACATCGCCCCTCATCGCGAGCCGCCGGCTCGGACTCGGTTCAGGCGGATACGGGCTGCTGCTCGCTGCCCTCGGGGGAGGGGCCATCGTAGGGGCCACCATGCTTTCGAAGGTGCGTGCCCGGCTTTCGCCTAGTTCGCTCATCCAACTGGTCGGAGCGGTGTTCGGCGCCGCACTGGTCGCGATCTTGGTGCGCTCGACCGTTGTCGTAGTCATCGTGCTCATCCCCGCCGGAATGGCATGGGTAGGGATGTTGGCGACGGTCAACACGCTGCTCCAGCTGTTCTTGCCGCGCTGGGTGCGAGCACGAGGCCTGTCCGTCTACCAGATGGTGCTGTTTGGTGCGCAAGGTCTCGGGGCGGTCGCCTGGGGGGCCGTCGACGACGCCTTCGGACTTACGTTTACCTTCCTCGTCGCCGCCGGACTGATGATCCTCGGTTCGGCGTCGGTTCGCTTCTGGCCATTCGTCGATGTTTCGGGCATGGACCGCAGCACCGTGATTCGACCCGATCCGGATGTGACGCTGGACACGGACGTAGACGCCGGACCGGTGGTGGTACGCACGACCTACTCGATCCCGACCGAACGTGAACCCGACTTTATGCGCGCCATGCTTCGGGTTCGTGAGTCGCGGCTGCGGACCGGCGCCACTCAGTGGGGACTGTTTCGTAACGGTGAGCGGTCGGGCGAATTCGAAGAGATCTTCGTGGTCGCGTCGTGGGACGAACATCTGCGCCAGCACAGGGAGCGGATGACCGCTACCGACCTCGCCTACGAGGATCAGGCGAAGGCCCTTTCCGACGTGACCCCTCAAACGTGGCACCTCCTCCCTACTGACCTCGAGGAGAGGTAGAAG
>DATKQM010000050.1:0-70749 GCA_035532735.1 Acidimicrobiales bacterium | reverse complement strand
CGCCACGCGTTCTCCGGATCTGCCCACCCGGCAACTCCGCCGGTTCTCGCAGCCATTTCTGAACCCTCCGGCACATGTGCCTCTTCATCAGGCACCACGGCTCCGTCGTCGTCGTAGCCACTGCATACGCTGTCCACGATGCCTGACGCACTCGATCCACCCGGCCCCCTCGGTGGAGATACGGGAGACACTCGGGCCGCGATCGCGGTCGCTGGTTCGGGGGAGGCCGACGGGCCGATGGGCGTAATCAGCGGACGGCCTCCCCTGCACCAGCGCCTCCTCGACGCCGAGGAGCTCGCCCAGCTCCAGGTGCTCCGGGGGGCCGTCGAGCCCTCCGCCCCGATCTACGCCGCCATCCTGTCCGTGCTGGTGGCAGCCAAAGAGCGGTACCAGGTGGAGGTCCGGACCGAGCACCTCGCCGCCGAACTATCGGGGGTGGGGCACGACGTCTCCCATTTGGCCCAGCAGCTCGTCCAGCTCGAGGACTGGGGCGCCGTCACCTGGACTCAAGACACCAACCGGGTGGCCCGGCTCGAGGAGTTTCGGCGCCGGCGCGAGCTGTGGCACCTCACCCCAGCCGGGCAGGCCGTCCATGACGCCGTCATCCGCGTACTGGGCGCCGCCGAGCAGTCCGGCTCGCTGCAGCGTGCACTGTTCCGCGACATCCGGGAGAACCTCGAGGAGCTGACCGCCGCAGTCGACGAGGGCGACGCGACCGCCACCTATCTTCGACTTCGGGATCTCGACGGGGCTCTGCGCGACCTGGCGGCGAACGCCCGCGACTTCCACGCCACCATGGGAGAGCTCCGACGCGAGCACGAAGTCGCCCCCGAGCGGTTCCTGGCCTACAAGCACCTGCTCATCGACTACCTCCAGCAATTCCTCGACGAAGTGATCCGACACCGGCTCACCATCGCCGCTCTGATCCTCGATGTGGAGCGGCGAGGAGTCGACCGTGTGGTGCAGCTGGCGGCCGAGGGGGACGATTCGGCCGGTCTGTTCGTGGACGTCGTCGCCCTCGCGGCGCGCTGGCACGAGCGATGGGAGGGGCTGGTGGCATGGTTCCGCCCCGGTCTCGGACGCTCATCGGGAGTGGAGGAGCTCGCAGGGGCCACGACGTCCGCCATCCGCGATCTGATGGCCCTCCTGCGGCGCCTGACCGAGAGTGCCACCCGTCCGATCACCCGGGCATCCGAGCTCCGCCACCTAGCCCGGTGGTTCTTGCGCTGTGATGCCGAGGAGGCGCACCGGTTGTTCGACGCCTCGTTCGGCCTGGCCCAACCCATCCACCTGGGTGCGGCGGTGGTCGACCCCGACATCGACTCAGGTGGTGCAAGCTGGTGGGAGGCGGACCCAGTCGAGGTGCCAGTGACCCTGCGCCGCTACGGCAAGCGTGCGGCGCCTCCGCCGCCACGACCGGCGGACGACTTCTCCGGGGTCAAGGAGGGGCTCGCTGCCGAGCACGGCCGGTACCGGGCCGCCCGGGTCGAGGCGGCGTCAGGGCTCGGAGCCCGTCCGGTCGAGGACCGTCGCCTGCCCCGGGGCGAGTTCACGCTCCTGCTGGAGCTGCTCGACCGGGGGCTGCACCGGCGGCCACTGAACGGGAAGTTCAAGGTCGAAGTCGAGGCCGAGGGAGTCCGCCTGTCATTGGCCACCGCCGACGTGACGACCCGGGTGCACGGACCGGGGGGCGCCCTCACCCTGGACGGGCTGGCGCTCGAGGTGCAGCGGGCGTGACAGTGGGTCTGGCCCGGGTGGCCGCTCAGCTCGACGTCAACGAGCGCGAGGACTTCCAGGAGGCGGCCCGAATCCTGTTGGCCCATCCTCTGGTCACGGCGGCGTGGCCGGCACCCGGGGTCCTGCCTGTGATCCGTCGTTTCGAGGAGCCGCTGCGCAACGAGTTCTGGCGGATGTGCCGCTGGCGCCTCGACCTCGGGGCCCGGTGCGCACGCCTGCTCCGACGAGCGCCCGAGGTGACCTCCGAGAGACCGGCGCTGTCGCGCACCGGCCGCCCGTTCTCACCCTGGGCCTATGCCTACTGGTGCCTGGTGCTGTCGGCCCTGGAATCGGTGGGGACACAGACCACCATCTCGGCCCTGGCCGACGAAGTCACCAGGATCCGGGCCGGTGACGACACGCTTCCCGTGGACCTCACGGTGTTTGAACAGCGGCGGGCGTTCGTCGATGCGGTCGGTGCCCTCGAACAGCTCGGGGTCCTGACCGTGGTCGACGGCGCCACCGAGGCGTTCCTCGCCACCTCGGAGGGCCTCGGAGGCGATGCCCTCTACGACATCGACGCCGACGCCGCCGGGCACCTGCTGGTCTCACCGCCGAGTGTGCTGGCGGGAATCGATACCCCCGAGGACTTCCTGGCCGAGTCGTACCCGGCCACGCCCGACGGAGAGGCCGCCAAAGTGCGTCACCGGGTCATCCGGCGCCTGCTGCTGCAATCCGCCGTCTACTTCGACGAGCTCGACGAGGAGGAGCGGGCCTTCGCCCGGCACCGGCGGGGACGGCTACGCGGCGAGATTGAGCGGCTGACCGGGCGGTGGCTGGAGATCCGGACCGAGGGCATGGCACTGATCGAAGCGCCGTCGGCGATCACCTTCCCGGGAACCGGGGTGGTGGCCCATGCCGCCCTCCTCTATGGCGGTGAGCTCGTGGACCACGTCCGGCGACCCGCCGGTCCCGGCACCTTGGCGATCCCGGAGGTCCCGGACCCCGGGCGTCGCATCGGTCCTGCCGCCGACAACGAAGCGTGGGCCCGGGTGGTCGAGTCATTCCACGACCGGTTCACCTCCGACTATCGCGACGACCATCCACGCCTTCGTCGCGAGGCTCTCGAGCTCCTGGTGCGGTTGGACCTGGTCCGGATGGACGCCGACGGCCTTCTCGTCCGGCCGGCGATGGCCCGCTACCGGGCCGACGTGCGCCTGCCCGACCCGGTGCCGTCACTTTTCGGCGTGAACGGGATGCCCGGTGCCGTCGATGGGTGAAGACAACCTGCCCGTAGACACCCGCCCCGAACGGTGGAGGCCGAACCGGGTCGGGATTCGCAATATCTGGGAGTACGACGATCAGGAGTTCCACTTCGTCGACGGGCGGTTGATCCTGCGGGGCCCGAACGGATCGGGGAAGTCCAATGCGCTGGCCCTGCTGGTGCCCTTCGTCTTCGACGCCATCATGAGCTCAGGCCGGATGGACCCCTTCGGGGGTGGCCGGTCGATGAAAACGCTCCTACTCTCCGAACAGAAGGAAGAGGGAACCGGCAGCCGCTTCCGGCGTGACCAGCGAACCGGGTACGTCTGGATGGAGCTGTCTCGGGGCGACCGGTTCCTCACCATCGGCTGCGGTGCGCGGGCCTCTGTGCAACGGGATGCCGAGGCATGGTTCTTCATCACGCAAAGGCGCCCGGGGAAGGACCTCGACCTGGTTCCGGGCGGCACCCCCATGACCAGGACCCAGCTAGTCGAGGCCCTCGGCCCTGGTGCCGTCCACGAAACGGCCGAGTCCTACCGGGTCGCCGTCAACTGCGCCCTGTTCGGGGTAGGTACCGACCGCTACCGGCATCTGGTCGACCTCCTGCTAGTCCTCCGCCGGCCCCATCTGGCCGGCAAGTTGCACCCCGAAGAGCTCTCGGCCGTCCTCACCCAAGGCCTCCCTGCGGTCCCCGACACCCTGGTGGGCGAGGTGGCGGCCAGCTTCGAGGATCTCGAGGCGGTACGGAACGATCTGGCGCGCCTCCGTGAAGCAGCGCAGGCTGTCGACGACTTCTGTCCCGTCTATCGCTCGTACCTCCGCACGGTGTCCCGGTCCCGGGCCGAAGCGCTACTCGATGCCGTCCTGTCCAGCCGAAGGGCTCGCTCCCGGCTGGCTCAGTCGCACCAGGCCCTCGAACAGGCGGTGGCGGACCTTGACGAGACCGAACGCGCCCGAGACGAAGCCGGCCGCCTGCTGACCCAGACCGAGGAACGCCTGCGCGCCGTCCTCGAGTCACCGGCCTTCCGGCACGCGGCGGCGCTCATCACATTGGCCGAACAGGCATCCGATGCCCGAAAGCAGGCGGCGCAAGCCGGCCGCCTGGTGGAGGAGGCGACCCAAGCACGCAACGCGGCGGCCAGCGAGTCCGAGCGGGCAACCGGAGAGCTGCGCGCCGCCGAGGCCGAGGTCGACCGCCAGTTCAGCGACACGGCCCGAGCGGCCGACGCAGCCGGCGTGTCGTGGTCATCCCGCCGCGACGAGCTCCTCATTGCCGGCCTGGGTACCGCCCTCAGGTCGCCGGCGACGTTCCGCTTGGACGAGATCAGCCAGGTCCGACGGGCCATCGAGTCGTCACGGGCCGCAACCGAGCGGGCCGACGACGCCGAGGACCGAGCCGGTACGTCCGGGCAGGCGGCGGAGGAGGCCTCGTCCCTACGCCACTCGGCGGAACGAGAGCTCGACGAGACGGTTGCCACACTGGTCGCCGCAGTCCAGGCGTGGTGCGGGTCGACCGGGTCGCTGAGGCCCGACGAACGGCGGCTCTTCGTGGAGGTCGCCACCGGTGGTGGGGGGGCGGGTAGTGGGACGTTGCCGACCCTGGCCGAGGTGGCGAAAGGACTGTTCGGCCCCAAGCGGCGGGACCTAGACGTCGCCTTGGCCCACATCGGCAATCGCCGTCAGAAGACCGCCGACCAGCGCGAGCGGCTGGTGGACGAGCGGAACCGGGTGGCCGACGATCCGCTGCCGGCACCTGACCGGCTCACCGTCCGACCGGCGGACCGGACCGGCCGAGCCGGGGCGCCGCTCTTCGCCTGCTGCGACTTCCGGGACGGAGTAGCCGACCACGACCGGTCGGGCATCGAGGCCGCCCTCCAGGCGGCCGGCCTGCTCGACGCCTGGGTGTCGGCGGATCGTTCGGGGTCCGACGCCCCTCCCGACGGCACCGAGCTCGACGCGTGGCTCACGGCGGGTCCAGAGACGAACGGACCGACCCTCGAGGACGTGCTCACAGCGGACCCGGCAGCGGGTTCGGGTCTGGGGCCCGACGTCGTCACAGCGGTGCTCCGATCGATCCCCCTGTCCGACACGGGCATCGGCGTACTCCCCGACGGCCGGTTCTCGCTCGGACCGCTCAGCGGCCGATACGTCAAGCCTACGGCGGAGTTCATCGGGTCCACGGCCCGGGAGGCCCGCAGGCAGCGACGGCTGGCCGAGCTCGATGCCATGGTGACCGCCGTCGACCAGGAGCTTCGGGCCGTGGACGAGGAGCGGCTCGCCGCCGATCTCCAGCTCACCGAGCTCGATGCCGCTGAGGCGTCACTTCCGCCCTCCGACGCCGTGACCACCGCTCGAGCGGACCGCGACCGTGCCGCCATCGTGGCCTCCGAGCGGAAGGCCACGGCCGAGCGCGACCGGACAGCCGCTGTCGAACGCCGGAAGGAGGCCGCTCTAGCCGCCCAGATGGTACGGACCGGGGCAACCCGCCTCAGCCTGCCGACCGATCCGCTCGGGCTCGACGATGCCACCTCGGCGGTTCGCGGCTATGAGGAGCTGGCGGGCGAACTGCTTCGGCTGGTCGATCGGGTGGACCAGCTCGGCCGCCAGGCCGATGAGATGACCGATCGGCTGCAGGGATGCGATGAGGCCCTGGATCGACGAGTGCAGGAGCACCGGACAGCCGACGAGCATGCCCAGGGTCTGGCGGCTCGGGTGGCCGAGATGCGCCAGCAGTTGGGCACCGAGGCCGAAGCGCCCCTGCGCCGGCGACAGGAGCTCCAGGACGAGATGATGGCTCTGAAGGGCCGGGTGGCCGAGATGACCCAGGCCACCATCGCGCGGAGCGCCGAGGTCGGCTCGGCGAGGTCCTCGGCGGACTCGGCCACCGAGGGGGTGGAGCGGGCGGACCGAGCCGTCGAGGTGCAACTGTCGACCGCCGCCGTCCTGACCCGGGCCGAGGTGTGGGACGCGGTATCCAAGGGTGCCGGCGAGGAGTCCGGCGACGCCGCCGTGGCAACGATCCCCACCGACCCGGTCGAGCTGTGCCGTTTCGTGGTCCGGGCCACCGGCGACGTCGACACCGGACCCGAGTCGGTCCGGACCGCCACAAACCAGCTGGACACCGCCTACCGCGTCCTCATGGACAGTCTACGACAGGGCTTCGAGCCATCCCAGATCCACGACGACGGTGTGGGAATCGTCCAGGTGACGTCCGAGACGGGAACGATCTCAGTCCTCCAGCTGGCCCGCGAGCTGGCGGCGCAGGTCGCCCAGCACATCGCGTTGCTCGATGAGCGCGACCAGGAAATCTTCGAGCGCCACCTGCTCACCCGGGTGTCGGAGGCACTCCGGGACCTGCTCAACAACGCGCACGACCTGGTGGAAGACATCAACACCTGCCTTCGCGACACGCCCACGGCCAGCGGGCTCCGGGTCCGGCTCCGATGGCAGCTCGACCAGGCCTCGACGGCCCAGCAGGACGCCATGGATCTGCTCCGGAAGACCCCTGAGCTGCTGGGCCCGGACGAGCGCGAGCGCCTGCGCCGATTCTTCGCCGGTGCCATCGCTCAGGAGCGGGCAGCCAACCCGGGAGCGGGCTACGAGGCCGTGCTGGCCAGGGTGTTCGACTACCGGGCCTGGCACTCCTTCGTGCCGTTCCTGGTGCTGCCGACCGGGGGGAGCAGGCAGCTGACCCGGTCGGTGTTCCGCAGCCTCTCCGGCGGCGAGCAGTCGGTCTCACTCCACCTGCCCCTGTTCGCCGCCGCTGCCGCCCACTACAACGCAGCCGGAGACGGGGCGCCGCGCCTGATCGCGCTGGACGAGGCGTTCGCTGGCATCGACGAGGGCATGCGGGCCGACCTCATGGGTCTCCTGGTCCGATTCGACCTCGACGTGATCATGACCGGGCACGAGCTCTGGGGTGCCTACGAGCAGGTGCCGGGTGTGATGATCTACGACCTGCTGCGGCGCCCGCCGGCCGAGGGGGTCAGCTCCATGCCCATGCGGTGGGACGGTGGTGCCCTGGTCGAGGAGCCAACCCTGACGCTGGTCCGCCTGAACCAGACAGTGATGACGGAGCTCTCGCGTTGAGTCGCTCATGGTGACTGGTTGGGCGTCGGTGGACCCCGAGGTCGCCGAGCTCCTGGCCGGGCCGGACCTCGACAAACTTTGGCGGGCCGCCCGTCGCCGGCTCGAGGCCAACGGGTTGACCCTCTACGGGACCCCCTTGGTGCTCAAGGGGCTGACCCGGGTCGAAGCAGATGCAGTCGCCGGGCTCCTCGGGATCCTGCGGCCCCGACGCGAGGTCCGGGTGCGCCTCGACGCCCTGGACCTCGTCCTGCGGACGAGCAGCGCCGGCCACGGCCTGATCGATGTCCTGACCGCACTCGGAGGCCCGCTGCATGACCGGCGGGCGGAGAAGGAGGCAACCGCTGGGCGCTGGGCGGCCACTTGGGCTGAACTCGGAGCCCACCCAGCGGTCGTGTCCGACCCCCGCCTCGCCGACTGGCTCACAAGCCTGCGGGGTTCGGGCCTGGCGGCCCGCCTGGCCGGAGCGGACGGGGTCGAGCATCTGGTCGGCCGGGCGCTCGATGTGGTGGTCCACCTTCCCGCCGACGGCGTCGGCCTCGCCGTGCTGGCGGCCGAGACGACGGGCGACGCCCACGGACTCGATCGGGGCCGGCCGACGGGGACCCTGGTTCTGCATGCACTGGGTTCGTTGGCCGATGAGCCACCACCGCAGGACGCCGGTGAATGGCGGGCGGCATGGCAGGCGGCTGGCGTTGTCTGCGACGACCTCTCCTGCCATGTCCTGGTGATGAACCTGCGCCCCCGGACCTCGACCGAACTTATCGGCGGCACAGTCCGCGACCATGCCGACTTCGGTGAGCCAATTCGCCTGACCCTTCGCCAGGTGTCGGCGGGCGAGCTCGAGCCCGAATCGCCCGCCACCATCTTCTGCTGCGAGAATCCCGCCGTGGTGGCCACTGCCGCCGATCGCCTGGGCAAGGCTGCGGCCACACTGGTGTGCCTCGAAGGCGTCCCCAGCACGGCCGGCCTGGTGCTCCTGGAACGGCTGGCCGGAGCCGGCTGCCCGCTCCGCTACCACGGCGACTTCGACTGGGCCGGCCTCTCCATCTTCTCGACATTGCGACGACGATTGCCCATCCTGCCCTGGCAGTTCGGCGCCGACGACTACGGGGCGGCCGTCCGCAGGGGCCGGGGCGGCATCGCCCTGACTGGACGTCCGACGCAGTCGCCGTGGGACAGTGCCCTTGCGCCTGCCATGGCCGAGGCCGGTGTGGCCGTCTTCGAGGAGCAAGTCATCGACGAGCTTCTCGACGACCTGTGACCGTCAGGTCGGAGGTGGCCGCTTGTCGGTGAGCTGGAGGCCGGTTCACTTCGTCAGCACCCCAGCACATGACAGCTAATTCCTGCCTTCACAACTACCCCGGGTCGATCCGGCGCAGCGGTCACGACTGACCAGCGGGAGGCGACCGATGGGTTTCCGCTACCCACCCAGCATGACGTCGATATCGTCGGCCACCTCGCCGTCTTCCAGCGGAAGGGCGTGGGCTAGTTCCGGAGCGTCGTGGAGGCGTCTCGGTGGCCGAGGCGATGTTGCGCCCGGAGCAGCTCGCCGCGGCCGACCAGAAACGTGGCCATGGAGTGGCGAAGGTGATGCAGGCTGACACCGACCAGGTCTGCTTCCGTGCACAGCTCGGCGAACCAGTGGCCCATGCCGCTGGCCGTGAGGCGCCGCTGGTGGTCGATGTCCGGCGAGAAGACCCGCTCGCCGAACGGGACGCCGACACCACGCCCGCGCCAGGTCTGCTCGCTGGCCCGCCACAGCTCGGCGGTGGTCCGGCCGAGTGTGAGCCGGCGGGTCCGCTTGGTCTTGGTGGGTCCGATCTGCTCCGCCGATACTCCTCGCTCGATGGTCAGCACGCGACCGTCCAGGTCGCTGGACTTTAAGGCAGCAAGTTCTCCGCGACGGGCGCCTGAATCCGCCACGAGCCGCACCAGCCAGTCGGACCTGCTCGGCCTTGTGTAGGGATTTCTGCGGGTTCACCGAACCGTCAAAGGCCGCTGCATTCTTCTGCACCGACACCTCCGACATGCGCAGCAGTGCGAGGACGTCGTTCTCTGGGATGTGCATCCGGGTGCCCGGTCGTTGAGGACCCCGCATGTCCCGGAGCGGGTTGCGATCGATGATCGATTCGGCCTGGGCCCAACCGAGGGACCGCAACACCCGGAAGCGGCCGGAGACCACCGACACCGTGGCCCCCGATGCGGCCCATTGGGCCATGGCCACGCGCACCACCTCCGGGCGAAGTGTGGCCACCCGTCGCCCGGCGATGGCATCCGCACGGAGCGCCTTGGCGTTCGATCGGGCCCCACTCCAAGTGGACGGCCGCCAGTCGTGCTGAGCGTCCAACCACCGCTCGAGCAACTCACCGACCGTGAGGAACGGCGCGGCGCGGCGGACGGCCCGGTACTCGGCGAACTGAGCGGCCAGTTCACGGCGGCGCTCCTCAGCGTCGTCGGGCTCCCCGTGGAACCAGAACGAACGCTGCACGGTCCGGCCCGACACCGGGTCGATCCCGACAGCGATGCGGATTTCGAACACGCCGGGCCGTCGCTCCCGCAACGATCCCTGGCCCCAGGCGCCCACGATGCCGAAAGTAGGATCGTAAGTAAGGTCACCGGTGCCACCGGTGGATCCCTACTTTTGCCGGCCACCCGGGGTTTGGGCCCTGACCAGGGACAACGCTCTTTCGATTCCAGCGCGCTTGGAGGGACTCGAACCCCCAACCTTCTGATCCGTAGTCAGATGCTCTATCCAATTGAGCTACAAGCGCCCGCTACCACCTTGGGGCTGACCGCGAAGCCCGCTCCGGGAACGGCCGGTCATCCTACCTGGGCCCGGACATCACTCTCTCTCGGGGCCTCAGGAGCCCGGGTCGGTGCCGAAACGCTCCAGCGCGGCCAGGTTTGCCGCCGAGCCCAAGAGGTCCACGAAAGCAGCGTCCTCACGGTCGCGCGCCGCTGTCACCTCGGGCCCGCGGGTGGCCAGCAATAACCGCTTGCTGGCCATCACCGCGTCGATCGGCGCGGCTGCGATCACCGCCGCGACGGCCAGGGTCTCGGCCAGCAGGGACTCGGAGGGGTAGTGCGCCAACGCCAGGCCGGCGTCGACGGCCTCGGCCGCCCCCATCCAGGTGCCGGTGAACAACACGTACGCGGCGCGCTGCCACCCCATGGTGCGGGGGAAGAGGTAACTGCTCGCCGCCTCGGGGGGCACCCCGAGCTCGGCGAAGGGCACCCGCAGGCGGGCGTCGTCGGCCATGAAGACGAGATCGCAATGCGCCAACAGCGTGAACCCGAGCCCGACACCGACACCGTTGACCGCGGCCAAGAGAGGCTTCTCGAATGACTCGACGGCGTCGAGCAGACCCCGGAACCCCTTGGCGGCCTCGGGTGTGGCCTCTCCGGTGACGAGCTGGGCCATCTCCTTCAGGTCCTGGCCCGCACTGAACGCAGAACCTGTCCCGGTGAGCACGACCACGTGGACGTCGCTCGACACCGCCGCGTCGGTGATGGCATCGGTGACGGCGTCGTAGAGCGCGAAATTGAAGGCATTACGCGCTTCGGGGCGGTTGAACCGGACGAGTCGCACGGTGCCGTCCCCGACTGCTTCGGTCACCACGATCGGTGCACCATCGCCACCTGCGTCAGCGGTCACGGGCGCATGACCTGTCCGCCGTCGACGCTGAAGATGTGCCCGGTCATCCACCGGGCATCTTCTGAGAGCAAGAACATGCACATGCCGACCAGGTCCTCGGGGCTCCCCTGGCGCTTGAGCGCCAGCGACCCCACCAGTTGGCGCATGTACTCGTCGGGAACCACCGACCGAGTCGCCTCGGTGTCGGTGGGCCCCGGCGCGATGGCGTTCACCCTGATGTTCATCGATCCGAGCTCGTGCGCCAGCTGCTGGGTGAGCGAGTTCACCCCCGCCTTGGCCCATCCGTAGTAGCCGGCATAGAGATAGGCGGCCGAGGAGGACTGGTTGACGATGGCCCCACCACCTCGCGCTGCCATCGACTGGTAACAGGCCCGCGTGCACATAAGGGCACCGAGGAGGTTCACCTCGAGAAACCGCTGGAGGTACGCCCAGTCCACGGTGAGGAGGAAGTCGAGCTTCATCCCGCCGAAGATGGCCGCGTTGTTGACCAGGAAGTCGATCCCGCCGAACTGTTCCTTGGCGACCTCGGCCATGGACTGCACCGAATCGTGATCGGCGATGTCCACCCGGATCGGGGCTGCCCTCCCGCCCGCGCTCAGCACCATCTCGGCGGTCTCCTTCGCACCCGCCTCGTCGATATCCGCGCACAGCACCGCGGCGCCGGCGGATCCGAGGCCTTCGGCATAAGCCCGGCCGATGCCCCGACCCGCCCCAGTGACGACAGCGACCTTGCCCGAGAAGTCGTAGGTGCTCATGAGCCTTCCCCTGAATCCTTTGACCCGGCCTGTCGTCGGGCGATGACCCGCTCGGCCGCCTCGCTGATCCCCGTCGCCAGGGGCCAACCCACGTAGTGGGTGAGGTGGATCACGATCTCACGCACCTGGTCCTCGGTGAGTTCGCCGTTGTGGAGCGCGCTCTTGAACTGGACGTCGAGGAGGTCGGTCTTCCCGAGCGTCGCCAACACCCCGATGGTCATGAGGCGCCGTTCGAACACCGACAACCCGGGCCGGCACCACACGTCGCCGAAGAGGTTGTCCACGGTGTAGGCGACGAAATCCCCGGGGACGTCCTCGGGGTCGACGGTGAAGTTGTAGACCTCCTGCATCTTGGCCCTGCCCTTCGCCCGGTCGGGCTTCGGTGGCCGCCTCGGCGCGCTCATGCCGGCTCCGCCACGACCTTGGTCTCGAGGTACTCCTCGAAACCGGCCACACCCATCTCCCGCCCGATCCCGGACTGCTTGTAGCCGCCGAAAGGGACGTCGGGGCTGTACCAGACGCCACCGTTGACACCCACGGTCCCGGTCCGCAGGCGCCCCGCCACGGCCATGGCCCGGTCCCTGTCCCCGGACCACACCGAGCCCGACAGCCCGTAGGGGGAATCGTTGGCGATCCGAAGCGCGTCGTCGTCCCCGTCGTGGGGAATGACGACGAGGACCGGACCGAAGATCTCGTCTCGTGCCACGGGGGAATCGTTGCCGATCCCGACGATCAGGGTCGGATCGATGAAGAACCCCCTGGTCTGCTCGGCCGGCCGGCCCCCACCCACCACGATCGTCCCGCCCTCGTGACGCGCCATGTCGATGTACCGCTCCACCCGGTCGCGTTGGCGGGCGTTGATGAGCGGTCCGCAAATGGTGCCGGGGTCGGTCGGGTCGCCGGCCGGTAGGTTGCCGAGCGCGGCGGCGGTGATGTCGACCGCGTCGTCGAACTGTTCTCTCGGGACCACCAGACGCGTCGTGATGGCGCATCCCTGTCCAGCATGGACGCACACGGTGAAGGCCGCCACCCCACAGGCACTGCCCAACTCGGCGTCGTCGAGGACAACGAACGCCGACTTCCCGCCGAGCTCGAGGAAGACCCGCTTGAGCGTGCCCGCGGCCTGGGCCATCACCGTCCGCCCCGTGACGGTCGAGCCGGTGAAGCTCACCTGGTCGACCCGATCGTCGTCGACCAGTAGCGCCCCGAAGGCGGGGGCCGAGGACGGCAGGATGTTGACAACGCCGGCGGGGATGTCGGTCTCCTCGGCGATCAGCCGTCCCACCACGGTGGCGCACCACGGGGTGTCGGGGGCGGGCTTCAAGATGACAGTGTTGCCCGCGGCCAGCGCCGGGCCCAACTTGGCCAGGTTGATCTGATGGGGGACGTTCCACGGTGTGATGGCGGCCACCACGCCGGCGGGCTCACGACAGAGCCACCGCTGCGCGGGCATCCCCAAGGGCTCCGCCCTGCCAAGGTCTGTCATCCACTCATACGACTCGGCCAGATCGGCCACCCATCCCAAAGCCTCCACGGGATCGTCGAGCTGGGCCGAACGCGTCATGAACAACGGTGACCCCGTCTCGGCGATGGTCATGGCCCGCAACTCCTCGCCGTGCGACCGCATGGCACCCTGGAGCTGGCGAAGACACCGGACCCGCAGCGCGACATCGGTCGACCACGTCGACTCGTCGAAAGCACGGCGCGCAGCGTGGAGCGCCCGCTCGGCATCGGCCGCCGACGCGTCGGCGACGACCCCGAGAACCTCCTCGGTGGCAGGGTTGGCGGTCTCGAACACCGCCCCCGTCGACGCGTCGACCAACGCGCCGTCGATGAGCATCCGCTGTTCGCCGAATGTCCCTCTCACGGCGCCAGCCCGAACACCGCATCACATCGGTTGTCGGTCATCTCCGCCAGGGGCAGCTCGACACCGAGGCTCCGACCGAGCTCGATGGCGGCCTGCAGGTCCTTGTGGGCGAGACCGGCGCCGGCGGCCATGGCACTCACGAAGTCCGGATGGGTGTCGGGCGGCAACGGGGCCACGGTGTCACGGAACATGAGCCGCGACGCTCCGCCGATCAATTTGTCGCTCTCTCGGATCACCTCGGCCAACTTGGCCAGCTCGATCCCGGCCGCCTCGGCGAGGACCTGAGCCTCGTAGGCGGCCAACCACGACGCGTACTGCACGAGGTTCCGGGCCAACTTGGCTTTGAGGCCCGCACCGAGGGGGCCCATGGTCACCACCAGGGACGTGAAGCTGTCGAGGACGGGCCGGACCCGCTCGATCACCGCGGCGTCCCCTCCCACCATGGCCACGAGGGTCCCGTCGACCGAGGCCTGGGGACCGCCGCTCACGCCACAGTCGATGACGTCGACGTCGCGCCGCAGCGCCAACTGGGCGGCCGCCTCCACCGTGGCCGGGGCCACCGTGCTCAGGACCACGACGACGGAGCCCGGTGCCAGGCCCGCCAACCCCCCGTCGTCCCCGTCGAGCACGGCGAGGACCTGGCGGTCGTTGACCACGGCCACGACAACGACGTCGGCCCGGACTCCGAGCTCTGCCGGGGTCCCGGCGACATGGCCTTTCGTCTCGAACGGGGCGGTGGCCTCGGGTCGCAGATCAAAGACCACGAGGTTGAGCCCGGCCCGCACCACGCCGTCGGCCACGCCCCGGCCGATGTCGCCGAGCCCGATCACCCCCACCGTCGTCGTCATGTTTCCCCTCTGGCCAGACAGCTGTCTGGAACGTAGTCTGACGTCATGGCCGACCGCAATGACTACTCGGGGCCCTTCGATCCCGACTTCCGCTACGAGGACCTCTCCAAGGAAGCCCTCGTCCGCCTGGTGCGCGAGTACGCCCTCATCGTGCACCTTCTCGATCGGTCCATGTGCGCCGCCATCGGCATCCGGTACGGAGCGGACATGGTCAACGAGCTCGCCATCGAGGAGTGGCGCGGCGCCAGCCCGATCTACGGCGACCGCCTCCGCGAGATCATGGCCGTGGAGGGCGACGGCATCGAGGCCATCTTCAAGGTCCTCCAACTCGACCCGGGCTTTCCCCATCACTACATGGACGTCCACTACGTGGTCGAGGACGACCACCACGGCTACTTCGAGCTGCGCAGCTGCGGGGCCCTCATGGACGTCGAGCCGTGGGGCGAGAGGATGGTGACTGGCATGTGCCACACCATCGAGGACGGCACCTTCGACGTCACCGCCCAGGCCGTGAACCCCAAGGCCCGGGTCCGCGCCGTCCACCGCCCGCCCCGCGTCCCCACCCACCGTGTGCCGCACTGTCGCTGGGAGGTCGTGATCGACGAGGACACCGAGGTTCTCCCCGAGGCCGACATCACCACCATGACGCGCCACACCACCGCGGCGACCTTTCGCTTTCCCCCCATGCGCGACGGCACGCCCCATGTCCCGCCACCAGAAGTGGCCGTCGAGCTCAAGGCGAGGGCGTGACCGAGGCCGCGGTGGCAGTCCTCGCGGCAGAGGCGTCGCGTCGCCGACTCACCGTCCGCCAGGTGGCGGTGGTCGAGCAGCTTCTCGAGGCGGCCGCCGACGAAGCCCGCGACCGGGGATACGAGGGGTTGACCGTTCGCAACGTGGCCCGGCGCGCCGGCGTGGCCCCCGCCACCGCCTACACCTACTTCGCGTCCAAGGACCACCTCCTGGCCGAGGTCCTCTGGCGCCGTCTCCAGGCGCTCCCGGCGCCCGGGACAACCGGCGTCGTCGGTTCGACCGAGCGCGTTGTCGCCGAGTTGCGGGTGCTCGGGCTGTTCGTGGCGGACGATCCCACGTTGGCGGCGGCCTGCACCACCGCCCTCCTCGGGAGCGGGCCCGAGGTGCGCGCCCTGCGCGTCCTGTTCGGAACGGCCCTGCACGAACGACTGGCCCACGCCCTCGGCGACGAAGCCGATGAAGCCGTCCTGCGCAGTCTGGACCTCGCCTACAGCGGGGCGATGCTGTGGGCGGGCATGGGTCACATCCGTTTCGCGGACGTCCCCGAGGCATTGGCCGACGCGGCCCGACTGGTGCTCCGAGGCGCGTCATGAGCGCTACGGGGACAGGTCATGACACCGAAGGGGGCACCGGACGGGACACCGACCCGGTTGCTCCGGTCCACTACAGCCCGTACGACTACGAGATCCACGAGGACCCCTACCCGACCTATGCGCGTCTGCGTACCGAGGCGCCCCTCTACCGAAACGACGAGTTCGACTTCTGGGCTCTGTCGCGCCACGCCGATGTCCAGGCCGCTTTTCGCGATCCCGGCCATCTCTCCAACCGCTTCGGCGTGACTCTCGACCCCGCCGCCTACGGGCCCCAGGCCCACAAGTCGATGTCGTTCCTGGCCATGGACCCACCCCGCCACACCCGCATGCGCTCGCTCGTCTCCAAGGCCTTCACGCCGCGACGGGTGGCGGAGCTCGAACCGCAGATCCGCGCCCTGGCGGTGCGATACCTCGATCCCGCCGTCGAGGCCGGCACCTTCGACATGGTCGGCGACGTGGCGGGCAAGCTCCCCATGGACGTGATCTCGCAGATGATCGGCGTGCCCGAGGCCGACCGGGCCGAGGTCCGACGCCTCGCCGATCTCCTCGTCCACCGCGAGGAGGGTGTCTTTGACGTGCCCCAAGAAGGGATGGAGGCCGCGCTCGTTCTGGCGGGGTACTTCTCTGACATGGTCGTCGAACGTCGACGCGCCCGGCGAGACGACCTCACCTCGGGACTGCTCGACGTGGACGTCGACGACGATCGGTTGACCGACGACGAGATCATCGCCTTTCTCTTCCTTATCGTGGTGGCCGGCAACGAGACCACCACCAAGCTGCTCGCCAACGCCTGGTACTGGGCCTGGCGGTTCCCGGACCAGAAGGCCAAGGCCCTCACCGTCGCGGGGCGCGCCGCGCCATGGGTGGAAGAGACCTTGCGCTACGACACCTCGTCGCAGATGCTCCTCCGGGTCACGACCGGGGACGTGGAGCTCCTCGGCACCGTCATCCCCGACGCGGCGCGCGTGCTCCTGCTCGTGGGATCGGCCAACCGCGATCCCGACGCCTTCGAGCACCCCGACCGTTACGACCTCGACCGCGACACCACCAAGCTCATCAGCTTCGGCGGCGGTCGCCATTTCTGTCTGGGAGCCCCCCTGGCCCGTCTCGAGGCGCGCGTCATGCTCGAGGAGCTCGTGGCTCGCGTCGCCGACTACGACATCGATGCCGACGGGGCGCGCCGAGTCCACTCCATCAACGTCCGCGGCTTTGCCAGCCTGCCCACGACGGTGACGACACGGGCCGCGACGCGATCCGGGTCCCGCCGGGCGCCGGACTGAACGAGGATCGACCTGTGCCGAGATCGAAGTTCGTCGCCCATCCCGAGCGCCGTGGATCGGTCGTGACCGGCGCGTCCTCGGGCATCGGCGCCGCGGTGGCGGTGGTCCTGGCCAGGGCCGGACATCCGGTGATGCTCGGGGCCCGGCGGGTGGATAGATGCGAGGGGATCGCGGCGGGTATCCGCGCCACGGGGGGCGAGGCCCACGTGCAGCGGCTCGACCTGGCCGAGGCGGCCTCGGTCGAGGAGTTCGCCCGCGCCGCCGAGAATGCGCTGGGCCCGATCGACATCATGGTGTCGAGTGCGGGCCATGCCGAGCCCGGCACCGCGCTCACGACGTCCCCGAAGGACTTCGCCCACACCGTGGAGGTGAACCTCCTCGGTGCCCATCGCCTCGTGGCCGCACTGGCGCCGGCGATGGCGACGCGCCATCACGGCGACCTCGTCTTCGTGAGCTCCGACATCATCCGGGCGCCCCGGCCGCTCATGGCGGCGTACATGGCGTCGAAGTGGGGGCTCGAGGGCCTGGTACGGGCGCTCCAGCTCGAGCTCGAGGGCACCGGTGTGCGGGCCACGATCATCCAGCCCGGCCAGACCCTCACCGAGATGGGCACCAACTGGGGTCCCGACACCACCGCGGAAGTGCTCGGCGAGTGGGTCCGGTACGGCGCGGCGCGCCACAGTCACTTCCTCCGCCCCCCTGCCGTCGCCGCCGCGGTCATGGCGGCAGTGACGACGCCGCCGGGGACCCATCTCCCCTTGATCGAAGTCCAACCCGTTGCTCCCATCGGGCCCGACCCAGGAGGCACACCATGACCGTCGACGTCGGACTGCGCGAACCACCCCAGGTGTCAGGCGGAGATGCCGAGCACGGACATCTCGACGAGCTGCGGGTGGATCCCATCGGGCTCATGCGCCGCACGCGCCAAGAGTGCGGCGATGTCGGCCAATTCCGGCTGGCTGATCGCGACGTGGTGCTGCTCACCGGGGCCGAGGCCAACGAAATGTTCTTCCGCGCCCCCGAGGAACAGCTCGACCAGGCCGAGGCCTATCCCTTCATGACACCCATCTTCGGAGAAGGCGTGGTCTTCGACGCGCCCCCCGAACGCAGACGCGAGATGCTCCACAACCAGGCCCTCCGGGACAAGTTCATGCGAGGCCACGCTGCGACGATCGCGGACGAGGTGGAGGGGATGGTGAAGCCCTGGTCCACCGGTGAGGGCGGGACCATCGACCTCCTCGACTGGTTCGCCGAGCTCACCATCTACACGTCCTCGGCGTGTCTCATCGGGAGCAAGTTCCGCCACGAGCTCGATCGCCGCTTCGCCGAGCTCTACCACGACCTCGAGCAGGGCACCGACGCCATTGCCTATGTCGACCCCTATGCGGACATCGACAGCTTCCGCCGGCGCGACGCGGCCCGACTCGCCCTCGTCGACCTGGTCCAGGGCATCATGGACCGACGCAGTGCTGGGCCCCCTGTCACCGACGACGACCGGGACCTACTCGATGTGTTGATGTCGATCCGCGAGGAGGACGACACCCCGAAGTTCTCGACCGACATCGTCACGGGCATGTTCATCTCGATGATGTTCGCCGGCCACCACACCACGTCGGGCACCGCAGCGTGGACCCTCATCGAATTGCTCCGTCACCCCGGCGAGCTCGAGGCGGTCCGGGCCGAGCTCGACGAGCTCTACACGCACGGCGAAGAGGTGAGCTACCAGGCGCTGCGCGCCATGCCACGGCTCGAGTCGGCAATCAAGGAGGCGCTCCGACTGCACCCCCCGCTCATCCTGGTGCTGCGCGTCGTGAAGGAGGAGCTCGAGGTGGAGGGATTCCGGATCGCACCGGGCAAGTTGGTGGGGGCTAGCCCGGCCGTCTCGAATCGGATCGCCGAGGACTTCCCCGACCCCGACGCCTTTGTGCCCGAGCGGTACGTCGAGCCCCGCGCCGAGGACCGCACCAACCCGTGGACCTGGATCCCCTTCGGGGCCGGCCGGCACCGTTGCGTGGGCGCGCCCTTCGCCATGATGCAGCTGAAGGCCATCTTCTCCGTGCTGCTCCGGCACTGGGACTTCGAACTGGCCCAACCGGCGGACACGTATCGCAACGACCATTCGAAGATGGTGGTCCAGTTGGCCCAACCCTGCGTGGCGAGATATCGGTCACGCGCCGCCACGCCGTGAGGATCGTCGTCGACCGTGACCTGTGCCAGGGTCACGGAGTGTGTGAGTCCGAGGCGGAGTCCGTCTTCACGGTCTCGAAGAACGCCGTCGTCGTTCTCGACGAGACTCCACCCGAGACACTGCGCGCCCAAGTGGAGGCGGCTGTGAAATTCTGTCCTACCCACGCACTGAGAATCGAGGAGGACTGAGGTGCCCGCCTTTCCATACGAGGAGCTCGAGGAGATGGTCCAACGTTGGTTGGACACCAACCGGCGCGCCCAGGAGGCCAACGACTGGAAGCCGATGGCCGAGATGTACACCGAGGACGCCAGCTACGGCTGGAACATCGGGCCCCACGAAGACTTCATGGTCGTCGGGCGCGACGACATCCGCGACATCGCGCTCGGTCTCGAGATGGGCGGCCTCGACGGCTGGACCTATCCGTATCAGAAGGTGCTGATCGACCCCAAGCAGGGCGAGGTCATCGGACTGTGGAAGCAGATCGCCGACACCACCCGCCCCGACGGATCGCCCTATGTCATCCCCGGGCTCGGTGGGAGTTGGTTCCGCTACGCCGGGAACTGGAAATGGTCATGGCAGCGCGACTTCTTCGACGTCGGCAACGCCACCTCACTCTTCATCGAGATGATCAAGGCCGACGCCCTCTCCGACGGCATGCGACGGCGCATGGAGCGCGCCACGTCCGGTGGGATGCTCCCCGGGCACTACCCCCTCGGACAGGCGCCCATCGACATCTGGGACTGACCGGTCCCGACGCCGCTGCTCACCGATCTGCTCGGTGGGTCCCCGGAGAACTACTCGGGGAGCGGGAGGCCGATGGGGTTGGGCACGGGCACTCCGCCAACGGCGGCGATCGCACCTGCGAGTACTTTGAGCACGGCCCGCAGTGATTCGGTGTCGTCGTCGCCCAATCGCTCCCACGGTTGGGCGGCGAGACGATCGGTCAGATCCTCGATCTCCTGGCGCTTCACCGCCCCCGACGCCGTCTGGGTGCCGTCTGCGTTCAACCAACCCCGCTCCATCAAGGCATTCGCCGCCTCGTCCCAGGCGTCATCGTCCCAACCCCGGGCCGCCTGGAGCATCTCCTGGGGCACCGCACCGGTGGCCGCCATCGTCACCAGGGCCTGACGACCGTCCAAGCCCGCCGCCACCAATGCCGCGATGTGGCCGTCGCCCCGGTGCTCGCGCAGCACGGTGGCCGCCTGCCACAGGGCCAGGTGGGGTTCGTCGGGCCATGGCAATGCGACGTTGGCCGCAGCCAGCGGTCGTCCCTCGATCGCCAATCCCTCGATCGCCGATCGCCCCAGCGCGGCGGCCTGCGCCAGCGCCGTGACGTCCACACCGGCGGAGCTCGCCTCGGGGCCGAGCACCCTCCCCAAGAATCGGTCGATACCGGCCAGCCGGGCGTCGAGCACCCGGTCCGGCGCCGCGAATCCCCAGGCGTCGGGGAGGGCTCGCTTCACCTTGTCGGGATTGAAGCTGAAGAACGTGGCGTCCACCACGCCTGGCGTCACCGCCCCCATGGGGGCGGCGCGACCGGCGAAGTAGCCCATCCAAAAGCCCTTCAGGCCTGCGGCGCGGTACTCCTCGAGGCACTCGTCGACGAAGTAGGTCACCGCGTGCAGGGGCTCGAAGAGCTTCCACATGGCGCGAGCGGTGCGGCGTGCGTCCATGGGGCAATGTTGCCATTGCCGGGCCCCGGTGCGCCCCCGCATACGAGCCCCACACGCAACCGCACATACAACCGCCCAGAGGAGGACGCCATGTTCGAGGTTCGAGGAGCAGTGGCCGTGGTCACCGGGGCGTCCTCGGGTCTCGGGCGCCGTTTTGCGCTCGACCTGGCATCCCGGGGTGCGACGGTGGTGGGGTTGGCGCGTCGCCAGGACCTGCTGGCAAGTCTGGGCGAGGAGATCCGTCGCCTCTCGGCACGCTCGTCCACAGTCGTCTGCGACGTGAGCGACACCGATCGGTTCACCGCCGTCCTGGGTGATATCCACAAAGAGCATGATCGCATCGACATCCTTGTGAACAACGCCGGGGTCGGGCCGCCTCGGGGAGAGGTTCCTCCGGAGATCGGCGTCTACCGCATGGTGATGGAGACCAACTACTTCGCCACCGTGGCCGGCACGTTGGCCGTGTTGCCCGGCATGCTCGAGCGTCATCACGGCGTGATCGTCAACGTGTCGTCGGACAGCGGCCGGGCCCCGGGCCCGCATGAGGCCGCCTACGGCGCGTCCAAGGCGGCCTTGAGTGCGTTCACCGAGAGCCTGTCGTTCGACACCGAGGGTGGCGGCGTGCATCTGCATGTCCTGTACCCCGGATGGGTCGCCACCGCCATGGGCACGGAAGCCCTCGACGCCGGCATGCCGATGCCTCCGAAGATGGTGAGGCGCACCGAGGAGCAGGTGTCACAGTTGGTCCTGGCTCGCATGGGTGGGGCCAAGGTGGACATCGACGCCGCCCCCATCGCCAAACTGGCGCCGATCGGCCGGGCCCTGTTCCCCAGCGCCTATCGCAAGGGAGTACGCAAGGCGACGGGCTGAGTGCCCGACCGTCAGACTCGGAGCGTCGGAGCTTCAGACGACGAGTCGAACCTTCGAGACCGTGACCGCTTGACCGCCGAGCACGACCCGGTCCCCCTGGCGGGTCATCCGCACCACGCCACCGCGCGCCGAGGCCTGCTCCCCCACCAATCGGTCGCGCCCGAAGCGCTCTGCCCAGTACGCCGCCAACCCGCAGTGGGCGGACCCGGTGACGGGATCCTCGGGGATGCCGGCGTTGGGCCCGAAAACCCGACTGACGCAGTCGATCCCCGGACGGTCGCCCGCCGCAGTGACAATCACGCAGTGCGAACCGAGTGCGGCCAGCGCTCCTTGGTCCGGGTCCAGGGCCCGGACCGCGTCGGCGCAGCCCAGCTCGATGAGAAGATCGGTGCGGGTCCGGGTGTAGGCGCGCACCGACGACGCGTCGGCGAGGCCCAATCCAACGTGCAACCCCGGCGGTGTAGGCGCCGCGGTGGGCGGATCGGCGGGGAAGTCCATCTCGATCCAGCCGTCACCGCCGAGACTGCACACCAAAACACCGCTGCGGGTCTGGAACGTCGCGGCCCCGCCGAGCACGTGCGCAGCGGCGAGGGTGGCATGTCCACACAGCTCCACCTCGACCGTGGGCGTGAACCACCGCAGATCGTGAGAACCGTCGGGGCGCGCCACCACGAAGGCCGTCTCCGACAGGTGCATCTCCCGTGCGATGGCCTGCATCCGGCCCTCGTCGGGAAAGGCCTCCACCACGGCGATAGCGGCGGGGTTGCCGGCGAAGGGACGGTCGGTGAACGAATCGACGACGGTGAGGTCCATGGTGGGTCACAATCTCCTGCGCGTCTGGGTAATGCGCGTGCGGAACGAGCAAATTTACGGCGTCGCCCGGACAGGCCGTGACGGTGGCCCCGGGACCAGATCTGACGGAGCGTTAGACTGCGTCGATGGCCCCCACCAAGACCCGCGTCCCCGCCGTGGAGGGATGGTTCACCACCGACGGAGAAGGCCCGGCGCTGCTCGGGAGCCGATGCCGGACGTGTGGCACCTACGCCTTTCCACGGGAGACCTTCTTTTGCCGTAATCCCCGGTGCGACGGCACAGAGTTCGACGAGGTGGCACTGAGTCGAAGGGGCAGGGTGTGGTCCTATACCGACGCCCGCTACACCCCCCCGGCACCGTATGTGGCGGCAGACCCGTATGTACCCTTCTGCATCGCGGCGGTGGAGCTCGTCGAGGAGAAGATGGTGGTGATGGGCCAGGTCGTTCGGGAGATCACCGTCGACGACCTCACCGTGGGCACAGAAGTCGAGCTCGTCGTGGACGTGCTCTACGAGGACGACGACAACGAATACCTGGTATGGAAATGGCGGCCGGTGACGGCCGGATCGGGGGGCTCGGGTGCCTGACGACCGCAGTGTTGCCGTCCTCGGGGTGGGCATGCATCCCTGGGGAAAATGGGGAAGGAACTTCGTCGAGTACGGCCTCGCCGCGGCGCGCCACGCTCTTGACGACGCCGGGGTGTCGTGGACAGACATCCAATTCGTCTCCGGGGCCGACACCATTCGCAACGGCTACCCCGGCTTCATCTCGGGAGCCACCTTCGCCCAGGCCCTGGGGTGGTCCGGAGCGCGCGTGTCGAGCGCCTATGCGGCCTGCGCGTCGGGAGCCACTGCCATCGCGGCGGCCCGGGCCCAGATCCTGGCCGGCCTGTGCGACGTGGCCCTCGTCGTCGGAGCGGACACCACACCCAAGGGGTTCTTCGCTCCCGTCGGCGGCGAACGGCGTGACGACCCCGACTGGCTGCGCTTCCATCTCCTCGGTGCCACCAATCCCACTTACTTCGCGCTCTACGCGCGTCGGCGTATGGAGCTCTTCGGCGCCACCGAGAACGACTTCGCGGCGGTGAAGGTGAAGAACGCTCGGGCCGGGGCGGCCAACCCCAACGCCCGGTACCAGAAGGAGGTGACCGTCGACGAGGTGTTGGCGTCGCCGATGGTGGCCGACCCCCTGCGCCTGATGGAGATCTGCGCCACCTCCGACGGGGGCGCCGCCCTCGTCCTGTCGAGCATGGACTTCGCCCGTCGCCACGGTGCCGGGACCACACCGGTGTCGATCCCCGCCGTGTCGACCGTCACCCCCCGCTTCCCCCAAACCGTCATCGAGATGCCCAACTTCGCCACCGACTCCGCCGTCGCGGTGGGTGCCTTCGACGGTCCCGCCTTTCGCCGTTCCATCGCCTTCGCCGCCTACGAGGAGGCGGGTATCGGCCCCGAGGACATTGACGTGGCCGAGGTCTACGACCTGTCGACAGCCCTGGAGCTCGACTGGTACGAAGACGTGGGGCTGTGCAAAGAAGGTGAAGCCGAACGCCTGCTCCGCGATGGTGACACCGCCCTGGGTGGTCGGATCCCGGTGAACCCCAGTGGTGGCCTGTCGAGCTTCGGCGAAGCGATCCCCGCACAAGCCATCGCCCAGGTGTGCGAGCTCGTGTGGCAACTGCGGGGTCAGGCCACCGGTCGCCAGGTCGAGGGGGCCCGGGTCGGCGTGACCGCCAACCAAGGGCTCTTCGGTCACGGGTCGAGCGTCATCGTCACCACCTAACCGACCCGACTCCACCGACCCCACCTCACCAAGCCACTCCACCTCGGCCCGTCACCGATTCTGTGCCCGACGTCGCCCTTCTCGAAGTCGTCGACCGCGTGGCCACGGTCACGCTCAACCGGCCCGGCGCCCGCAATGCCTTGTCGACCGACCTCATCCGCGTGCTGTCGGAGCGAGTGGCAGAAGCCGACGGACGCGACGACGTCGACGTGCTCATCCTCACCGGGGCCGATCCTGCCTTCTGTGCGGGGCTCGATCTCAAAGAGCTCGGCCGTGACGGCGGCCCTCTCAAGCGAGCTCCTGGCGACGGCGGTGAGCGCGAAGACAACCAAGGTGATCGGGCCGGCGCTCCCTCACGTCGTGGCCGGGGGTCGACGCTTCCCACGTCGAAGCCGATCATCGGGGCCGTCAACGGCGCGACCGTGACAGGTGGCCTCGAGCTGGCGCTGCAGTGTGACTTCCTCGTCGCGTCGGAGCGGGCGCGTTTCGCCGACACCCACGCCCGGGTGGGTGTCCACCCCCTGTGGGGACTGACCGTCCTGCTTCCCCAGGCGGTGGGGATGCGGCGCGCCCGGGAGATGAGTGCCACCGGGAATTTCATCAGCGCCTCGACCGCGCTCGAATGGGGCCTCGTCAACCACGTGGTGGCTCATGAAGAGCTCCTTCCCACGGCGCGACGCCTGGCCGCCGACATCGTGACGAGCGACCAACGCGCCGTGCGAGCCATCCTCGGCACCTATGAACAAGCGAGTCGGGTGCCCGGCGGAGAGGCTTGGGACGTCGAAGCCCGCTCCGCGGCGAAGTTCCAACGCGGCGGCGTCGACCCTGACGAGATCGAGCGACGACGACGCGGCGTGGTCGACCGGGGTCGCTCCCAGGTCTGAGACGCCGGCCCCGGCGTGTGACGTGCCAGCGATGGCGTCGAATTACGGCCGAGGCGGCACAAGAACGATCTTGCCCAGCTTCCCGCCCTGAGCGAAGCGCTCGTACGCTTCGCCGGCCTGGTCCATGGGGAAGGTCGCTTCCAGCAGCACGCGCACCCGCCGTGCTTCGAGAAGCGGCACGACGTGGCGTTCCACGGCGCCCGCCACGAAGGCCTTGTCGACCGGCGTCCTAGCTCGCAGCGTCGATCCACTGATGCGAAGCCGGCGCTGCATAACGGTGAGCAAGTCGATCTCGGCTCGTGACCCCCCGCCGACACCGATGACCGCGATGCGGCCGGTGACGGCCATGGCTCCGAGCACTCCCGGGATGCTCGCGGCCCCGATGAGTTCGAGGACCACGTCGAAGGGCCCGAGCCCGAACGCCTGGTCGGGGTCGACGGCAACAGCCCCGAGGGTGGCCACCGAGTCACGGAGCTGGGCGTGACGGACCGAAGCAACGCATCGTGCGCCTGTCGCGGCCGCCAATTGTACCCCCGCGTTCCCGACCCCGCCCGCGGCGCCGGTGACGAGCACCCGCTCGCCGATCGATAGGCCGCACTGAGTGAAGAGCGCGTCGTAAGCGGTGGAGAACGCCTCGGGAAATCCGCCGGCCTCCGGCCAGCTCAGATGCGTCGGCACCGCCATGGCAGCGCGTTCGTCAACGACGGCGAGCTCAGCCTGCGCACCTCCACCCACCACGGCCATGACGCGATCGCCGATCGAGAAACGAGTCGTCCGTCGACCCGTGGCGACGACCTCGCCGGCGAGCTCCATGCCGGGGATGTCCGGCGGTGATCCCGGAGGCGCCGGATAGAACCCCAGGCGCTGCATGAGGTCCGCGTTGTTGACGCCCGCGGCGTGGACGGCCACGACCAGTTCCGTGTCGCCGGGCACGGGGTCGGGATGCTCCAGGAACCGGAGGTCTCCGTCGACGATGGTCACGGCCCGCATGGGGCCGCAACCTACCAAGCGGGGTTCGACCTTCTCGACTACCGGGCCTCTCGCCGCACCGCCTTCTCGGCCTTGCGGCGCCGCCGCATCTTCCTGCGCTCGGGCACGCCCAAGATGTAGCCGAACACGATGCCGCCCACCAAGCAACTGAGCACGACCCAGATCAGACGGGCTTTGTGGGTGAAGAACCAGAAATGCACGGTGACGAGCTGCGAATTCTGGATGACGAAGGCGAACACCAGGACGATCAGGGCCAAGATCAGCAGGCCCCGGATGGCCCGCCGCCTCCGGCGGCGAAGGACGTGGTCCATCTCTCCGTGCTCGGACACCGGGCCCGGCATCTCGGTCACAGCGCGCCTCCTCCGTCGTCGGGCATCGCCGACCAAAACGCTGGGCGTGCTACACGCCGATGTGTGACTCGTCCCACAGCCTGATCCCTCCCAGGATGCCAGCGGTGTTGTCGACCATCGAGACATCGGCGCCGAGGCCGCCGTGGATCTTCTTGGCGTTCCCGCCCCCGATATAGCAGTGGTCGAAGAACGAGAGCGCCCGCATGGTCGCCACCGCTTTGCGCACCCGCTTGTTCCACCGCTGAGTGCCGACGTCCTTACGAGCGGCGTCACCGAGCTGCTCGTTGTAGCTGTCGCCTTTCAAGAAAGGATGGTGCGCGAACTCCAGGTGAGGCAGGAGTCGACCGTCATAGAAAAACGCCGTCCCCACCCCGGTGCCGAGTGTGATGACGAGCTCGAGCCCTTTCCCCACGACCACCGCCGCTCCTTGGATATCGGCATCGTTGGCCACCCGGGTGGGCTTGCCCAGTCGCTTCGCGAGGGCACCAGCAAGATCGAACGCGGCCCACTCCTTGACGAGCTTGGCGTTGATGGTGGTACCCGGGCCGTGCTCAGTCACGAAGTGCGGTGCCGAGAGCACGATCCCGTTGCGAACCATCCCGGGGAACCCGGCCGACACCCGATCGGCCGGTGGGAGTGGTGCCACCAGAGCAGCGAGGTCGTCGACCATCTTCGACGGGGGGCAGGGATAGGTTGTCTTCACCGCCACCCGGTCGGCCACCATGGCGCCGGTGGCGTCGAGCACCGATGCCTTGAGCCCCGTGCCACCGATGTCGATGGCCAGGGTGAACGGTGCCTTCGGGGTGTGGCCGGGCTCGGCAGGTGCCGTCGCGACCGGAGCTGGTGCGGCGGTCGGCACTCGGGGCGTGGTGGCTCGCCCTGCGGCTCGCTTGGGGGACGGCGTGCCGGGAGCCGGTGTCGCCGAAGCCGGGGTGCCGGCTGTCGGGGTGCCGGCTGTCGGGGTGCCCGAACCGGCGTCGGAATCGCTCATCGATCGGTCCTTTCAGATGCAGGGGCACCGGTGACCACCGCTTGAGTCACGGCCCGGCTACCCGCCGCGGTGGCGATCACCTCGGGGTCACGACGATCCCAGTGATCGAGGTGCAGCGAGGCCTCGAGGGGAAGACGGGTTCGCCAACCGGCTCGCTCGAGGTCCGGCGTCTCCTGCAGCGTGCCTACCGGTCCGACGCATAGCCACGCCACCGGGCGGATCGGGTCAGGGATACCGAGCAGCCCGCGAAGGAACGACTCACGGTAGAACGAAACCCAGCCCATCCCCCAGCCTTCAGCCGTGCAGGCCAACCACATGTTCTCGATAGCGAGGCACACCGAGTAGAGACCTGCATCCGCGATGGCATGGCGCCCGAGCACACCGGGCGCTCCGCGGGCGGGGTCGTAGGTGACCACCACCGACAGGCTGGCCTCGAGAATGCCGTCGATCTTGATTCCGGCGAAGCGCTCGGCGCGTTCTCCCTCCAGTGAGGCGGCGAATTCGCGGCGCTCCTCCTGGACGTGACTCCAAAAGGCCCGGCGCACCGATTCGTCTGAGACCAAGATGAAGTCCCAGGGCTGTGACAGACCCACGCTCGGTGCACTGTGAGCGGCGTCGAGGACCCGGACGAGGACTTCCTCGTCAACCGGCTCCCCGCTGAACTCGGCTCTGACATCGCGCCGGCGGTGGATCACGTCATAGAAGCCGGGAAGCACGATCGAACCTTACAAGCGCAAAGCCGACACCCCCCGCCGGCCCGGTGTGGGACCGGGCGGGCCTGCTCCACCACGCCCAGGTCGGCGTCGGTGGCTGCTCCGTCTCGAGGTCGTCGTTCCGGCCCCCGGGACTAGCCTCCATCTATGACCGACCAAGCCTGGACCGGGGACGCGTGCTCGCTCGTCGACGCCTACCGCAAGGGCGAGATCACCCCGCCAGAGGCCCTGGAGCTGTCGCTCACCGCCATCGAGGGCTCGTCGCTCAACGCGTGCAGTCACGTCGATTCCGACGCGGCACGGCATGCCGCGCAGCGCGCCGATCTGACGCTTCCCTTCGGGGGGGTTCCCGTCGGCATCAAAGAACTCGAGTCGGTCGAGGGTTGGCCCCTCACCGAGGCGTCGCTCGTGTACGCCGATCGGGTGGCGACCTACACCTCCACCCAGGTACACCGACTCCGGGAGGCGGGCGCGGTCCTGGCCGCGCAAACCACCGCCAGCGAATTCGGCGGCATCAACGTCACGTCGACGCGGCTACACGGCGCGACACGCAACCCCTGGAATCTCGAGCGGACCCCAGGTGGGTCGTCGGGGGGAACCGCCGCCGCGGTGGCGGGCGGTCTCCTCCCCATCGCATCGGGTGGGGACGGCGGCGGGTCCATTCGGATCCCGGCCTCCTTTACGGGCATGTTTGGACTGAAGTCGAACTATGGGCGGATCCCGAAGGGGCCGTTCGTCCACCAGATCCCCCACACCGTCACTGTCGGGTGCATCACCAGGTCGGTGCGCGATACGGCGCGCTGGTACGACGTGTGCAACGGATATGACCCCCATGACACCCATAGCCTTCCCCGCGTCGTGGGGTGGGAGGCCGGGCTCGGGGGCCACCGCCAGGAGCTGCGCGGCAAGCGGGCCGTGATCGCTGTCGATCTCGGTGTGGCAGTGGTGCATCCCGAAGTGAGCGCCCTTGTGATGGCCGGTGCCGAGTCGCTCATCGCCGACGCCGGACTGGCACGCGTCGACGTGGCGGTCAACTTTCCACCTGCGCTGTTCGAATGGGCGATGTCCAACCTCGTGACACTGGCCGCCGACCTCGGAGACAAATACCCGAACTGTGAGCCCGACCTCACCCCGGAGATCATGCTGGGCCTCAATATCGCCCGGCACACCTATGACCTGACCATGGCGGCCACGGCCGAGCGGTTCCGTGTGGGCGCCCACGAGGTGATGGCAAACATCCTCGACCAGGTCGACTTCATCTTCTGCTCGACCAACCCCGATGTCGCCTTCGGGGCCGAAGGGCCCATGCCCACCAAGGTCGGCGACGTCGACCTCATGGAGCAATTCGGCGACATCATGCGGGTCGGTGCTAACCAGGGCAATCTCACCTTCCCGGCGAACTTCTCGGGGAACCCCGCCGTATCGATTCCGGTGGGCACGTTCCAGGACCTACCGGTGGGAATGCAGGTCATCGGCCGACATTACGAGGAGGAACTCCTCCTCGATCTGGCCCTCATCGCCGAACGAGAGAGGCCCTGGCCCCTGGTGGCCCCGGGAGCACCCTTGTGATGATGCGTGCCGGTAGGGCGTCCTCAACCAACCCTTGCAGGTTCTGCCTCAGGGCTTGGTGACACATCGATGATGAACGGCAGCGAGAACGGGACGAGAAACGGCAAGGGCAAGACGGCTGAGAAGGCCACGGAGCCGCCGCCGCGGCGAGCTCGCTTCTTCTCCCGCCACCGCCACATCCGCATTTTGTTGATCGCCGTCGTGGTCGTCGTAGGGCTCGTGGTCGGGATCGTGGTGGACACCGGCGTGAAGACGACGCTGCGTCAGAACGCCCTCGCACCCTTCTACGACACCTCGGGACTGCACACCTCGGGACCCCTCGGTCAGATCGTCCGGAGCCAGCCACTCGGTGTCCCTGTGGACAACGGGACGGCGCTGCGGATCATCTACCGGACCCAGCGCTCCGACGGGTCCAGGACCTTCAGTTCGGCCATGGTCTTCATTCCCAACGACAACGCAGCAGGAACCCCTCGGCCCGTTGTGGCGTGGGCCCACGGCACCGTCGGCCTCGGGTCCCAGTGCGCGCCCTCGCGGAGCGCTCATCCCGTGGGGGGCATCTCGTGGGTGTCCTCGATGCTGGCACGCGGATGGGTGGTGACGGCTACCGACTACGCCGGCCTAGGCACACCGGGAACCTCGGGGTACCTCGTGGGCGACGACGAAGCGAACGACGTGCTCAACAGCGTGCGGGCGCTCAAGTACATCCCCACCGCCCACGCCGGAGCCTCCTTCGCGGTGTGGGGACACTCCCAAGGTGGCAACTCGGCGCTGTTCACCGCGGCGCGCGCCCACTCCTACACACCCGAATTGCACCTGGTGGCGACGGTGGCCTCGGCGCCCGCCGCGGAGCTCATCCCTCTTTTGAACGAGACCTACAACGCGGCGCTCGCCTGGGTCATCGGACCCGAGGTACTCACCTCGTGGCCCGCCACCTACCGGGGCCTTCCCATTCGGTCGGTTCTCACCAGCGTGGGGTACAGCAACTACCGGCGGATCGCGCAGAAGTGCATCACGTCGGCGGCTGCCGAAGGCCTTATCCGCAACGCCGTCAAGCAGCGCTTCTTCAACGGGAACCCGGTCAGCAACTCCCGCTGGAGGACGATCGCCCAGGATCAAACAGCACCCGTACTGGCGTCGTCGCAGCCCCTGATGGTGGCCGAGAGCCTCACCGACCAGGTGGTACTACCGAACACGACGGCCCTCTACATTCAGCGCGCCTGTGCGGCCGGGTCCGACCTCACATCGCTGTGGCTCACCGACGTCGGGCATATCCAACTCTCGTCGACCATCGCACCGGAAGTTGTCAGCTGGTTGGGCGACAGGTTCGCCGCCAAGCCCACAGCCCCAACCTGCGACCAGCAGTTACCGATCACGCCGGCCGCCTCTTAGCCAGACATCTGGAGAGGCCGAGTCCGACCTGACGCGCACTCAGGCCGACAATCGGACCGGGAGGGACTCGAGGCCCCGGAGCACGATGTTCTCCTTGTAGGCGAGATCGTCGGTGATCCGTTCGAGTTGGCGGGCGCGACGTAGCAGCGTCGGAAGCGCGACCACTGCCTCGAGACGCGCCAGGGGCGCACCGAGGCAATGGTGGATGCCAAAGCCGAAGCCCAGGTGGTTGTTGTCGGTGCGGCCCACGTCGAAGGTCTCGGGGTCCTCGAAGGCACCAGGATCACGATTCGCCGACCCGATGAGGAGCATCGAGAACTCGCCCTTCGAAATGCGAGCACCGCCGACCTCCATGTCTTCGAGTGCGACTCGACCGGTGAGCTGCACGGGACACACGAACCGCACCATCTCCTCGACCGCACTCCGGATGATTGCCGGGTCATCGCGCACCCGGGCCATTTGCTCGGGGTGCTCGATGAGGGTAAGTGCCCCACCCGATATCAGGTTCACCGTCGTCTCATGTCCGGCCACGAGGAGCAAGATGCACGTGGACAAGAGCTCCGCCTGGGTCAGCACGTCCCCTTGTTCCTCGGCTTGGATCAACCGGGTGAGCAGGTCGTCACCGGGCTTCTGACGGCGCTCTTCGATCAGCGCCGCGAAGTACTGCACGAACGACAAGATGGCACCCAGCCGCCGTTGGACCGCCTCGGGCGGGAGCAAGAAGTCGGGATCGAGCCCACGGGCCAGCGCGTGCGACCACACCCGGAACTGCTCGTGGTCCTCGGCGGGCACACCCAGCATCTCTACGATGATCTGCACGGGGATGGGGTACGCGTAATCCGCCACGAGATCGACCTCGCCCCGCTCGAGGGCTTCGTCGAGCAACCCGTCACAGATCTCTTGGAGTCTGGGCCTCAGGCCTTCGACGACTCTCGGTGTGAACGCCTTCTGCACCAGCCCGCGGAGACGGGTGTGGTCGGGCGGGTCTCTGAACAGGAACGGCGCCATTTCGGCCAGCATGGCCGCGGGCCCTTGCTCAACGGGGAAGTCGGAGGCGCGCAGCTCGCGGAAGGTCGTCTCCTCGATGTTGCGACCGTCACTGCTCGAGCGTCGGTCACGCAGGATGGCCAGGCAATCGGCGTGCCGGGTGAACACCCAGAACCCGAGTGCGTTGCGATGGACGGGGTTGCTCTGTCGCAACTGGGCATACACCCGGTAGGGATCCTTGACCCACGCCGGGTCGTAGGGGTCCCACACCAACGTCCCCGCTGCAGCAGCCTCGTCCCGCACCAGGCGCGCCGCTTGGCTGTACTGCGCGGTGCGCTGGGCCACGAAGTCACGGAGGCCGGCGTCCGGTTCGGCCGCCGGCTCCGAGCTCGTCATGGCTCCACCGTACTCACCGGTCGACGTGATGACCATCGTGGCGGGACGCATCGACACGTGTCTCGGCGCGGGATCGGAGGAACTTGTCGTCTTGCCATGGGCGCAGTCGGAGTCGAACGGGCGGGAGGTGGCCCGACACCGCCACGGCATCACCGGGGGCGATTCGGCGCAACTCGTCGGCCGGCGCCAGTCTCCGAAACGCCGGGGAGTCGGTGAGCGACATGGCGCCACAGCCGTCGTGGGTCATCGCCCACGTCCGGCGCTCGGTCTCGCCGATGAGCGAGCTGGCATGCTCGAGCGTCCCCGGATCTGCGATCCCCGACAGGAAGACCTTCACCCGATGGTTGTTCACGACGCTGCCGGCCTTGATGCCGTAACGGGCGTGCAATTGGGCGAGGTCCTGCCACACCGTGACGAGCTGTACACCGTGACCGGCTGCCGTTGAGGCGAGAACGTCGAGCTCGGCCAGGGGTGCGACGTTGGCAGCCTCGTCGAGGACGACGAGCAGCGGCGGGTCGAGGGGTGCGCCTTGTCGGCCGGATCGCTCGTAGGCGGCTTCGACGACCTGGGTCACCAAGGTGGCGAACAACGGGCGCAGGCGACGCTGGTCGTGGGCAGGCGCACAGAGGAACAAGGTGTCGTTCCCCTCGAGCAGTCGCCCGGGGTCGACGCACCCCCCGAGATGCGAGCCCGTCGCCCCTGACTCGCTGGCGGCGACGGCGGGATCGGCAAAGACCTCGATGACCGTCTCGGTCGTGGTGTAGACGGCACTGCGTTGGCGCTCGTCGCGCCCCCAAGCGGCCCGCGCAGCCTGCAGAGCGGAGCTCTCTCCGGACGCGGTGAGCATGTCGAACACCTCGTCGATCTCCTGGGTGTCCACCCAGCGGACGACGTCTCGCATCGTCTTCCCGGAGGTGGCGGCGGCAAACAACAAGGGGGCCAGCAGCTTGGCTGCGGTGGCATACCAGAAGGCACCGTCGGCGAGGGATCCCGGTGACGACCGGGCCACGTCGGTCAACGACCCAGCGGTTCGGCGAGCACCCTCCCACGTCACCGAAGCCTGGAGAGGTGACCACGACGCCGCGGCGAGGGTAGTGGACGCGGTGGGGTCGTAGACCCACACCTGTCCTTGACGCTGTCGCCAATCGAGCGTGTGCCGCGCCAGATCAGATTTGACCGACGCGGCGATCACGGGCCCTTGCCACTCGAGGATGGCCGGGATGGCGAACCCACTCGTCTTGCGACTCTGGGTGGGTCCCACCACCAGGACTGAATGTCCGCGTTCGGCCGCGAGCATCCGACGATGAGCCGTGCCGAGTGTGACACGCCCGATGCAGGGCGCGGCGACAACGAGGTCGCGCACGTCGCGTCGTGTCGCCCAACCGGCGGGCTCGCCTTCACCGGCCCGACGCACCCCGGGCAGACCGCCCCACCAACCGGTACTCGACCACTTCCGGGGACCGAGTTGCGACCAGTTGCCACGGCGTGGCGATGGAGATCGGCCCGGAGCACTCTGGCGAGGTACCCGCCAGGGCACGAAAGGGCCCGCACCGGCGTTGGAGGTGTTGTTCCGACGGGGGCCGGCTGTGCCTGACAACCTCCATCCGACAAGGACCGTCGCGGCCACGCCCACCTCGACGAGCCCGTTCACGCCCGGCCGTCCATGCGAGCGTCGGTGTCGACGATGGACAGCTCGTGCGGCGACAGTCGATGCTGGACCAAGAAGGACCGGGTGCCGACCTTCCACAGCGCCACACCGCGTCGGAGCTGGGGCACCAGCTCCGCTTCGGTCGACGACAGGCCGAGCAGTGGTGCGGCCCGTTCGACCTCGCCCGGCGGCTGCGCGTAGACGACCCGGGTCTCTGAGTCCGACAACAGCCCATGGGCCAGTCCGACCTGCTCGGACCCGACCGCTCCCGTCGTGTCGAGATCCGACAAGCGGTGGAGCACGGCGACGTTCGACACTCCCCGGGCCCGGGACAATTTCCACGACGACTGGAGCCATCGTGCCACTCCCAAGTTGGCCAGAATCGCCCACGCCTCGTCCACGACGACCACGACCCCGTCTGTTCCGTTGGCGTCGTCCGGGTCCGACCCCACCGCGTCGGTGACAGCGCCGAGTCCGGCTTGCAGCCACGCCGTGGCACAGGTCATGAGGATTCCAAGCGCGGCGGAGTGGTACACCGCTGAGAGGTCGAGGACGACAAGAGGAGCATCGAGGCGGAGTCCAGCCGAGGTGGGGCCGTCGAACATGCCCCGCAGGTCGCCCGCCACGAGACGCCGGAGCTCGAGTGCCAGGTTCCTTCCATCAGCGGCGAGGCCTGACACGTCGGTCCCTACAGACGCGGCGGCGTCGGCTTCGGGGTGCAACAACGTGTCGACGACCATCGGGAGCGTCGGCCCGGACGGGTCTCGATCTGATTTCCGTGCTGACGCGGAGGTGACGGCGAGATCGAGAGCACTGCGCTCGGCGGGAAGAAGTGAGCGTCCGAGGCTTGCCGCCGACAGCGAGGCCAGCAACTCACTGCGCCGTCTCGTCATCTCCTCGGCTCCGACCGGGGTACCACACCCGACGCGGCGCGTCCGCCATGCGGTGTCGAGAGGGTTGAGCCGGATGGGCCCTCCCGGGCGCAGCGCCACGGGATCGACTCCCCAGGCGCGCGCCAACGCGCCGTACTCGCCCTTGGGGTCCACCACCCAGGCGCGGCGCCCGAACGCGGCCAACCGCCACAGATAGGTCTTCACGAATGCGCTCTTGCCCCGTCCGATCTGACCGATCACAACCATGTTGGGGTTGGTGAGGAAGCCGCGCCGATACAACTCGAAAGGGTCGTACCTGAACGTCGATCCCAACAGGTCACGTCCCACCAACACTCCACCGATCCAACCGGTCCCGTCACCGCCTCCTTCGACGCGACCACCGAGACCAGGCTCGGACAGAAACGGGTACAGGGCTCCGAGGTGGCGAGTGGTGGCCTCGTGGGCGGGGACTGCCATGGTCGGTTGCGGTACGGGACCGGGCTCTGAGCGGTTTCAGGCCAGGCCGCGGCCGAGGGGGAGCGTGCACATGAAGGTATCGGCCTGGTCCCCGTAGCAACGGCGCAGCTCGAGACCAGCCTGTCCGGCCGCCTGCTCGACGCGCCCGCATGCCTCCTCGAGCGCGTCTGGGTCAGGCGCGCTCACCGTGACGTAGCCGGAGAAGCGGTACTGGGCGTGCCCGTCGGCGAGCTCGATCTCGCGCCGGGCCAGGATCTCCTCCTCCTTGCGTCGCCTCGCCGTGGCCAGAAAACCACCGCGACGGCGCAGTTCCGAGTCGGCGATGTCCGCCGTGCGCGCCTGCGCGGCCTTGCGCGACGCCTCGATCGGCCCGAGGGGTTCCATGACGACCGACATTGTGCGGCGGATCTCGGCACAGAGCAGGAGCGGTCCGAGGAAATCGGGGCCGGCGTCGGTCCGGGGCCACTCTGCGACCCAATACGTGCTGTGCCAAGTGCCGTCGGCTCGAAGTCGACCCCAGTGCACCTCCACACCCATCGGCCACGGCCCGAGCTCGTGCCCAGACCGGCCGGACTCCATCGATGAGTGTCTCGGAGAGTGCGGTCGCCGCAGCGGCCTTGCCGAGGTGCCATCGCGCCCGCAGGTGGAGAGGTCCGGTGCTCCTCGGGCGTCGTAGGCGTCACGCACCACCACGGTGAGGGCCTGGGGCGACAGCACCGCACCCACATCGATCGAGGCATCGGTCACACGACGACGCAGCGCGGCGACCTCCCGGACGAGAACGGTGCACGCTCCTGCGTCTCCTCCCCCGGCGGACTTGACGGCCCGGGCGCTGCGACCGGCGTGGATGGTCACCGCCAACAGCACCTCGTGCCGCAGCGACGTGGGCGACTGCGCTTCCACCAACGCGGCGTACGAAACCCGTGCCGCGGCGACGCCAGTCCTGGCGCTAGCGCCAGCGTCGGCGTCGACGTCGACGTCGACGTCGACGTCGACAGGACCAGGAACCGACACCACGTCGGCGGGTACGACTCGCTCCACCCACTGCACGCGATGCACCGCCGAACCCTCCCGTGCCAACGAGGCCAAGACCCCGGCCCAGGCGCCGATACGGCGCGCCTTGTCGTCCTCGCCCAGGAGCACGAATCCCGGGTCCGATGCCCCGAGCACTGCAGTGAAGGTCCGAAGAGACCGGTCGTGGAACACGCCGATTCCCCCTGAACCGCAACGGACCTGGGGCTCAGATCTCGGCGTGCTCGGATCGACCCGGATGAGCCGCACCCCGGCGAACGGACCCGGCCCACCACGAGGACGTCGGCCGAGAGTCAAGGCGTGGCGGAGCGCGTCGGGGGCCCACTCCTCTGCGGTCCGACCGGCGATCGGCCACGTGGCGACGCCGACCCCGATCGCCAACGAGGCCAACGCCACGACCACGCCGACGGCCGAGGGGGACATCCGCAACACCCCGACCCCGATTACGAGCGCCAACGCCACCGCGCCGATCTGTCCGCCACGCCACCCCGCTACGAGGCCGCGTCGCTCGAGTGGCCCGAATCGATAGCGCGTCGGCGGTGCCTCACTCACGGGTGCTTCTGTCCGTCGTATCGGCGGCGACTGGGCCAGAGATGTCGGCTTCCGGGCTCGACGAACCGGGCCGTTGACTTCCGCTGTCGTCGACGGCCGCACCACCGTCAGGTCGTATCCGACTGAAAGCAAGGAACGCCGCAGGATCCCCGTGCGTGAACGGAACCGCAGTCCCGCCCCCCGATCCCGCGGCCCCCGGTGCCACCACCGCGCTGGCCACGCCGGTCGCGCCGGCCGTTCCAACTCCACCGACTGAGGCGGCGGCACCGAGAGCATCGGTCGACGAGGTCGTGCCCACCACATCGGCTGGCTCCGCCTCGGACTTCGGTCCCGCGTTCTTGGCGAGGTCCACCGCGAGGTTCCGGCCGTTGTTGAGCGGCGTGGCTACACCGCTTTTCACGCGATGCCGGGTCGATTCGAAATGGGCGACGGCTCCTGCTTCGACAGCGGGGACCAGTCGGAGCAAGGTGAATGGTGCGAGGATGGCGATCAGGAGCAGGGCGATCCCGGTCACAACCGAGGCGAATTGTCCGCCGTTGCCTCTGCTCGACACCCCCAGCCCACCGGCACCCGCGTCGGCCGCTAACGAAACGGCCGCCGCTACCACGAACTTCGAGAGCACCAGGGCCACAAGGGTGTCGGCGAGTCGTCTGCACCAATGCGCGATCGGAGGCCAGACGAGCGCCGCCAGCGCCAAGGGCAGGAACAACACCGCCACGGACACCGCGGCGGCGCGCACCGCCAGTTCCAACCACAGCGTCAACGCGGCCAGCGACACAACAAGGCTGCCGAGGAAGACGACGAATCCCGGCACCGCACCGGCTGTCGCCACCGCTGGGGGGATCAGGAATTTGAAGAGCCCGGTGAAGAGGTTCGCCGTGTCGACACCCGCGCTCGAGAGCACTGTGGCGGACATGGCGTCGGTCACGGCCAGCGCCATGCGCACCAGGGTGACGGCCACACCCGTGAGCAGAAGCGACAACGGCAGGTGCACGAGAAAGGTGCGCAGGAGCATCGACGCGCTCTGGCGGTAGATGGCCTGGATGGCGGCACAACACACCATGGGCAGGACCGCCGCCGCCGCCAAGCTCGCCATCACGGCTTCGTGCGACGTGAACCATCCGGCGTCGAGATCGATGGAGGTCGTGCCCGACATGGCCCGACCCACCTGGGCAATCAGCCACACCGCGCCCGATGAGACCCACCGTGCCGCCTCGGTGAAGATCGCACCGATGCCGGCTCCCGCGGCACTGCCGGCCAGGTTTCCGGCCGCACCGGACACGGTGTTGCACAGGGTGCCCACCACCGGGACCACCCCGGGACACAAGGGGAACGCCTCGAGCACGGTCAGTGCACCCCCTGCCCGGCGTGGAAGAAGAAATTGACGATCGCCGGTGCCGCGCCGATCAACAGCGCGGCGACAGCTGACACGAGGACGGTCTTCCGTCCGTTGAAGGACTGGTGGTAATTCTGCGAATGGGCCCCGAGCGCCCAGGCCGCGGCACCGATCACGAGTCCGACCAACGCCATGATCAGGGCCCATCCACCGAGCCCGTTGGTCAGCTGCTGGAGCACCGCGCCGCCGGGAAGGTTGCCGGGATCCGGGTTGAGGGTCACCGTCGACACGGCCTCGTGCACTGCCCACAACACCATGCGATCCCTCTCCGAGTCGTGCCCGTCGGCGTCGGAAGCCGCTCAGGTCGTTCCCGGAGAGGGTATTGGCGGTCGAGCGGTCTTTCAAGCTATTTCATGATTTTTCATATCTTTCCCTCAGGGGTCTCGTTCGGGGGGACCCCGGCACCAGGAACGAGACCCACCACTGCCCGCCTGTCATGCTGGTATCTGTGCTCGGCACCACCAACGTGTCCTCGAACGTCGTCATCGCGGGGTTCGCCGCACTCGGTGCGCTGGCAATCATCGGGATCGTGGTGGCGACCATCCTGGGCCGCAGGTCGGGTCGCCGATCGCTCGAACAGCGACTTTCGGCACTGGCCTCCCGACTCGGCGTCGACGCTCCCGCCGAAGACCACGGCATGGGGATCGAGCCTGCGTTGCACCACCTCGAGCTCGTCACCGATCGCGCCGCCGAGGCCGTCGCCGAATCCTCGTCGGACGCCATCCGGCTGCGCCGTGCCCTCGACACGCTCCCCCAGGGGGTCATCGTGTGCGACGAGAACGGGACCGTCGTGTTCCGCAACGCGCGCGCTGTCGGCTTGATGGGGGGCCGACACGGAGATGCCCTGGCCGCCCAAGCTGTCGTCGACCTGCTGGCTGACGCCTGGAAACAGGGCTCAGCGCACAAGACGCTCGATCTCTACGGCCCGCCCCGACGCACCTTGGCCGTGTCCACGCAGCTGATCGATGACGGGCGGCGCACACTGGGCGTGATCGCGGCGATCGACGACGTGTCTGAGCGCCGGCGCCTCGAGGAGATCCGGCGTGACTTCGTCGCCAACGTGAGTCACGAGCTCAAGACCCCGATGGGAGCCATCGGCCTGCTGGCCGAGACGCTGGCCACGGAGAAAGACCCCACCGTGGCCCAGCGACTGGCCAGCCGGATCCACACCGAGGCGTTCCGGATCAGCAGGATCATCGACGACCTCCTCGACCTGTCTCGAATCGAGGCCGAAGAAGCGCCACCTCGTGAGCCAGTCCTCGTCAACCTGATCATGGCCGAGGCAGTCGAGCGCATGCGGGCCGCCGCCGACCAACGCGACGTGAAGATCGAGCTGGAGGAGCCCGCTCCCCCCGTCACCGTCCTCGGCGACCGACGCCAGCTGGTGTCTGCGCTCTACAACCTCCTCGAGAATGCCGTGAAGTTCTCCTACGACGGCACCGCAGTTCGATTCGCGGGACGTGTCGCCGACGGCCAGGTCAGGCTCGATGTCGAAGACCAGGGCGTGGGCATCCCTGCCCGGGACCTCGACCGCATCTTCGAACGCTTCTACCGGGTCGATCAAGGCCGGAGTCGCAACAGCGGAGGGACCGGGCTCGGATTGTCTATCGTCCGCCATGTGGCCGCCAACCATCAGGGACACGTCGAAGTCGACTCTCGCGAAGGCGAAGGTTCGACATTCCGGCTCATCCTCCCGACGCACTCAGAGGTCGTCTGAATCGTGAGCAGCACCCAGCCCGCGCCGTGAGCACCCCGTTGAGCACCCCGTGAGCACTCACTCCACGCACACTCGGCACTCGACCCAATCGCCGCACGCCGCGCCACGCAGCGGCCGGGGCGAGCGTTCGGGGGAGTCCTCCGATCATGGACACGACGGTTCGCGGGCCGTGACGGTGCTCATCGCCGAGGACGAGGAGTCCTTCGTCGACGCCCTGGTGATCGGTCTCGGGCGCGAGGGGTTCAACGTCTCGGTGGCGCGGGACGGACCCGAGGCCCTGGCCCTGTTCGACGCTATCGAGCCCGATCTCGTGCTCCTCGACATCATGCTGCCCAAAATGTCAGGCGTCGACGTGTGTCGCGCCATCCGAGCCCGTTCGCACGTCCCCATCATCATGGTGACCGCCAAGGGCACCGAGATCGACACCGTGGTGGGGCTCGAGGTGGGCGCCGACGACTACGTCACCAAGCCCTACCGTCTGCGCGAGCTCGTGGCCCGCATGCGGGCCGTGCTGCGACGATCGCCCCTGGCCGCGCCGGGCTCACCGCACGCAGTCGACGAGTCGGCCGAACGCGGTGGGGTGCTGGAGGTGGGCGGTGTCCGGGTCGACCCCGATCGCCACCGAGTCTTCGTCCGGGGCCAAGAGGTCCACCTGCGCCGAAAGGAATTCGAGCTGCTCGTGCTGCTCGTCGAGAACGCGGGGCGCGTCCTCACCCGAGACACCCTGATCGACCGGGTGTGGGGTGCGGACTACGTGGGCGACACCAAGACCCTCGACGTCCACATCAAGCGGCTCCGGACCCACGTCGAATCCGACCCGTCGTCGCCCGGGATCATCACCACGGTGCGGGGCGTGGGGTACCGGTTCGAGATCCCCGCCGACGCGTGACCGCCCCCGACGGCGGGCTGGGCTCTTCGACATCCCGACCCACGCCGTTCGACCCAGCCCGACTCGGCCCAGTCACGCTCCGGAACCGGTTCATCAAGGCGGCGACGTTCGAAGGATCATCACCAAGGGGTCGTGTCACCGACGCCCTCATCGACTTCCACCGCCGCGTGGGGGCAGGGGGCGCGGCGATGACGACGGTCGCCTATCTGGCCGTCTCGCCCGAGGGTCGCACCGACCGCCACTGCATCTATGTCCACGACGAGGTGGTTCGGGATCTCCGGCGGCTCACCGACGCCGTCCACGACACCGGCGCGGCGATTGCCGCCCAGCTTGGTCATGCCGGTCCGGTGGCCAACCCCCGGTCGAACCGAGCCCCGTCGCTGGCTCCGTCGCGACACATCAGCCCCCTCGGGACCATGAGTCGCGAGATCACCGAAGCCGACATCACCCGGGTCACCGCCGATTACCGACAGGCGGCACGCCAGGTCGTCGACGCCGGCTTCGACAGCATCGAGATCCACCTCGGCCACAATTACCTGCTGAGCGCGTTCTTGAGCCCGAAGCTCAATCGCCGCCGCGACAAGTGGGGCGGAAGCGTCGAGAACCGAGCCCGCTTCGCCCGCCAGGTCGTCCGCACCGTCCGAGATGCCGTCGACGACAAGGTGGCGGTGACAGCCAAGCTCAACATGGCCGACGGGGTGCCCGGAGGGTTGTGGCTCGAAGAAAGCGTCGAGGCAGCCCGGCTGCTCGAGGCCGACGGAGCTCTCGACGCGCTCACCCTCACCGGCGGCAGCTCTCTGGCCAATCCCATGTACCTGTTCCGGGGTGAGGCCCCCCGTGAGGAGTTCGCGGCCACCTTGCCCCGACCCCTACGCCTCGGTTTCCGGGTCATGGGCCGCCGATTCATGCCGGACTATCCCTTCGAAGAGGCCTTCTTCCTTCCCTACGCCCGGCAGTTCCGCGCCGCGCTCGACATGCCGCTCGTCCTGTTAGGTGGGATCAACGAGCTCTCGACGGTGGAGTCGGCGCTCTCGGAGGGCTTCTCGTTCGTCGCCATGGCCAGAGCCCTGCTCCGTGAGCCCGATCTCGTTGCGAAGATGAGCGCCGGCACCTCGCGCGGCTCGCTGTGCATACATTGCAACAAGTGCATGCCGACCATCTACAGCGGCACCCGCTGCGTGCTCGTCGACCCCGACGACCACCGCCGAACTGACGACCAGAAAGTCCCCTAGCCGTCGAACTACGGTCCGGGCATGCCCCTCCATGTCCACGAGACCGACGCCGGTGCGGATCAACTCCAAGTCCGTCCGCAATTCGCCCAACTGGGCGAGATCAACGATGTTCCCAAACTCCGGCTGGCGCCGAGCGGGATGCCCGAGAGCACCGCATACGAGATCGTCCACGACGAGCTGTTGCTCGACGGCAATGCCCGGCTCAACCTGGCCACCTTCGTCACCACCTGGATGGAGCGCGACGCCGAGCGGTTGATGGCCGAGTGCTCGGCCAAGAACATGATCGACAAGGACGAGTATCCCCAGACCGCGGAGCTCGAACGACGTTGCGTCAACATCCTCGCCGGGCTGTGGAACGCCCCGGACGAGGGCGGCGCCACGGGGTGCTCGACGACGGGCTCGAGCGAGGCGTGCATGTTGGGCGGCCTGGCCCTCAAGTGGCGTTGGCGCCAGCGCCGCCAGGCCGCAGGCAAGTCCGTCGATCGGCCCAACCTCGTCATGGGCGCCAACGTCCAGGTGTGCTGGGAGAAGTTCTGCCGGTACTGGGACGTCGAAGCGCGGCTCGTCCCTGTCGGGCCCGAGGCCACCTGTTTGACCGCGGACGCGATGGCCTCGCATTGCGACGAGAACACCATCGGCGTCGTGGTGGTCATGGGATCGACCTACGACGGCGTCTACGAGAACGTCGCCGCCATCGCCTCGGCGCTCGACGACCTCGCATCCACCACTGACGTGGACGTCCCCATCCACGTCGACGGCGCCTCGGGGGGATTCATCGCCCCGTTCCTCGACCCCAAGGTGGTTTGGGACTTTCGCCTGCCGCGCGTCCATTCCATCAACGCCTCGGGACACAAATACGGTCTGGTGTACCCGGGCGTCGGCTGGGTCATCTGGCGTGACCGGGCCGCATTGCCCGACGAGCTCGTATTCGACGTCAATTACCTCGGCGGGAACATGCCCACGTTCGCGCTCAACTTCTCACGACCCGGTGCCCAGGTCGTCGCGCAGTACTACAACTTCTTGCGCCTCGGGGTCGACGGCTACCGCCAGGTGCAACAGGCGAGTCGGGACACCGCGCAGTGGCTCGCCCACGAGATCGCCGGCCTGGGTCCGTACGAGCTCATCTCACAAGGCGATGGCATCCCCGCCTTCGCCTTCCGCATCGGCGACGCCCCGTACAGCGTCTACGACGTCTCCGACGCGCTGCGGGTCCGGGGGTGGCTCGTCCCTGCCTACACCATGCCCCCCGCGCTCGACCATGTCGCTGTGCTGCGGATCGTGGTTCGAAACGGATTCAGCCGAGACCTGGCCTGTATGTTGATCGAAGATCTGCAGCGGGTGGACGAGCGGCTCCGCAGCGCCCATCCCGCTCGGACCACTGACGTCGGCTTCCACCATTGAGCGGCCGGCACTGAGCCCCCGAGGAGAGCTCACGGGCGACGTTCCGAACACAAAGCCCGATGGCAAAAGCTCATTTGCAACACCTACCTCACCTTGTCACCCTCCGTGGTCATCTCACCTGGCAGAGGCTGCATGAGCTTCTGGAAGGCGGGAATTTTCAGGGATCGTCAGAATTGACAATTCTCGGTGGTGGGGTGACCCCCTATCGTGCCTCTCAGGTATCACCAGGTGCCAGGACGTCAGTCTCAATCTCTCCGATGGTGGGGGACGGGCAAGAAGACGCGTTGAATCCATGACCAACCCAGAGCGGCGGAACTCGATGGGACTCGTTCACAGCGTTCGCCAGCGGCATCTCATGCACAGGTTGGTCGCCCTTGTGCTGGTGGCGGGAGGCCTCGTCCTCTTCAAAACGGCCTCGGCCTCCGCGACGGCACCGACGATCTCGGCGCAGCCCGCCGTTGGTCTCATCGGTGGCAAAAAGGTGGCCGTCACCGGTTCCGGTCTCGCCGCCAGCGCGAAGGGGTATGTGCTGGAGTGCAACCAGGCGCCGGGAGAGCCGACGGTGTACATCGGCGCGCCCTTCGACGAAACACTTCCGATCGGCTGCAGTGCTCCTTCGCTCCGGCATATCACTGCCACGACCTCGGACGGAACGCTGTCGACGATCACCTGGGTGCACGAAGGAAGGAAACTCGGGCCTCCGTGCGGAATCTTCCCGGTGATCGCGGGATGCGGACGCGCCGACAGTGTCGGGCAGCGACCACGGTGGGACTCGCAGAACTATCCGTGCCCGCCTTCACCGAAACAACAGGTGGCCGGCGTGAAGTGTGCTCTCGTCTTCATCGACACGGGCCACGACCAGGTGTCGGTGCCGATCGCCTTCCAGGGCTCCCCCTCGCCGCCGCCGGTCACGGTTCCTCCGACCACGCCGGGTACCACACCGGGCACGACACCGGGCACGGTTCCGCCCACCACGCCGGGCACGGTTCCGCCCACCACGCCGGGCACGACGCCCCGGATCACGGGCACGGGACCGAGCGTGGCACCCGCGGGCACAGCTGTGCCGGGAGCCAGGACCGGCAGTGCGACGCCAGGTGGCACGGCGCCCGGCACCGTCGCGGCAGGATCGGGCTCGTTGGCCTTTACGGGCCTGGGGCTGACCGGGAAGATCATGGCGGGGCTCGGTGCGTTCCTGTTGCTGTTCGGGCTGGCTCTCTACTTCTTCGACCTCAAGAGAGTGGCGATCTGGTTCCTCGGACTCTGACCAACCGGTAATTCACACCGACGTCGACGGCGCCAAAAACGGCGCCTGCCACAAGGTTTGCGTACCGGATGAGGGTGCTCGGTCCACCCCGGCTCCACGTCCAATGCGGTGAGGAGCCGGATGGCGGCGGCGGTCATCGTCGACAACGAGAACGGCTGGGCGGGACAGCTGTGACGGCCCGTGACCGAAGACGGTCACCAATTCCAGTGCGGCCAACGCGGAGGGATCAGCCAGGGCGACGCCGGTTCCAACGATCGGGATCCCACGCGTCGAGGCCCGGCGCCGCGCTGTCGAGAGCACGCTCGACGTTGGCGAGATAGTTGGCGACGTCGTCGTCGTCGAAGAGCTGATGCGGCAATGTCCGCCTGCCCACAGAGATCTCGTCGGGCAGCTTGCGCCCGCAGCATCCGCCAATCGCCGGTCGTCGCCGCTGTCGACGACCAAGGTGTCACCGAGCTCGCCTCGTGCCTCTGCCAAGGCCGCGATCGGGTCAACGACGGCCACGTCCCACGGAAGCCCGACCGAGTCCGCCACCCGGGGCATGGGCGAGATGGTCGGCCTGTCCCTCGATTGCATGCCTGTCCTCTCGCCGGAGTGATCATCCCTGCCTGGACCGGGCCGAATGGAACCTTTTCCCGAGGCTATGCGTCATGTCAATGTGGAAAAGGTCGCAGAGGAGGACGCGTACATGACGTCGGACCACATGGCGTCTCGGCGCGCCCCTCCAGGGCATGAGGCGTCGGGCTCCACGGCTTGGGACCTCACGCCTCCCTCGGACCTCGCCTCGTTGTATCTCCGTGAGCGAGAAGCAATGGTTCGTCTCGCTCGCCTCCTCACCGGATCCATGGTCGTGGCCGAAGAGATCGTCCAAGAGGCATTCCTCAAGATGCACAAGCAGGGCACGCCACCGGAGAACCCGGCGGGGTACCTCCGCACCACCGTCGCCAACGTCTCGAGGAGCCATCTGCGCCGGCTTCATGTGGAGCGACGCCAGCCCGCACCGGACCGCGTCAGTTTCGACGACCCCGTGATCGACGAGACCTGGGCGGCAGTCTGCCGTTTGCCGTTTCGCCAGCGAGCCGTCCTGGCTCTGCGCTTCTACGAGGATCTGCCCGAGGCCGAGATCGCCCGACTGCTCGGCTGTCGACTCGGAACCGTCAAGTCGAGCCTCCACCGAGGACTGGCCAAGCTGCGAGATGAGCTGACATGACCGAGATCGACTCCATCGAACAACGACTCCGACGCACCTTCCAAGTCGTGGCCGAACAACCGGTCCCGCCGGGGGGCGACGCCGAGCCGTGGCGCAACGCGCCGAGGTCGCCTTCGCGCCGGCCCCGACAGTTGGCTGTCGGCGGTCTCGCCGTCATCGTCGTGATTGTTCTGGTGGTATTCGGGGTCGCCTACGGACCGCGAAGCTCAAGGACCACCCCTGGGACCCAGCCTGGTCTGGGCGCACTCACCGGCGGTTTGCGCGCCGTCTTCGCTCCTTCCCGGCCCATATCACCGGCGGTACGCGAGGAGGCCGCTGCCACCATGGCATCACGCCTGCGCGCCCTGGGCGACATTGACAGCACCGTGTCGACCGACCGGGGCACGCTCGTGGTCTCGGGCCCGACGCTCACCCGGGACCAGGTCCGACTGGTGGGATCGACGGGAACATTCTCGATCAGGCCCGTGCTGTGTGGGGCACCGGCCTATGTGGCTCCGGCGCGGCCAGGTGCACCGGGCTCGGTGTCAGCAACGGGATCGTCATCGGGGTGCGAGGCCCGGTACGCCACCACCGCATCCAACCTCGATGTGAACACCACGTCGGGGATCCCTGCCAACACGATCGGCCCGGACCCGATCTTCACCTCCTCTCCTTCAACGCCGGCTCAGGACGAGGAGCCCGCGAGCTCCGCGTTGCTCCCGGCCGATCCGGTGGCCGGGGCCCAGCAGTACCCACGGTTCGTCGTGGGTGCGGTCCAATTCAACAACTCCGACGTCAACGCCGACATCGCGTCGGTCACGGCCCAATTCATCCGCGCCGACGCCATATGGGCCGTCGACATCACGCTCACGAGATCGGGTGCCACGGTGTGGGATGCCTTGGCCTTACTGAACTTCCACTCCTACATCGCGTTGGAACTGGACGGAGAAGTGCTGTCGGCACCGCTGCTCCAGCCCAACCAGCCGACGTTCTCGTCCTTTGACGGAAAGATGGAGATCAGCGGCAACTTCACCGAGACCGAGGCGAAGGGACTTGCCGCCGTGATCGGGAGCGGACCCCTGCCCGTCCCCTTCAGCCTGCAGTCGCTGACACCGCGTCGCTAGGAGGGATGGCGCCTTCCTCGGGTGCCCGGGTTCCGTTCCAACTCCGTCCGATGGCCTCTAGGCGCGCTCGGGCACGCGAGCTACCCTGATCGCCGCGAGGGAGTGTGACATGACAGAAGGCAAGGAACTCGACGGACGCCATCGGGTCACGGTGGAGAAGATCTTCAACCACCCCGTCTCTCACAACATCCAATGGCACGACGTCTTGTCACTCCTCCAAGCCGTGGCCACCGTCACCGAGGAGCGCGACGGGAGGTACGCGGTGACCCTGGGACCTGAGACCGAGACCTTCGACGCGCCGCGCCATCACGACATCGACGAACAGCAGGTCATCGATCTCCGGAGGATGCTCAAGGGTGCGGGGATCACTCCTGACTCGGCGTAGGCATTAAGCGCGGCGACGGGGTGGCTACCGCGAAGGCAGCTCGATGACGGTCCGGCCCCCGAGGTAGGGACCGAGCACGGCGGGAAGGGCCACCGATCCGTCGGCCCGTCGACCGGTCTCGACCAAGGCGGCCCAGACCCTCGCCCAGGCGATGGCCGAACCGTTGAGGGTGTGGACGAACACGGGCTGGCCCTTGGGGCCCGCCTCGGATGACCGGTACCGGATGTTGGCCCGACGCGCCTGGTAGTCGGTGCACCAGCTCACCGAGGACACCTCGAGCCACATGTCCGATCCCGGGGCGTAGACCTCGATGTCGAAGGTCCGGGCCGCCGCGTTCCCGAGTTCGCCGGTGCAGAGGTCGAGGACCCGGTGCTCGAGGCCGAGCTCCTGGAGCAACGCCTCGGCGCGGCCCACCATGTCGGCGTGCTCGGACCGGGACTGCTCGGCCGTGGCGTAGGCGAACAGCTCCACCTTGTCGAACTCGTGGACCCGCAGCAGCCCGCGCGTGTCGCGTCCCGCCGATCCCGCCTCGCGCCGGAAACAGGCGGTGCCGGCCGTCAACCGCATGGGAAGGTCGGCCTCGTCGAGGATCTCGTCTCTGAACATCGACGTCAAGGGGACCTCGGCGGTGGGAATGGCCCACAGGTCGTCGCGTTCGAGGTGATAGGCGTCGTCGGCGAACTTGGGCAGGTGTCCAGTCGAGATCATCGTCTCGGTCCGGACCAGCGTGGGAGGGCGGATCTCCTCGTAGAGCTCGCCGTGGCGGTCCAGCGCGAAGGCGGTCAGGGCCCGGATGAGTCGGGCCCCGAGGCCCCGGTAGAGCGGGAACATCGATCCCGACAACTTCGCCCCCCGCTCAAGGTCGAGGATGCCGAGCGCGGATCCGACGTCCCAGTGCGGCACCCGCTGATGGTCGCCGTAATCACGCGCCGTCTCGGGCCACCGCCGCACCTCGAGATTGTCCTGCGGCCCGCCCCCGTCGGGCGCATCCTCGGCGGGAAGGTTCGGCAACCACAACAACATCTCCCGCACTTCGGCCTGGGCTGCGGTCGCCTCCGCGTCGAGCGCGGCTTCACGCTCGCCCAGGGCCCGGCTCTGCTCGGATACCTCCGCCGCCAGCGCGCTGTCGCCGGCGCGTCGGGCCTCGCCCACCTGACGCGACAGGTCTTTCACCTGGGCCCGGAGCTCGTCGCGCTGTCCCACCGCTTGACGGGCCTGTCGATCGGCGTCGAGGAGGCGCTCCACCTCGGCACCGTCGACCTCCTTGCGGGCCAGGGCGGCCTTCACGGCATCGGGGTTCTCCCTGGCCAGGCGGATGTCGATCATGGGGCGCAACGGTAGCCTCGCCGCGATGTCGCTCCGGTCCCCTCCCGCGGTGGAGTGCCGCCACCTCGTGGTCCGCTACGGCCCGACCACGGCGGTGGACGGCCTCTGCCTCACCGCGCACCACGGCCAGGTCCTCGCGCTCCTGGGCCCGAACGGGGCGGGCAAGACCTCCACGGTCGAGACCCTCGAGGGATACCGCCGAGCCACCGAGGGCTCGGTCCGGGTCCTCGGGCTCGATCCCGTCTCGGACCATCGTGGCGTGGTGGCCCGCATGGGCGTGATGCTCCAACGCGGCGGCGTCTACCCCGTCATGGGGCCCCGGCGCGCCCTGGGACTGTTCGCCGACTACTACGACGAACCCGAGGACCCCGACGCGCTCCTCGAGCTGGTGGGCCTGGGTGCGGTGGCCCGGACTCCCTGGCGCCGGTTGTCGGGGGGCGAGCAACAGCGGCTGTCGTTGGCGCTCGCCATCGTGGGCCGACCCGAGGTCGTCTTCCTCGACGAGCCCACCGCCGGGGTCGACCCCGAGGGCCGGATCGCCGTGCGCCGGGTCATCACCGAGCTGCGCGACCGGGGCGCGTGCGTGATGCTCACCACCCACGAACTGGCTGAAGCCGAGCGTGTGGCCGACGACGTGGTCATCATCGCCCACGGTCGGACTGTGGCGGAGGGGACCGTCGCCGAGCTCGCCGCGGCCGGGGGCGAGGGCGGGATCCGCTTCGAAGCCCCCGCCGCGCTCGACCTGACCGGCCTCGCCGCCGCACTCGGCGCCGAGGCCGCCACGGTGACCGAGGAACGCCCCGGCGAGTACCGCGTCGACGGCCCCGCCACCGCCACCCGGTTGGCGTTGTTGGCGCGCTGGATGGAAGACCGCGACCTTCCCCTCACCGAGTTGCGGGCCGGCCGTCGGTCACTCGAGGAGATCTACCTCCGGGTGACACGGCAAGAGACAGGGGAGGAAGTGTGAGCGGGGCGCGGTCTCTGCCCCCGGCGTTGCGCCGGCTGACCGCCCAGTGCGCGGCGGAGGTGGGCATGACCTTGCGCCGAGGCGAGTCGTTGCTCCTCACCATCGGGATCCCCGTGATCCTTCTCGTCTTCTTCTCCGAGGTCCATCTTCTGCCCACCGGCACGGACCGGCCCGTCACCTTCCTGGCCCCGGGCATCCTGGCCCTGGCGGTGATGGGCACCGCGCTCGTGAACCTCAGCATCGCCACCGGGTTCGAGCGCGGCTACGGCGTCCTCAAGCGACTCGGTTCCACCCCACTGGGTCGACCGTCGCTCCTCGGCGCCAAGATCGTGGCCATCCTCGTGGTGGAGGTGATCCAGGCCGCCGTCCTCGTCCCCGTGGCCCTCGGCCTGGGTTGGCATCCCACCGTGGGAGGAGCGGGACGGGCTGTCGTGGTCGTCGTCCTCGCCACCGTTGGGTTCGGGGGCATCGGCCTGTTGCTGGCGGGGGTGCTCCGGGCCGAGGTGAACCTGGCCGCCGCCAACGGACTGTGGCTCCTCCTTCTCCTCGTGTCCGGGATGCTGGCCCCGCTGTCGAAGTTGCCGAGCGGGCTCCAGGCCGTGGCCAAAGCCCTGCCCGCGGCCGCACTCGCCGACGCGCTCCATCGCAGTGTCGGTTTGGGACTGTCGGTGCCGGGGTGGGCCTGGCTCGTGCTGGTGGTCTGGGCCATCGCCGCTCCCCTGGCCGCCGCGGCCACCTTCCGGTGGGAATGACCCATATCCCGGTGGGAGTGACCCACATCGCCGTGGTCGGCGGCGGGGGGGAAGTCACCCACGATCACGCCTCACTGGCCGAGAAGGTGGGACGGGCCATCGCCGAGGCGGGCGCCGTCCTCGTCTGTGGGGGGCTGGGTGGAGTCATGGAAGCGTCCTGTCGCGGCGCGCATGGCGCCGGCGGGATGACCGTCGGGATCCTCCCCGGGCGCCACCGATCCGACGCCAACCCCTACGTCAGCGTGGCCATCCCCACCGGGCTGGGCGAGGCCCGCAACGCGTTGGTGGTCCGGGCCGCCGACGCGGTGGTGGCCGTCGCCGGGGAGTACGGCACGTTGTCGGAGATCGCCTTGGCGTTGCAGGCGGGGATCCCCGTGGTGGGGCTCGACACCTGGGAGCTGGTGCGCCGGGGCCAGCCCGACGACGCGGTGGTCCGCGCCACCGACCCCGCCCAGGCGGTAGCGCTCGCGCTCGAGATGACCCGCGCCGCGCGGCGGGAACCGACCGGACCATGATTGCCTACGTGCTGCGGCTGTTGCGGGTCATGGTCTTGTCCCTCGTCCTCTCCCCCGCCACTCACGCCACCGTTCCTGTTCACAACGCCCATGCCGTCGCCTCTCCGACCACCACCTCCGCGCTCACCAGCAACGCGCCGATGGTCGACGGCACCGCTGACGCCGCCACGGGGGGGTACTGGCTCACCGCCGCGGACGGCGCTGTGTTCAACTTCGACGCCCCCTTCGTCGGATCCGCGGCGGGCCTGGCCCTGTCGTCGGCGGTGGTGGGCATGGCGGCCACGGCCGATGACGGGGGGTACTGGCTCGTCGCCGCCGACGGTGGGGTCTTCTCCTACGGCGATGCCCAGTTCCAGGGATCGATGGGTGCGGTCCACCTCACCCGACCGGTCGTGGGCATCGCCCCCGACCTTGCCACCGGCGGCTACTGGCTCGTCGCCGCCGACGGTGGGGTCTTCACCTTCGACGCGCCCTTCGAGGGATCGGCCGGCGCGCTCCGGCTCACCGCGCCCGTGGTCGGCATGGCACCGACCGCGGACGACCGCGGCTACTGGCTCGTCGCCGCCGACGGTGGGGTCTTCTCCTACGGCGACGCCGGCTTCGCGGGATCGATGGGTGCGGTCCACCTCACCCGACCGGTCGTGGGCATGGCCAGGAGCCCGTCGGGCGGCTACTGGCTCGTCGCCGCCGACGGTGGGATCTTCTCCTTCGCGGCGCCCTATGAGGGATCGACCGGTGCCCTCGTCCTCGACCGGGCCGTGGTGGCTATGACACCGACCGCCGACGGCCGCGGCTACTGGCTCGTGGGTGCCGACGGCGGTGTCTACGCGCTCGGCGACGCTGTCTACCGGGGATCAGTGGCGGTGGCGCCCCTGGCGGGACTGACAGTGGTGATCGACCCCGGCCACAACGGGGGCAACGGCAGCGCCTCGCCGACCATCGACCGGCCCATCAACGGGGGTGGGCTCACCGAACCGTGTGACACCACCGGCACCGAGACCGACAACGGCTACACCGAGCACGCCTTCAACTTCGACGTGGCACTCCGGGCCCAGGCTCTCCTCCAGGCCGACGGAGCCCGGGTCGTCCTCACCCGCGCCAGCGACACCGGTGTGGGCCCCTGTGTGAATGTCCGCGCCGCCATTGCCAATGCCCTCGACGCCGATGTGGCCGTGTCGATCCACGCCGATGGCGGACCTCCGGGTGGGAGCGGGTTCGCCGTCGACACACCCGTGCCGGTGGTCAGTGCCATCTCGGACAACCGCGCCATCGTGGCGCCGTCGGATGCCCTGTCGGTCGACCTCCGCAACGCCTTCCAAGCCGCCACGGGTGAGCCGCCCTCGAACTACACCGGCACCAACGGCATCGTCTACCGCAGCGACCTCGGTGGTCTCGACCTCTCCACGGTGCCGAAGGTCCTCATCGAGTGCGCCAACATGCGCAACGCGCACGACGCCGCCGATGTCCAGAGCGCGCCGTGGCGCCAGAGTGCGGCCCAGGGCATCGCCTCGGGCGTCGAACTCTTCCTCGAGGTCGCCCAACGCGCCTGAGCCCAGCTGCGTTACCGGGAGGAAGCGGTTATTGGGGGGAAGCGCTCCGCAACATGGCCGCCATCCCTTTGATCGAAGGGGTCGGGATCCGCGGTCTTCGACTCCACGATGGCCCGCATACCGAGGCGGCCCGCCACGCTCGAGACGTTGACGATCATGCCCTCACCCCGGGCCGCCATCTTGGCACCAGGGCCATCTCCATCTGGGCGAGGGCGAAGAAGTTCACCGCCATGACCGTCGTCGAGCTTCGAGGCGTGCCGAGGGCCTGTGCCTGCGCCCATGTCGGGCCGGCACAGCACGGAGTAGAAACGTAGGCATGGCCATCCTCGACGACATCCGGCGGTTCTGGGACGACGACGCCGTCACCTACGACAACGCCCCGGGTCATCACCCCACCTCCGCGGCGGTCCAAGGCGCTTGGACCGCAGCTCTCGAGTCCCTCTTACCGCCGCCGCCTTCGAGCGTCCTGGACTGCGGGGCGGGGACGGGCTTCCTGAGCCTCATGGCGGCCAGACTCGGCCACCGGGTCACCGCCCTCGACCTCTCGTCGCAGATGTTGGCCAAGCTCCGCGCCGCGGCCGGGGCTGAGGGGCTCGACATCGCCACGGTGGTGGCGCCCGCCCACGAACCATCGACGGCCCCCGACGGGGACGGAGGCGGGTTCGGCGCCGTCATCGAGCGCCATCTCCTGTGGACGCTCCCCGACCCCGTAGCGGCCCTACGCGCCTGGCGGGCCGTGGCGGCCCCGGGCGCGAGGCTCGTCGCCATCGAGTCCATCTGGGGCGATGCCGACCCTCTCGAGGCGCTGCGCGGACGGGCCTGGAACGTCGTCAAGCGATTCCGGTCCACCGCCCCCGATCACCACGGGCCCTATCCCGTCGCGGTCCGCGGTGCCCTTCCTCTCGGGACCGGCACTCATCCCCGCGCCGTCGCCGCGCTCGTGGCCGAGGGGGGATGGTCCACGCCCCGCCTCATCCGACTCCGCGACGTGGAATGGACCTCCAAGCTCGAGCAGCGACTTCCCGAACGCCTTCTCGGCGTCGTCCCCCGGTTCGCCGTCGTCGCCACCTGAGTGCCCGGCGCGGTCGCCTGCTCGGCGCCGCTCGGTCACCCGTGCGAGAGGCGGCCCAGGTAGGTCTCGAGCGTGGTCCGGCTCACCGGGCCGTGCACGGTCTTGATGATCTTCCCCGAGCCGTCGATGAACACCGTGCCGGGATACCCGACGAGGGTGAACCTCGGCGCCAGCTCACTGTCGGCGTCGGCACCCACGACGAAACCCACTCCGCTCTTGCGGGCGAAGGCGAGCCCACTGGCGGGATCGTCGTTGCCGTCGATACCGAGAAAGATCACCTTCGCACCCGACGCCTGCTCCTGACGCGCCACGGCGGCGATCATGGGCAGCTCCGCATGACACGGTCCGCACCACGACGCGAAGAAAGTCACCACAACCGGTCTGTGCACCACCTTCCCGGTGAGCGGGTACGCCACCGGCGCACCGCCACCCAGCCGGGGCAGCGAGAAGGTGGGCGCGGTCGTCGGTCCTGGTGCGGCTGTGACGGTGAGCCCGACCCACAGCCCGACGGCCAGGACGATCCCGATCGCCACTGACACCAGCCGGCGACGACCCCAACGGCGACCCGGGGTGGGTGCCTGGGCCTCGGCCGGCTCGGTCAAGGGAGGGGCTGATTCACTGGGCCTGCTGGGTCATGGACCGGCAGCGTCAATGGAACCGGATGAGGATGTCACCCGCCATGGCGACGAAGAGCAGGGTCAAGTAGGTGATCGAGTAGCGGAACAAGGCCATGGCGGCGCGTGGGGTCTCGTCGCGTCGGAGTCGCAGGGCGAAGACGACGAAGAGCGCGCCGAGCACCAACGCGCCGACCAGGTACAACGGGCCCATGTGGCCGACCACCGCGAAGAGCACCGTCACCGCCACGAGGAGCACGGTGTAGAGGAGGATCTGTTGTGCGGTCCGCCGCAGGGTGGCCACGACAGGGAGCATGGGCACGTGCGCGGCGGCGTAGTCCTCGCGGTAGCGGATGGCGAGCGCCCAGAAATGCGGCGGGGTCCAGATCACGATCACCGCGAAGAGAACCACCGGCGCCCACCCCAGGCTGTCGGTCACCGCCGCCCATCCCACGAGCACCGGCACCGCACCGGCTGCCCCGCCGATCACGATGTTCTGGGTGGAGCTCCGCTTGAGCCACAAGGTGTAGACGACGATGTAGAAGGCCGTGGCCGCCACTGCCAACACCGCCGAGAGCAGGTTGACCCACGCCCACAGCTCGGCGAAGGCGGCGACCTCGAGGACCACCGCGAACACCGTTGCGGCCCGAGGCGTGACCTCGCCGGTGACGAGAGGGCGATTCCGGGTCCGGTGCATGACCTTGTCGATGTCTCTGTCGAGGACCATGTTCAGGGCGTTGGCCCCGCCCGCGGCCAGCGATCCGCCCAACAGGACCAGGGCCATGAGCCCCACCGAAGGCACCCCGCGCTTGGCCACGAGCATGGTCGGCAGCGTGGTCACGAGCAGTAGCTCGATGATCCGGGGCTTGGTCAACGCCAGATAGGTCCGGGCCCTGATCCCGCCGGCGCGGACGGCGGAGGGGACCGCGGGGGAGAGCGACGACATCGGCCGGAGCCTACGGCGGCGCACCGCCATCGGACAACGTGGGAGACCCCGCCCGACGACGTGGCGCACGAGCCGCCCCCGGGAGGGGTGTCGGCACCCCGGTACGATGATCCCCCGGTGCAGCTCCCCGGCGTCACACCTCGCGCCTTCCTCCGCATCACCCAGGTCACGCTGGTGATCGTGGTGCTGAACATCGTCACGGGCGCAGCCGTCCGCCTCAGTGACTCAGGGCTCGGATGCCCGGACTGGCCGACCTGCTCGCAGCACCGCCTCACCCCTGCCTTGTCGCTCCATCCCGACATCGAGTTCGGAAACCGGTTGGTGGTGGTGGTCCTCTGCATCGCCACGGCCCTCGCCCTGGTGGCCGCAAGGCGGCGGTCGCCCCGGCGGCGCGACCTGGTCTGGTTGTCCGCCGGCCTGCTCGGGGGCGTCATCGGCGAGGCCGTCCTGGGTGCGGTCGTCGTCTACACCAAGCTCAACCCGTACGTGGTCATGACCCACTTCATGGTCGGGATCGCCCTTCTCACCGATGCCTTCGTCCTCGCCCTCCGGGCCGGTCGGCCCGACATGGTGGGCGCCGGGGTCAGAGACGGAGTGGGCGCTCGCGTGGGGGCACCGGTCTCCAAGGCGGGAGTCTCCCAGGCGGGAGTCTCCCAGGCGGGAGTCTCCCAGGCGGGGGTCTCCCAGGCGGGGGTCTCCCAGGTGGGGGTCTCCCAGGTGGGGGTCTCCCAGGCGGGGGTCTCCCAGGCGGGGGTCTCCCAGGCGGTCGTCTCCAAGGCGGGGGTCTCCAAGGTGGGGGCCCGAGAGAAACGGGTGAGCCAGGTGATGCTGGTTCTGTTGGCGGTGGTGGTGATGGCCGGGACGGCCACGACCGGAGCCGGGCCCCACGCCGGGGGACCGGGGGCCAAGCGGTTGCCGATCGCCTTGGAGGACATGACCCGGATCCATTCCGGCCTCGTCATCTGTCTCGTGGCCCTCACCATCGCCCTGCTCTATCTCCTCGATCACACCGGTGCGCCCCGATCGGTCCTCGACCGGGGCCGGGTCCTCCTCGCCGCGATGGTGATCCAGGGTGGCATCGGCTACACCCAGTACTTCAGCCATCTCCCCGCACTGCTCGTGGGAGTCCATGTCTTAGGCGTCACGGTGGTGTGGATGGCGATGCTCTGGTTCTCCGACGGGCTCACCCACCACGGCGCCGTGCCGCGTCCCGACGAGACGGCCGGTATAAACATTGACCGCGTTGCGACTGACCGCGTTGCGACTGACCGCATTGCGACTGATCGCATTGGCGCCCAGACCACCACACCGGTCACCCCATGACGGGCCCGGGCACAGAAGTCCAGCCCGTCGAGGTCGACGCGCCCGAGGGCGGCGAGGACGTCCGCCCCGACCGGCCCTGGCAGGTCATCGTCTGGAACGACCCCATCAACCTGATGTCCTACGTCACCTTCGTCTTCCAGAAGCTCTTCGGCTACAGCAAGGACAAGGCCACCAAGCTCATGCTCGACGTCCACCACAAGGGACGGGCCGTCGTGAGCTCGGGGCCTCGCGAGCGGGCCGAGCTCGATGTCTTCCGGCTCCACGAGCACGGGCTGTGGGCCACCATGGAACGCTCGGGATGACGGGGCGGCGTTTCTGGCGCGACCGTCACGGCCGCATCCGGCCCGGCCTCGAGGATCCCGAGCGCGACCTCCTCCGGATGTTGCCCCAGCAGGCCCGGGAGCTCGTCGACCACGACGACCCCTCGGCCAAGCGGCTCTTCCCCGTCGCCTACACCGACGACGACGCGGCCCAGGCCGACTACGCCCAGATGATGGGCGGGTCGCTGCTCGATCACCATCAGCATGCCCTCGACACCCTGATGTCGACCATCGACGAGACCACCATCGACATCGACGACCTCAACGGGTGGCTGGGAGCGGTCGAGGTCCTGCGGTTGTTGCTCGGAACCCAGCTCGATGTGAGCGAGGACTTCACCGAGATCGACCCCGGTGACCCCCGGGTGGACCAGCTCACCGTCTACCAGTACCTGAGCATGCTCCAGAACGAGATCGTGGACACCCTGGCCGCGGGGCTGCCCCGGAAAGGGACCACGTCGTGACCCCGAGGCTCCTCACGATCATGGGATCGGGCGAGACGGCGCCGACCATGGTCAAGATCCATCGGTCGGTGGTCGAGAGGCTCGGCCCCGACGCCGGCCCCGGGCTCCTCCTCGACACGCCGTTCGGGTTCCAGACCAACGCCTCGGAGATCGCCTCGCGGGCGGTGACCTATTTCCGCGACAGCGTCGGATCGGCGATCGAGGTCGCCGGCCTGCGTCGGTCCACGGATCTCGAGGGACCCGCCGGTGACGCCATCATCGCCAAGCTGGCAGGAGCACCCCTCGTCTTCGCTGGACCGGGCAGCCCCACCTATGCCCTCCGGCAGTGGCAGGGAACCCTGGTGCCCGGCGTCCTGGCCGAGAAGCTCGCCCTCGGCGGTGCCCTCACCTTCGCGTCCGCGGCGGCATTGACACTCGGATGCGTGACGGTCCCGGTCTACGAGGTCTACAAGGTGGGGGAAGACCCCCGGTGGGTGCCCGGCCTCGACCTGCTCAGAGCGATAGGCCTGCGAGTCGCGCTCATCCCCCACTACGACAACGCCGAGGGGGGCACCCACGACACCCGCTTCTGCTACCTCGGCGAAGACCGACTGGCCCGGCTCGAACACGAGCTCCCCGAGGGTGCCTTCGTCCTCGGTGTCGACGAGCACAGCGCCCTCTTGATCGATCTCGACGCCCAGCGGGCCGAGGTTGCCGGCCACGGCGGGGTCACGGTCCGGGTCCAGGGTCGTTCCCTCCGCATCGAGACGGGCGAGACCATGGACCTGGCGGCCATCGTGGCTTTGGCCGCCGAGCTGGCCTCTGGTCACATCGCGGCGGGGGCGGTCTCGAAGGTGGGCGCGTCGGCCGACGACTCGGGCGCCGGTGCCGATTCCGGCCTCGTTGCGCAGCTGGCTGGGACGCCGGCCTCCGAGGGACCACCCCTGCTCGGCGCCCTCCGGGCGCACGAGGAGTCTTTCCGGACCGCCCGGGCCAACGCGGATGTCTCGGGCATGGTGAGCGAGGTGCTCGCGCTGGACGACGAGCTGTGGGCATGGAGCGCGGACACACTCCAGTCCGACGCCCTTGATCGGGGTCGAGCCAGCCTGAGGGCCATGGTCGCCGAGCTCGGTGAGCTGGCCTCCCTCGGCGCGCGGGACCCGGCCGGAGTTCTGGGCCCTTTTGTCGAGCTGGCACTGGCACTGCGCGACGCCGCCCGCCGGGAACGAAGGTTCCAAGACGCCGACGTGGTCCGAGACCGGCTCGTGGCCCTGGGCGTCGAGGTCAACGACGCCGCGGAGGGCTCCACATGGCGCCTCATCGACGGAACAGATTGAACGGCGGATCGAACGGCGATCGAGTGGTGGATCCGAACGAGCGTCGGGAGGGACCCTGATAACCTGCCAAAGCCCTGATCGGTCCAGCCCCCATCGTCTAGTGGCCGAGGACGCCGCCCTTTCAAGGCGGTAACACGGGTTCGAATCCCGTTGGGGGTGCAGCGAAGCGGGGGCGACGCTGACCGGGGTCCTGTGGTGCAGTCTGGAGTGCACGCCGGCCTGTCAAGCCGGAGGTCGCGGGTTCAAATCCCGTCAGGACCGCCGCCAAGGACAATCGTCCTCGGCAATGCGGTCGGGTAGCTCAGTTGGTAGAGCGCGCGCCTGAAAAGCGTGAGGTCACCGGATCGACGCCGGTCCCGACCACCGAAGAGGCCCGAGAAACCAGAAGCGGAACAGAACCAGAAGCGGCCCGGAATCAGAAGTCGCACAGCACGACACGGCACGCCGGTGATGGTGGTCGAGCCAGGCCGTGACGCTGCATTGGGTCAGACCGACGCCGATGTCGAATCGAGTGGGGACGGTCGGCGACCGGGCATCTGAGGCGCGACGTCGCCTGCCTGGTGGTCGCGGACCAGGTCTCTTCGGCGGCCCGGCAAGAGGATCCGGCGATTGCAAGTCCAGCCCAGGACCGATATCGCGGTTCAAGAGGCAGTTCGGGCGGCAGTTCGACCCCAGAGGTCTCGAGTCGCTCCCTGGCCTTCCCAGGTCCCGGTAAGGATGTGGCGCGCACCGCAACGGCTCGGAGGTCTCCTCGTCCTCCTCGGCTGGTGCTCCTGGTGCTCGTGAGCACCCAAGGCGATTCCTGGGGTTGGGTCACGTCGGAATCGGGTGGCGATTGCAGCACGACAAAGACGCGGACGCGACGCGCACAGTGAACTTTGGGTCGTGATCACGCCACATCGGCACACGAATTCCGGTAGCCGGCGGCGCGATGGCGCGGCGCGTCATGCAGATTGGACGATGGATGTTGGGGCGGTAAACCGAAAAAAACTCAAAAAAACACGGGTTTCGCTTGGCGCGGGGCATGGCGCGTAGACCACAATAGGCCCCCATGAACAAAAGAGAGCTTGCCAAAGCGGTGGCCGTGCACGCGGATGTGGACCTCAAGACGACGTCCGCTGTCCTCGAGGGCTTCACCGAAGTCGTGACCGCGGTCGTGTCTCAGGGGGAGCCGGTGGCAATCACCGGATTCGCCAAGTTCGTCAAGGTCAATCGCCCCGCCCGCATGGGCCGCAACCCAGCCACAGGGGAAGCGATCCGGATCAAGGCGTCCAAGAAAGCGCGCATCACCCCGGTGAAGGCGTTCAAGGACGCGGTGATGGCGCCGGCGACCGCACCTCGACTGAAGCGTGGTGCCTTCCCGACCAACGACGAGGCTGTGCGCGCCGCGGGCAAGACCGTTGCCGCCGCCGCGCCGCGCAAGGCGGCCCCGGCGCGTAAGACCGCCAAGAAGCGGGCTCCCGCCAAGAAGGCCGTCACCCGTCGTGCCCCTGCCAAGAAGGCTCCGGCTCGTCGGACCACCGCCAAGAAGGCTCCGGTCCGCCGCACCGCCAAGAAGACCACCGCCCGCAGACGGTAACGACACACGAGCTCCTTCGAGGGCTCGGCAAGGGCAATCGTCAACGGCGATGAGAATCGACGGCGCACACATCCTCGTGACGGGGGCGTCCTCGGGGATCGGCCAAGCTCTGGCTCCGATGTTGGCCGCGCGCGGCGCGACGGTCGCGGTCGCGGCGCGCCGTGCCGATCGTCTCGAAGAGACCCTGGCCCGGTGCCAGGAGCACGCACCCCGTTCACGGATGTGGGTCGTCGACCTCTCGGACGTCGACGCCGCGGTCCGCCTCGTCGACGACGTCTGGGAGGCCTTCGGGGGCCTCGACTGCCTGGTCAACAACGCCGCGCTCGGCAAGCGGAAGATGGTCACCGACCACAGTCCCGAGGACCTCGAGGTCGTGATGCGGACCAACTTCATGTCGCCCATCCGGATGAACCTGGCCGTCCTCCCCAAGATGATCGAAAGGGGCTCGGGCACGATCGTGAACGTCGCCAGCGGCGGGGGCCGGTTCGGGATCGTGCACGAGTCGGCCTACTGCGCCGCGAAGTTCGCCATGACGGGATGGACCGAGGTGGCCGCCATGGACCTGGCCGACACGCCCATCGAGGTGAAGCTGATCCAACCCGGTGCCATCGCCACCGAGATCTGGATACCCAAGCCCGGTGAGCTCCCCGGTCTTCCCGGTGCGGAGTTCGCGACACCGGAGGAGTGCGCGGCTGGCATCGTCGACGCGCTCGAGACCGACGGCGTCGAGTTCTTCGTCCCCGCCGAGCTCAAGGCGCACGTGGACATGAAGAACGCAGACCTTCAAGGTTGGATCGACCTCATGGTGGGCCTCGGCCACGCCAAGGAGCCCACCGTCTCCTGAGTCGAACGGCCTCCTGCATCGCGCCTCTGCATCGCGACGCGCGCCGAGTTCGTTCAGGCGGCGCGGACGAAGCGGCGACCCGACACGAAGGCGGGGAGGATGGAGATGACATGGGCCCCGTCCCCGGAATCCCAGAGGTTGGGAGCCTGATCGAGGGCGAGTCCCATGGCCACGTTGTCTCTGATCTCGCGGGCCACCCCCACCACCAGCACGCTCCATCCCTCGGCCCAGGAAGGATCCACGTCGTCGACCTCGAAGGCGACCACGGTGTTCGCCGCCGCGGCGTGGAGGTTGGTGCCCTGCCCGGTGGTGAAGACGATCTGGCCGTCGAGCAACCGGTAGTGGACCGGGAAGATGGCCGGGACCGCCCCGATGGTCACCGCGATCCGCCCCAGGCGGGACCGGGCCAGGAGCTCGAGGCATTGTTCCGCGACGAGGACCTCGAGCCCCCCCGCATCCGTCAACACAGTGGCCAATTTGGCCTTTTGGGGGCTCCGACGCCTAGAGGCGAACGGCCCTGGTCACCCGCCGTTCGGACCTGCTCGGCCCACGGTCGATAGGTTCGCGCCCAAAAGTCCGAAGACAGTCCCCGGCCCCGGGAGGAACCATGACCAAGCAGGTCGAGCAGGCGGACGTCATCGTCCTCGGGATGGGGCCGGGCACCGAGGAGGTGGCCGGTCGACTGGCCCGGGCCAAGCTCGATGTGATCGGGATCGACGGCATGCTGATCGGCGGTGAGTGCCCCTACTGGGGGTGCGTCCCGTCCAAGATGATGATCCGGGCCGCCAACCTGATCGCGGAAGGGCGACGGATCCCAGGCATGGCCGGGACCTCGACCATCACCCCGGATTGGGCGTCGGTGGCCCGACGGATCCGAGACGAGGCCACCGACGATTGGAACGACCAGGTGGCCGTGGACCGGTTCGTCGGGAAGGGCGGCCGGTTCGTGCGGGGCTGGGGATCCCTCGACGGGCCCAACCGGATCGTGGTCGATGACGTGACCTACGAAGCCCGTCGGGCCGTGGTGATCGGGGCCGGTGCCAAGGCGTGGACGCCACCGATCCCGGGCCTGGCCGAGCTCGAAGGGCAGTACTGGACCAACCGCGACGCCATCGAGGCCGAGTCCGTCCCGGAGTCTCTCGTCATCCTCGGGGGCGGGGCCATCGGTGTCGAGCTCGGACAGGTCTTCGCCCGGTTCGGCGCGGCGGTGTCGATCGTCGAGGGTGCGGACCGGCTCCTGGCGCTCGAAGAGCCCGAGTCGAGCACGCTCGTGGCCGAGGCGCTGCGTCGCGACGGCGTGGACACCCACACCTCGGCCCGGATCACCGCGGCGCGCCATCACGGGGGTCGGTTCGTTCTCGACTTGGAAGGAGAAGCACCGGTCTCCGGCGAACGGCTTCTCGTCGCCACCGGCCGACGTCCCGACCTGGCCGCGCTCAACGTGAAGAGCATCGGTGTCGACGAGACGGCCCGGGCCCTTCCCGTCGACGGCCGTCTCCGGGTCACCGACGGCGTCTGGGCGGTGGGCGACATCACCGGTAAGGGGGCCTTCACCCACGTCTCGATGTACCAGGCCAACATCGCCATCGAGGACATCTTGGGGAACGACCCGGAGCCGGCCGACTACCGGGCGCTGCCCCGCGTCACCTTCACCGATCCCGAGATCGGCTCCGTCGGGCTCAGCGAAGCCGCGGCGCGCCAACAGAAGCTCGACGTCCGGGTGGGGTACTACCCCGTGCCGAGCTCGACCCGGGGATGGATCCACAAGGTCGGCAACGAGGGTTTCATCAAGCTCATCGAGGACACCGGCCGGGGCGTCCTCGTCGGCGCCACCTCGGCGGGCCCCACCGGCGGCGAGGTGCTGTCGATGCTCACCCTCGCCATTCATGCCCAAGTTCCGGTGGAGCAGCTCCGGCGCATGATCTACGCCTATCCGACATTTCACCGGGCGGTGGAGGCGGCCCTCACCGATCTCGTGTCGTGATGGCAGGTGGGCGCGGTGTGTGATCGAGGTCAGGGCTCGTCGTACTCGAAACCGAGGTCGGGCGCGCCGAGCAGGGCCCGGAATCTGACACCTTCGGACTTGAGGAGACCCTCCGCGGCGCCGCCCCGGTCGACCACCGCCAAGGCCAGCACCACCTCCCCGCCCGCGGCCCGCACCGCGTTGACCGCTTCGAGCAACGAGGTGCCCCGGGTCACGGTGTCCTCGGTCACCACCACCTTGTCCCCGGCGTCGAGGGCTCCGGCCACCCGGCCACCGCCGCCGTGGTCCTTGGCAACTTTCCGGACACTGAAGGCCTTCAAGTCCCGGCCCCGGGTGGCGGCCACCCCGGCCGCCACGAAGGCGACGGGATCGGCCCCCATGGTGAGCCCGCCGATGGCGGTGGCCTCGTCGGGAAGCGCGTCGAGGACTGCCTCGGCCACGAGCAACATCCCCCCGGGACGACAGACCGTCTGTTTGGAATCGATGAACCACGTCGACTTCCGTCCCGACTTCAAGACGAAGTCACCGGTCTTCACCGAGTGCTCCAGTATGTGTCGGCGGAGATCCTCGAGCGTCACGGCTCCTCCATCTGGACCCGACCGGTCCCCTCGGTGACCACTCCGATCACGAGGCTGGGACACCCGGCCGCGTCGAGTGTGTCGACGGCCCGTGCCGCCGCGCCGGCATCGACGACGAGGACCATGCCGATACCGAGATTGAAGGCCCGGGCCATCTCGGCGTCGTCGACCTCGCCGAGCCGTCGGATCTCGCCGAACACCCTGGGCTCAACCCACGAGCTCCGGTCGACCACGGCGTCGGCACCGGCGGGGAGGACCCGGTCGAGGTTGCCGACCATCCCTCCCCCGGTGATGTGCGCGATGGCGTGGACTTCGTCGTTGCCCAACACCCCGAGCACGGCCCGGACGGCCGAGGCGTAGACGACCGAAGGCCGGAGGAGCTCGTCTCCGAGGCTGTGGTCGGCTCCGGCCCAGGCGGGGTCGTCGAGGCCGAGCCCGGCCCGTTCCAACAAGACGTGGCGGGCCAGGGTGTAGCCGTTGCACCGCAGTCCCGGTGAGACGAGTCCCACCAAGGCGTCACCGACGCCGACCCGGTCCGCGCCCAGCATTCCGTCGCGCTCGACCACGCCGACGGCGAAGCCGGCGAGGTCGAACTCACCGGCAGGGAGCGAGTTGGGATGCTCGGCCATCTCGCCACCGAGGAGGGCGCAGCGCGCCGTCCGGCATCCCGTCGCCACGCCGGCGACGAGCTTTTCCATCTGGTCGGGGTCGATCTTCGAGGCGGTGATGTAGTCGAGAAGGAAGAGCGGCTCCGCACCGACACAGACGATGTCGTCGACGCACATGGCCACGAGGTCGATCCCGATGGTGTCGTACCGACCGGTTGCGGCCGCCACGTAGGACTTCGTCCCCACCCCGTCGGTCGAGGAGACGAGGACGGGCTGGCGGAACCGGCCGGGGTCGAAGGCGAAGCTCCCCCCGAATCCGCCGATACCCCCGAGGACCTCGGGCCGCGCCGTCGAAGCCACCAGGTCCCGGATCCGGGCCACGGCAGAGTCGCCCGCGGCGATGTCGACACCGGCGCCCGCGTAGGTGGCACCCCCTGCCGGGCTGGCACCGGTTCCTGAGCCGGCCCCGCTCCCCGGATGCACGGGAACCACGTCAGGCAGATGCGGGTGCGGCGAGACGAACGGGGACCGGTACTGGGTACTCCCCGGTGAGACAGGCCGTGCAAAAGCCGGCCCCGGGAGCGTCGATGGCCGTCACGAGGTTGTCGAGCGACAGGTACTCGAGCGAGTCGACATTCAGGAACTCGGCGATCTCGGCCACGGTGTGCTGGGCCGCAGCGAGCTGGTCACGATCGGGGATGTCGATGCCGTAGAAGCAGGGCCAAGCCAGCGGCGGAGAGGAGATCCGGAGGTGGACCTCTTCCGCGCCTGCTTCGCGCAGCATCCGGACCACGGCCCGCTGGGTCGTCCCCCGGACGATGGAGTCGTCGACGACGATGATCCGTCGACCGACGATGTTCTCCCGCAACGGGTTGAGCTTCCGCCGGACACCGGCGTCCCGGGCGTCCTGGCCCGGGGTGATGAAGGTCCGGCCGATGTACCGGTTCTTCACCAACGCCTGGCCATGGGGAATCCCGCTGGCGCGCGCGTAGCCCTCGGCGGCGGGCACTCCCGACTCGGGAACCCCCATGACGAGATCGGCGTCGACCGGCGCCTGCGCGGCGAGGAGCTCCCCCATCCGTCGACGGGCGCTGTGGACCTCTCGTCCGTAGAGCCGGCTGTCGGGCCGGGCGAAGTAGACGAACTCGAAGATGCAGAGATGGGGGTCGATCCGCTCCGGTGCGAAGAGCTGCTCGGACCGCACGCCCTTGGAGTCCACCACCACCATCTCACCGGGCTCGATCTCGCGCACGAAGGTGGCACCCACGATGTCGAGGGCGGGGGTCTCGGATCCGAGGACCCAGCCCTCGGGAGCCTCGGCGGGACCGAGCCGACCCAGACACAGCGGCCGGAGCCCGGCCGGGTCACGGACACCCACCAGGTGGGTGGCGTCGACGAGGACGAAGGAGAATGCTCCTTCGAGCATGGGGAGGACTTCTCTGAGGGCATCCTCCAGCGCGTCATCAGGCGCGTCGAGCCCTTCTCCGACTCCAGCGGCGACACCGAGGCCCCCCGCGTCACCGTTGTCGGAGTCGCTCCCGGACGAGGAGACCTCCCAGGGGGTGGCGGCCGGGAACCGAAGCGAGAGGAGCTCGGCCACGAGATCGCTGTCGGAGGCGACCACGCCCGGCAACATCCCGGCCTCTTCGGCCAGGGCGGCGGTGTTGGTCAGGTTGCCGTTGTGGCCGAGCGCGAACCCGGCCCGCCCCACGGCCCGGAAGACGGGTTGGGCGTTGCGCCACTCCGAGGCCCCGGTGGTCGAGTACCGGGTGTGACCAATGGCGAGGGCCCCGGGAAGACAGGAGATGGTCCGCTCGTCGAAGACGGTGGTGACGAGTCCCATGTCCCGGACGACGGTGATGGTCTCGCCGTCGCTGACCGCCATACCTGCGGACTCCTGGCCCCGGTGCTGGAGGGCGAACATCCCGTCAAAGGTGAGCTGGGCGACGGCCTTGCCCGGCGCATATACGCCGAAGACACCGCAGGCTTCTTTCACTGGGCCCTCATCGCGTTGCCCTCACTGCGCCGGACGTTCAGGGGCTCCCGTTCCCCCGGCGCATCCTCTCGCCGCGTTGACGAGCCTACCTTCCCACATCGCCCCGACGGTTCCCCGGATTGTGCCCGGTTCGGGAATTCGACCTGGTCGCCGGCACTATCCTCCGGTCGTGATCGACCTCCACACCCATTCGCTCGTGTCCGACGGCTCTGAGACCCCCGGGCGCGTCGTCGAGCTGGCCGCGGCGGCGGGCTGCTCCGCGATGGCCCTGACCGACCACGACAGCCTGGCCGGGTTGGAGGAGGCGGGTCGGGTGGCGGCCGAGCTCGGGGTCCGGCTGGTGCCGGGGTGTGAGGTGTCGTGTCGGAAGCCCACCCCGCCGCCGGGCGCACCCCGGATCGAGGGGTCGGTCCACGTCCTCGTCTACTTCGTCGAGCCCGGGGACGGCCCCCTCCAGAACGAGCTCGTCAAGCTCCGGGGGGATCGGGCGGTCCGCAACCGAGAGCTCGCGGCGCGTCTCGAGGAGCTCGGCACGGGGATCACCTACGACGACGTCCTGGCCGAGGCGGGAGACCAAGGTGGCATCGGTCGGCCCCACTTCGCCCGGGCCCTGGTGAAAGCCGGCGCAGTCGAGGACATCGACGACGCCTTCGACCGCTACCTGGCCGACGGTAGACCGGGCTATGTCCCCAAGGCCCGTCTCGACCCACCCGATGTTGCTCTCCTCGCCCATGAGTCCGGAGGCGTGGCCGTCCTCGCCCATCCACTGTCGACCGGGCTCAACCCCCAGCACCTCGAGCGGATGGTGTCGGAGCTCGCCGAGGGAGGCCTCGACGGGATCGAAGCGGTCTACTCCTCCTATACGCCGGACCAGCGGTCGGTCCTCCGTCGGATCGCCACACGGAACAACCTCGTGGCCACGGGAGGTTCGGACTTCCACGGCTCGTTCAAACCTGGGCTCCTTGTCGGAACGGGCCGGGGCGACCTCAACGTCCCCGACGACCTCCTCGACCAATTGGAAGCGCGCCGGGGCTGAGCACTTCATCATTCGCGATTCGAGGCATTCGAGGAAGAGCACGCTGGCGTGGACCGGCGGAGTCTTGCCGGACCGAGAGCGGCACGCTGCGAGCGGGTTCGGGCGGTCGATGACGGCGTCTCTTACTGGCTCCTTAGATGTGGAGCTCCAACCACGCTGCCATCTCCCGGTATCGAGTGACGGGAATCAGGTGCACACCGTCGAATGCCCCTGAATCGCGAATCGCAGTGATCAAGTCGCAGGCAATCTCGACGCCGGCCATCCGGTCTCGCTCGATGCGGTCGATGACGGAGGCAGGCACAGCGAGTTGTGCGATCTCCGCCGACAATCTCCTGGCCATCGGGGCGCTGGCGATCACCATCACTCCGGCATAAACCGGGCCGTCGAATCGAACCGATGCGCGCCACTCCAAGAGGTCGTCAATTGAGAATGACACCTGGGTAAGCAAAAAGTCGGCCTCTGCCTTCCACGCGGGAAGGCGTTTGAGTCCCGAGGCCACGCCAAGCCGGACCGAGCCCGCCGCAGCTCCACGATCCTGGGAGAATCGGCGTGCCTCGGCCAACATCGACCGAACAGTGAGGTCATCCGATCGAGCGCCAGTCTCGGGGCGGTCCCCGTACACGAAAAGGAACTCGCTGACCCCGTAGGCAGCTGCCGTCAGCAGGTCTCTGCGAAACCCCAAAGCGTTTCGGTCACGGGCGTTGAGACAGGCGATGGACCGACCTCCCATGAGAGCCACCTCGTGGGCGACGGCGATGCTCGACACCGTCGCCCGACCTATGTGGTTGTCCGGGATCAGATAGGCCGAAGCGATCCGGCTCATTACCCCGATCTGGTGCCGCACGTGCATGAGGTCTGGCCGGGTAGCTGGCTCAACCTCGCATATCAGCTCGAAGTTAGGTACCGCCATGGAGGAACACCATACGATGAGCCTGAAGAATCGCCGACCAAAAGCCGGGTGGGGCGGGCTCGCTACCATTCTGCACCAGTCGGGCCGAGCTTGGTCCGTCGCCAGACGGGTATCCCGAATGACCAATTCCCCAACCGAATACGTCGTCATCCGCAGGCGATACAAGCACGCACCACACGATGCGGTGATGTACGACGCGATCGTCGATGAGCGCCAACGATGGCTCGTTCTCAGGCCGGGAGAACTGGTCCCTGAAGTCGCCGAGAGTCACCGTCCTGACTTGGTGGTCCTGCGGCCGTGGTTGGATCCCGTGATCGCTGCCGTCGAGGTCCGACTCGCAAACATCGGACGGGGTGGTGGTTCGTGGGTCAAGGTCTGGGCGTACGCAACCCAGGGGGAGCTTCCCACCGACGCCCGCAGGCCGATCAGGCACCGCCTCGGTGAAGTCTTTGGTGCTGAGCTGCGGGACTGGGTCGACTACCAGTGATGGTCGTCTAGAGACATTTACGAACGCTGGAGTGCGACAGTGCCATCTGTCCTGGCCGGGAACGACTGCACATATCGGGGGCCCATCAACCCTCGCCCGCCCTTCCGTCACTGACGCCTGGATAGGCCGGGTAAGGCCAGTGATCAGGGTGGCGACGGCAGGCTCCGACGGGCAGGATCGACGGGACTCATGATTCCGACGGGATTGCCATCGGGGTCCTGAACAATCGCGTACCGAACGCCCCAGAAAGTGTCGTAGGGCCGCTGCTCCCCCCTGTACCCGGCCTCCGTCAAGTCCTGATAGATGTCGTCCACTGCCTCCCGAGAGGGAACGTGAAAGCCGAGTACGCCCATACGGGACCCGTCCGACCAACCCTCATTCCAAGCGCGGGCGAACTCGGCGCTGTCGAAGTCGAGGTCGATGTCTCCAGGCATCTCTGCGGTGCGGTGATGAGATTCCCAACCAGGATCGGTCTCCGGGATGCTCAGGCCCAAGCGGCGGTAGAACGCGACCGTTGCAGACATGTCGGTCACGACGAGGTTGACCTGATTGAGGACCGGCTTTTCAGCCATTACACCTCCTGCGGCCAGCGCCGGCCGATTGCGACGTTGGCTTGAGCATATTGCCTGCTCCCGGGCACCGGACCCTCGTCCTCTAGAGACATTGCCGAACGCTGGCAAGCGTCAGCGATACCTACCCGGACAGAGAACGGCACGCACGCGCTGTCTCGAAGCGGACGCCGTCGACGAGTCGGCGTTCATGGCCGCTGCCATCGAAACGACGGTCGAACGTCGCTACCTCGGCTTCCTTTTGGAGGCGGGGCCGGGTTTGGCTCGTGCAATCTTGGCGACGGTGCTGCTGGTGACTCTCTTCACCGGTCGACGCACCTGCGTGTAACCGGCCAGCTTCTCGGTGACCTGGCGCTCAAGGGTCTCCTGACGCAGACCGGCGTCTTCGAGGATGTCTGCGGCCTGACCATCTCCCCGAGCCAGTCCGAGGAGCAGATGCTCGGTTCCTATGTAGTTGTGACCCATCTCGAGGGCTGAGGCGAGCGCTCCGGTGAAGGCGGCAATGGCCTCGGGGGAGAACGACAGCTTCTCTTTCGGTGCTCCGGGACCGCGCTTGGTGCGGGCGTCCACGGCAGTCTCTGCTTTGTCGACCGGGAGGTTCGATTCGTTGAGGATCTGGGCAGCCACGCCTTCGGGCTCCCGGTAGAGCGCCAGAAGAAGGTGCTCCGTAGCTATTTGACGATGGCCCCATTGGCGGGCGATCGGCTCAGCCTCGCTCAAGACATTCCGAGCTCGGGGGGTAAAACGTTCGAAGGTCGGAGTATTGAGTCCGAGCGAAAGCCTCACGGTGTGCTTTTGCTGAGCCGCCTGCTTGGACACGCCCAGGGCCTCCCCGATCTCAGACCAGGAATGGCCAGCGTGGCGGGCTTGGTCAACGAAGTAGCCCAGAGCAGCGTCACCGACCTCGGCCAAGTTCCGGACCAGAACCGACGCCACCCCCAAACGGCTCAGTGGCTGCTGGTCTTCGGTGTCGGCCTCAACCAGGTGGATGACGTCTTGCAGGGACGGGGTGGGGGCCATGCGTCAACCCTACCTTGACGTAGACCCTATCGTCAAGCCCGCATTGACGAGGGGCGGCTGCCACGCCGACGGCCCGACCTTCGTATGTGATGCGCAACTGCGGGATCATGGACGCTGTCCGCATCCTCTCGAGACATTGCAGAACGCTGGCGTGCGTCGGTGGCCTCGGCCCCGACCGGGGAGCGACACGTCTCGGTCGTACGAATTGGATTTGGCCCTTGTAGGTCTTGGTGCGGCGGCGGACCCGATGTCCGTGGCCATGAGAAAGTCCCCGGTTTTGGCCAGTTGATGTCCCCGCTGGTGGCCACCAAAAGTCCCCGTTTTTGGCCACGAGAAGTCCCCACCCCTCACTGAAGCATCCACCAAAGAGGCCCCCTAGCCGGTGAC
>DATKQM010000049.1:0-43145 GCA_035532735.1 Acidimicrobiales bacterium | reverse complement strand
CCCTGGGCCATGAGAAGGGCGCCCAGGTTGCAGTAACCGAGGCCGAGCTCACGGTACCGCCGTGAGTTCTCGGCGATCTTCTCCGTCGGGTAGTCGGCGTTGCCGACCAGGATCTCCTGGGCCGTGAAGACAACGTCGATGGTGGCGTTGAAGCTCTCGGCGTCGAAGCTGTCGTCGTCACGGAGATACTTGAGGAGGTTGATCGACGCCAGGTTGCAGGCGCTGTTGTCCAGGTGCATGTATTCCGAGCAGTTCCGGACCACGACTCCATCAACGACGTATGAGTGGTTCCGAGGTTCCGAGAGGTTGTAGGTGAGCTCGACTCCATCGTCGATCCGCTCGGCAAGGCGGGTCGTGCGTCGGACGTCATAGAAGCCCTTGTCGCCTTCGACGACAATCTCCCGGAGAACAGCAGACTTGCGTGACAGGGAGAAACCGATGTGCTCGGCAAAGGAGACGATTGAGCCCGAGGTGATACGCAGGTCATAGGCGGCGGCGTGACCGTACGACACCGTGCTACCTGCTTTGTTGGTGTAGCTGAATGCACCGGAATCGCTGGCATCGCGAGTTTTGTAGATACGGCTCGAAACGCCGAATGTAGTGAGCAGTCGTTGTACTCCGCGGAGGAGATCGATCGAGATCGACCCGAGGCCGACATACGAGCCTTTCTCGCGATTCACGACAGCACAACCGTCAGCATCAAATAGCCCTTGAAGGAAACTTGCTGCAACTTCAGGAGGTGCCTGATCGATCGACCAGGGAACCGCCTTTTCCGCACCTTTCACCGACCTGAGACCTAGGCCCTCGAGGAACCGCTTGAAGGGTCGGCGGGCCAACCGCAGTTGCGCCGTTCCGTTCGCCTGCTCGGAGAGCTTCAGGGGCCGATCACCATTGACCCATTCCACGAGCTCGGTGTGGCGAGGGAGGATCTCGTCCCTGTCCTCGGCACTCCCGTAGATCGTGGTCGTCGTCGCGCCCGAGGTGCTGCCGTCACCAACGAGCCAACCGAGGTAGTGGGCGAAGTCCGGGGTCCACGCATCGGGGAACCGCAGCTCGTCTCCGTGATCGCCCTTGGTGCGATAGTCGTCAGGATTCGACGACACGGGCAACACAGTCTCTGCGTTGACAGCTGGCGCGGGAAGGTCAAGGACCTTCACATCATCGTCACTGGTCAGATCGGCGACCTCTACGTAACCCCGGTTCGTGGTGAAGACCTTGTGGCTCGGAGTGCAGCGCAACTCCATGCCATTTTCGAACCGCAGCCGTACGATGTCGTTGAATCCCGTGATCATGAACGCCTCAGGCGTCGTGATCTCGACGCGCTGGCCCGGTTCGTCAGTGTTCGTGGCATCGTGGGTGTAGACGCCGAAGCTCTCGCCTCGGTTGACCCGGTCGAAGAGATCCGAGAAGGGCACGAGACCCTTGTCGGTGTGAACGCGAGCGCTGCCTGGGAAGCAAGGGTTACTGCCGTTGATCCGACCGGCGTTGGGGGCGGTGTGCCAGCGGTTGATGGTCGTGTCGAACTGCATCCCGGGGTCGGCGCACTCCCAGGCGGCGTGGGCGATCTGCCGGAAGAGGTCACGGGCCTTGATGATCCGGACGGCAGAGCCGTCGTTGCGGGCGGTCAGCGCCCAATCGGCGTCGTCGAGGACGGCCTGCATGAACTCGTCGGTGACCCGGACGGAGTTGTTGGCGTTCTGGTACTGGATGGAGAACGAGTCCGATCCGTCGAGGTCCATGTCGAACCCGCTATCGCGAAGGACACGGGCCTTGCGCTCTTCGAGGGCCTTGCACCAGATGAAGTCCTCGATGTCGGGGTGGTCGTCGTTGAGGATGACCATCTTGGCGGCCCGACGGGTCTTGCCACCCGACTTGATCGTCCCGGCCGACGCGTCGGCGCCGCGCATGAACGAGACCGGGCCCGACGCGGTACCGCCTCCCTGGAGGTGCTCCACCGAAGCCCGGATGCTGGACAGGTTGACACCCGCCCCCGAACCGCCCTTGAAGATGATGCCTTCTTCTCTGTACCAGTTGAGGATCGAGTCCATCGAGTCCTCGACGGCGAGGATGAAGCAAGCGCTCGATTGCTGCGGAACGCCCTTGACGCCGATGTTGAACCAGACCGGCGAGTTGAAGGCGGCGCGCTGGTTCACGATGATGTGCTTGAGCTCGTCAGAGAAGATCTGGGCCTCGGCGTCGTCCTCGAAGTAGCCGTCCTTGATACCCCAGGCGGTGATGGTGTCCACCACGCGGTCGGCCACCTGCTTGAGAGAGGTCTCGCGCTCGGCGGTGCCCGGAGTGCCACGGAAGTACTTCTGGGCGAGGATGTTGGTGGCGTTCAGGCTCCAGGTGACAGGAACCTCGACCTCGAGCTGTTCGAAGGCGACAGATCCGTCGCGGTAGTCGGTGATGCGTGAATCGCGCCGGTCCCATGCGAGCTCGTCGTAGGGGTGGACCCCTTCGGTGGTGAAGTGCCGCCGAATGCCGATAGCGGTCCTCTGCGGGGCGATTGCCATGGTCGTCGTTCCACCCTTTCCTTGGTTCCCAGCGTAGGTGCCCACCTTCGGGAGACGGCAGGGCTCCTCAGCCCAACCCCTCCCTCAGACCACAAGATGTTGTGGTCTCTCCTGAAGTGGCCCCCAGATGCAGTGGCCATTACAGCACTGTAGTTACGAGAGTGTCAATGGATTTGTTGCGGTGTCGGCCCTGGTCGCGACCCGTTCGCGAAGGTTTGCACCCGGGGCCGTCGAGGCGGCGAGCGGGCTTAGGAGGATGAGTGCCTGGGGGGCCCGGATTGGGTCCGGATAGGGTCGGCGGTCGTGGCCTGTGTGATCGCCATCGATGCCGGGACGAGCGGCGTCCGGGCCCTGGCCGTCGACGGGTCCGGGGCCGTGGTCGACGTCTCGTACCGGGAGCTGACTCAGCACTACCCCCGGCCCGGATGGGTGGAACACGACCCCACCGAGATCTGGGAGACCGTGGTGGAAACCGTCAGCGAGGTGGCCGGTCGGCGCCAGGTCGCGGGCAACACGATCGCGGCGATCGGGATCACCAACCAGCGCGAGACGGTGGTGGCCTGGGACCGTGGTAGCGGCCTCCCCCTGCACAAGGCCATCGTGTGGCAGGACCGGCGGACCGCCGAGCGGTGCGACGAGCTGCGTGCCGAAGGCCATCTCCCGGTGGTGCGGGAAAGGACTGGGCTCGTCCTCGACCCGTACTTCTCGGGTACCAAGATGGCGTGGCTGCTCGGTCCCGGTGGGGTCCCGGTCACCGACGACCTGGTCCTCGGCACCGTCGACGCCTGGTTGATCTGGAACCTCACCGGGGGCCCCGATGGTGGGGTCCTCGCCACCGATGCCACCAACGCCTCTCGGACCTTGCTCTACGACATACGCGAGCGGTCGTGGTCCGACGAGCTGTGCGACATCTTCGGAGTACCTCGGGCCGCGCTCCCCGACGTCGCGCCCTCGTGCGGTCGGTTCGGAGTGGTGCGGGGGGCGCTCGCCCACGCGGCGCCGGCTGTGGCGGGCGTCGGGGTGAGCGGGGTGGCCGGCGACCAGCAGGCGGCGCTGTTCGGCCAGGCGTGTGTGTCGCCGGGTATGGCGAAGGTGACCTATGGGACGGGGAGCTTTGTCTTGATGAACGTCGGTGGTGTGTGCCCGCCGCCTTCGGAGGGGCTCCTCACCACCGTGGCCTGGGATCTCGGTGAGCATGGCGGCTCGCAACCGGTGACGTACGCGCTGGAGGGAGCCGTGTTCGTCACCGGGGCGGCGATCCAATGGTTGCGGGACGGGCTCGGGCTCATCGGCGAGGCGGCCGGCATCGGACCGCTCGCCGAGCAGGTCGACGACAGCGAAGGCGTCTACGTCGTGCCCGGATTCACCGGCCTCGGCAGCCCGTGGTGGGACCCTTATGCGCGGGGCGCCATCACCGGCCTCACCCGAGGTTTGGGTGCGGCGCACATCGCCCGGGCCGTGATCGAGGCCATGGCGTACCAGGTGCGCGACGTGGTGGAGGCCATGAAAGATGTCGGCACCGAGCTCGCCGCGTTGCGCGTCGACGGTGGTGCGGCGGTCCTCGACCTGTTGCTCCAGATCCAGGCCGACCAACTGCGGGTCCCGGTGTCGCGTCCCACCACGACCGAGACCACCGCGCTCGGAGCCGCCACCTTGGCGGGAGTGGCCGAGGGCGTGTGGTCGTCGGTCGGTGATCTGGAGTCGATCTGGACTCTCGAGGCTCAGTTCGAAGCCCGAGGCTCGGTGACGGCGGCCGACCGCGCCTATGAGGGTTGGCGAAAGGCGGTCGAGCGGTCGCTCGGGTGGGCGGTCCCGGGGAGCTGAACGGCGTCGCCTGCGACGTCTCTATCGAGGCGGGCCTTCGTACCATGGGATCACCCGGACGCCGAGGAGCTCCGGAGAGAGGTTCACCGGGTCGTGCTCCTGCTGTATGCCATCGGGTTCGTGGCGGGGGTTATCGCCGGCATCTCACCGTGCATCCTCCCGGTCCTCCCCGTCGTCCTCGTGGCCGGCGCCACGGTCCCCACACCCGACGACGCGACCGACGACGCGACCGAAGGCGGCGGCGGCGAGAGCGCGGACGCCACCCAGAGACGGACCCGACAGCCGGCCGGGACACGAGGGTCGGGCGACAGCCTGCGGGTGGCGGTCCGGACCTCGAAGTCGACCCCGGCTCGTTCGGTGGATCGGGCCCGGTCCCGGAGCTACCGGGCCTATGCCGTGGTGGGCGGGCTCGTGGTCAGCTTCAGCGTCGTCACCCTGGTGGGGTCGTCACTGCTCAGTGCGCTGGGCCTGCCCCAGGACTTCCTGACCGACGCCGGGCTCGTCGTCCTGGGCGTCGTGGCGGCCGGGCTCATCGTTCCGCCCCTCGGGCACCTCCTGGAGCGACCCTTCGCCCGGATCGCGCAGCGCCAGCCCAACGGGAACGCCGGAGGGTTCGTCCTCGGTCTCGGGTTGGGGGCGCTGTTCGTCCCCTGCGCGGGCCCGGTGTTGACCGCCATCTCCGTGGTCAGCGCCCATCATCGGGTCGGCCTTGGTGCGGTGGTGCTCACCGTCGACTTCGCCCTGGGGGCGTCGGTTCCTCTTCTCGTGTTCGCGCTGGCCGGCCAACGGGTGGCCGAGCGGGTGGCCGCCTTCCGGTCGCGGGCCGTGCTCACCCGGCAGATCGGTGGGGTGATCCTGCTCACCATGACGCTGCTCATCGCCTTCAACGTCACCGATGGCCTGCAGCGGGTGGTGCCCGGGTACACCCACGCTCTCCAGAGCCATCTCGAGGGTGGTTCCTATGCCAAACGGCAACTGGCCGCCCTCACTGGTGCGAAGAAGTCGGGGAAGCTCGGGAGTTGCGCGCCGGGACTGTCGACACTCGAGGACTGTGGCACGGCTCCCAACTTCACGGGCGTCTCGTCATGGCTCAACACCCCGGGCGATCGGCCCTTGTCGCTGGCGTCGTTGAAGGGCAAGGTCGTCCTGGTCGACTTCTGGACCTACTCGTGCATCAACTGCCAACGGTCACTGCCTCATGTCGAGTCCTGGTACGCGCGATACCGCCACGACGGTTTCGTGGTCGTGGGAGTGCACACCCCCGAGTTCGCCTTCGAGCATGTGGTGTCGAACGTCAAACTGGCAGCGGCACAGCTCGGTGTGGACTACCCCATCGCCGTGGACAACGGCTACAAGACCTGGGACGCCTACCAGAACGAGTCCTGGCCGGCCGAGTACCTGATCGACGCCACGGGCCAGGTCCGCCACGCCGAGTTCGGCGAGGGCGACTACAGCGGCACGGAGTCGCTCATCCGGACGCTCCTCGTCGACGCCAACCCCAAGGTGAAGCTCCCGCCCGGTACGGACGTCCCGGACAAGACCCCGACCGTGGCGGTGACCCCGGAGTCCTACCTCGGGTACCAGTACGGGTTGCCGAACTTCGACGGGACCACCGTCTCCGAGAACCAACCGGCGGTCTACAAGTTCCCGAGCTCACTGCCTCCCGACGCCCTGGCCTTCGCGGGAACCTGGACCGTGGGTGCGGAGAAGATCTCGTCGGGATCAGGGGCGCGCCTCGAGCTGGCTTTCACCGCCCATCACGTCTATCTCGTTCTGGGGGGGACCGGCACCATCAAGACCACCGTGGGCTCGCACACCCAGACCATCGCGGTGTCGGGCATCCCCCGGCTCTACACGCTCGTGTCGTCACCGACGATCGAGACGGCCACCCTCGTCATCAACTTCTCGCCCGGCGTCGACGCCTACGACTTCACCTTTGGCTGACCCACAGCTTGGTCTGATTCGCCGACCTAGGTTTGATGGTCGGGCCACACCGACGAAGGAGACGGTCACATGGTTGAAGACCTGGTAGACCCGCGTCGTGCCGAGCCGCAGTTCGTAGCCCCGGAACGAACCATGCTCGAAGGATGGCTCGAGTTCCACCGGGCCACGCTCATGCTCAAGTGTGAGGGGGTCTCCGACGTCCAGCGCAAAGCTAGGCCCATCTCGACATCGAAATTGTCACTCCACGGCTTGGTGCGGCACATGGGAGAGGTGGAACGGAGTTGGTTCCGGCGATGCCTTCTGCGCGAGTCCGATGCACCGCCGATCTGGTACGACCCCGAGATCGAGGACAGCGAGCTCGTCCCTCTCGACGACGCCGACTGGGAGAGCGACCTGACGACCTGGCTCGAAGAGTGCGAGGCCAGTCGGGTGGCCGCGGCGGGGCTCTCGCTCGACGACACCGGCCTCAGAGAAGGTGACCCGCGCTCGTTGCGATGGATCTATCTCCACATGATCGAGGAATACTCTCGACACAACGGCCACGCCGATCTCATCCGGGAGATGGTCGACGGAGCGGTCGGCTGGTAGTCGAACACCCGAATGGCTTTATGCCGGGCCACTTTGGAAGGGGAGTTGCTCGCCAGTCTCGAGCAGTGTCTTGAGCCCGCTGAGGATCTCGCTCCAGCCGCCGCCGGCCCCGCTCGACTCGCTCTCGCCACGCAGCACGGTGGCCCACATCGGCGCACCCGTCACGTCGTGAATAACGGTGAGCTTGGTGACACCGCCTCGAACGGGCTCGATGTCATAGGTGAGTCGGGTAAAGGCCTCAGATGCCATCTCGGGCGTCATCGTCATCCGCCACGTCTGGACCAGCTTGCGAGGCGGGTCGGACTCGATCACCTCGCCATCGCTAATGACGTCCGGACAGCCCAGGGCTTTCATGCCCTCGTTCGCGTGTGCCCGAAAGGCACCCCCCGACCGCAGCTCGTACTCCACGAGAGGGGCGTAGCCGTACTGCACCGTCCAGTCGGGCTTGGTGATGGCCTCCCAGATGGCCTCGGGCGTCGCCTTGATGTAGACGCGGTACATCTGGATCGTCTCGGACGTGGTCGACGTGGTCATTTCCGTGCCTCCAAGTTGACTTTCAGGGTGGCGAGCGCCGAAGCGTGGCGTTCGCTGTACTTATCGATCCACCGGTCATGGATCAGACGGATCGGGACGGGGTTGAGGAAATGCAGCTTCTCTCGGCCCGACCGACGGGTAACGACAAGCCCTGCCTGTTCCAGCAGCCGTAGGTGCTTCATGACTCCGATCCGCGACATGTCCACGTGAGATTCGAGATCGGTCAACGTGCGACCTTCGCGCTCGAAGAGAAGATCGAGCAGGAAGCGGCGCGTCGGATCGGCGAGGGCCTTGAACACGACATTCTCGTCCACACCCGGCCATTATATGTAACCATATAGTTACATGTCAAGGCTGGACTTCCGAGGGCGCACTTCTGATTCGCTCTGTGGGGTCCCGCTGTCTAGCGAAGTGACACCGCCACCTGCTCGAGATGGTCCATGGCTTCTTGCATGCCGGCCTCCATACCCGAGGCGATGTGCGCGTCACGGATGGCCTGGCCGGTGTGCTGGACCAGGATGGTGAGGGTCGTGCGCCCGCCTTGTTGGGTGAAGGCGTAGGTGTTGACGACGACTTCGTCGGGCATGGCTTCGAAGACCTCGGTCGAGACGATCCGCTCGTTGGTGACGATCTCGCGGTACTCGCCGTGGAAGGCGACCTCGAACCCCTGGTTGGCGACCATCACGTAGCGCCACATGCCACCTACCCGTAGGTCCACCTCGACGAGGGTCACCTCACCCCGGTCGCCGCTCCACCACCGCTTGATGAGCTCGGGTGTGGTCCAGGCCTTGTAGACGAGATGCCGGGGTGCGTCGAAGTCCCGGGTGATCAGGATCTGGGTGTCGTTAGGAAGCGTCACCGTCGCCGTGCCGCTACTGGTCATCGCCGTCCTCCATCGCCTTGAGCTCTTCCAACACGCCGTCGAGGCGATCGAAGCGTTCTGACCACGACTGCTCGTAGCCCTTCACCCAGTCGTGGATGGGCTTGAGCGGGCGGCTGTTGACGCGGTACATCCGCTGGCGGCCCTCACCACGCACGTCGACCAGTCCCACTTCTCGCAACACCCGCAGGTGTTTGGACACGAGCGGCTGGACCACGCCGAGCAGCGCCACGAGGTCGTTCACGGGCCGCTCCCCGGTGGCGAGGAGGTCGAGGATCTGACGACGCCGGGGCTCGGCGACGGCATTGAACGCATCCGCCGTCGTCGCCGCCCTGGCCATTCCGACATCATATGCCGATATGGATATATGTCAAGCCCACGACTCGGTCAAAGGGAACTGACGTGGCGTTGCGACGCCGAGGATCAGGCGGCGGGCTCCGAGGTCGCCCCGGCGTGCTGCGGGGTCCGGGGCGGGGCCGCGCCGTAGCCGTCGCCGTCGGTGGAGGTCCGGACTTGGGCCACATCGGCACCACCCACGACGTTGTGCCGCTTGGCATAGCGATCGACGTAGGTCTGTCCCGACAGGTTCCGGATCTCGAACATCAACTCGTCGGTGGCGGCCCGCAAGGTCAGAGGGTCGCCCGCCGACTCACCGTCGAAGCGCGAAAGGTCGAGAGGGACACCGAAGCGCACCGTCACCTTCTTGAAGGGACGGGGCCGGTTCGATCCCGGCGGTTGGACGTCGGTCGTCCCCACCAACCCCACGGGGATGATGGGGGCGCCACAGCCCAGTGCGAGGCGGGCCGCGCCGGTATGGCCCCGGTAGAGCCGACCGTCAGGTGAACGCGTGCCCTCGGGGTATATCCCGAGCACCTTGCCCGACGTGAGCACGTCGCGGGCCGCGGCCAGCGCCCGCTCCGACGCGCTCCCACCCTCGCGACGCATCGGGATCTGTCCCGCGGCGCGAAAGAACCACGCCGTCTTCCACGAGTCGAAGTACTCGGCCTTGGCGACGAAGGTGACGCGCCGACGCAACACCAACGGGAGGAACATCGAGTCCAAGAATGTCACGTGATTGGGGGCCAGGATGATCGGCCCGGTGGCGGGGATGTGCTCCCGGCCCTCCACCTTGATCCGCCACGTCAGGTAAAAGAACGGGCTGAGCAGGACCTTCATCACCCAATAGGCCACGCCCACACGGTAGCGCGCCATGTGGCGTGGTGAAATGCACAACATGTGTACGCAGTCTTCCCACCGACACCACATGTAGCGTCTGGCCGATGGCACGCCGGTTGACCGCACGGGGACAGCGGCGCCGAATGGAGTTGCTCGACTACTCGGCCCGACAGTTCGCCACCCAGGGGTACCACCCCACGTCGGTCACCGACATCGTCGACGGCCTGGGTGTGGGCAAGGGCGTCTTCTACTGGTACTTCGCCTCCAAAGAGGAGCTGCTGCGCCAGATCCTCACCGACGCCCAGCGGGATCTCCGCCGGACCCAACGTCAGGCCATCGCCGATGAGCCCGACCCGGTGCGCCGCATCGAGGCGGGGATCAGGGCGTCGGTGGCATGGCTCGACCGAAACCGCCACCTCTTCGTCCTTCTCGAGTTCGCCCGGACCGAGGAGCGCTTCGCACCACTCATCCGCCAGGGTGAGGAACAAGCCGTCGCTGACGCCCTCCCCCATGTGAAAGCGGGGATGGCGGCGAGCATGATCCGGCGCGACGATCCGTTGGTCCTGGCCCACGCCATCTTGGGGGTGACCGACCGCCTGGCCCGGGTGCTCGTCTTGGAACAGGGCCGACCTGCTGATGAGGCCGGTGATGCCGCGGTGGCGTTCTGCCTCGAGGGCATCCTCTCCCCTGTCGCCGCCCAGCGCCGCCTGGGCCGCGGCGTCGGCTGAGCCGGCCTACTGGGCCGGCCCACTGAACCGCCCTACTGGGCTGCGAAGCGCGCCAAGGCCTCGAGCTGGACGGCGGTGCCCACGCCGATGAGGATGTCACCCGCCTCGATGATGACCTCCGAAGAGGGGTTGGTGGCGAAGGTCCCGTCGCTCCGACGGATGGCGAGCACGAGGGCGCCGGTCCGGTCATGGAGCTGCACGGCATGCAAGGTGTTCCCGGTGAGAGGCGAGCCGGCCGATACCGAGAGCTCCTCCAAACGGAATTCGAGCGTGCCGTCGTGCATGACCACGTCCACGAAGTCGACGACGTGTGGCTGGGTGACGAACGCCGCCATGCGATCCCCACCGAGCTGCTGGGGGTTGACGACCCGATTGGCACCGGCGCGCAGGAGCTTGGGCTCTGACGACTCGTTGCGGGCTCGGGCGATGATCTGCATGTCGGGGCGCATGGACCGGACCGCCACGGTGACATAGAGGTTGTCGGCGTCGGTGTCGAGAGCCGCCACCACGGTGCCGGCGCGCTCCACGCCGGCCTGGAGCAGCGTCTCGTCATCGGTCACGTCCCCGACGATCCAGGGATAGGGCACCTCCTCCATCCGCGCCGCGTCGCGGTCGACCACGACGACCTCGCGCCCCGCGGCGGCGAGGAAGCGGGCCACCTCGCGCCCGACGCGTCCCCAACCGCACACCATGACGTGCCCCGACATCCGGGCGATGTTGCGCTCCATGCTCCGCCTCCTGACCAGATCACGCATGTGGCCCTCGATCAACAGCTCGAGGACGACCGAAAACGAATAGAGCGCAGTACCCACACCCCCGAGGATCAGGAAGACGGTGAACACCTTCCCGGCGCTGTGCAAGGGATGGGGGAACCCGTATCCCACCGTGGTGATGGTGACCACGGTCTGGTAGACGGCGTCGAGAAAGTCGAACCCGAGGACCATGTAGCCCACCGTGCCGGCCACCAGGACGAGCACCAGGGCGACCAGGCCGATCCTGACCCGCCGGAAGGGATCACGCACGGGCGCCATCATGCCCGACGACCTCCCCCGACCCGGTCCGTCGCCCGGGCCCGGGCCACGGGACTACCCGTCCAGCTCCACGAGCTCACCGTCAGCCTCGACGACCCTGACGCCTTGTCGAGGGCCCTGGGTCATTGACCGTCAGTGCAGCTTGACGAGGGCTTTGCGCAGGTTGCGGACGGCTTGGCCGATGCGCTGCTCGTTCTCGATGAGCGCGAACCGGACGTGACCGTCACCGCCGGGCCCGAACCCGACCCCCGGTGAGGTGGCCACCTCGGCCTCGGACACCAAGAAGGAGGCGAACTCGAGCGATCCCATCTCGCGATAGGGCTCGGGGATGGGCGCCCACACGAACATGGTCCCCTTGGGTGGGGTCAGGTTCCACCCGATCCGGTTGAGCCCGTCGCACAGCGAGTCGCGCCGGGCCTGGTAGGTCTCGTTGACCCACTTGGGGTAGTCGGGCACCTCGTTCATGGCCACGATGGCCGCGATCTGGATGGGCTGGAAGGTGCCGTAGTCGAGGTAGCTCTTGAGCTTGGTCAGCGCCGCGACGATCTCGGGGTTCCCCACCAGGAACGCCACTCGCCACCCTGCCATCGAGAACGACTTGGTGAGCGAGTACAGCTCGACCGCCACGTCCTTGGCCCCGGGCACCTGCAGGATCGACGGCGGCTGGTAGCCGTCGAAGGAGATGTCCGCGTAGGCGAAGTCGTGGACGAGCACGATCTCGTGCTCCCGGGCGAAGTCGACGATGCGTTGCATCCAGGCCAGGTCGACACACGCCGTCGTCGGGTTGTGGGGGAACGACAACACGATCACACGGGGCTTGGGCCAGGCCGAGCCCCACGACTCCATGAGGTTGTCGAAGAAGGCCTCGGACGCGGGCGTGCCCTCGATGTCGGTGGCCTGCTCCAGGCGGACCTGACGGACCTCGGCACCGGCGAAGAGGGGCGCGTAGATGTGGATCGGATACGACGGCGACGGCACCAGCGCGCTGTCACCGGGGCCGAGCAACACCCACATGAGGTGCGACAGGCCTTCTTTGGCCCCGATGGTCGTCACCACCTCGGTCTCGGGATCGAGCTCGACGCCGAACCGGCGCAGGTAGAGCGACGAGATGGCCTGGCGGAGCTTGGGGATGCCCTTGCTCGAGGAGTACCGGTGGTTCTTCGGATTGTGGACGGCCTCGGCGAGCTTCTCGACCGCGGCGTCGGGTGAGGGCAGGTCCGGGTTCCCGAAGCCGAGGTCGACGACGTCATGACCGGCTCGACGGGCCTCGAGCTTCAGCGCCTCGATGTGAGCGAAGACGTACGGGGGAAGGCCGTTGATCCGTCGGAACTCCATCGCGAGAGGTTAGTCCCGGTCCCGGACGCGGCTGCTCAGGAGCCTCGCACGAAGGCGGCCGCTTCGGCCACCGCCTCCAGAGACTCGGGCCATGCGCACACCGCCCAACTCGCCCCGGCGCCGGCCACCTCTTCCAGCCACTGCGCGATCTCGGGGACCTCGCCCGCCACGGGACCGGCCCACGTCACCTCGCAGCGCGGCACCAACCCGGCCACCGCGGCGGGCTGGCCCTCCCATATGTTGACCGCACAACCGAGCTCCACGGCCAACTCCACCGTGGTCTTCGATCCTCCCCCCACCCATACCGGCACCCCGGCACCGAGCACGTGCCGCGCGCACTCACGCAGCGCCACCCGGCGCTCGTCGGGTGGATCGAAGGGGATCCCGAAGGCGAGGTTCTCGGCCGCGCTCTTGGAGTCGCCGGTCCCGATCCCGGCGATGAGCCGACCCGGCGCCATCGCCTCCAACGACAGGAGCTCGGCCACCAGGATCTCGTTGGGCACGAGCCCGATCCGCGCCACCAGTGGGCCGAAGCAGACCCGGTCCGTCGACGCCGCCAACGCGCCGAGCACGGGAAACGCGGACAGGGCCGGCCGCAGCGGCGCGCCCATCGGCCACAGATGGTCGAAGACGAACACACCGTCGAGGCCGACCTCCTCGGCCCGGCGCGCCGCGCTGATGGCGAGCGCGTCGTCGCGAAATGTCGGAAGCGTGACCCCGACCCGCACTGCCTCAGGCCACGTCGTCAGGCCACGTCGACCCGGTAGCGGTCGCCGGCCCGGGCCACGAGCGCGGCCCCGATGGCCCCGGCCCGCTCGCCGAGCAGCGCGGGCACGATCTTCACCTCGGGCCGATAGGCGTGGCCCTCGAGGAATTCGTCGAAGGCGGCCTGGACCTTGTCGAGCACCAGCGTCACGGTGTCGAGAAGCCCGCCGCCGAAGACCATGACCGCCGGATCGAGGACCAGGGCCAGGTTGGAGAGCCCGAGCGCCAGCCACCACCCGAGCTCCCCGAGCACGGCCAGGGCACCGGCGTCGCCCGCCTTGGCCGCCATCGTCACGTGCTCCCCCCGCACCGACTCCGCATCCCCACCGGCGAGGCCCACCACCTCGTCGAGACGTCCGGCATGGGCCGCGTCGCGCGCCAGTCGTCCGAGCCCGCTCCCCGAGGCGAAGCGCTCCCAACAGCCCCGCTTGCCGCAGGGGCAGACCGGGCCCGTGGGGTCGACCACCATGTGGCCGATCTCCCCGCCGAAACCCGAGGCGCCGCGCAGCACGTGCCCGCCGGCGATGACCCCGCCCCCGATGCCGGTGCCGAGGGTCACCATGACGGCGTCGGTGACCCCGGTGGCGGCGCCGAAGGCCCACTCCGCCACCGTGGCGCAGGTGGCGTCGTTGTCCACGACGGTCCGCATGCCCCCGAGGCGCGACGTGAGGCGACCCACGATGTCGAGGCCGGTGCCCCGCGGCAGGTTGGGCGCGTACCGCAGCACCCCGGTGTTGTCGACGAGGCCGGGCGCACCCACCCCCACCGAGGCGATGTCGTCGGCGATCTTGGCCTGCAGCTGTTCGGTCACCGAGGCCAGTGCCTCGATCACGAGCTCGAACCCTTCGGCCTCGGGCTCGTTCTCACCCGGAGGACCGCCGGCGCTGCGGCGACCGGGCGTGGGCTCCCGCACCTCGGACAACACCACACCCTCGTCGTCGACGGCGAGACCGAGGACCTTGGTGCCCCCCATGTCGATCCCGATCGTCACCTGCCCCGCCACGCCGACCTCCTGTGCAGTTGTCCTGCGGTCAGCGCTGCTCCTGCGCTCACGTCGTGAGCGAGGACTCGACGCGTGCCTTGAGCTCCTCGAGCGCGGTGTGCATGATCCGGCTCTGCGCCCGGCGCTTGATGAACCCCGGCAGCGGCACTCGCAGCTCGACCTCGAGGGTGTAGGTGACCTCGGTGGAGCCGTCCCCGGCGCCGTCGAAGCGGTAGCTCCCGTCGAGCTTGGAGGTGAGGTCGCCGGCGGTCTGCTTCCAGGCGAGGATCTGGGGAGCACCGGAGTAGTCGTAGGCGAGGGTGTAGCTGGTGGAACGACCGAAGGCGCCGGCCCGGAAGGTGGCCCCCGCCGGCCGGCCCTCGCCGTCGCGCCCCTCCACCACGACCTGCTTGATGTCGGCCGCCCACTCCGGGTACCGCTCGATGTCGCTCACCACGGCGAAGCACTGCTCCGGCGTGGCGGTGACGACCATGCGCTCGGTGGCCAGTTCCGCCACAGACACTCCTTTATTTGTGTACGTCTGGTCTTGCTCGATGACACGTCCGGTGCCGCGACCAGGTCTCGGGCGGGGCGATCAGCCTTCCACGTCCTGCAATGCCGCGGCCAGCCTATGTGCGAGAAGGTCCCAAGCGAAGCCTGTCCGGGCCCGGCGCCGGGCGGCCCGTCCCATGCTTCGGCGGAGCTCGTCGTCGGTGAGCAGGCGCCGCAGGGCACCGGCCACCCGTCCGGGGTCACCCGGGTCGTCGACGACCAGCCCCGTCTTGCCGTGGACGACGGCCTCGTCGGCTCCGCCGCTCCGTCCGGCCACCTGGGCCACACCGCACGCCGCGGCCTCCAAGAAGACGATGCCGAAGCCTTCCTGTTCGAGACCCAGCCATCGGTCGCGACAGGCCATCACGAAGACATCGGCGACCCCGTAGAGAAGGGGCAGCTCTTGCTCGGGGACCGCCCCGAGCATCCGCACCGGCGCGCGCCGGTCTCTCACCCGGGCGTCGAGCCGGGCCCGGTCCCGACCCGACCCCGCTATGACGACGGTCAGGTCGGGGAACGAGGGGGCCAGCGCGGCGGCGGCGTCGATGAGGACGTCCATCCCCTTGCGCGGCACGAGCCGGCTCAGGCTCACCACCAGAGGACCCTCGAGGGGAAGACCGAGCGCACTCCGTGCCTTGCGCCGGGCCGCGGCGTTGAGCGGTCGAAGCTTGTCGACGTCGACACCGGGCGGGACCTCCACCACCGGCGGCATGGCGTCGCCGGCCACGCGCCGCGCCTCAGCGGCGGGATACCCCCCGGCGCAGATCGCCAACACCGAGCGCGACAACACATGCGCCAGTGCCTGGCGCGACCCGGGCAACCGACCGGGCACCGCTACCTCGGCCCCGTGGAGGACCACCGCGTAGGGAAGGCCACCGAGCGAGGACCCGACGAGGCCCAGCGGGAGGGCGGGGTCGAGCACGACGAGCGACGCGCCCAGTTCCTCCGCCATGCTCCGGATCCGACGCGCCGTGGCCGGCGTCGGCAGCAACACCGGGTTGGCTACCCGCTCGATCCGGAACCCGAGACCCTTCTGCTCGGCGTCGAAGCCGGCTGCCCCCGGGTGTGAGGACGCGGTGAGCACCGCGAACGTCGAAGGGTCCATCCGACGCCACAGCTCCCACAAATAGGCCTGGATGCCTCCGACCTTGGGGGGGAAGTCGTTGGTGACGAGGAGGTGGGTCATCCCCCGCGTCCGGTCCCGGGCGTCTGCACCGGCCCATGCTGGCATGCCCCGGGCTTCGGCCCCACGGGCGAGCCCACGGCGCGGTCTCAGGCGGTGGGTGTCAGGCGGTGGCCCAGTCGCGGTCGACGCCGGAGTGGCGCAGCTCCGGCACGAGACCGGCGCGCGACAGCATCCGCATGGCCCGGGCCTCTTCGACGTCCACGACCACGGCGTCGTCGGGCTCACGCCCGAGGACGAAGCTCACCAGACAGTCTTCGCACGCGCTCGAGTTCAGGAGCTCGCAGTCGTCGCAGCTGATGCTGATGGTGCTGTCATCGGTCACGTGTGGCCCTTTCGGTCAGGCCCGCCCGTCGGTGTCATCGGGACCACGATCGCACCAGGGTGTAACGGCGGACTACCGATCGGTCGTGATCGGGGACTCCTCGTCGGCCAGGACCTCGACCGACCGGCCGTGGCCGCACCAGCGACAGCTGACCTCGACGACGGACTCCGAGAGCACCTCGACCTCCTCCACCGACAGCTCGCCACCCACGCTGTAGTGATGGAAGGCCTTGGCCCGGCGATCGGTGACGACGTCGAAGCGCGTGAGATTGCCGCACGCCGTGCAGCGGTACCGGTCCGAGCTCGGGGTCACAGGCCCACGCTACCGTCGGGCCGCCACCCGTCCGACCCCGTCAACCCGGACCGAGGCGCCACGGAGGGTTCTTTCGGTTCTCCCGGCATGGAAGACGCACAATCTGTGCCCGTCGGGATCCCGCAGGCGGGCCTCGCGCCACAGCCAGGGCATGTCGGTGGGGGGATGCTCGAACTCCACGCCCGCGGCGCGCAACCGCTCGTACTCGGCGTCGATCTGCTCGGACTCGAAATAGACCGTGACCTGTTCGGTGTCGGGCACGTCATCGACGACTTCCACGGAAAAGGTGCTCCCGCCATCGGGGCACTCGAAGCGCAGGTAGTGACCGTCCTTGACGATGAGCGTCAGGCCGAGGGCCCGGTAGAACACCTCGGATCGGGCGAGATCGGTGGAGCCCACGGTCACCTGGTCGAGGCGCATGGACGACATTTCACCATGCTCTTCACGGCGGCTCACCACCACGGCCTGACGACCGGCGCATTACTCGGTCCGCAGCAGTGGAGCGGTCGCCGTGTTGGCCGCCAGCCGTCCGGGAATGGCGGCGACGACGTTGGCGAGGACGAGAGCCCCGACGGCGATGAGCGCGACGGTCACCCCGGGGACGGTCGGGAGCGGCACGGCGTCGATCTCGTGCGCGAAGAGGTCCCACAAGAACCGTCCGAGAACGATCCCAAGGGGCACCCCCACGACTGCGCCGATACCCACCGCCACGCTCGACTGCCACGCCACGGTGGCGGCCAGCTGACCGCGGGTGAACCCGAAGGTCTTCAACAACGCCAGGTCGTGGCGACGACGGCGGACCGACGCCACGAGTGTGAGCCCGAGGGCGACCACAGCGCCGGCGCCGAGGCCGGCACCGAGGAACGCCGGGATCGTCCCCATGGACCGGTAGTTGATGATCTCGGCCGGCCGCTGCACGGCCAGCACCGTGACGCCATAGTTCATGGGCAGGGTCAACCTGCGCGCGATCTGTTCCAACGAGCGCAGCGACGCACCCGGGTCGGCGCCTCGACGGAGTCGCACCAGGACAGCGTCGGGGCCCGGTGGCGCCACGTTGTTGGCGTTCGACACCGACGTAGGAATCAACATCGAGGGAACGAGGGCGCCGGTCCCCATGGTCGGATGCTCGGCGCCCACCTGGATCCCGATGGTCGGCATGGTCGCCGTCCCGACGACCTCGAGTGTTCTCGGTCTCGACCCCGCGATCCGGACGGTGACCGTCCCACCCAGGTGCCCATGCAGCGCGGAGAGCGTTGCTCCCCCCAGCACGACCTGGTTCGCCGCGTCGAGCCCGTGCCCCGTAAGGATCGGCGGGCTCACCGTCGCCCCGGGCCGCTCCCCGAAGACGGGGACCTCCTGGCCTCCCACCGCCATGGAGCCCCCGAAATCCACCGCCGACCATGCGGCCACCGACCGGTCATGGTCGAGCAACGCCGCGCCCTGGTGCTCGGGGACCGGGGCGATACCGCCACCGCCGGTCAGCTCGTAATTCCAATTCCACCCGTAGAGCGGCGGGTGTGAGACGAGGGTGTCGAGGCTCGCTCCGAAGGTGACCGTGGCGATCACGACCACGAACGCGAGAGCGGTTCCGACGATGGCCGAGCGCACCGGCACCGTGGTGCCGCCGACCCTGGGGTCGAGGGCGAACCGGATCCCTTCGATGGCCGGAACGGAAAGACCCGAGGCACCGGCCACCCGGATCACGTTCGATTGCTGGGCCCGACCGCGGCCGCGTTCCGATCCGATCCGATGAGGCGCTTGTCGATACGCCATCACCGCCCCCGCGCCGGAGAGGACCACCACGAGGACCGCGAATCCGAGGCCGAGCACCGTCCAGTCGAAAGCGACACCGCCGTCGGGATACACGGGGCGCACGACGCCGATGGGTGCGAGCGGAGAGAGGCCGATGGCGACGCCCACCGCCAGCAAGGCTCCGACGACGACAGCGATGACCGCGCCGGCGAGCCCATCCGCCATGGTCATGGCGGGGCCACCCCCGAGGGCTCGCAGGGTGCGTGTCTCTTGTGCACCGAAGCGCAACTGGCGCCCGATGGCGAGCCCGGCAATCAGCAGCGCCGCCAGCGCGGCGATGCCCCCGAAGACCCCGAGGGCGATCGACTCGGGCTTGATGGCCCGTTCGGCCACGGCCGTGCTCGGCGCGAGCTGGTAGTACGGAGGCCCACCTGGTCCGGCGAAGGCGGCGATCTCCTTCTCCACCACCCCCACGTCTCGGCTCCCGTGGTCGAGCTCGAGGGAGCTTGTTGTCCCCACGACGCAACACGAGACGATCCGGCGGGTGAGTGCGGGCGTGTAGACGATTTCCGCCGTGCCGACGGCGCCGAGCGAGTCGGCCACCACCTGGTTGTTGAAGGCCACGATTCCGACGAGCTTCATGTCCATCGTGAGATGCGCCTTGGTCTTGAACTCCGTGCCCGTGCCGTAGCCGGGCAGGTTCGTCTGAGGATTGGTGTAGAAGCCGACCGGCACCACGTCACCGACGCGCACACCCAACACCTGGGCCACCACCGAGGTGACGACGAACTCGTCGGCGCGCTTCGGTTCGGCCAGCCGTCCCTGGACGACGGTGAGACGGTCCTGATCGGAGAGCTCCCCGTCGGTGCTCCCGTCGTTGCTGAGGATGGTGATGCCAAGCGCCTGAGCCCCGGGGGGAGGCGGCAGCGGAAAGCCGTTGCGTCCCAACGGCTGGGCATTGATGTTGAACTCGTTCTCCACGCTCTTCACGTGGGGCAGCCGGGCCAAACTCCGGGCGTTGCTCAGGTCGGACCCGGCACTGTTGGGCGACCCGGGCTGCCAATTTGCCGTCGGAAGGCTCAAGTCCGACGGGTTGGTGCTCGCCAGGTAGACCGGGAACGACGACTGGGTCCGTCGGGCCGCCGCGATCGAGCCCATAGCCAGGCCGCCCAACAACCCCACCAGGACGGCGATGGTGACGTACCCACCCCGACGGCGGCGGAACGTCGTCCCGAACAGATACCCGGTGACGCGCAGCACCCCGCCGATCATCCCGGCGAACCTACGAACACCCGGCCTTCCTGCACGACCACCTCGCTCTCCGCTCCCTGGTGCCCCCACCAGCCCCTGTAAGTCTGACGGGCCGTCGGACCTCGACCAAGGTGGTCAGCCGGTGTCGGGGACAGGTGCCAGCACGAACCGGTCACCACCCCCGGACCGGTCCTGGCCTGCACTGTCCGCGTCAGCGAACACCCTCGTGCTTACGATGCCCTCGTGGCGATCAGCGCCTCCTCGCGTTGGGCACGGTGGGTCGGGATCACCGGTCGGCGCGCGGGACGAAACCTGGACCGACCCGGGCCCGGGCCCGCCGTCCGGATCGTCGTCGAACCGGGACCCCCCCGCGAGTCGGATCCCGATCTGGGCGCGGCCCTGTTCGACGTCTGCTTCGCCGTGGTCGACGTGGAGACGACGGGGGGATCTCCCGCTTCATCCGCGCTGACCGAGATCGCGGCGGCCAAGTACCGAGGTGGCGAGTGCGTGGGCGAGTTCCAGTCCTTGGTCGACCCGGGATGCGATGTCCCTCCCCTCATCTCGTTGCTCACCGGCATCACCGATGCCATGGTGCGGGGCGCTCCGTCGGTGTCGAGCGTCTTACCCTCACTGCTCGAATTCGTCCACGGGTCGGTGATCGTCGGACACAACGTCGGGTTCGACCTCTCGTTCCTCGACGCTGCCCTCGGTGACAACGGCTACGAGCCGCTCGGGAACTCCACGCTCGACACCCTCGCACTGGCGCGCCGGCTGGTGCGACCCGACGTTCCCAACTGCAAGCTCCGGACCCTCGCCACCGCGTTGCACCTCGAACACCTTCCCTCGCACCGCGCCCTCGACGATGTGCGGGCCACCGCGGATCTTCTGCACCGCCTGATCGAACACGCCAGTGGATATGACTGCTTCGTCCTCGGCGACCTCATCGACCTGATGGCACAGCCCGCGCCCCGAGCCCGCGTGTCCGAGGTGGGGTAACCGGCCCGGGACCGCTCCGTTTCCCGCCGGGACCTACCGGGCCGGGCGATAGGCTTCGTGGCGTGCTTCACGCCTTTGTGCTCATCGACGCCGAACCGTCTCGCATCGCGGCGTTGTGCGAGGAGCTGTCGGGCACGGCCGGCATCACCGAGGTCTTCTCGGTGGCCGGAGGTGTGGCCGATCTGATCGCCATCGTGCGGGTGCGGCATCACGACGACCTCGTCGAGGTCGTCACGCAGCGCATCGCCACCCTGCCGGGGATCGAGTCGACGACCACGCTCGTCGCCTTCAAGGCCTACAGCCGTCACGACCTCGAGGCGATCTGGGACCTCGGTCCCGCCTGAGCGCCTGAGTCTCAGGCTGACTGTCTGAGATTCACGACGTCTGGGCGGCGGCCTCTCTCGATACGCGGACCAACTTCTCGAGCGCGTCGTGGGCGGCCCCACCGTCGATGACCGTACCGGCCAGCTCGACACCGGCGGCGAGATCGACGGCCATCCCGGCCACCACCAGCCCGGCCGCGGCGTTGAGCACCGCGATGTCGCGATGGGGGCCCAACTTCCCGGCCAGGACCTGACGGACCACCTCCGCGTTCTGCGCGGCGTCGCCACCTCGCAGTGCATCGAGCGACGCCACGGGCAACCCGAGATCGGTCGGGTCGACGGTGTAGCGACGCACCTCGGCGTCCGCACCGACATCGAGCACGGTGGACGGGCCCGTGGTCGAGAGCTCGTCGAGGCCGTCGGCCCCGTGGATCACCATGGCCCGAGCACACCCGTTGGCCACGAGGACGCCGAGCATCTTGTCGGCCATGGCGGGGTCACTCACGCCGACCACCTGCAGTCCGGCCCGGGCCGGGTTGGCGAGGGGTCCGAGGAAGTTGAAGACGGTGGCGACACCGAGCTCGCGCCGGACAGGGATGGCGAAGCGCATGGCGGGATGAAAGCGGGGCGCGAAGCAGAACCCGATACCTACCTCCTCGATGCACCGGGCCACACCGACGGGCCCGAGGTCGATGACCACACCGAGGGCTTCGAGGACGTCGGCCGAGCCCGCCGCCGACGATGCGGCGCGGCCCCCGTGCTTGCACACCCTCGCCCCCGCCCCCGCCACCACGAGGGCGGCGATGGTCGAGACGTTGATGGACCGGCTGCGGTCCCCACCGGTGCCGCAGGTGTCGACGAGGTCCTGGGGTCGGGGCACAGGCAGCGGCTCGGCGTGGGCCAACATGGCCCGGACCAGACCGGTCATCTCCTCGACGGTCTCGCCCTTGATCCGCAAGGCGGTGATGAAGGCCGCGATCTGGGCGGAGGTGGCCGTCCCCGAGAGCACCTCACCGAGCACGACCCCGGCCTCGTCCGCGCTCAGGTCCTCTTTGGCGAACAGTCCGGAGAGCACGCCGGGCCAGCCCCCCAAGGCCGCGAAGGCACGAGCCGACTCGCTGTCGGGGTCGCCGGCGCTGTCGTTGTCAGCCACGGTCGTTGTCAGCCAAGGAGCTCAGTCCCACCACAGGTCGTGATCGAGGACGCCCTTGGCCACGAGGCCGAGCTGGACCTGGCTCGTGCCCTCCACGATGGTGAGCTGCTTGGCGTCGCGGTACCACTGCTCGGTGGGATGGTCCTCCATGTACCCCGCCGCCCCGAGCAGCTGGACGGCCAGGCCCGAAGCCCGGACGGCCAGCTCGGTGGCGTGGTACTTCGCCGCGGAGAGATAGGGCACCCACTGCTTGGTGAACTTGCCCTGGTCCGCCAGCCAGGCGGCGCGGTAGGTGAGGAGCCGGGCCGCCTCGAGGTCCACCGCGCACTTGGCGATCTCCCACTGGACACCTTGGAAGTCGGCGATCGTCTTTCCGAAGGCGGCGCGGTGCTGGACGTACTCCGTGGCGTACATGAGCGCGCCCTCGGCCAGCCCGATGCCCCGGGCCGCCACGATGGGGCGCATCGAATTGAGCCCCAGCATGGCCAGGCGGAATCCACCCACCTCGCCGATGACGTTGGTGGAGGGGACGCGGACGTCGGTGAGCAACAGCTCCCCCGTGTCCACGCCGCGGACCCCCATCTTGTGGTCGGTGCGACCGACGTCGACGCCGGGCCAGGCTCGTTCGACGATGAAGGCGGTCACCGAGTCATGGGCGCGACTGGTGGGCTCGGCCGTCTTGGCGAACACCGTGTACCAGTCGGCTTCGCGGACACCCGACATCCAGCACTTGGTGCCGTTCAAGACCCAGCCGTCGGTGGATGTCGGGTCGGGCGTGGCGCGGGTGCGCATGCCCATGACGTCGCTGCCCGCCTGGGGCTCTGACAGCCCGAAGGCGGCCCGGGCCGACCCCGACGCGATGTCGGGCAGATAGCGGTGCTTCTGCTCCTCTGTCCCCGCGATCATCACCGGCCCGGTGGGAAGACGGGTGAGCAGGAGCATGAGCGCGGCGGTGTTGGAGTACTTGGCCACCTCTTCGATGGCGATGGTGAGCCCCAAGATGCCCGCCCCGGAGCCCCCGTAGTCCTCGGGGATGCACAGCCCGAGGAGCCCCGCATCTCGAAAGGCCTCGAAGATGTCGGTCGGGTACGCGCCGGTGCGGTCGATCTCTCGGGCCCGGGGCTTGACCTTGTCGCGGGCCAGGCGGCGGACCGTCGACTGGAGGTCGGACAATTCGGGAGAGAGATCGAAGTCCATCGACCTGACGCTACGCCTCGGCGCGCAGGGCCACCGTTACCTCGATCTCCACTGCACCGCCCCGGGGCAGGGCGGCCACACCGATGGCGGAGCGGGAGTGGCGGCCGTCCTCACCGAAGACGCGATGAAGCAACCGGCTCGCCCCGTCGATGACGGCGGGTTGCTCGTGGAAATCGGGCGTCGAGGCGACGAAGCCTGTCACGGTGAGGACCCGGGCCACGCGGTCGAGGCTGCCGAGCTCGTGCTCGAGGACGGCCAGGGCGTTGAGCGCGCAGACCTCGGCCGCGTGCGCACCTTGCTCCACGGTGATGTCGTCGCCGAGGGTGCCCACACAGGTGAGCTTCCCGTCGATGCGAGGGAGCTGACCCGAGGTCCGGGCCACGTCCCCGTGGACGACCACGGCGTCGAGGGGGTCATGGGGAGGATGGGGACCGTGGAGGGTCAATCCCAATGACGCCAGTCGCGCCGCGATGCGTTCACTCACGCCCGCAGCGTAGAGCGAGAGGTGCTCAGGCCGACTTGCGACGCTGCCTCAGGATCCGACGGCGTTCGCGCTCGGTGGCTCCACCCCAGACGCCCTCGCGCTCGCGGTGTGCCAGCGCGTGTTCGAGGCACGCTTGGCGGACCGGGCATACGGCGCAGATCGCCTTGGCCTCTTCGGCGTCCTCGTCGGACACCGGGTAAAAGGTCTCAGGGTCGATTCCCTGGCAGGCGGCTCTCTTGCGCCACGTGGCGACGGAGGGGGCGGTCATTGGAGTCACTTCCTCAAGCACTCTGTGTGTTTGCATTTTCTCTTACTGTGGGGTTTTCCGCCAACAACCCAGTGACCAGGGACAATGGTCCCCTCAGAGGTGAAGCAGCGGAGCAACAAGTATGGCGCAAGCTCGGGACCGTGTAAAGAACGCCCTGGTCGCAAAGCCCCTGTGCAACCGCTGCGAACCCCCTCCGATGGTGTCCTCGACGACCGGCGGGGCCACAAAGGTGCTGGTGGGAGGGACTGGTTCAGGGTCGGAGGTCGGTGAGGAGCTCGGTACGGACTTCGTCTGACAAAACCGATTCGGCCCGGTACTCGGGGTGGTCGACGGCCAGGGTCACCGGGCCGGCGGCGAAGGCTTCGATCTGGGCGGGGGTGAAGCCGAAGCGGATGTAGTGGACCGAGGCTGTGATCTCGGGCCGGGTGAGGGCATCGGCGTGGGCGGCCTCGGGGACGGCCCGGACCCGGTCCCCGTCGGGGAGGCCGAGGACCACCGAGTGCTCGATCCCGACCAGCCGGGGGAGCCAGTTCCGCAGGGCGTCCTCACCGGTCAGCTCGATGAAGAGGGTGGCCGAGAGCTCGCCGGGGTCGGGGATGAGCGCGTTGTAGACGTCGAGCTCCTTCTGGATCTGGTCGTCGGAGACCATCTTCTCGGCCCGGGCCATCTCCTGGATCTGCGCGCGCATGGTCTCGCGGTTCTCGAAGACGAGCGAGACGATGGACCCGACCGGCACGCGCCGGCGCCGCTTCAGCTCGATGACGGTGCGGCGATAGGTGTCGCGGTCGCGCTCATAAGCGCGGAGATCCGCGATGTCGTCGAGCGTGAGCATCCGGCTGCGTGGGCCGGGGTCGGTGCCGTTGCGGGCGTTCACGTGGTGTCGTACTCCTGGTTCGAGCAACAGGACATGGGTCGGGCCGGCCCGGGGGTACCGGACCGGCCCGCACGCAGAGTTGGCACGAGGTGACTCAGGTCAGGGACTTGAGACCCTCGGTGAATCGGCCGGCGTGGCTCTTCTCGGCGCGGGCCAGGGTCTCGAGCCAATCGGCGATGTCCTCGAAGCCCTCGTCGCGCGCCGTGCGGGCGAAGCCCGGGTACATCTCGGTGTACTCGTAGGTCTCGCCCTCGACGGCGGACTTGAGGTTGTCGGCGGTGGGGCCCACGGGCACGCCCGTCACCGGGTCCCCGACCTCACGGAGGAAGTCGAAGTGCCCGAAGGCGTGGCCCGTCTCGCCCTCGGCGACGGAACGGAAGAGGGCGGCGACGTCGGGGTAGCCCTCCACGTCGGCCTTCTGGGCGAAGTAGAGGTAGCGGCGATTCGCCTGGCTCTCGCCCGCGAACGCCTCCTTCAGATTCGCCTCGGTCTGGGATCCCTTCAGTTTGGGCACGGTGTTCCCTTTCTCCTTCTTCGTTTGGTTCGGACTACAGATTCGGACCGCAGCGATGTCGTGGAGGCTCAAGCGCCGGCGGTTGCCTTTGGGCCCGCGGTTGCCTTCACCCGTCGGGGCTTGGCGGCTCGAGGACGGCGGCAATCACGGCAACTGCCGCGGAAGACGACTTCGGCGTCGCCGACGTCGAAACCCTCGTCGGCCCCCGTGGGCACCGTGACGGTGGAGAAGTCGGCGTGGAGGTCACGGACCTTGCCGCAGCTACGGCAGACGAGGTGGTGATGGACGTCTTCGGTGTTGGGGTCGAAACGGGTCATGCCCGTCCCGAGGTCGAGCGCGGTGATCTCTCCCATGGCGGCCAGCTCGTGGAGGGTCTGGTAGACGGTCTTGAGCGAGATGGTCTCCATGTGGGCCTTGGCCGCGGCGTGGATGGACTCGGCCGTGGGGTGGCTCTCGTCGCCATGGAGGACGCCGAAGATGCACTGGCGTTGGGCGGTGATCTTGCGTCCCTGGGCGCGAAACAGCGCACTGAGCTCTTCGGGGGTTCGCATGACGGCCGCCATCCTATCACCAACGATTGTTTCTTGACAACCGTTGTTGAAATCTCGGCCCGTTGAATCTCGCATTGGTGAAATCTCACGTTCCGACGTCCCGTAAGGGGTCATCGTGGGCGGCGGGGCACCCGGGAAGCGTTCCCGGCTGTGGCAGGCTGGCCAGGTGCTGTCGTCTCGCGCCTCAGTCCCCTCGACGCGCGGCAATTTCGACCGGTCCGAGGCCCTGGGGCGGCTCCGCCAGGAGACCTTCGACGTCCTTGTGATCGGGGGAGGGATCACCGGTGCGGGCGTCGCCCTCGATGCCGCCTCGAGGGGGCTGCGGACGGCCCTCGTCGAACGCCACGACTTCGCCTCGGGGACCTCGTCGAAGTCCTCGAAGATGGTGCACGGGGGCTTGCGGTACCTCCAGCAACGCGACTTCCGGCTCGTCTACGAGGCCCTGCACGAACGGCAGCGACTGCTCGAGAACGCGCCTCATCTCGTGGCGCCGTTGCCCTTCCTCATCCCGTTGTTCGGGCGCGACGGGATCGTGAGCAAAGGCGTGGCGCGCACCTACGCCACGGCACTCACCCTCTACGACCTCACGGGGGGGCTGCGGATCGGCAAGCGACACCGGCGGATCAGCCAGGCCGAGACCCTGCGCCATCTCCCCACGCTGCGGACCGACCGGTTGGTGGCGGGCTTCATCTACTACGACGCCCGGGCCGACGATGCCCGGCTCACCCTGGCCATCGCCCGGACGGCCGCGCTCGACCACGGTGCCGTCCTCGCCAATTACGCCGAGGTGGTGGGCCTCGTCACCGACGGTTCGGGTGCGGTGAAGGGCGCCCGGGTGCGCCCGGCGGTGCCGGTCACCGACACCGCCGGCGCCACCCTCGAGGGTGAGTTCGAGGTGCGGGCTCAGGTCGTTGTGAACGCCACCGGTGTGTGGGCCGACGATGTGCGGGCCCTCGACGAGGCGTCGCACCCGCACTCGATCCGGCCCGCCAAGGGGATCCACGTCACGGTGTCACGTTCGAAGCTTCCCGCCGATATCGCCGCGGTCATCCCGGTCCCGAAGGACAGGCGGTCGATCTTCGTGGTGCCGTGGCCCGACGGCGACGATGTCTACCTGGGCACCACCGACACCGCCTGGGACGGCCCCCTCGACGACCCGGCATGTCTGCCCGGTGACGTCGACTATGTCCTCGACGCCGCCAACGGCGTCATCACCGAGCCCATCGGGCGGGCCGATGTCACCGCGGTGTGGGCGGGACTGCGGCCGTTGCTCGCACCGGCTGAGGGACATCAGGTGAGTGACCGCACCGCGGACCTGTCGCGGCGCCACACCGTGCGGGTGTCGTCGCACGGGATGATCACCGTCACCGGGGGCAAGCTCACCACCTACCGGCGGATGGCCGAGGACACCGTGGACGCCGTGGTGAAGGCCCTGGGTTCCCCGTCGGGCACCCGACGGTGCCAGACCAAGCGTCTGGCGCTACACGGCTCGGCGGGCCTCGAGGAGCTGCGCCGTCCCGGCGCGGCCGGGACCTTCGGCGTCGACGACGACGTCCTGGCCGCGCTGGTGGGACGCCACGGCGGCGACACCCCGGGGGTCCTGGCCTTGGCCGAGGGCCGGCCCGAGCTGCTCGAGCCCATGGTCCGTGGGCTCCCCCATCTGCGGGTCGAAGCGCTGTGGGCCGTGCGCCACGAGATGGCCATGACCGTCGACGACGTGTTGTCGCGTCGGACCCGGGCCGTATTGCGGCGGGCCCGAGACGCGGCCGAGGTAGCTCCGGCCCTGGCCGAGCTGCTCGCCCCGGAATGGGGGCGCGACCCGGCCGACGCGGCGCGTGACGCGGCCGGCTTCGCCGATCAGGCGCGCGGCGACCTGGCGCGCGCCGGGCTCGACCCCGTGAGCACGAAGTGAGCGGGACACCCACACCGGTCACGCCCATCGACGCGCCCGCCGCGGAGATCACCGACCGGATCACCGGACCCCGAGTCCGCGTTGACGACGCCTTGGAGGCGCGGTTGCGCGACGTCTGCGCCGAGGTGTCGGTCGACGACGGCGAACGGGCCGAAGCGGGAAGAGACTGGTGGCCCCTGGCTATCCGGTGGGCCGTGCGCGGCAGCGTCCCGGCGCGCCCCGCCGTGGTGGTACGGCCCACCGACGCCGGGCAGGTGGCCGGGGTGTTGGCGGCGTGTCACGACGGGCGGGTCCCGGTCACCGCCGTGGCCGGTCGGTCCGGGGTGTGCGGGTCGAGCGTCCCGTTGTTCGGCGGGGTGTCACTCGATCTGTGCGCCATGGCCGGCATCGTCGACGTCGACACCACGTCGTTGTTGACCCAGGTGCTCCCCGGGACCTTCGGCCCTGACCTCGAGGCCGATCTCCGCACCCACGCCGTCACCCTCGGGCACTGGCCGCAGTCGATGGCACTGTCCACGGTGGGCGGTTGGGTGGCGTGTCGGGGTGCGGGGCAGTACTCGACGCGCTACGGCAAGATCGAAGACATGGTCACCGGGCTCGAGGTGGCCCTGGCCGACGGGCGGGTCATCAGGACCGGAGGTGCGGGCCCCCGGGCCGCGCTCGGACCCGACCTGTCGCAATTGTTCGTCGGGTCCGAGGGGACCCTCGGGGTGATCACCGAGGCGCAACTGCGTCTGCATCCCGTGGCCCCGGCCGAGGGGCGTCGGGCCTATTCGTTCACCGGGTTCGGGGAAGGCCTCGAGGTGTGCCGGCGGATCCTGCGGCGCGGTGCCACGCCGGCGGTGCTTCGTCTCTATGACCAAACCGAGTCGGCTCGGAACTTCGAGCTCGCCGACCAGAGCGCGCTCGTTGTCCTCGACGAAGCCGATGAGGGGTTGCTCGGTGCCACCCTCGGTGTGGTCGACGCCGAGTGCGCCGCGGCGGGGGCCCGGCCGCTCGACGAGGCCGTGGTCGAGCGTTGGGTGGGCCACAAGAACGATGTCTCGGCGCTGGCGCCGCTGTATCGGGCCGGGATCGTCGTCGACACCATCGAGATCGCGGCCCGGTGGTCGACGTTGCCCGGTCTCTACGAGACCTGTGTGGCAGCGCTGCTCGCCATCGAGGGCACCCTGGCCGCCTCCGCGCACCAGAGCCACGCCTATGTCGACGGTGCTTGTCTGTACTTCACCTTCGCGGGGCGGATGCCCGAAGAATCGTCGGGTGCTGTGGAATCCCACACTGCCGCTTCCGAAGCAGCGGCGGACGCGTGGGCCGAGAGCTATTACACGACGGCATGGAGAGTCGTCATGGACGCGGTGCGGGCCCACGGTGGAGCCATCAGCCACCACCACGGGGTGGGCATCAACCGGGGCCGGTTCCTGGCCGACGCCCTCGGCGGTGCCTTCGACGTGCTCGTGAGCCTGAAGGAGGCCCTCGACCCGCGCGGCATCCTCAATCCCGGGAAGCTCGGGCTGCCGTCGCCCTTCGGTGAGGCCCGGTGGCCGTGACCGGGATCCTCGTCGTCGACGTGGGGACCTCGGGGGTCCGGGCCGCGGTGGTCGGGCCCGACGGGGCCATCGACCACGTCCACTACGTCGAGGTGCTGCCCTCGTCACCGGCGCCGGGCTTCGTGGAATTCGACGCCACAGCCATGGCGTCGGCCGTGCTCGAGGTGGCCGAGGCCGCGCTGGCGGCGGGGGGGCCGGTCGCCGGGGTGGGGATCGCCAACCAACGGGGCTCGACGATCGTGTGGGACCGGGCCACGGGCGAGCCCGTGGGCCCGGGCATCGGCTGGCAGGACCTGCGCACCGTGGGGACATGTCTGGTGCTGCGCGACCAGGGCATCCGGGTGGCCCCCAACGAGTCGGCGACGAAAGTCTCCATGCTCCTCGACATGGCCGACCCCGACCGGGCCCGCGACCTGTGCTTCGGCACCGTCGACTCCTGGGTGGCCTGGACCTTGTCGGAGGGCGCGCTGCACGTCACCGACGCCACCAACGCGGCCATCACCGGCCTGCTCACCTCTACCGGGGCGGATTGGGACGACACCATGCTCGAGGGGCTGCGGATCCCGCGGGGCGTGCTCCCCGCCATCGTCGACTCCTCGGGCACGGTGGGAGAGGCCACCGCCCTGGGCGGCGCGCCGGTGATCTGCGGGATGGCAGGCGACCAACAGGCGTCGCTCGTCGGCCAGGGATGCACCCGGCCGGGACTGGCCAAGGCCACTTTCGGAACGGGCGGGATGCTCGATCTGTGTGTCGGGGACATCCGCCCCGGTTTCGCCCGACGGGGCGGGGCGGGCACGTTCCCGATCGTGGCGTGGCAGCGGGCGGGACGAAAGACCTGGGGTGTCGAAGCCGTCATGCTCTCGGCCGGCATGTGCGTGGAGTGGCTGCGCGACGATCTCGGGATCATCGACGACGCGGCGGATTCGGATCGTGTGGCCTCGGCGTGCGACGACACCGGCGACGTGTGGTTCGTCCCCGCGCTGCTGGGGCTCGGGGCACCGGTGTGGGACTTCGGGGCGCGGGGCACCTTCGTGGGGATCACGCGCGGTTCGGGGCGCCCCGAGATGGTCCGGGCCGTGCTCGAGGGCGTGGCCCATCGCGGCGCCGATCTGCTCGAGTCGGCCGAGGCCGACACGGCCATGACCATCGAGACCCTGCGCGTGGACGGGGGGATGTCGGCCAACCCCACCTTCGTGGCCGCCCTCGCCGACGCGGTGGGGAGACCGGTGGAGATCTCCCCGGTCACCGAGGCGACGACGCTCGGCGCCGCCTATCTGGCCGGCATCTCGCTCGGGGTGTGGGCCGACGAGGACGACGTGGCCGCGGCGTGGCGGCCCTCGGCGGTCGTCGAGCCCCGGAGCACCGAGGCCAAGCGGAGCTCGACCCGGTCCCGGTGGTTGGCGGCGCGTGAGCGGGCCCTCGCCACCGTGCCTGAGCTGTCCGCCCTGGAGTTCTGAATCCCGGGACATCACCCCTGGTAACGCGTTCAGTTCGGCTCAGAAGGTGCCGATAACGTGGACCTGATGGAGCCCGCCCACTTCGGGGAGCGCGAGGCGACCACGGACCGCGTCATGAGCGTGGCCGGGAGCGGACGCGCGGATTTGGTCCCCGACATCGGGGTCCTCGACGGCCCTGTCGGGCCGACCGATCTCGACGGGTCGGCCCACATCGATGCCGCCATCGCCCTGGGGCGGGCGCTCGTCGACAACCTGAGCAAGGTCCTGCTCGGCACGCCCGGAGCGCTCACCGCGGCGGCCATGGCTGCCTTGTCGGGCGGCCATCTGCTCATCGAGGACGTGCCGGGGGTCGGAAAGACCGTGCTGGCCCGGGCCCTCGCCGCGTCGTTGGGCGCAGAGTTGTCACGCGTCCAAGGCCATCCGGACCTGCTTCCCTCCGACGTGACCGGTGTGTCGGTGTTCGCGCCCGACACCGGGACGTGGGAATTCCGACCCGGCCCCGTGTTCGCGCACGTCGTGCTCGTCGACGAGCTCAACCGGACCCCACCGCGGACCCAAGCCGCCCTGCTCGAGACGATGGAGGAGCAACAGGTGAGCGTGGACGGCGAGTCGTGGCCGCTGCCGCGCCCGCATCTCGTCATCGCCACGCAGAACCCCTTCTCCCAACTCGGGACCTATCCGCTCGTCGAAAGCCAGCTCGACCGGTTCGCGCTGGCGACGGCCATCGGCTACCCGGACTCCGACACCGAGGCCCGACTCGTCCAACATGGCGGCGGGAAGTTCGCCCTCGGGGAGCTCCGTCCCGTGTGCAGCACCCAGGAATGGGCCGGGGCCCAGCGTGCGACAGAGTCTGTCGAGGTGGCGTCGAGTGTCGCCGAGTACGCCGTGGCGCTGTGTCGGGCCAGTCGCAACGCCCCGGGGGTGCGACTCGGCGCCAGCCCCCGCGCCGCCATCTGGCTCATCCGGGCCGCCCAGGCGCATGCGGTGCTCTCGACGAGGTCATTCGTCACGCCCGACGACGTGAAGGCCGTGGCGGTGGCGTGTCTCGCCCACCGGCTCCTCACCGACGAAGGTGTGGAGCAAGGTGTCGCGGCGGTCCGGGGTCTGCTCGACACCACACCTGCTCCCAGGCCGTGACCGGTCACGCCGATCGGGCCAACCCGATCGGCACCAGCGCCCGCAGGCGCCGTTTCATCGGTCCCGTCCGTCCCTTGGTCCCACTCGTCAGTTGTGCCAGTGTCCTCGTGGCGTGGGGTCTCGTCGCCCACAACAGCGGGGCCGGATGGGTCCAGGCCGTCGGCGACGTGCTGGCCGGCATCCTCGGCGTCGGCCTCCTCGCCCCCGCCGTCGTCGTCGCGCGGGCCAGGCTTCGAATCATCGAGGTCCCCAGTGACGGCACCGCGGGCCTGCCCGTGGAGCTCGTGGCCGACGCCAACACCCGGCTCCGGGTCAAGCCTGTCGACCCTCCCGGCCCCGAGTCGTTCGTGGGTCCACACACCGCGCCGACACCGGCCCAGCCGATCACACTGCTTCCCCCCAGCCGGGGCGTGCATGACCGCGTCGTGGTCGAGGTGGCGTCGGCGGCTCCCTTCGGGTTGTTGTGGTGGCGCAAGAACGTCGTCGTCGCACTCCCCCGCACCCTGCACGTGGGACCGCGACTGGGTCGGCCCCTGGCGCTGCCGGGCGCCGGCGAGGACACGAGCGGCGCTGGAGTCGTCGACTCGGCCGTCCAGATCGGCGAGCCCCGGGGGGTTCGGCCCTACCGCCCCGGGGACCACCGACGCTTCGTGCACTGGCCCGCCACCGCGCACAGCGGGGAGCTCATGGTGCGCGAGATGGAAGGGCCCAGCGCCGAGCCCGTCACCTTGGAGATCCACCTCCCCGCCGACGTCGACGCGGCCGAGCGCATGGCCGAGAGGGCGATGGCGACCGTGGTCGCCTTGGTCGACAGAGGTGCGTCGGTACTCCTCACCACGACCGAGGCGACGGGCCCGAAGACCGGGTCCGTCGGTGACCGCCGCAGCGCGGGCCGTCGCCTGGCACGCGCCGTGGGCGACCGGCCCATCGGTGACGGGGGCCCATCGGTGACGCGGCGATGAGCATCTTCGACGCGGTCAAACGCGCCAACCGTCCCGGGCCGCCCGAACACTCGATCACGCTGCGGGTGGCGTGCGCCGGGGCCGTGGTGACCGGCATCGCCGCCTGCCGGGCCGAGGGCGAGTTGTCGTGGACGGTGGCGTTCGGCTCGATCGTCCTCGTCATGGCGGGCATGGTCCTCGCCTATCGGACCCGCCAACGCCCGTTGCCATGGATCAAGCCCATCCTCGCCATCAGCGCGGTGGCGGCGTTCGTGTGGTTCTTCCGACAGTTGACCGGCCAGGCCCTCTACGACGTGAGCACGGTGGAGAACCCCCTCGCCGTGCTGTTCGTGTGGGTGCAGGTGGCACACGCCTTCGACGTCCCAGCGCGACGCGACCTCGCCTTCTCTCTGGCCGGATCGGCCAGCCTCATAGCCGTCGCCGCGGCCCAGGCCATCGATCTCGCCTTCGGGCTCTACGTGCTCGTGTGGTTGGCCTGCGGCCTGGCCGGCCTGATCGCCATGTGGAGCTCGGCCAGCAACGGCGGGCGGATGCGCGTCGGCGGCATCATCGGCGCCTTGGGATCGGTTGCCGTCACCGGGACCCTGGTCCTCGCCATCCTGCCGGCGCCGCACGTAGCGGGACGGATCGACTTTCCCTCCGCCTCGGGCCCCGGTGCGCCCCTGCCCGTGCCCGGAGGGCTCGCCGGTGACACCAAGCTGGCGCAACTGGCCAAGCCGGGGACCGCGGCGGGGCCGACGCGGGTGGGTGGATTCCTGGGCTTCTCCAACCGCCTCGACACCGCGCTGCGCGGCGCCCTCGGCAACACCGTTGTCATGCGGGTACGGGCCGATCGGCCGTCGTACTGGATCGGTGAGACCTTCGACACCTGGGACGGGGCCAATTGGATCGCCACCCCGACCTCGCACGGCCCGCAGCGCCTGGACGAGGAGTCACCCTTCGTCCTGGCCGGACCGGCCGCCCCCCCGGCGACGGCGTCGACCGACCTCCAGACGTTCTATGTCGTGCAGTCGTCACCCAACCTGGTCTTTCACGCCGACACCGCCCACGAGGTGTGGTTCCCGACCCATGACCTGTTCGTGTCGGACCACGACTCCATCGTGTCGCCCATCGGTCTCGGCCCAGGCGCCATCTACACCGTGGAGTCGTATGTGAACACGCCCTCGGTCGACCAGCTGCGGGCGGCGGGGGGACCCGGTGCGGTGCCCTCCTCGATCATCGAGGAAGACGCGACGGTCACGCACCCGTATCCGCGCGTGAAGGCGCTCGCCGAGAAGGTGAGCGCCGGCGAGACCACCACCTACGACAAGGTCGAGAGCCTCATCGCCTGGATTGGCAAGCACACGCGCTACTCGACCGACATCCCCCCGCTCGCGCCGGGCCAGGACACCGTCGACGAATTCCTCTTCGGCAACCGCACCGGCTTCTGCGAGCAGATATCCACCTCCTTGGCCGTGATGCTCCGGTCCATCGGCATCCCGGCGCGCGAAGCGGTCGGCTACGTTCCCGGGCCGTACAACCCCATCACCGACCTCTACGACGTCCAGGCCAAAGACGCGCATGCCTGGGTGCAGGTGTGGTTCTCGGGCTACGGGTGGCAGAGCTTCGACCCCACCGCCGTGGTGCCGCTGGCCAACCCGTCGCCGGGGTCGACCCTGTGGCACGAGGCCAGCGCGGCACTGGGCCGGCTCCCCTGGGTGCCCATCGGGCTCGTCTTCACGCTGGGCGCGGCGGTGACATTGGTCGTGGTGTTGCGGCGGCGACGGCCCCGGACCTGGGCCGAGAGGGCGGCTCGGAGCATCGAGGCGGCCGGAAGGCGGGCGGGACGACGCCGGCGTCAGCACGAGACGCTCACCGAGTACGCAGCCGCGATCGACCGATTGGCGGGTGACCGGTCCGGGACGTGGCAGGCGCTGGCCGGGATCGTCGAGGCGAGCGCCTACGGCGGTCGTCACCCGACGGCCGAGGACGATCGGCAGATCCTGGCGTCGATGCGGTCCTTGCGGGCCGAGCTACCGCGCGGTGGTGTCCTCGTCGGGCCCGGGTCGGTCAGACGGCATGGGCCAGCGCGTCGTCGAAGCTCGTCCCCGCCTCGAGGAGCGGCCGGTAGCCCATCAACTGGCGGGGACGGCTGAAGCCCAACGCGGCGGTGAGCCGGCCGGCACGTCCGTAGAGCGCCACGAATCGACCATCGGTCGGCGACCCGTCCACCACCACGACATCGTCGTCGGGACCGGGGTGCCCGATCACCTGGATCTTCACGTCGTACTGATCGGACCAGAAGTACGGCACCGGAACGTACGCGGTGGCGTCGGCGCGACCCGCCAGCAGATTGCGCGCCGCGGCGACACCTTGCTCGGCCGCGTTGGTCCAGTGCTCGATCCTGACGGTGTCGCCGAGGCCCCGGTCGTACCAGCGCGCCATGTCGCCGGCCACGACCACGTCGTCGGCGACGTGGAGGGTGGCATCGGCGACCACCCCGTTCGCGATCTCGAGCCCCGAGCCATCCAGCCACTGGGTCGTAGGCACGACCCCGATGCCGACCACGACGACCTCGGCGTCGAGTACGGTGCCATCGTCGAGCTCGACGCCGTCGACCGTGACGCCGTCGGGCCCCGTCCGCAGGGCACCCACGCCGACGTCGGTGAGGAGCTCGACCGCATGGGCGCGGTGCAAGGCACCGCACGCTGCTCCCATCTCGGTTCCGAGCACACGGGCGAGGGGTTGGGGCAGCGCCTCGACCACCGTGACGCGTGCTCCGAGGCCTCGGCACGTGGCGGCCACCTCGGACCCGATGAATCCCGCGCCCACCACGACGACTCGCGCCCCTGGTGCACGTGTGGCGTGGCCGAGGGCGATGGAATCCTCCAGGGTCCGCAGCATGTGCACGCCGGCGAGACCGGTGGTCTGGGGAAGGGGACGAGGATGGGCTCCCGTGGCGAGCACCAATCCGTCGAAACGCACGGTGCTCCCGTCATCGAGCTCGAGGGTGTGGCCCTCGACGTCGAGCGCACCGGCACTGTGGCCGAGGCGAAGGTCGAGGCCCAACGCCGTGATCTTGTCCGACGGTCGCAGCATGACCCGATCGAGCCCCCACGTACCGGCGAGGAATTGCTTCGACAGCGGCGGACGGTCATAGGGCAGGTGGGGCTCGGCGCCGATGAGGACGACGGGACCGGTGTGGCCTTCGGCGCGCACGGTCTCAGCGGCGCGCAGCCCAGCCAGGGACGCGCCGACGACGGCGATGGTGGAGCTGGGGTCGAGGGCCATGGGCGGACGAGACCCTAGCGGTGCCTCGGAGATCCTCCGGTCACCGGGTCAAGACCCGAACATCATCATCCACTGGTCCGGGGTCCGAAGCCGGAAGACGTAGTTGCGCTGGCGCGTCTCTCCCATGCTGGCCGACGGCTCAGGGGAGTAGAGATGTCCGGGATACAAGATCGTGTCGTCGTCGAAGCGGGACAGGCGTGTCGTGAGCGACTCGTACATCTGCTCGGGGTCACCGCCGGGGAGGTCGGTGCGCCCGCAGCCGTCGAGGAACAAGGTGTCGCCCGCCACCAAGCGGCCGTCGACAGAGAAACACTGGCTGCCCGGGGTGTGGCCCGGCGTGTGGACGAGCTCGATGTCGACGTCGCCGACCTTCACCACGTCGCCACTGGTGTGCTCGACGAGCTCGCCTGCCGACACACCCGTGGCACGAACCACCCAGGGAGCCTCCGCGCCCTGGACGTGGATGGGCACCGGGACCTCTTCGAGAAGGTTCGTGACCCCCTCGATCCGGTACCCCATCAGGTCCCCACCGACGTGGTCGGGATGGAAGTGGGTGGCGAGGACGCCCACGCACCGCATGTCGTCGGCGGCGAGGATGCCCAGGAGCCCTCCGATGTCATAGGCGGGGTCCACGATCACCGCTTCGCCGGTGTGCCGATCGCCGATCAGATAACAGAAGTTCACCATCTGGGTCGCCACGGGATCTTGCACGGCGAAGTCCCGACCCGAGAGGAGCTGGCGGAAGTACAACTGGTCATCTTCCATGCCGCGATCGTAAGGGCCGCACGCTCCTACCGGCACACCCCGCCAAACGGAGGGCGACCTACAGTGGGCCGGGCCTCGGGTGCTACCCGGGAGCTGGCAGGAGGGGGGACGATGCGGGGTTCGAGCGTGGTCGGCATGTTCCGGGGAAATGTCGCCGACCACGGCGACAAGCCGATGTTCCGGTTCCGAGGGACGACGGTGACCTGGAAGCAACACCACCAACGCGCCTGTCGGGTCGCCAACGCTCTCAGGGCCGATGGCGTCGGCACCGGCGACCGGGTGGCGTTTCTGGACCGGAACGGTCTCGAGTACTTCGAGGTGTTGTTCGGAGGGGCGCTGAGCGGTGCGGTCAACGTGGCGGTCAATTGGCGCCTGGCTCCGGCCGAGATGGCAGCGGTGATCGACGACTCCCGGGCTCAGGTCCTCGTTGTCCATCCCGAATTCGCCCCGTGTCTGGCGGCGATGGAAAGTGGGCTGCCTTCGGTGACGCGCGTGGTGGTGCTCGGGGAAGCCAAGGTCGATGGCGATCTCGGAGGTGCGTCTGACCTCGCCCGCCGGGTCGGGTACGAGGACTGGCTGGCCGACCAACCCGCCACGGATCCCGGCCACGAAGGCGGCCCCGACGAGGTCTCGATGCAGCTCTACACCTCGGGCACGACCGGGCTGCCCAAGGGTGTGATGCTCGCCAATCGCAATATCGGGTTCATGTTGGAGCAGGCCGCGGGAGACGCCTTCGAGATCGGCGAGGACACGGTGAGCCTGGTGGCCATGCCGCTGTTCCACATCGGCGGGTCGGGCTGGGCCCTGAGCGGCATGTCGCGTGGCGGCACGTCGGTGATCCTGCGCGATATGGACCCGGTCGAGCTCCTGGGGTTGGTGGCGGTCGAGGGGATCACCCACGCCTTTCTCGTCCCGGCCGTGTTGATGCTCCTCTTGGCGACCCCGAGCATCGCCCAGAGCGACCTGTCGAGCCTCGACACCATCTTCTACGGGGCCTCTCCCATCGCCGAGGACGTCCTCGTCCGGTGCCTCGGGGCCTTCGGGTGCCGGTTCGCGCAGGTCTACGGGATGACCGAGACCACGGGGGCCATCGTGCTCCTTTCGCATGACGACCACGACCCCCAGGGCCCTCGCCGACATCTCCTGCGGGCCGCAGGCAAGCCGATCACCGGAGTCGAGCTGCGCATTGTCGATCCCGACACGGGGGACGACGTCGAAACAGGAGCGGTCGGTGAGATCTACACGCGCTCGGGCTTCAACATGGTCGGCTACTGGGACAAACCCGGGGAGACGGCCCGAGCCATCGTCGACGACGGGTGGCTCCGCACCGGGGATGCCGGGTACATCGACGAGGACGGCTATCTCTACCTCCACGACCGGATCAAGGACATGGTCGTCTCGGGCGGCGAGAACATCTATCCCGCCGAAGTGGAAAACGTGCTGCTCGCCATCCCCGGCGTCGCCGATGCCGCGGTCATCGGCATCCCCGATGACAAATGGGGCGAAACGGTGAAGGCCGTCGTGGTGCCAGCCCCGGACGCCCAGTTGGACGAGGGATCGATCATCGCCTTGTGCCGGGAGCGCCTGGCGCACTACAAGTGTCCGACGTCAGTCGACTTTGTGGCCTTCCTTCCCCGGAACCCCTCGGGAAAGGTGCTCAAGCGCGAGCTTCGCGAGCCCTACTGGCGGCTCCGCGAGCGCCGGATCCACTGACCGATGACTGAGCCCGCCGAATCGGGGACGTCGACGCCGAGCGCAGAGGCAGTCGATCTCGACGCGGAGTTGGTTGCACTCCTGGCCACCCCCGAGGGGCGTGCCGACCCGTATCCGCACTACGCCCTGATCCGGGAGAACGCGCCGCTGTTCCGGTCCTCGATGGGAAGCTGGATCGTCACGCGCTTCGATGATTGTCAGCGGGTGCTTCGGGCTCCGCAGTTCGGCAAGGGATCCGACCAGGATGGCAGAGCCCGGATGCGGATCGCCGGCTGGGGGATCCCCGATGAGGAGGCCGACGACTTCTTCGAGTTCTTCGAGCGTCGACAGTCCATGCTCACCCTCAATCCCCCCGACCACACGCGCCTGCGTGGTCTCGTGGCACGGGCATTCACCCCGACCACGGTCGAGGCCCTGCGACCCCACGTGGCGTCGCTGTGCGACGGGCTCCTCGATGCCATGGCCGAGGCCGGTGGCCATGGACAGAGCGTCGACGTCATGCTCGAGCTCGCCTTCCCACTTCCCGTCGCCGTGATCGGGGAGCTGCTCGGGGTCCCCGTGGCGGACCGGGCCCAGTTCCAAGACCTCGTCCGCGCCGCCACCCGGATCCTCGAGCCGACGTCGGATGCCCGGGACCTACGGGGGGCGCGCGCGGCGCGGATCTCGATGGAGCAGTACTTCGAAACGCTGATCTCCGAGCGCCGACGACATCCCGCCGACGACTTGCTCTCTGAGCTCATCGCCGTGTCCGACGGTTCGGACCGGCTCAGCCAGGACGAGGTGATCTCTACCGCGATCTTGCTCTTCGCAGCCGGGTTCGAGACCACCACCAACCTGATCGGCAACGGCCTGTGGGCCTTGTTGCGCCACCCCGACGAGATGGCCCGTCTGCGCGCCTCGGTTGATGACCCCGAGGCGGTGCAACGTGCGGTGGAGGAGTTGCTGCGCTGGGACAGCCCGGTCCAGCTCGACGGGCGTGTGGTCCTCCGTGACACCGAGGTGGCGGGCCGGCATCTGGCCCCAGGTGAGCAAATCATGACGTTGCTGGGAGCGGCCAACCGCGATCCTCGCCGGTTCCATGATCCCGAGTGTCTCGATCTGGCACGCGACGAGGGGCCGCCGATGAGCTTCGGGAGCGGGATCCACTACTGCCTGGGGGCGGCCCTGGCCCGGCTGGAGGGGCAGGTGTGTTTCGGACGACTGCTTTCGCGCTTCAAAGACGTGCAACTCGGCGAGGATAGCGTCGAGCATCGCGACACCATCACGTTGCGGGGTCTCGCCCGACTTCCTGTGGCGCTCACACCCGCCTGAACGTCCACGCGCGTCTGACCTGAAGGTCTTGGCCCGTCAGAAGGGAAGCGTTTCTCCGTCCGAACCGCCACCGTCGAGGCCCGTCACCGTGGACAGCTCGTCGAGCTCGGCTGGCTCGTCCGCCTCGCCCTCCGTGCCCGGATCCGAGGTCGCCGTCCCCCCCGCCGCCTCGAGCTTCGGCACGAGCTCCTCGACCTGAGCCCGGGTACGCCGGATCCGTCGGTCGAGCTCGTCGACGATGGCTGTGGCCCGCTCGAGTCGGGCCACGAGCTGGTCGACGTCGACTTCGCTCCTCTCGAAGAATTCGACGATGCCGTCGAGCTCGCGACTGGCATCCATGTAGCTCAGCTCCCCAACCGGCTCCCCGGCAGGTGGGACGTTGTCGTCACGCCGTTGCGCGTTCATTGCTGCCCCTCAGTCGTCGATCGAGACTCGGTGCCATCCACGGTGGAGCTCGCCCTTCCGTCCGCGAACCTCGTAACCAGCCTGGACCCTGCGGTGAGCTCGGAGACCGAGCGCACCACCGAGCCGTCGGGGCCGAGAGTGATGGTGTAGCCGCGTTCGAGCTGGCGTTCAATGTCATAGGCGGCGAGCAACCGCCTCCACGAGTCAGCTCGGTCCTGTTGGCGGTCGAGGACACGAAGTGCACGGGGGCCGAGGCGCGCTGCTCGACGCTCCACGCCTTTTCCCGCGAAGTCGAGCTGGCGAAGCGCCTGCACCGTGACGCGTGTCTTGCGGGTCTCGAGTCGTTCGGCGTGCCGGGACAGTTGGTTGCGGGTGGCGGTTCCCAGCCGCCTGCGCACCGCAGCGTCGCGCTGCGCGGCCATCTCGAGCGCGTCGATCGCGCCTTGTGCGATGCGCCCGCCCGCCTGGGCCACTGATGCCCACCACGCGCCTACTCGGCGGACGAGCTCCTGGGCGCACGCCGTCGGCGTCACAAAGGCTTGATTGGCGACGATGTCGGCCACGGATTGGTCCCCGGTGTGCCCGATGCCAGACCAAAGCGGGATCGGACACGTGGCGATGGCGCGTGCGACGGCCTCGGCGTCGAAGGCGGCCAGGTCTCCGCGCGACCCCCCGCCGCGCACCAACACGGCGACATCACAATCGGATACCGACACGGCCTTGAGGGCCCTCGTCACCGAAGCCGGCGCCCCCGACCCTTGGACATTGGCCTTGAACAGGGTCACATCGAAGGCAAGCTCCGACGCCTGGAGTTGGCCGACGAAGTCGTTGTACCCCTCCGAACCGGGGCTGGCGACGAGGCCGACGCGCAGCGGAACGTCGGGCACGACCAACACCCGGTTGCGCCGGAGAAGTCCTTCGGTCTCGAGCGTGTTGAGCAGCGCGGCGCGACGCGCCGCCAGACGCCCGAGTAGCGCTGTGACATCGACCTCGGTGGCGATGAAGTTGATCTGGCCTTTGGGGGGGTAGAACTCCACCCGACCACGCAGCGACACCACCACACCAGGCTCGAGAACGACTCCTTGACGTCCGAGCGTCAGTTTCAGGGGATTCCACGTCCTCCCCCAGCAATTGACCTTGAGCACCGGGGTATCGCGCCCTCGGGTCGCGTCGGGGTCGACAAGGTCCATGTAGCAGTGTCCCGTGCGGTCCGAGATGCTCTGGATCTCGCCTCGGACCCACTGCAGTTGACCGCGGGGGAACGATGCGTTGACCGCGGCCTGCACCTGCCGGTAGAGCGCCGCGATGGAAAGTGGCTCGGGCTGCTCAACGAGGGCGAGCCGCTCGGGCTGCGGGTCCATATCGCAACCCTAGCGAGGGGGGTGGTCGGCGATGGTCCCCGGGAGCCGGTACCGGACCGTGCCGTTGCGGCCACCGACGTGGCAAACTGATCGGGACGGTGAGTCGGCCGGGTGGTCGCGCCACGGGCTCGTCCTCGGACGGGGACCGTGTCGAGGAAGGTCGGGGCTCCATAGGGCAGGGTGCTGGCTAACGGCCAGTCGGGGCGACCCGAAGGAAAGTGCAACAGAAAGCAGACCGCCGATGGTGGGCGCGAGCTCGCACAGGCAAGGGTGAAACGGTGCGGTAAGAGCGCACCAGCGACCGGGGTGACTCGGCCGGCTTGGTAAACCCCACCCGGAGCAAGGCCGAACGTGGGACATGGGTAGCCCGCCCGCCCTTCGTGGGCAGTCCCCAGGTAGGCCGCTGAGATGGATGGCCACCTCGTCCGCAAGGGCGAACAGAACCCCGCCTACAGGCCGACTCACCGTCACATGAGCCCTGAACAGGGCATTTGCTCAGCCGCCATCGGCTAACCCCACGTCAGCCCCACATGACGATTGGCCAAGCACGGTGTCGACGGCAATCCGAGTCCGGTCGTCGTCCTCCGGCCAGAGTCCCGTATAGACATCAAGGGTCATCTGAGCCGAGGTGTGGCCGAGCCGAACTTGGACTGTCTTTACTGACTCACCAGCACGGATAAGCAACAAGACGTAGAAGTGCCGGAGTTGGTGAAAGCCATCTCCATTTGCGATCCCGAGTGGACCAGCAGCGTCTCGCCACATGTCTGAGAACGTCGTCCGGCGTATCGCTCCCCCGCGCGGGCCGGTGAAGAGCAGACCGTCCGGCCCAAGACCGAAAGTCGCCACATGAGCTGTAAGGGCGTGGATGACCACCTGCGGAAGGGGGATCGTGCGTGGCCGGTTTCGCTTGTCTTTTACAGGACCGAACTCAGGAACGCCGTCCTTACCGCACTTTACGAGCTGGCGGTCAACGAGGAGGTCTCTGCCCAGCCAAATCCACCCGGTCGTTCGTCACAGCCAAGGCCTCTGAGATTCGTAAGCCAGCCCCAGCGCCGAGGACGATCAACGCCCGGTAACGACGAGGTACGGCGTCGATCAACTTCTCGACCGTTTCGACTGGGAGCGGTGATGTGCCTTGGGTTTCTCAGCGTCAGCATGCTGGAATTCATGCCACTGGCTGTTGGGACAAATCGAGCATCTCATATTCGATGGGAGTAAGCATTCCGATCGAGCTGTGACGTCGCTGGCGGTTGTGAAAGATCTCGAG
>DATKQM010000048.1:0-31109 GCA_035532735.1 Acidimicrobiales bacterium | reverse complement strand
GTGCATTTTGTCGACAACGGCGATGGAACAGCCAGTCTCTATGGAACCCCGACTCGCTCAGGGCGCTACAGCTTCACCATCGTCGCCGCGAGCCACCTCGGATTTGCATCCCAGTCCTTTACGCTCAACGTTGCAGCTGCGTCCCGGTGACATTGAGTCAATTACTCGAGTCACGCACCGTGGTCCCAATCACCCAGGATCTCCAACCTTGTTCCGGCGCGCCGATATCATCGACGATGTAACGGTGCCTTCGTCCTATTGTCAGAGGTGATTGTGACCAACTTCCATGAAGACACAGCGCCACACAGGAGTCAGCCGACATACCAGAGACGCACGGCCGGAGCAATGGCTGCGCTGATCACGATAGGGGTCGTGCTGGGAGCCTGCGGCTCATCACATGCGTCCAACTCGGCGTCATCGTCAAGCCTTGAATCTGGATCGACGACAGCACCAACGCAACCTGTTAAACGACACGTGCTGGTCGCGACATTTGCGGATAATGGTGGGACATTAACCGTGCTCGTGCACGATCGGATCAGGGTCGTGCTCGCCGGCATGTCGTGGACACAACAATCGTCAAACACCAAAGTCATCCACGCAGCTAGCAAGGCGTCCGTATTGCCCGCGTCCTCGGGCTGTGTGGCAGGACAGGGGTGTGGAAGCGTGACCGTGTTCTACGATGCATTAAAGACTGGTCAAGCACAGATTGTTGGATCGCGGGGAAGCTGTCAAGGTGCTGCAGCGACCTGTACGACTGGATCGGGCGCGTTCGACCTAAGGATCGTAGTTACCCACTAACGAACCGGACCTGCGTTCTAGCGACGCGGGGTTCCCCCCTGGTTTCACAGACTCACCGACCCAGCTTTCTCTAGGTGAGCGGGTTAGTAGCGAGACCTTCGCTTACAATTGATGCATGCGTCAAGATGCCCGAGAGGATTCGGCAGGGACACGGGCTTTTTGGACTGAGTGGCTAGGAGGCTAGCTTCCCAACGTGGGAACGCGCGCTCCAACTCGTGTTCCCACGGAGTCGGCTGAGCCCTGTGCATCCCTTCAGGTTGGGATTGGGGCGCATGAGGGGACCCGTCGTTATCCCTAAACTCGACATTTCGGCAGTTGCTGATCGCCAATTAGATGCTGGTGGATTTCCGCCTTCCCGGTCCCGGGGTCAGAGCCGGCGCGCGGGCCCCTCTACGATCTGCCGATGCGCCTGGTGCCCCTGCGAGTCGAGGCCAGAATCGGCACCTCGAATCCGAGCGCACCGGTCACGGGCACCGGGGCTGTCCCGGTGGGGGTGCTTGAGGTGGACCTGGCCGAGGGCGCAGGGCAGCCCTCGATGTCGTGGGGGCTGTTCAACCGCGACGACCACGCCGTGGCGGTCCGGTCGGTGTCGATCGTGTTCGGCCTCGGCGACGTGGTGGAGCCGGTGCGGATCTTCCGCCACGGATACCAGTCGTGGTCCCCTTCGGGTGTTGCCACCTTCGGCGTGGATAGCGACCCCTCGGCATCCGCGCACTTCGAGTTCCTTCAGGCCGTCCACCACGCCGACCAGCGCGAGGTGACGACAGCGGGCGAGCTGCGCTCGGAGTGGGTCACCGTGCTCGTCGACGCCGCCGGGTCAGCGCTGCTCGCCGGCTTTGAGGCGGGGACCGGGCACGACGGCACGCTGCGGCTGCGTCGGGCCCAAGGCGGCGTCGGCATCGAACTGCACACCGAGGCATTCCTGGGTGACGCCGTCCTCGCGCCGGGGGAACGCCGCGCTCTGCACGGCGTGATCGTCCAACATGGCGATGGTCGGCAGGCAGTCGAGCTCCTAAGCGCTTGGGCCGAGACGGTGGGACGATCCGGAGGGGCACGCGTGGGAGCGCCGTACCAGGTCGGGTGGTGCTCCTGGTACCACTACTTCGACGCCATCACCGAGACCGCCTTCATGCGGAACCTCGCGCGCGCCGCGGACTGGCCTTTTGACGTGTTCCAGCTCGACGACGGATTCCAGGCTGCTGTCGGCGACTGGCTGGATACAAACGACACCTTCCCATCCGGCTTGCCCGGGCTAGCCGGTGCCGTGCGTGATGCGGGACTACGTCCAGGCTTGTGGCTCGCCCCGTTCCTAGCCGCTCCGGACTCGCGCGTCGCCACCGAGCACCCGGACTGGCTGGCGCGGCGCCGGGAGCCCGGCGGCGGGACTCGCCCGCTGTACGCGTGGTGGAACCCAGCGTGGGGCGGCGGGCACGACGGCTTCATGTACGCACTCGACACCACCCTCCCCGAGGTCGTCGACCATCTCGCGGAGACGGCGCATGGCCTGGTCGAGATGGGCTTTTCGTACCTGAAGCTCGATTTCACTTTCGCCCCCAGCGTCGACGGGGTGTGGGCCGACCCCTCTCGCACGCCTGCCCAGCGTGTGCGCGCCGGATTCGAGGCCGTACGCCGAGGAGCGGGCGAGGACGCCTTCATCGTGGGCTGCGGCGCTCCCCTGTCCCATGTCGTCGGCGTGGTGGACGCTAACCGCATCGGCCCCGACGTAGCCCCCCTATGGGCCCTGGAGCCGTCTGCCGAGATCGTCGCTGGGTACCTGGACGTGCAACCCGCCACCAAGGGGGCGTACGCAGCCACCCTGGCCCGCAGCTTCATGCACCGCCGTCTGTGGGTGAACGACCCCGACTGCGTCATGCTGCGCTCCACGCACACCGAGCTGTCCCCGGAGGCCGCCCGCACCTGGGCGCGGGCCGTCGGTCTGTCGGGCGGGCTCGCACTGGTTTCCGACGACCTCGCCCTGCTCGACGCGGATGCGCGTGCAGTACTCGACGACACATTGGCGATGGGTCGCGCTTCTGACAGCGCGGCGCGCGCCGGGACCTCGGCGGTGGCGCCCGACTTGCTGGATCACGCCCCGCCCACCACATTCACTGCCGCCAGGCATACCTTGGTCACCGACCCCACCATCGGCTCGTCCCAGATCTGAGCAGCGACGTAGGCGTGTCGCAGGGCGACTCGATGTCGACAGGACTCGACTAGTAACAAGCGCACTCCGATCCGCATTATTCAAGACAGAGTCTGATGGAGAATCAGATGGTCTCGCGTGCAACCCGAGACTTAACAGAGAGCATCTGATGGAACCTCCAAGGGCTCGGCGCCCGACGTCGAGGTCCACTCGGCCGATCCCGATGCCGGCTGGTATGTACGTGACCCCGACCGCCGCGACGACGAGGACGATCGGCCGACCGGGAAGGGGAAGAGCGACTGGGGCTATGAGGCGAGCCTGGTCGTGTCCGGGCCCGGCACGCCGGACAGCCAGTTGGAATTCCCGAACCTCGTCGTCGGCATGGCCGTGCTCCACAAGCCCGGCCACGAGCCGGGTCGCAACGGCGTGCGCGCACTGGCCAGCGTCCGGAGCCGGGGTCACCCAGCGGGCTTTCTGGCCGGTGACCGCGCCTATTCGGGCGCGATGCCCGAGAAGTTCCAGTTGCCGGTGCTGGCCCTGGGCTACAAGCCCGTCTACGACTACAAGAAGACCGAGCTCGGCGTGAAGGGCCAGTCTCAGGGCTTTCTCGAAATCGAGGGGGCGCTCTTTTGCCCGATGATCCCCGCCGCGCTCATCGACGCCACCGTCGACTACCGGAAAGGTCGCATTAGCGAGTCCCTGTATGGGCAGCGATTGGAGGAGCGCTGGCGTTACCGGGCTCGACCGAAGTCTCAACCAGATGTCGAGGGTCACACCCGGTTCCAATGCCCCGCGGCGAGCCCGTGGTTCCTCGCCCGGTGCGATTTGAAGCCGGCCTCTGTGGCCGAGACGACCAGGGGCAAGCTGCGGGTCATCCCCAGCCCCGAGCTCAAGGCCAGCCCCCCGCTCTCGTGCACGCAGCAGAGCGTGATGGTTCCCCCCGAAGCCGGCGCGAAGTTCCGCCAGGCTCTTCTCTTCCAGAGCGCCGAGTGGCACCGGACCTACAGCTTGCTGCGCAACACCAACGAGGGCATGAACGGGTATGTGAAGGATCCCGCCCACGAAGCCCTCGACGAGCCGGGGCGCCGCCGGATCCATGGCGTGGCCGCCCAGAGCGTGCTGACCGCCATGTTGTTGATGGCGGCCAACGTGCGCAAGATCCGGACATTCCTGGCGACGAAGATGTTGGGACGAACGGCGACAGCCAGCCGCCACCCACGCCGACGCCGCCGGACCAAGTCCATCGAGACCTGGCGCCCAGCATCTCCGAGCCCCGCTCCGGCCTCGGAGCATGGCCCGCCTCTGATCGCCTGATCCACGCCGCGTTTCGTCCTTCTGGTGACCCGTCGGGCTGCTGCGCGTCCCTGAACAGACCCCGTGGTCCCAGTCCTGACCGAAATCAGCTCGGTCGCGCAAGTCGGTCTCCACAAGGAGAGAGTTTGAGCGGCCAAAGTCGAGAATCGCCGGATTCGGTGCTAATCACGGGGGGTTTTGTCGACGCGAATCGCCCAGTTATGTCGACAACCCTCGGTGGGCGAGGGGGGACTTGAACCCCCACATCCTTTCGGACACAGGAACCTGAATCCTGCGCGTCTGCCAATTCCGCCACTCGCCCGAGCGACGGCGACACGATACCTGACTGTTCCTATGGGTCCTCCTGGGACTCCCCAACACTCAGGGCGCACTCGTTCGGCTCGACTCCCCTGGGGAATCGTGGCTCTATCTCACGCGCCGTAATGAAATTGTCACGGCGGGTCGCGAGAGATCTCATGTGATTTCATCTCGCCTGGTGCGCGACCGGGCAACCCCGTCCGTGCAGATGACGCCGGTAGGCTGGGCGACCACGATGGGACTCCAACGGTTCGAGCAGCGTCTCGAGCGCATGGTGGAAGGCGCGTTCTCCAAAGCCCTCCGGGGCGGCATCCAGCCCGTGGAGATCGCCCGACGCCTCACTCGGGAGATGGACCTCCTGCGTCGCGTGGGGGTCCGAGGCCTTATCGCGCCCAACGTCTTCGTGGTCACGCTTTCGCCCACTGACGCGGACCGTTTCCAGAGCTTCGCCGACGTCCTGGCCAGGGAGCTCGGTGACGCGGCGCGTGAGCATGCCCGGAGCGAAGGGTACGTGTTCGTGGGCCCGGTCGAGGTCGAGATCCGCAGCGATCCCGCCACTCGGGCGGGTCGCTACCGGGTGGCGGCCCAGGTCCGCGAGGGGCTCGACGGCCTCGCCGCGGCATCTCTGATCCTGTCCGACGGCACGCGCATCGTCCTCGGCAACGAGACCGTCGAGATCGGCCGCCTCCCCGAATGCACGATCGCCCTGAGTGATCCCAACGTGAGTCGCCGGCACGCCGAGATCCGCCGTCACGGGAGCGACGTTGTCGTGGCCGACCTGCAGTCGACCAACGGCACCAGGGTGAACGGTGTCCCGATCCGAGAGCGGGTCCTCGAGGACGGCGACGAGATCACCTTGGGGACGACCTCGATCCGATTCGAGACCTCGTGAGCGGCAGGTGGTCTTGGTGTTCTTGACCTCGCTGGACAACCAGAACCTCCTCCGGGCGCTGGAGATCCTGGTCGTGGCCCTCATCTGGCTGTTCTTCTTCCGAGTCATCAGGGCGGTGTGGGTCCAGGTCCGCCCTCCGCCGGCGCGGGGGGCGGCCGCTCTGGGTCCGGCGGCGGCCCCAGGATCACGCCCGTCGCAGGGGCGCCAGGGGCGGGCCGGCAAGCTCCATCTGAAGGTCATCGAGCCCCAAGAGGGATACGGACAGACCTTCGAGGTGGGCGAAGAGGTGACCCTGGGACGGGCTGCGGGGTGTGGGGTGCGGGTCGAGGACTCCTACACCTCGAGCCTCCACGCTCGGCTGTTCCGGCGCAACGGCACCCTGTGGGTGGAGGATCTCGGGTCGACCAACGGCACCTGGGTGAACGCCGAGCGCATCGGCGCAACGGCCAAACTGGGCAAGGGCGACCTGTTACAGGTGGGTGGGACAGTCTTCGAGGTATCCCGGTGACGCGCCGCCTCGGGCAAGGAGCGCCGGTGTCGGGTCAGACGAGCTCTCCGGAGGGTCGTTGACCGTCGTCCGGTCGGGATCGGCCTCCGATGTGGGTCGGGTGCGAACGGTCAACGAGGACCTCGCGCTCGAGAGCCTCACGCTGTTCGCCGTGGCGGACGGGATGGGAGGCCATGTCGGCGGCGAGATCGCGGCTCGGACCGCCATCGAGACCCTCCAGGCCGAGTTCGGTCGCAAGCCTTCTGCCGAAGGGCTCGCCGCGGCGATCCACGACGCCAACAAGGCCGTGTGGGAGCGCGGCCACGAAGATGCGGACCTTCGGGGCATGGGCACAACCATGATCGCGGCAGCGCTCGTCGCCACCGACGACGGTGACCGGTTGGTCCTCGCCAATGTGGGGGACTCGCGCGCCTATCGCCTGCACGATGACAGCCTGGTCCAGCTCACCACCGACCATTCGGTCGCCGAAGAGCTCGTGGCGCGCGGCGAGCTCTCGGAGGAGGAAGCGGCGGTTCATCCCCATCGTCACATCCTCACCCGGGCCCTGGGCGTCCAGCCCGAGGTAGCCATCGACGTCTGGCAGCTCGTCCCCGAAGAAGGCGACCGTTTCCTGCTCTGCTCGGACGGGCTCACCAACGAGGTCCCCCCCGAAGAGATCACCGACGTCCTGTCTCGAACGCGCGACCCCCGCCAAGCCGCCGAGGCTCTGGTCCGACTGGCCAACGAGGCAGGCGGGAGTGACAACGCCACCGTGGTCGTGATCGACGTCATGGTGGGAGAGCCGGCTTCGGTCGAACCCGAGGAGGCCCAGGCCGCAGAGTCAGCCGATGTTGTCGTGGCTGCGGCTCCCGATAGACCGGCTTCTGGCGCCGAGGCATCGGCGCCGGCGGGAGCCACCATGGTGGTGAGCGCGCCCGAAGTTCCGCCCTCGGCGCCGATCCCCGCCGGGACGATCACGACCAACGGCGCCGGTGCCGCGGTCGTCAGTCGTTCCGCGCCAGACATCGACCTGGCTCGTCCCCCCTCGCCGCGCTATGACCCACGCACCGGAGCCCGCATCCCCCGACGGATCACGTTCCGGGTGTTGTTGTTCCTCGTCGTGGTAGGGGGACTCGCCTACGCGGGGTACGCGTCGATCCGTTGGTACGTGAACAACTCCTATTTCATCGGCCTCAGCCACAACCAGGTCGTGATCTATCAGGGCCGTCCCGGTGGATTTGTCGGGATGAATCCCAAGATCGTGAAGCGGACCCAGGTGACCGCCCGCCAGGTCCCGTCCTACAAGATCCCCGATCTCCGAAGCGGCGTCCAGGAGCCCTCGTACAAGGCCGCCGCCGGCTATGTCACGAGCCTGGTCCAGGCCGTGTGCGCGCTGGACCAACCCCCCGCCTACTGCCCGACCGCGAGCCTGCCGTCGGGCGCGACGACATCGACGACGATCCCGACCTCGACACCGGCGACCTTCGGCCTGCGCCCTACGGCTCCCGCCGGTCCCGGCCACGGCGGCGAGGTGGCTTGAGATGGCAGGGCGTATTCGCTGGCTCGGGGTCGGCATGGCGGTCTGTTTCATGGCGCTGTTCCTCCAGCTCAACAACGTCCAGGTCAAGCAGGCGAAGAGTTACGCCAACAACCCCTCGAACCCGTCGGTGGTGGCAGCCAAATACGACCAACCTCGGGGGATCATCCAGAGCGCCGACGGTGTGGTCCTGGCCCAGTCTGCGCTGACCCACAGCGGTTCGTACAAGTACGTCCGCCAATATCCCTTGGGGTCGCTGTTCGGCCAGATCACGGGGTACCTGTCGTTCGACTACGGCGCCACCGGGATCGAGGACACCTACAGCGCGTATCTCGCTCAGCACAACCGCCCAGTCAAGACCATCGGCGACCTGCTGACGACACCTACAGAGACAGACGCCGTCACGCTCACGGTGTCGACCAAGTTGCAGCAGACCTCCCGGCAAGCGCTGAACGGTCGAGACGGGGCCATCGTGGTGCTCGACCCCACCACGGGCGCTGTCCTCTCGATGTATTCGAACCCCAGCTACGACCCCAACCCGCTGGCGGCGAACAACATCGCGACCGAGACGAATGCGTTCACAGCCGACAACAAGGTTGACCCCGCCACCGGGTTTTCCCCCGCGGCGTCTCTTGCCTACCAAGACATCTTCCCGCCAGGGTCGACATTCAAGGTGGTCACCGCTTCGGCCGCATATCAGTACGCGCCCAAACTCGTGAACACGTCCATGCCTTCCTACGGCTGCATCCCGGGTGGCACCCTGGGCGGGCAGGGCCTCAACAGCCCGCTCTGCAACTATGGGGGGAGGAGCGCGGCCGCGTGTGGCGGGACGATCGCCCAGATGCTCCCCCCATCGTGCGACACCGGGTTCGCCATCCTCGGCACCCGGGTGGGAGCGGCCTCGATGACGGCGGAGGCCAACGCCTTCGGCTTCAACTCACAGCCACCGATCGATTTGCCCCCGAGCCGCTACGAGGTGTCGAAGTTCCTTCAGCCGGCGTGCTACGGGGGCCAGCAGATCTTCCTGGCGAACTCCTCTATCGGCCAGCAATGTACGGCCGCCTCGCCGCTGCAGATGGCGCTCGTGGCAGCCGGTATCGCCAACGGCGGCGTCGTGATGACCCCGCACGTGATGTATCAGATCCGCGACAGCCAGAACAACCTGGTGAAGCTGTACCAACCCAATGCATGGCACCGGGCCGACTCGCAGGCGACGGCGACCGCGCTGACCAAGCTCATGCAGCAGGTTGTCTCCAACGGGACGGCGTCGGGCGTCGGGTTCCCGGCCTCAGAGGATGTGGCGGCCAAGACCGGTACCGCCCAGGTGGGGGTGGGAAACAGCGCCACCACCGACTGGATGATCGCCTTCGCCCCTGCGACCCAACCAAAGGTGGCCGTCGCCGTCGTCATCCCGCACCAAGCCCTTTCTGCTACTGGTGCCGAGGTCGCCGGCCCTGTGATGAAGACGATGATCCAAGCGGCCCTGGCGGGACAGTGACAGCGATGTCCGACCAGTCGAACCCTAGGAGGAGACAGACAGTGCCTGGCCCAGGCGGCGTTCCGGCGAGACGTAGGCTCTGACCCGCATGGAGCCCACCAAGACCCCCCGGGTGCTCTCGGGACGATACGAGCTTTCGCACCTGGTGGCCCGGGGCGGCATGGCCGAGGTGTACCGAGCCCGCGACCAGCTCCTCGACCGGCCCGTGGCGCTCAAGGTCCTGTTCCCCGAGCTCTCGGTAGACCGCTCGTTCGTCGAGCGCTTCCGGCGCGAGGCTCAGGCCGCGGCCAACCTGTCGCATCCCAATATCGTCCCGGTCTTCGACTGGGGTGAGGACAACGGCACCTACTTCATCGTCATGGAGTTCGTCGACGGCAGGGCGCTGTCGTCGATCCTGCGCACGGCGGGGCCGTTGCACCCGGACCGGGCCGCGGAGATCGCCGCCGATGTCGCCGGGGCGCTCGCCTACGCGCATCGCCACGGCGTCGTACACCGCGACGTGAAGCCCGGCAATGTGCTCATCACCGAGGAAGGCACCATCAAGGTCACGGACTTCGGGATCGCCCGCGCCGTGAACACCGAGGAGAGCCTGACCCAGACCGGCGCGGTCATGGGCACGGCAACGTACTTCTCACCCGAGCAGGCCGAGGGAATGGGTGTCGACTCGCGCAGCGACATCTACTCGCTCGGTGTCGTGATCTTCGAGATGGTGACGGGCCGCCCTCCGTTCCTCGGTGACACCCCGGTGGCCGTGGCGTCCAAGCACGTCCGCGAGCACCCGCCCGCACCACGCGAGATCAACCCCGGCGTGCCGCCCGACCTCGAGGCGATCATCTTGAAGTGCCTCGCCAAGTCACCCGACCACCGGTACGCGACCGGTGATGACCTGCGCATCGACCTCTTGCGCTTTCGCGAGGGCCGGGCCGTGGGGGCGACCTCCCCCCCGACGGGACAGCACCCGGTGGTGGGTGCCACCCAGGCAGTCAGGGCTGTGGGCACCCAGGCGTTGCCGGCGGTGGGGGGCGACGACTTCGAAGGAGCCCAGGAGCCCAACCGCACCAAGCTCTATGCGGCCATCCTCGGCCTGCTCCTTGTGGCGTTGGCCGTGGTCATCATCTTCCTCGGGAACTCCGTGGGCTGGTGGCACATCGGGGAGGGGGCCAGCACGTCCTTCGTGATGCCCGACGTCACGGGCCAGAACGTGAGCAAAGCCGAGCGGAGCCTCCAACACGACGGCCTCAAGACCACGGTGGTGTCGGACCGGTCCGCCACCACGACGCCCAACACCCAGGTGCTGCGGACCAACCCGGCCAAGGGGATCACGGTCAAGCGCGGCAGCAAGGTGACCTTGATCACCGGCGCCCAGGGTCCTCCCGTGCACGTGCCCGATCTCGTGACCCAGTCGGTCACCGCGGCGAAGGCTCAGTTGCAGCAGATGGGACTGCAGGCCAACGTGCAGTTCAGCACCACCTGCACGCAACAGAACATCGTCTGTCTCCAACAACCCAAGTCCGGTGAGACCATCTTGCCGGGCGGCACCGTCAACATCTTCACCCAGTCGACGACGACGGCGGTGCCCGACGTGAGCGGGCTCGGACAGACCACGGCGTGCAACCGGCTCGGCCAAGCCGGTTTCCAGTGCGGGACCATCACCTCACAGTCGTCACAGACGGTTCCGAAGAACGACGTCATCAGCACGAACCCACCCGCCGGCTCTCAGCAGCCCGCCAATGCCAACGTGAACCTGGTGGTTTCGAGTGGGCAGTCGCAGGTCCTCGTGCCCGATGTCGTCAACGACACACAGGCCACCGCAGTCACGACATTGCAGGGTGCGGGTTTGACCACGGTGGTGATATGCCAGTCGACCCAGGACCCCACCCAGGACGGGATCGTCCAGAGTCAGAATCCCAGCGGCGGAGTACAGGTCAACGCGGGGACCACGGTCAACATCACGGTGACGAACCTCAACGGCTGTTCGGGGTCGACGACGACGACCGCGCCGACGGGCAACACCGGCCACCACCGCCACTCGCTGGCCTTCTCTTAGGTTCGCGTCGCTCCCAGCGAGCCCAGGAAGTTGGTGAGCAGGTCCGGTCCGACACTCGTCAGGATCGACTCGGGGTGGAACTGCACCCCTTCGATTGCCATCTCCCGGTGTCGGAGTCCCATCACGATGCCGTCGGTCGTCTCGGCGGTGATCTCGAGCACGTCGGGGATGGAGTCGCGGTCGACGATCAAGGAGTGGTAGCGCGTCGCATCGAAGGGGTTGGGCATCTCCGCGAAGACGCCGACCCCGGTGTGGAAGATGGCCGAGGTCTTGCCGTGCATGAGCTCGGGGGCAGAGACGATCCGGGCACCGAAGACCTGGCCGATGCATTGATGGCCCAAGCAGACGCCGAGGATGGGCGTGTCGCCACCCAGCTCCGAGATCACGGCCATGCTCACGCCACCGTCCTCGGGTCGCCCCGGGCCCGGTGAGATGACGATGCCGTCGGGGTCGAGCTCTCTGATCCCGTCGACACCGATGGCATCGTTGCGATGGACGACGGGCTCCGCCCCGAGCGCACCCATCTCCTGCACCAGGTTGTAGGTGAAGGAGTCGTAGTTGTCGACGAGCAGGACCCGGGCTCCCACCCCTTTCAGACTACTGCCCGGCTCGGCGGCCCCGGCTGGCTGCGCCGTCGTGGCTATCCTCGGAGCATGGCGAACAAACAGGGTCCCGGGGGTGCGGCTCGGAAGGGCCGTTCGGCGTCGGGGAGGGCCGTTGCCCCCGCACCGACGGCCAGTGGCCGCTACACGCCGCCGATCCCGCGCAGCAACAAGGTCAGCCCCAAGTGGATGGGCCCGCTCATCTTGCTGCTGCTCGTCCTCGGCGCCCTCATGATCGTTCTCAACTACTTCAACGTCCTGCCGGCGGGACCGAGCAATTGGTATCTGGTGGGAGGGATCGTCCTCATTGCGAGCGGTTTCGTCGTCGCCACCCGCTACCACTGATGGGGTCCTGAGCCCGGGGAGCTATCCCAAGCGCTCGATGAGGGTGGCGTTGGCCATGCCGCCGCCTTCGCACATCGTCTCGAGGCCCCAACGTCCACCGGTCCGCTCGAGCTCGTTCAGCAAGGTGCACATGAGCTTGGCCCCCGAACACCCGAGCGGGTGGCCGATGGCGATGGCACCGCCGTTGACGTTCACCCGGTCCATGTCGCCGTGGAGCTCCTTCTCCCACGCCAGCACCACCGAGGCGAAGGCCTCGTTGATCTCGACCAGGTCGATGTCGTCGATGGTCATCTTGGCCTTCTCGAGCACGGCGCGCGTGGCGGGGATCGGGCCGGTCAGCATGGTCACGGGATCCACCCCGGCCAGCGAGAAGGCGTGGAACCGCGCTCTCGGGGTGAGGCCCAGCGCACTCGCCCTCTCCTCGCTCATGATGAGGACGGCCGCGGCGCCGTCACTGATCTGTGACGAGTTGCCGGCGGTCACCTTGCCGTCGGGCTTGAAGGCGGGCTTCAGGTTGGCGAGGACCTCGGCGGTGGTGTCGGGTCGGATCCCCTCGTCCGAGGCGAAGACCTCGTTGGTGGGGGCGCCCTCGTCGTCCTTCACGGTGACGGGGAGGATCTCGCGCTCGAAACGGCCCTCGGCCGTGGCCCGGGCCGCGAACTGCTGGCTCCGGGCGCCAAAGGCGTCGAGGTCCTCGCGTGAGATGTCCCACTGATCCGCGATCATCTCGGCCGAGATGCCCTGGCTCACGAGGCCGCCGCGCTCGGCGTAGCGCTCCATCATCTTCGGCCCGAAGGGGAACCCGAGGTCACGCACGACCGACGATCCCATGGGGGTGTGGGTCATGTGCTCGACGCCTGCCGCGATCACTACGTCGTAGGCACCGGCCATGACACCTTGGGCGGCGAAGTGCAGGGCTTGTTGGGACGACCCGCACTGGCGGTCGATGGTGGTCGAGGGCACCGACTCGGGATACCCTGCCGCCAGCACGGCGTTGCGGCCGATGTTGAGCGCCTGCTCGCCCACCTGCATCACACATCCCATGATCACGTCGTCGACGAGCCCGGGGTCGAGGTTGTTGCGCTCGGCGAGGGCCCTGAGGGGCTCCGCGGCCAGGTCCACAGCGTGCCAGCCCCGCAGCTTCCCGTTGCGGCGCCCGCCCGGGGTCCGTACGGCATCGACGATCACAGCGGTGGTCATGGGTGCTCCTCCCGTAAAACTGACTGGTCGGTCAAGATTTTGCCTCGGTGTCACCCTACTGGTCAACGTGAGCGGCCATGCCCCTCTCCACCAGGGAGTTCTCCAGTCCTCCCCGGAGCCGGGGACGGGCCGCCGCTACGGTTGGCGTCGTGACGGGGCGAGTGAAGGACATGGACCGCTGGCTCGGCAACGGCGGCATGGAGGTGATCGGGCTGGTGGGGGCCACGTTCGTCTCCTACGGCGTCGACGGGGAGGATCTGGGCTGGGTCGTGGGGACCTGGACCCCGACCGCCCTGGCCTGCAACCCCCACGGCACAGCCCAGGCCGGGATCCACTCACTGATCCTCGACGCGTCGATGAACTTCGCCATCAATGCCGCCCTGCCCGGGCGCGACCGCACCCGGGGCACCCTCGAGATGAAGACCGAGACCATGCGCCCCGCCAAGATCGGCGAGCCCGTCGCGGTGCGCGGCGACGTCGTCCGCATGGCCCGGCAGGTCGCCTACGCCGAAGCCGCCACCCGCGACGCCGAGGGTCGTCTCGTGAGCCGGTCGACGGGCACCTTCCTGCTCCATCGCGACGACGGGTAGTCGGTCGTGCGGTTCGGTATCGCCCTGGGGCTGATGCACCCGAGCATGTTCCTCGACGCGGTCACCGCCGCGGACGAGCTCGGCTTCGAGTCCGTCTGGTTCCCCGAACACCTTGTCCTGCCCGTGGAGATGGCCGGGTCGCCCTTCGCCGGGGCGGAGCACCCACCCGTGCCTCCGTCGACGCCGGTGTTCGACGTCTTCGCCTACCTGTCGTTCCTGGCCGGTCGCACCAGCCGGGTCCGCTTGGGGAGCCACGTCTACAACCTAGGACTGCGCCATCCCTTCACCTCGGCCCGGGCCGTCCAGACCGCCGATGTGGTGTCGGAGGGGCGTATCGAGCTCGGGGTGGGAGCGGGGTGGCTGCGCGGTGAATGGGACGTGGCCGGCCTCGACTTCGACAGCCGTGGCGGCCGCCTCGACGAAGCGCTCGAGGTGTGTCGACGGCTTTGGACCGAGGAGCAGGTGGCCCACCACGGGCGGTTTTTCGACTTCGACACGGTCATGTTCGAGCCCAAGCCCCTCCAGCGCCCCCATCCGCCGGTGTTGATCGGCGGGGAGTCACCCGCCGCGCTCCGACGCGCCGCGCGCCATGACGGCTGGATCGGGCTGAACCACACCCCCGACACCGCCCGCGCCCATGTGACGACGCTCCACGATCTCCGATCGGCGTCGGGCCGGTCGGGCCCCTTCACGGTGACGGTGGGGGCCACGGTCCACGACGACGCCGATGTGGACGCCTTGGCGGATGCGGGTGTGGACCGCCTCATCGTGGCGCCCTGGGCCCGGACCCGGGACGTGCCCGACGCCCTGGCAAAGTTCGCGGCTCGCTTTCTGCGATGAGGCCGACCGGTCGTCGGGGCCTCGTATCGACGGTCGTCATGGTGGGGTTGTCGATGGCGGTGCTGTGCAGCTGCGACCCGTCACCTCCGGGTGCGGCCCCGACGACGTCGTCGACCGCGGCCGTGCCGAGGGCGACATCGGGACGTGTGGCGACACCGAGCTCTCTCGTCGACACGTTCGTGGGCACCGGCGTGGGGGGATCCAGCGTGGGCAGCATCGACACCTTCCCCGGTGCCGACATGCCCTTCGGGATGCTCCAGTGGAGCCCCGACACCTTCCCGGACCGGACGTCGGGTGGTGGCTACGCCTTCAAGGACTCCGCCATCACCGGCTTCAGCCTGACCCACATGAGCGGTCCGGGCTGTCCGGTCTACGGCGACATCCCCATCCTGCCCACCGTGGGCCCGGTGGGGTCGAACCCCGCCGCGACCACCGCCGCCTTCTCACACGCCAGTGAGGTGGCGAGCCCCGGGAACTACGCCGTCACCGTGGGTCGCCCCGCCGTGCGCGTCGAATTGGCGGTGACCACCAGGGCCGGTCTCGGTCGGCTCCGCTTCCCCGGTACGGCCCCGGCCAACGTCTTGTTCAAGGTGGCCGACAGCGCGGCGGGGTCGGCCCGCTCGGCGGTGACCGTCGTCGGTGCTAACGAGGTCGACGGATCGGTCGTGAGCGGGAACTTCTGCGGGACGAGTGCGGACTACCACCTCTACTTCGCGGCGCGCTTCCAGCGCGACTTCAGGGCCTTCGGGACGTGGCACGCCAAGACCGTGACCCCCCGGTCGCGCCGGAGTACCAAGGCAGGCACGGGCGCGTACGTGACCTTTCCCGCGTCGACTCGCGACGTCGAGGTCCAAGTAGGGGTGTCGTTCGTGAGTGTGGCCGATGCCCGTCTGAACATCGGCGCCGAGCACCCCGGCTGGGACATCGACGCCTTGCGCCAACGCGACACGGCCACCTGGAACGAGTTGCTCGGTCGCGTCCAGGTCACGGGGGGCACCGCCCCGGACGAGCGGACCTTCTACTCCGAGCTCTACCACTCGATGTTGCACCCCAACGTCTTCGACGACGCCAACGGGGACTACATCGGCTTCGACGACAAGGTCCATGTGGCCGACGGCTACACCCAGTACGCCAACTTCTCGCTCTGGGACGTCTACCGCTCCGAGGTCCAGCTCCTCGCCCTGGTGGTGCCACAGCGGACGAGTGACATGGTCCGGTCACTGCTGGCCGATGCCGCCCAGGGCGGTGGTCTTCCCAAGCTGCCCGCGGCCAATTTCGAGAGCGCCCAGTTGAACGGGGACTCCGCAGACGCCTTCATCGCCTCGGCGTATGCCTTCGGGGCCCGGGACTTCGACACCGCCGGCGCCTTGGCGGCCATGGTCAAAGGAGCCACCGACCCGGAGGTCGAGAACGGCGGTCACCTCGAACGCCAGGACCTGGCCCAGTATCTGGCCAAGGGATACGTCCGGGCCGACACCCTCGACCTGACGTCGCTCACCTACACCGTGGGCGCCTCGGAGACCCTCGAGTACGCCATCGACGACTCGGCCATCGCCCAGCTCGCCCTGGCCCTGGGCGACACCGCGGTGGCCCGCACGTTCTCGACGCGGGCCCAGAGTTGGCAGAACCTGGTCAACCCGGCGACGGACTTTCTCGGCGGCCGTCGGGCCGACGGGACCTTCCCGCCCGGGCCCGCCTTCCAACGCTCGTCGCTGCCGGGCATCGGCCAGGTCGGGTTCGAAGAGGGCAATGCCATCCAGTACACCTGGAGCGTCCCCCAGAACTTGCGGGGTCTCTTCGACGCGCTGGGAGGCAACGCCGCAGTGGTGGCCAAGCTGAACAGGTTCTTTACCCACCTCAACGCGGGCCGGAAGCAGCCCTATGACTGGGCCGGTGACGAGCCGTCGCTTGGCATTCCCTGGGAGTACGACTACGCGGGGGCCCCGTTCCGGACCCAGGACGTCGTCCGTCGCATCGCCACGACGTTGTACGGGCCCACCCCCGACGGGGAGCCCGGCAACGACGACCTGGGGGCGATGTCGTCGTGGTACGTCTGGGCGGCCATGGGCCTTTACCCCGAGACGCCGGGCCGGGGTGAGCTCGTCCTCGCCAGCCCCCTCTTCCCCCACATCACCTTGACCCTGGGCGACGGCCACGCCATCGTCATCGACGCACCGGGGGCCTCGCCCGCCACGCCCTATGTCCAGGGCCTCGAGGTCGCCGGGTTGACGTCGACCGACGCGGCGTGTGGCTCGGTGCCTTCGGCCCTCGCCGCGGGCCCGGCTCCCTACACCTGCCCGTGGCTCCCGGCCACGGTGTCAGAGACCGGCGCCCGCCTCGACGTCGCCCTCGGTGAGGCCCCGGACCGCAGTTGGGGGAGCGCCTCGACGGAGGCACCTCCCTCCTTCCCGGCCCTCCCGACCAGCTGAAAGGCGCCACCACGCCGTCGCAGGTCGGTCGCGGGGCTCAAGCGCAGCCGTCGTTTACACGATGCACCGATGGTGGCAACGTGGCGGAAACGTAGGCGCCGTAGCGTCAGCCCCGACATGCGTCTCCTGACGCCCGGGACCCGGTAGGAACAACGCCATGACACGCCCTCTCGTTCTCATGGACCGGCTCCGGTGACCGAGGACCACGCCACGCTGCCCCCGCATGTGATCGTGCTCTTCGGGGCGACCGGTGACCTGGCTCGGCGCAAGCTCCTGCCGGGGTTGTTCCATCTGTCCCGGGCGCACCTGCTCCCCGACTGTCGCATCCTGGCCACCGCCCTCGACGACCTCGACGACGAGGAATACCGGGACCTGGCCCGCAAGGCCGTCGACGAGTTCGCCCGGGGGCAGGTCGCCGACGAGGACTGGAGGAACTTTCGTCGGTGCCTCCACTACGTCTCGGGGTCAGAGGGCGCGCCGGGCCTGGCCGCAGCCGTGGCCCGCGCCGAGGACGAACTGGTCGGCGAGGTTCGACGTCTGCACTACCTGAGCATCCCTCCCCACGCCGCGGATGTCGTCGTCCAGACCCTCGGCGACGCCGAGCTCAGTGACCGGGCCCGGATCATCATGGAGAAGCCCTTCGGGACCGACCTGCCCAGTGCCCGGCGGCTCAACACGGTGGTCCAGGGGGTCTTCGACGAGGACCAGGTGTACCGGATCGACCATTTCCTGGGGAAAGAGGCCGCCCAGAACATCCTCGCCTTCCGGTTCGCCAACGGCCTTTTCGAACCGATCTGGAACCGCCAGCACATCGACCACATCCAGATCGACGTCCCCGAGACACTGGGGATCGGGTCGCGTGGCCGGACCTACGAACAGACCGGCGCCTTCCGGGACATGGTCGTGACCCATCTCTTCCAGATCCTGGCCTTCGTGGCCATGGAGCCCCCGACCGCCCTCGAGCCGCGGGCCATCAGCGAAGAGAAGAACAAGGTCTTCCGGTCGCTGCGACCCATCGACCCCGCCCAGGTGATCCGGGGCCAGTACGAGGGGTATCGGTGGAGCGAGGGCGTGGCGCGCGACTCCGACACCGAGACCTTCGTCGCGCTGCGCTGCGAGATCGACAACTGGCGCTGGGCCGGGGTGCCGTTCTTCTTGCGGACCGGCAAGGAGATGGCCGAGGGGGCACGAATCGTCTCGATCGCCTTCCGCGAGCCTCCCAAGTCGATGTTCCCGCCCGGATCCGGCGTCGGCACCCAGGGTCCCGACCATCTGACCTTCGACCTGGCTGACTCGTCACGGTTGTCGCTCTCGTTCTACGGCAAGCAGCCGGGCCCGGGGATGAAGCTCGACAAGCTGAGCCTGCAGTTCGCCTTGCACGAGACCGACCACGCCGAGAGTGTCCTCGAGGCCTACGAGCGGCTCATCCACGACGCCATGAGCGGCGACCAGACGTTGTTCACCAACGCCGAGGGGATCGAACGGCTGTGGGAAGTCTCACACCCACTGCTCCACTCGCCCCCCGAGGTCCAGCTCTACCGGGTCGGCTCCTGGGGGCCGTCGTCGATCCAGGACCTCATCGCACCGCGCTCGTGGCGTCTGCCCTTCGAACGCGGTTGGCGCCAGCACCCGTGATCGACGGCAGATCCCAAGGCGACCCCGGTGGATGAGCCCCACGTCTGGAACGCCGCAGGACATGTCATCGTGTGCGGGCTCAAAGGAGCCGGTCTGCGCACCGTTGAGCAGCTCCATCTGAGCGGCGTGCCCGTGGTCGTCGTCGACGACGATCCCGACCTGCGCCTGGCCCGTGTGGTCCAGGGCTGGGGTGTCCCGCACGTCCACCGCAGCGCGCATCTCGGTGACGGGCTCACCGAAGCCGGCCTCGATCGTGCCGTGGCGGTGATCTGCACCGAGACCAACGAGCTGGCCACACTCGAGATCGCGCTGCGCGTGCGCGAGTCGCGCCCCGAGGTCCGTCTGGTGGTGCAGCTCGCCAACCCGTCGGTGGGGCGGGCCTTGGAACGGGTGACGGGCCCGGGGAGTGTCCTCGACGTGGCGGATCTGGCCGCCCCCCTTCGTCGAGGCGTGTCTCGGACTCCGGTCCCACGAGCTCGAGCTCGGGGGCGAGAGCTTCGCCGTGGTGGAGGTCGTCGCCGGAGAGCACCTGGGGATGAACCCCACCTTCCGGGGGCATTTCGGTGCCCTCGCCCCCGTGGCGATCATGCCTGTCGACAGCGCCATGGAGGTGTGTCCGGGACGAGACCATCGCGTCGCGAAAGGAGACAGGGTGGCGGTGTTGGGCACGATGGGCGAGCTCGAGCGGGTCGGGGTGGCCGTGCCCCGAGCCGCCCGCACGGCACGACTCAAGGTGCCGTTGCTCCGCATCCTGCGTCGGCGCGCCGCCGGGGTCATGCAGACCAACGCCAAGGGACTGGTCTTCGTCCTGGCCGCTGTGGTGGCGCTCGTGGGGATCGCCTCCATCGTCTTGCACCTGGGCTATCTGGACCCCACCACCCATGCTCACCCCGACATCCTCAAGTCCCTCTACTTCACGGTCGAGACCGTGGCCACGGTGGGGTTCGGCGACTACTCCTTCGCCACCCAGAGCACATGGCTCCAGGCCTTCGCCATCGTCTTCATCGTGGTGGGCGTGACCCTCGTCACGACGGCCTTCGCCCTCTTCACCAACGTCTTGGTGAGTCGGCGGATCGAACAGTCACTGGGACGGCGACGCGTGCCGGGCATGGTCGGCCATGTGGTGGTGATCGGACTGGGCTCGGTCGGCATCCGGGTGGTCGAGGGACTGTTGGCCCACGGCCGGCGCGTGGTGGTCGTCGAACGCGACGACAACAACCGGTACCTCGGGCGAGCCCGTGCGCTCGGCGTGCCGGTGGTTGTCGCCGACGCAACCCAGCGCCAGACCCACACCATGGTCAACTTGGCCGACGCATCGGCGGTGGCCGTCCTCACGAGCGCGGACCTGACCAACATCGAGACCGGCCTGTCGGTGCGTGAAGCGCTGGCGGACCGTTGGGAGGACGTTCCGGTGGTCCTGCGGGTCTTCGACCGCAACCTCGCCCAGATGATGGAGCAGAACTTCGGGTTCCGCCACGTCCGGTCGACCTCGGCCCTGGCGGCACCGTGGTTCGTTGGTGCCGCCCTGGGACTCGACGTGCTGGGGACGTTCTACGTCGACCAGCAACCTTTCCTCGTCGGCCGGGTGCGGGTCGCTCCCGGTGGTGGCCTCGAGGGCCTCGCCATGCAGGACCTGTCGGCCCGGACACGTGTCATCGCCATTCGTCGGGCTCATGGAGACGGCACGCTCGAACACCCCCCTCGCCGGGGGACGCGGTTCGAGGGGGGTGATCAGGCGTACCTGCTCGGACCGTACGACGAGCTCCTGCGTGTCCTGCGTCGGGACCAGTCGGTCGTCGATGCAGCCCGAAGCCGGGGGGGTGACCCGGCCCAGGATCAGACGGCGGCCCCGCAGATCGTGTTGACGACCAATCGGCTCACCACATAGGGGTCCATGTTGGCGTTGGGACGCCGGTCCTCGAGCCAGCCCTTCTTGTCCTGGGCTACGGCCCAGGGGATCCGGACCGAGGCGCCCCGGTCGGACGTTCCGTAGCTGAAGGTCGACCAGTGGGCGGTTTCATGGGCCCCGGTGAGACGCTCGGTGATGCCGACGCCGTAGCTCTTCACGTGCTCCTCGACGTTCTCCCCGAGGGCCTCACAGCCCGCGATGATGGCGTCCCAGCCGCCGTCCTCGCGCATGGCCTTGGTGGAGAAGTTGGTGTGGGCACCCGCACCGTTCCAGTCGCCGAGCACGGGCTTGGGCTCCAAGGTGGCGAAGACCCCGAAGTCCTCGGCGATGCGGAAGAGCAGCCAGCGGGCCACCCAGAGCTGGTCACCGATGAGCGGGGGGGCGAGGACGCCGATCTGGAACTCCCACTGGCCCATCATGACCTCGGCGTTGGTCCCCTCGATGGCGAGCCCGGCGTCCATGCAGGCCAGGGTGTGACGTTCGACGATGTCGCGTCCGGGCATCTTGTCCCCGCCCACACCGCAGTAATAGGGCCCCTGAGGTGCGGGGAATCCCTTGGCGGGCCATCCCAGGGGACGGCCGGTTTCGAGGAAGGTGTACTCCTGCTCGATGCCGAACCAGGGCTCTTGGTCCGCGTACTTCTCGGCCACCGCCGCACAGGCGGCCCGGGTGTTGGTCGGGTGCGGGGTGAAGTCGGTCAGCAGCACCTCGCACATGACGAGCTTGTCGTTGGGGCCCCGGAGGGGGTCGGGGCAGCTGAAGACCGGCCGCAGCACGCAGTCCGAGTCATCCCCGGCCGCCTGGTTGGTGCTCGAGCCGTCGAAGCCCCAGATGCCCGGCTCCTTGCCGTCGGCGACGATGCGGGTCTTGCTCCGCAGCAGCGGGGACGGCTCGGTCCCGTCGATCCAGATGTACTCGGCCTGGTAGCTCATAGCGTTGGGTCCTCCCGCAGTCGGCTGGGCGTCAGGCGTGCATTCCATCACGCCAAACACCGACACCCTGCCAGCGGTGTGTGTCGCGCCCGTTTCGGGGTCGTGAACGCCCCGTAACGCGTGCGGGGGGCCACCCCCGGGGCGGTCGGCGGGCGACGGGCGATGGGCGACGGGCGACGGTACCGGCCCGGCACCGGGGGTCACCCGGCCGTCGCGCCTTCCAGGCCGTCCTCGAGGGGCCCCCAGTCACCGGCAGCACGGCGACGGGCCTCCTCGGCCCGGTTCCCCCCGTTGATCCCGAACAGCCGCTTGGCCCACATGAGATACAGCGCGATGGCCAGGTTGACCACGAAGGTGACGAGCTTCAGGGCGCTGATCCCCGATGTGAGCTCGTAGACCTCCAGGGGTAGCAGGGCGACCGTGGCGATGAAGGTGAGGTATTCCGCCCATCGCTTGGCGAACCACAGGCCCACCATCTCGATGGCCTCCAGGGCCGCGAACCCGGCCACGGCGGCTCCGGTCTCGTCGAGGTGTTTCGGCGTGATCGTGAAGTAGTGCTGGAACCGTCCCAGGAACGGATGGGACCGCGACGGTCCCCCGAAGGCCTGGATGATCTGGGTGTAGTCGCGATGGAGCGCCGCGTGGTTGCCCACGAAGAAAAAGATGACAAAGGCCAGCGCACTCAGGAGAGCGACGTGGATGGCTCGGTCAAAAGCGATGAGTCGAAGGACGTAGCGATCCCGCAACAGCGGACCCCGCAGGGGCAGCTGGATACCGTCGCGCGTGGGGACACCCTCACGACCCGGATTGTCCGGGACAGGTTTAGCGGTCCACGTGTTGCAACGCAGACAGTGATGCCAGCGCAATCCGCCGTACTGGCGGACGAGCACCGGGTCGGCGTCGGCCACCTCGGCAGCGTCGAGCCCTACCAGGACGTGGCCTTTCCATCCACAGGTGAACAGCTCGTAGCGATCGGCGGGCCGTGCCCTCATTTCGCTGCTCTGTGTCGGCGAGGGCGCGGGGTCACGGGGCGCAACGCTAACCACAACCGGCGCGAGGGACCGCGGTGGGCATGGGGTGCGAGGATATGTCGGCCGGGCGGGGGATTGTCGGTAGGGAGCTGTCGATTTCCCGGCTGCCAGTTCGTCTCCATGGTGACGATCCCCGAAGGAGAACGAGATGAAGTACATGCTGCTGATCCATCAGGGCACGACGCCGACACCGCTGGACCCCGAGGCCTGGGCAACGCTCTCCGAAGACGAGCGGCAGGAGATCTACGCCGCCTACCGGTCCATCAACGAGACGCCCGGCGTCACCCCCGGCAACGGCCTCCAGCCTCCCGAGACGGCCACCACCGTCAGGGTGAAAGACGGCAAGACCGTCACCACCGACGGTCCGTTCGTCGAGACCAAGGAAGCCCTCAACGGCTATCTGGTCTATGAGGCAAGCGACCTCGATGCCGCCATCGAGCTGGCGGCGCGGATTCCCGCAGCACGCCTCGGTGGTGCGATCGAGGTCCGTCCCATCATGGAGTGGTAGCGATCCTCGAGCAGATCTTTCGTGAGGAGTGGGGACGCGTCGTGGCTGCGCTCATCGGCTTCCTCGGCGACTTCGACCTGGCCGAGGAGGCGGCCCAAGAGGCCTTCGCCATCGCCACGGAGCGCTGGCGGCGCGACGGATACCCCGAGAACCCACGCGCCTGGCTCGTGACCACGGCGCGCAATCGAGCCATCGATCGCATCCGCCGGGAACAGACCCTGGTCACCAAGACGGGTCTGCTCCAGGCGCAGGCGGCAACGGAGGACACGATGCACGCCACGACATTTCCCGACGAGCGACTCGAGCTGATCTTCACGTGCTGTCATCCGGCCCTCGACATCGACGCCCGGATCGCCCTCACCCTGCGGACCCTGGGTGGTCTGAGTACCGACGAGATCGCTCGCGCCTTCTTGGTATCGGAGCCCACCATGGCCCAGCGCCTGGTCCGGGCCAAGCGCAAGATCAAGGCCGCCGGCATCCCGTTCCGGGTTCCTCCTGACCATCTCCTTCCCGAACGCCTGGACGCGGTGTTGGGGGTCATCTACCTGATATTCAACGAGGGATACGGCGGTCGAGGTGACCTGGCGGCTGAGGCGCTGTGGCTCGGGCGCGCCCTCGTGACGTTGATGCCGGAGAAGCCTGAAGCACTGGGCCTTTTGGCGATGATGCTGTTGCACGACTCGCGTCGCGACGCACGGTTTCGAGACGGCGAGCTGGTGCTGCTTGCAGAGCAGGATCGCTCGCGCTGGGATCACGCCCAGATCGCCGAAGGCCGGACCACGCTCGACCGAGCCCTTGCCCTCGGCGGGCGAGGGCCATACGTCGTCCAGGCCGCGATCGCGGCACTGCACACCGATGAGCAGCGCGACCTGCTCCAGATCGCGGCGCTCTACGGCGAGCTCGCCGGCCTCACCCACTCACCCGTGGTCGAGCTCAACAGGGCGGTGGCCCTGGCCGAGGCGGATGGGCCCGCCGCGGGACTGCGCATCATCGACGGACTCGACCTCGACGGCTACCGGTATCTCCACTCGACCCGGGGCGAACTGCTGCGTCGGTTGGGTCGAATCGACGAGGCCCGAGATGCCTATCGCCGCGCTTTGGGCATCGTCCACGACGACGCCGAGAGGCGGCTGCTCGAGAAGCGGTTGGCGGAGCTCGATACCGACGATGGTTCCGGCCGGGCCCTGACCGGGTCCTACCGAATCGAGTTGTCCACGATCTCGGTGATCTCCACATAATCGATGCGGGGCTGACGCCGTAGAGACCGGTGACCCCCTGGCGCAGGTAGTCGGAGAAGAAGCCATCGGCGGCGTCCGTGGACTCCCAGACAAAGAAGTTCGTGGCCCGTCGGGCCTTCTCGTCGAAGGTGAAGAACTTGAAACGCAACCCCGGCATCCCCTCGAACATGCTCCGGGTCTTCTCGGCGACCTTGATCACACGATCGTGATGAAGATCTCCGTCGTATTCGAGCGTCACATCGACACCGATCACCGTCGCCCTTCGTCTGGACGGAGACGCCTTCTCGTCGCCGTGGCCGCCGTTGGAGCAGGGGGCTCAGGCCGCAATCGTCGGACGGAGCTTGCCGGGGCGCCCGAGGTAGTAGCCCTGGCCGAAGCGACATCCGAGCCTGCGCAGTGTCTCGAACTCGGCCTCGGTCTCTATGCCTTCCGCGACGATCGCCGCATTGTAGGCGTCGAGCCCGAATGTGAGCATGGCGGATCCGAGGGCACGACGCGCCGGGTCCTCGTCGATGCCTCTGGTCAGTGCAATGTCCAGCTTGATGATGTCGGGGCGAAGATTGAGGATGTGCCTGAAGCTCGAGAACCCGGCACCGGCATCGTCGACAGCGAGCCGAATGCCGTTGGAGCGCAGGTCTTGCACCGTCGCCTCGAGGAGCTCGTAGTCCTCGATGCTGTCGTGCTCGGTCAACTCGAGGACGACCCGCTCGGCAGGTGCATCGGCGACGGCCTCTCGAAACTCCGGAGACATCATCGTGTCCGAGGACGCGTTGAGCGACAGATACAAACCCGAAGGGAGGCGATGCAGTTGGTCAAGCGCAGAGCGGAGCGCAGCCACTTCCAGCTCCACGCCGAGCCCGACGTTCCGGGCTTCGGCGAACCAGACATCAGGTGACCGGACCGGTGTCGTACCGAACCTCGTCAAGGCCTCGACACCGACGGCCCCACCCGCTTGTAGGGCGACAATCGGTTGGAAGACGCTTTCGTAGTCGCGATTGGCGAGAGTCACGCGAATCGCCTTCTGTCGCTGCTCGAGGACCAAGGCACGCTCTGCCTCCTCGCGCTCGGTCACGGGGCCAGCCGACTGACGGCTTTCCGATGGCGTTTCCTTGTTGCCGCGGGCTCGGGAGAACCTTCTCCTTTTCGCGACGAAGAGCGTTTCACCGCTCAGTGCCGGAGACGATCCCACGGTCAATCTGCCCCTACCTCGGCTCGCGACCGGATCGACGATAAGGAGGAATGGCGGGCTCGACGGCATTGGTCGGAAATCTCACCGCTTGAGTGTCGGCACCGGCCCTCCGGCGCTTGAGCACCGGAGGGACATCACGATCATGTCGTGTTGTTGGACCTGTGGGTACTAGGTCGGGAGTCCTACCTTGGAGCCTGTTGCCTCGCCGGCCCGACGCACTGCATGGATGGGAGGGGCAATGTGTGCATTGGCGACAGGTGTCGAGAGTTGTGGGATCTCGGGCGGAGTGCTTACGTGGCTCTGGCCAGGGAATGCCCGCACGACGCAGGGGTCATGACGTCGAAGACAGGGGAGGTTGGTTTCTGATGGCGCTCGGCTTCTACTTCACCCACGGTGGATTTACGCCCGACAAGTACGACGCAGTGATCGAGCTTGCCGCAACCGGTGCAGGTGCTCCCAAGGGGCGTACTCTGCACGTTGCCCTCGAGTCCGACGGTGCGATCCAGGTGTTCGACACGTGGAATTCGCAAGAGGAATTCGCCTTTGGCGGGACCTTGCTCCCGATCCTGGCCGGCGCCGGCGCCGGCGTCGAGCTGAACGAGCCGATGATGGCCCGAGTGCACAACGTCATCCAAGGCTGAGCTCAACGGTTGGATTCGCTTGGTTGGTGCGGTGGACGCCTACAAGACGGCTGACTGCACCGGGGGCGGAGCCTGGGTTCGTGGTTCTCTGACTGCGAGTTGGGCAAGAATCTCCAACTGACGGAGCTCCGGAGGCCAGAAGCGTCCGCTCCTTCTGGCTATGACCACTGCTCGCGTCGGACTGCCCAGAGGGCTTGCCGCGATCTCGATCTCTCCCACCTCTCGCGATTGGAGGCGCCACGACGTCGGCATCCATGGCGCGAACGCGAGCCGACGTGGAGCTTCCAGAGGCATCCAGGGCACGGGGCCGTCCGGAGGGGCCGGAGCCCCGGAGCTGGCGTGGATCAGCTCCACGGTGTCGTCTTGCAGCGTCAAGGCCATGGCCCAATCAGCTCCAAGGGCACCGGGAAGGCCATCGACGAGGATCTGGACACGGAGGTCGTCGCTGTCCGCCAACGACGATGCCAGGTCGAGGGCACCGACCGGCGACGGCGGGGAGCTGACTGAGCGGATCAGCTCGACGACGATTCCATCGACTCTTTCGACGCGGCGACGCAATTCGGATGGCGTCGACAACCCGATGTCGATGCACAGATTGTCCACGACGAGCCCTTCTGAACGGTGAACGACCTCGATCGTGACGATGTCGGCGTTCGCATCGGACACGGCCGCGGTCGCTGCCGCAAGCATTCCCAAACGGTCTGGCATCGAGATCCGCATGATGACCAGGGCCATTGCACCCTCCTTCTGGGTCGCGTGGGCCCGAGCTCTCCCCCGAGCCAAGCGTTTGACCCAGAACGGTCAAGCGCATCACAGGGGTGTTTCAAGATGGCGACGCCGCGATGAACGGCAGATGAATTGGCAACCAGGACGAGCTCCTACTTCTGACGAGCTCTTGTATCCGACGAGCTCAGCGCGCTGTCACCGCTTCGGCCTGCCGCGGGAGCCGAGGAGACGAAGGACGAGTCTGCCCGCCCATCCGATTGGTCGTTCGCGATGTCGGGCCTCAGCCTCGTCCCGGTCGCTGCCGCGGCCGGTGAGTCGCCAGAAGCCCTGGGTCTCTCCCGCCGGACTGTTCGGATTGGCGTCAAAGCCAGGCGACCACATGACAGGTGGTTCGTCTTCGGTGCGCAAGGGACGGCCATTGAGCCGGGGAAGGGCTCTGTGGGGTCTGCGCCGCTGAATGCCTCGGGAGCCCATGGCGCGGGGGGTTGTCAGAGCGAGCTTTTGGAGTTCGGAACCGAAGCCGACGTCCACGCCAGGCCGATGCACATCTCATCGGAGGACCCGTCGCCCCAGGTCACAAAATGGGCCGGAGCCTTGCGGAGAATGGGCAACTCCTGAGCAAGATGGGGGTCGTAGGTGCAGTTGACCTGGAGCTTCTCCCCGTGTGTCACCGGGATCGGCGTCTTCAAGTTGTAGGCCTTCTGGTAGTCGAAGTTGTAGTTCGCGACGCTGAGCACGGTTTTCGCCTGCGGCGTTCCCGGGTTGAGAATCATCGTAAAGCTGCGCCCCAGCAGATGCATGTGCGCCTGGACTCGGACGATGTCACCGGTCTTGCCGATGGGCCAGATGCACGACGCCGTGTCGCTGGCCGGGGGGTCCGTGGGATTGTGGCCGCACACAGCTTCGATCCCGTTCACGATCACCGCCGCATCAGGACCGAAGCGTCGAGCCTGATCGGCGACCGATGCGGCCCGGTTGCACAATAGGCCCGTGACACCTGTTGGACAGGGCAGGTCCGGCGGTGCGAGGGCCAAGTCGAGATGCAGCGGGAGCAACGGAGTCGATGTCGGCACGGTGTCGAGGACGAGCGAATTCTTCACAGGACGGTCGCCGACCAGCAGGTTGTAGTGGACCTGCATGATTACGAGGCTTCCGGCGGGAAGTGTGATCCCTGTTCCCTTGGGTAACGCGTCGGCACCGTGGCCCGGAGCCCAGACGCTGAGGAAGGGGGAGGTCAAGAACTGGGCCAGCGATGCGTCGGGCAACGATGGCGCTCCGAAGCATGTCCATCCCTTGTCACCCGCATTGGCGCGTTGGGCCTCGGCCGCGAGGGAGGGCGGCACCAGGGCGAGAACGGCGTGATGGACCTCGTCATTGCCAGGTCGGAACTGGCTCGAGATGACGTACGAGTTCCGAGTCACGTGGGGATCCACCAAGGTGCAGTGGTAGTCATCCGTCGTCCCGGATGCTGCTCGTGGAGTGTAGGGCTTGGAGACGAGCGAGACTGTCGTGACCGGTCGCTTTGCCGGCGACGCAGACGATGCTGTGGTAGATCCGCACCCCGTGAGTGCAGCGGTGACGAGGGCCAAACAGAGCGGCCCGACCATGGCCCGCCGTTTTTGCATCAGGCGTCGAGCGCGTCCCCGTGGCGCGGGGACCGGTATCCCTGATGCTCCGTCCTCAGGATCGACGTCGGTGCTTTCGATCAGTTCGGTCATGGTTCCCCCGTCCCCGTCGCACAACGTCATAGGCTCCCCACCGGAGGCTAACTCAGCTGAGTCCAAAACCCCTCGCACCATCGTCAGCGTGACGGGCAGGGCCTGCCACGAGGTCCAGGCGGGCGTGCTCGGCACGTCGAGTGTGGCGGTGCCGTGGAGGTTGCCGGTCGTTGCGTCGAGCGCCGGTACGGTCAAACACCGACGAAGGAAAGGAGAGAATTCACTCCTTACCATTTTCAATTTAGCGCGTACCGGGCGCTTGCAGCAAGGGCCCGGTCGGTGTGCACAATCTGCGGCCGAAACCAGAATCTACGGGGATGGGTGGCGTATGGCCGAGCATGCGGTCGTGATCGCGGGAGGCGGTCCGACAGGGATGATGCTGGCGGCGGAGTTAGCGCTCGTGGGGATTGATGTCGCAATCGTCGAGCGGCGCTCCAGTCAGCAGCTCGAGGGTTCGCGTTCGGGCGGTCTGCACTCGCGCACCATCGAGGTGCTCGATCAGCGTGGTATTGCCGATCGGTTCCTCGTGGAGGGGCAGGCGATGCAGGTCCAGGCGTACGCCGGGATCCCGTTGGACATCAGCGACTTCCCTACCCGCCACAACTACGGCCTCGCGCTTTGGCAGAGCCACTTCGAGCGCATACTGGCCACCTGGGTCAGCGAGCTGGGGGTGCCGATCGTTCGCGAACGTGAGGTGACGGGCTTCGTGCAGGGCGACACAGGCGTCGGCGTCGAGCTTTCCGACGGACCGTCGCTGGGGGCGGGCTACCTCGTCGGGTGCGACGGAGGACGCAGTGTGATCCGAAAGGCGGCCGGGATCGAGTTCCCCGGATGGGACCCGTCGACCAGCTGGCTGATCGCTGAGGTCGAGATGGACGAGGAGCCGGAGTTCGGCCTACGAGGGGGTGGTGGCATCGGCCGGGGGGACGGAGGGTCGGTACGGGTCGTACTGACCGAACAGCACCTCAAACACACCAGTGAGCCCACCCTCCAGGATGTCAGCGAGGCTCTCATCGTCGTCGACGGGACAGACCACGGGGTGCACAGCCCTACTTGGATCTCCCGTTTCACCGACATGACCAGGCAGGCGGCGTCCTACCGCGAGGGTCGTGTACTGCTCGCGGGCGACGCCGCACACGTGCATGCTCCGGCGGGTGGACAGGGCCTCAACATCGGGGTGCAGGATGCCGTGAACCTCGGATGGAAGCTAGCTCAGGTGGTCAACGGGACATCACCAGAGGGCCTTCTGGACACCTACCACGCCGAGAGGCACCCGGTCGGTGCCCGCGTGCTGCACAACACCATGGCACAGAGAGGGCTCAGTGGCACCGACGCGCGCGCCGATGCGCTGCGCCACACCATGACCGAATTGCTGAGCATGGACGAGCCTCGCAAGCGGTTCGCGGCGATGTTGTCCGGTCTCGACATCCATTACGACATCGGCGAGGGCCACCCCCTGCTCGGACGCCGCATTCCCGATCTGGACCTCGAGACGACCGACGGTCCGCTGCGGGTCTTCAACCTGCTGCACGACGCTCAGCCGGTCCTTCTCAACCTCGGTGAACCCGGAAGCTTTGACATCACTCCATGGGTTCAACGAGTCCAGATGATCGATGCTGCATATGTCGGGGCGTGGGAGCTTCCGGTACTTGGGGTGGTCACCGCTCCCACGGCCGTGTTGATCCGGCCCGACGGATATGTCGCCTGGGTGGGAGACGGCACAGACACCGGACTGCGTGACGCCCTGACTACCTGGTTCGGATCACCATGACGGGATGCGATGCTCGGCGTTTCAACAGACCGGCTGATCACCTCCGTGAGTGGAGACGATGGGCTCGAACCCACGAACCAGCCCGCATAACCCGGCGTACGGTAAACCGAGCGTCACCTATGACTAAGGACCATCTGCGAACTACCGGCAGAGCATCTCTCCTCTCTGTCACGCGGTGTTCACGTGTCGTTCACCATTCGAGCGTCGTCGCCGTTTAGTGGTGGCCCTTGACCCAAGGAGCCTCCTTGCCAACGAAGCCCGAGGCTGTTCGTGTCAGTTCGTCAGCGTCCGCGAAGTCGGTAAGTAGGAATGCCTCTCGACCTGAGATTGGAAAAATCTTGGTGACGACTCCAAGCCGCGTCCGGAAAGGATCGCTTAGGAACCGGAACCACCGTGTCGCCCTCGTACCGGTACTTCACACGAATAAGGACTTCATGGAGTGAGGTCTTCACGTTAGGTCGTGACCAGGTTGGAAGCCGTCGTCCGCATGACCTCCGCGCTGGTTAGCGGGCCTTCGACCGCGTTTTGTCCACAGGGCTGCGGACGGGAGTGCCGGTGCTGCGCAGACGGGGGTGATCGTCCCAACGCGGATCGGATTCAACGATTGCGAGGGTGATCGCCTCGAGCTCTGCCACAATGCCACGGAGCCGCCGGTCGTTGTCGATGTAGGGCTGGTACTCCTCGAGCTGCTCCTCGCTCAGGTGTCGGGTGACGGTCTTGGCCGCCACCTTCCTCGTCCACGAGTGATACGGCCCGTGCAGACGGGGTGGGTCCGCCTTGCACGAGCACGCC
>DATKQM010000047.1:0-46812 GCA_035532735.1 Acidimicrobiales bacterium | reverse complement strand
GTGGTGGTGGACCTGCTGATCGCCAGCGAGGTCGTCGTCGTGACCGGTCCACGGTGGTGATGGTGCGCGGCATGGCGCTGGTACGTCACTCCCGACGCCACATCGAGCATGGGCGGGCTCACCACGAGAGCGAGAACAACCATGATCAAAGCGCCCGCCAGGACGCCGCGCCGACCGGGGCGGAAGGAGCGCAATCGGGACAGCGCCCCGGTCCTGGCCAGGGCGCTCCTGACATCGCCCAAGGTCCGCCATGTCCCTCGAATTCCCACGGTAAGTAGTTTCGACCGCCACCCCGCGTGTCTTTAGGCGCCCGGACCGATCACCCACCGTGTTGTCGGACACGAGTGAAGCCGGAGCTGGCGGCGCCGAGAGAAGCGCGCCCTCCGAAGTTTTTTGCACAACGTCCGCACAACGGGCCCGGCAATACGCAGATAGTCACGGGCCCAGGCTTACGATTTTTTGACAGTGGGGGCACCAGGTCGCATCGCGCGGCCGGCGTCGGCATCCGGCGAACAACTCGCGCCGGCGACCGACGACGGACCGAAGGTCACTCTCCATAACGTCGCGCCCGCGCTGGCGGACCGAGTCGAGGCCCCGCCCCGACGCGCCTTGGTGAGACGGGCCGTCACGCGACGGCTCGGCCCGGGCGAGCTCTTCGGAGAAGGCAACACCACGGTCACGTCTGAGCGACCGCTCGGAGCCCTCGAGGAGGTGCGGTTGCAGTCGGCGCGCATCGGCGTGGCGTCGACTGTGGCGGTGCTGCTTGTCCTTCTTCTCTATGCCCTGCTTCCCGGGCACTACCCCTTGTCGCGTGCCCCGTTCTTCCTCCTGATCGGTGTGGCCATCGCCGGGACCGTTCCGATCGCGCTCTTACCCTGGAACACCCTCACCCAACGCGGCCTGGTGCTGCCCGTGCTCTACACGTGGTCGCTGTTCGACATCGCGCTGGTGTCGTACGGGATCGACCTCACCGGCGGGAGTCACTCCGACCTCTATCTCGTCTATCTCCTGCAATGCGTGTTCATGGCGAACGTCTCGTACCCGCGTCGGGGACGGATCACCTTGACGGTCATGACCGTGGGTGCCTACGTCCTCGCCCTGGCCGGCGCGGGGTGGCAGATCGGCCCCGCCACCCTGGTCCTGCGGGTGGGCATGATCCTGGCCACCGCCGGCGCCGCCGATCTCATCTCGGTGCAGCTCACCGGACAGCTCGTGTTCCGCGAGCGGGCCACCGCCGAGCACCAGCACCGGGCCAGCCTGTGGAGCCGGGTGGCGGGACTGGGCCGGCAGCTCGACTCACTCGACGAGGACTCCATCTTGGCCTGGGCCGTCGACGCCGTCACCGAGCTCGGGTTCGAAGGTGCCAACGTGTGCGAGTTCCTCGAGGACCGCCGGACCTATCGGGTCGTCCATGCCCGGGGGCTCCCCGACGCCTATGTCGAGGGGGTCCACAGCTCGGACCGGGGCATGGTGGCTCTCGTCTCCGAGCAACGCCGGACCGTGGTCGTCGACGATTACGTCGATCGCACCGGGGGGCATGCGGAGCTGCGCGCCGACGGGTTCCGGACGGTGATCGCCACGCCGGTGTGGGTGGACGGAGAGCTGGCTGCGATCCTGGTGGGCGGGACCCGGGTCGAGCGCCCTGTCGAGGCCCACGAGGTGGCCGCCTTCGAGCTCCTGGCCGCCCACGCCGGACACGGGCTCGAGGGTGCCCGGCGACTCGAGCACCAACGCCGCGACGCCGCGCACTTCCGGTCGCTCATCGAGTCCGCTCCCGACGCCATGATCGTGATCAACACCGACGGGATCATCCTCGAGGCCAACAACCAGGTCCGTCGGCTCTTCGGGTACGAGCCCGACGAGCTGGCCGGACACAGCGTGGAATGCCTCACCACCCCGAGGGTCCAGAGCGTGCTGCGCGACTACTACGAGGACTTCATCCGCAACCCCCGCACGCTCGTGATCGGGGACGTGGCCGACGTCTCGGGGGTGCGCAAGGACGGCATGGAGTTCCCCATGGAGATCGTCCTCGGCCCCATCGAGACACCCGAGGGCCTCGTGATCACCGCTACGGCTCGCAACGTCACTGAGCGCCGAGAGTTCGAACGCCGGCTCGAGCACCAGGCCACCCACGACCATCTGACCGGACTGCCCAACCGGGCGCTGTTCGCGGAGCAACTGGCCGCCACCTTGCATCGGGCCCAGCTCCCCGGCCCACCCATCGCGGTGTGCTTCTTGGACGTCGACCACTTCAAGTACGTGAACGACAGCCGAGGCCACACCACCGGTGACGAGTTGGTGGTCGAGGTGGCACGACGCATCGAGTCGACGGCGCGCGGCGACGACCTGGTGGCGCGCTTCGGCGGCGACGAGTTCGCCGTGCTCGTGGAGGGGATCACCGACCGCAAGGGTGCGGTCGCATATGCCTGGCGGTTGCTCACCGCCTTCGACCGGCCCTTCATGCTCGACGGCGTCGAGTGCTTCGTCTCGGCCAGCGTGGGGGTGGCCTTCGGGATGAGCGGGGACGATCCCAACGACGTCCTGCGACAGGCCGACGCGGCGATGTACCACGCCAAGCAGAGCGGGCGGGCCCGGGTGGAGGTCTTCGACGATGCGCTCACCGCCCGGGCCGCCGAGCGCATCGCGATCGAGTCGGCACTACACCAGGCCCTGCTCGGTGACCAGCTCTCGGTCGCCTATCAGCCCGTGGTGGCGATCGACACGGGCAAGACCGTCGGGGTCGAGGCCCTCGTACGTTGGCAGCACCCCGAGCGCGGCCTGGTCCCGCCCTTGGAGTTCATCCCCATCGCCGAGGAGTCGGGGCTGATCCTCCAGATCGGCCGTTGGGTGCTCGCCCACGCCTGTACCCAGGCCGCCCAGTGGGTCAACACCATCGGGGACTCGTCGAGTTTCTCGGTCAGTGTCAATGTCTCTAGCCGTCAGCTCGAGCACGACCGGATGATCGCCGAGGTCGCCGCCGCGCTCGAGGAGAGCGGGCTCCCGCCGCAGTGCCTCGTGCTCGAGATCACCGAGAGCTTCTTCATCCGCGACCTCCCCGCCGCGGTGCGCCGCCTGGAGGCCTTGCGTCGACTCGGACTGCGGATCGCCATCGACGACTTCGGCACGGGGTTCTCGTCGTTGAACTCCTTGGCCCGGCTCCCCATCGACGTCGTCAAGATCGACAAGTCCTTCATCGACGCCCTGGGGACGCGCTACGACGCCGTCGTCGGGGCGGTGGTGGAGGTGGCCGAGGCCTTCGACCTGACTGTGGTGGCCGAGGGTATCGAGCGCGAGGAGCAGCGCGACCGGCTCATCGACCTCGGCTGTCCCTTTGCCCAGGGATACCTGTTCGGCAAGCCCGCCGCGCCGCAGGACCTGGGCCACCTCTTCGTCCCCGCGGCGAGTCGGCGCTAGCGGGGGTTGATCCCCCAGCGCCCGCTCCACGAGGCGCCAGGCTCGAGTCGCACCAGGTCGACCCCGGAGCGCAGGGCGTCGGGCGGGCACGACATGGGCTCCACCGCGATCGAGGCGCGCCGTCGGGTGGTGGGCTCGAGAGTGTCGCCGGTGAAGACCATGACGTAGCCGAAGTGCTCGTCCATCCACACCGTGACACCCCGGGCACCGGCGGTGTCCTCGAGCTCGACGCGGGCCATCCCATCGGTGTCACGACGCAAGTCGGTGAAGGCGGTGTCGAGGACGGTGTCACCGATCCAGCGCGGCGCGTTGAAATCCAGCTCGGATCCGCTCACCGCGCTCGTGGAGGTGGGAAGTCCCCGTTCGTCGGTGACGAGGCGCCGCCGGGCCGGGATGGCGAGCGACGTGGAGTCGATCGGTGTCGACAGCGTCAGGTAGGGGTGGAACCCGATGCCGAAGGGTGCGGCTGTGGCGTCGAGGTTGGTGGCCGTCGTGATCACGGTCAGACCGTCGCGGCCCAGGCGGTATTCGATCGACAACGACAGTCGCCATCGGTAGCCGGGCTGCGGGGGCAAGGTGCAACCGAGATTGAGGACGTTCTGGGCACGCGACAAGACCTGCCATGGCAACCACCGGACCAGGCCGTGGATGGCGTTGTGCCGAGCGGGCTCGTCGAGCGCGGCGCGTCCGTCTCGGCCCTCGTAGCTGTAGGTGCCGTCTCCGAGCCGGTTGGGCCACGGGGCCAGGACCTGGCCTCGGCCCGAGTCGCAGACGTCGTCGACCTCGAACCCGTCGAGGACAGCCCGGCCCCCCACGGTGTAGGAGCGGAGGGTGGCGCCCACCTCGGTGACGACCACCTGGTGCCGTCCGTGCCCGATGTCGTACTGCACCCCGGAGGGTGGTTGAGTTCCGGTTGCGGTGACAGTCAAGTGGTGGCTCGTTGTCCGGTCGTCGTCGGCGTAGGGAGGGCGTAGGGGTCTGTGGCGGAGTCGTATGGTAGACGGGCGAGCCCACCTCGGCGCATGGGGTCCACCTCGACACTGCGTCCTGGGCCGCAGCGGAGGTCCTGTGCGGATACTTGTCACCAACGACGACGGCGTTCGCGCCCCGGGCATCGCCGCGCTGGCGCTCGTGGCCGCGTCGACCGGCCATGACGTCGTCGTCGTCGCCCCGCTCATCGACTACAGCGGCGCCGGCGCCGCGGTGGGGCCCGTCCACTCCCGCTCCGGCGTGGACTACGAGGCCCACGCCATCGAGGGCCTGGGCGACATGCCCACCTACGGCATCGACGGGCCTCCGGCCCTGGCGGTGATCCTGGCCTGCGTGGGGGGCTTCGGGCCCCGCCCCGACATCGTGCTCTCGGGCATCAACCACGGCGTCAACGTGGGCCGGTCCGCCATGCACTCGGGCACGGTGGGCGCCGCCCTCACGGCCGCGCATTTCGGGTTGCGGTGCCTGGCGGTGTCGATCCGCTGGGGCGACGACCCGGTCCCCTGGGAGACGCCCGCGGCCATGGCCGCCGCCCTCGTACCCGTCCTGGAACAGGCGCCGCCGGGGACCACGCTCAACCTGAACGTCCCCAACGTCGCCCTGGACCAGTTACGGGGCCTGCGTCACGGACGGCTGGGGCGAGGCGGCACCATCCGCTCCGCCGTGCACGTCACCGGTGACGACGACACCCCGCTCCCCCATGTGGCGCTCCCGCCGGGGCAGACCGGGACCCTGCGCCTCGACCTCACGGCCCCGGGGAGCAGCACCCGGGTGCATCCCGACACAGATGCCGGGTTGCTCGCTCGCGACTACGCGTCGTTGACGGCGTTGGTCGGGGTGCGAGAAGCAGGCGCCGATTCCGACGACGTGGTCGACGACGCACTCGAGGCTCTGTACGCGGTGTCGGGGGTCACGCCCGGGCAGGACCCCGATCAGTAGGGACCGTCGCAGCAGGAGTCGCGCCAGCCGCAGCTCGGACACCGGTAGTGGGCGTGCTCGGGACGCATCGGGGCACCGCATGCCATGCACAGCGTCGAGAGGTCGGCGGGGTGTTTCGGGTCGGTCACCGAGGGTCCCGACGGCGCGCTGGGGGTGGTCGGCGTCATGAGTACGCAACGCTACCGACGCGTCCTGGCGGCGTCGTGGACCCGATTTCGACCCGTTATCTGACCCGGCGTCGGAATTCCCACCCGGGGTGCTCGATGACCGGAGAAACCCCTGGTCAGTACCGAGATCGGCGAGTCATCCCAGGCGGTTCAGGGTTCTGATCAGGGCCTCTGAGGCCGGATGAGCTTGTGCGCCGACGCGCAAGCGCTTACATTCGTTCCCACTCAAGCCATCGGCAGAGTCCATGCGACAGCAGCGGAGGCTGTCGCCCGGGCCCCAGAGGCCCTGCTCATGTGGACCGCCCCGGAACGCTTTGTCCCCCTGCGCCGCGGCGCGCCTGGGGTCCCGGTCTTCGCGCTGCTCGGCACACCCCAGCCCCAGTCCGTCGACCGTCGACACCGCTCAGAGGAGGAAGCGCCTTACGCCAGAACCCCGGGTCGCCACGTCAGCACCTCGTTCGGACCTGCAGTCAGTCCAGGACCGCCCGCCCTTCCCGGCGCCGGCTCCGCGAGACGAATGCACCAGACGACGGGCCGCCCGCATTCCCAAGCCCACCTGGAGCCCTACGGGGATCCCGTGAACTTCAAGGAGGCACAAGATGCGGAATCACCGACTCTTTGGCGTTGTCATCGCCGTGCTGCTCGGCATCAGCTTTCTGCACCAAGCGCCGAGTTCTCCTCACCATGACCAGCAACAGATCACCCGAACCCACTTCGGTGGGACCGGGATTCAGCTCACGTCGGCCAGAGTGTCCGACGACCATGAACCCACGCCCCTCGCTCTTGGCGAGGAGTCACCTGTCGGGCTCTTGCGGCCCCCGGGCACAGAACAGACCCTCGGCGCCATCCGTCTGGCTTCGTCCGACGTGCCCCCGCCCCAGTCCGAGGCCTCGATGGCCGAGGGCGACGGGACGCACATCGGCCTGCTGCGGCCGGCCGGGACGCGGTTCGTGAAGATGCTCATTGCCTGGACGGAATACGAGCAGGAACACTCGCCCCCACCACCGCCGGCTCCGAAGCCCGCCCCCGTGGTCGTGGTCGCGCACCATGCCGTCGCAGTCACGCCCAAAGCACCCGTCGCACCCGCGACGAGTGCCGGCGGCGACGACGCGTGGGCCGGACTGCGCAAGTGCGAATCCGGCGGCAACTATGCCGACAACACCGGGAACGGCTACTACGGCGCCTACCAATTCGCCCTCGGGACCTGGCATGGGCTCGGGTACCCGGGTCTGCCGTCGGCGGCCTCGCCGGCGGTCCAGGACCAGGCGGCCAAAGCGCTCCAGGCCCGGAGCGGCTGGGGCCAATGGCCGGCTTGCTCCCGGCGCCTCGGTCTCATCTGAGCCAGGAGAAGCAAGTAGGACAAGAAGAAAGACAAGATGAAAGAGGCGCGAGCCCGAATGTCCCCCGGTAACGTGGCGACCGTGGCGACCGTGGGGGCCGGGCTCGGCACTTCTACTTCTTCTCCGAGGGCCGAACCGGCACCCGAACCCGCCGAGAGCGGGGAGGGGCCCGACGACGGGGTCGACCTGGGATCGGCGCCGCAGGGCCTCTGGGCCATGGCGCCGGTCTCCTGGGTGAGCGGGCTCTTCGAGCGGCGTCCCTTCGAGGAGGGCACGTTCGAGGTCGAGGGGCTCCGGTTGCACTACGAGCGCCACGGCGAGGGGTCCCGGGTCCTCGTGTTCCTCCACGGCCTGTTGCTCGACAACCAATTGAGCCGACGCCTGGCCGCCGACCTCGCCGATCGTGGGTTCCAGGTCGTGCTCCTCGACCTCCCCGGCCACGGCCAGTCGGACAAGCCCCGCCACGCCTCGGCACACCGGATGGACTCCTACGCCCGCTATGTGGTGGCTCTGCTCGACGAGCTCGGCATCGACGAAGCCGTCGTCGGAGGTGTCTCGCTCGGGGCGAACGTGAGCCTCCAGGTCGCGGTCCAAGCGCCCGAGCGGGTGCGGGGGCTCCTCATCGAGATGCCCGTCTTGGAATGGGCCGTCCCCGGGGCGGCCGTCGTGTTCCTGCCCATGCTCCTCGGTGTCCACTACGCGGCGCCGTTGGTCCGACTGGTGGGGTCACTCGCGCGCCGGGTGCCGCGGACGACGGTGGCCCCCTTCGACAGCGTGATCACGATGATCACCGCCGAGCCCGAGGAGATCGCGGCGGTGTTGCACGGCATGCTCGTCGGGCCCATCACCCCGACCTACGAAGCGCGCCAGGCCATCAAGGCGCCCTCGCTCGTCATCGGGCACAAGATCGACTTCATCCACCCCTTCACCGACGCGGACCACCTCACGCGCCAACTCCAGCACGCCCGGCTCATCGAGGCCCGATCGATCTTCGAGCTCCGCCTCGCCCCGGACCGACTCACCGCTGAGATCGCCGAGTTCCTCGACGACACCTGGGGCGACGATTCTGAGCCCCGGGCCCTCGGCGAGTCGGCCTGACGCTTCTCAGCGACCGGGCTTGAGCGACCTTCTCAGCGACGGGGCTCCCAGGCATCGGGGTCCTCGGTCAGCTTGGCAACCGTCCGGGGCAGGCGCCCGGCCACCACGTCTTCGAGGTTGACCCGCTCGAGGACGTTGCGGAGGCTGGCCCGGACCGCCACCCAGACGTCTTGGAGGTGCTCGGCGGGGCCCTCGTAGTGGGTGGCCTCGGGGCGGAGCCCCCGGACCTCGGCCAGAGGACCGTCGAGGGCGCGCATGACATCGGCCACGCTGATCTCCTTGGCCGCCCGGGCCAGGCGGTAGCCACCCTCGGAACCCCGTTGGCTCGAGACGATGCCGGCCCGACGCAGCTCGATGAGGATCGCCCCGAGGAATCGCGCCGGGAGGCCCTGGGTCCGGGCGAGAGCCTCAGCCGTGGCCGGCCCGTTGCGATCGGCGAGTGCAAGGAGGGCCCGCAGGCCGTAATCAACCTTGGCCGGAATGTGCACTTACGGGATTCTGCCTGTCCGCGGGGCCCCACGCCCAGCCCCGGCACGAAGAGAGGCCCCGACGAGCGCGTCCGGCGATTCTTTGGGTGTCGAGCGGCGGTTGGCACGGGCCGAGGCGACGGTGCCCGAGCCAGAAAAGTCCTTGCACAGGCGCCTCCGGGGTCCGATGCTGATGTCGAAGGCGATCGCGACCGGGCCCCGACCCCAGTTCGGGGGCCAGGGAGATCGGCAAGGAGGCGTTCCTGGCCATGAGACTGGCTGAGAGGCACCGAGATCCCGTCGAGGCCCACTTCACCGAGGGGGAGCTCGACCTCGAACCACCCGAGGAACTGGCCATCACCGAGCTCGACGATGAGGCCATCTTGGAGGTGGAGCTCGACAACGAGGACCTCCTGGAACAGGACGTGGACGAGGACACCCTCGAGGACTCCCTGGAGGTTCTCATCCACGGGTCCGACGACGACGGGGAGGACGACGAGACCGAGGTGAACGGCGCGCCGTCTCTGACGGCGCCACTCACCCTTGCGCTCGGGGCCGGCCCGGGCCGAATCGACGACTTCGACGATGGGCTCGAGGCCGACGGAGACGACCGAGACGACGGAGACGGAGACCTCGAGGAGAGCCTCGACCTGGTCCTGCTCGACCGTCTGGCTCTTCGCGGTGACGGCGAAGACCACGACGAACAAGAAGACGACGGTGCCGTCCTCCATAGTGTGTTGCTGGAGATGCCCCGCGACACCATCGACGTCGTGGCCGTGGCCCCGTGCCGTTCCGATGAGTTCGTGTGCCGGTCGTGCTTCTTGGTGCGGACGCGGGGGCAACTCGCCGACGGCACGGCCATGGTCTGTCGGGACTGCTCGAGCTGATCCAAGAGTCCGGGCGCGCTTCTTCGAAAGTCCCGAGAGGCGCCGCCGGGCTCGCATCGACTACAACGGGCCGCCATGGACACCACGGCGCGGCCTGAGGTGAGCCCCACGCCACGCCACAGGCGCACCATCGTCGTCACCGGCTCGGCATCGGGCATCGGTGCCGCGGTCAGCCGGCGATTCGAGCGCAGCGGACTGCGCGTCATCGGCATCGACGTGCACGATGCCCAGGTCACCGCGGACCTCTCCGGGCCCGGGGGTCGGGCCCAGGCGCTGGCCGCGGTGGCCGAGCTGTCGGGGTCGCGACTCGACGGGTTGGTGCTGTGCGCGGGACTCGGGCCCCAGGTCCAGCCCACCGAGATGATCGCCCATGTCAACTACTTCGGCGCCGTCGACATGCTCGACGGGATGCTGAGCCTGCTCGGCGAAGGCGAAGCGTCCTCGGCGGTGGTGGTCGCCTCCAATTCCGCCGGCCTGACCCCGGCGCACGAGGAGTTGCTCGGCCTCCTGCTCGACGGTGACGAGGACAAGGCGTGTGCCTTGGCCGCGGGCGTCGACGGTGCCACGGTCTATGGCATGACCAAGCTCGCCCTCACCCGGGCCATGCGCCGGCGGGCCGGGGCGTGGGGAAAGGCCGGAGTCAGGCTGAACGCGGTGGCCCCGGGTCCCGTGGACACGCCCCTTCTGGCCGGTGGGCTCGACGACCCCGTGCTCGGGCCGCTCATCGAGGCGCTCCCGGTGCCGATGGGACGCCGGGCGACGGCGGTCGAGATCGCGGCGGCCATCGGGTTCCTCCTCGACCCCGCCAACAGCTATATCCACGGCTCGGTGCTCTTCGTCGACGGCGGGAGCGACGCACTCCTTCGCCCCGACATCCTCTGACGCGGGCGGGTCGGTCGGTCCTCGGGGAGTCAGTCGTCGTCGGGGTTCGGGCGGGACCGGTCGCGCTTTCGTGCCGATTGGCGGCGCTTGTCGGTGAGCCGCGCGGCCCGGGCCGACATCGAGGGTTTGGTGGCGACGCGGGAGCGCTCCACGCGGAGTCCTTCGGCCAATCGGATGCCGAGTCTCTGTAATGCCAGTTCCCGGTTGCGCATCTGGGACCGCTCATCTCCTGCGGCGGCCCGTACCGTAGGCCCGAGTCGCTCGAGGAGCCGTGCCCGCTGGCGAGGTCCCAGTGACTTCGACGCGGCCACGGAGAACGACACCTCGGCGCGGGTGCTCGCCTTGTTGGCGTGCTGACCACCGGGGCCACCGCTGGTGGTGAAGCGCCACTCGAGCTCGTCGGCGGGGATGACCAGGTTCCGGGTCACGCGCAACGAGCCGACGTGCGCAGGTGGTCCCTCAGGGGTGGGGCTCGAGGGCAACGGGGTTCTCGAGTGTCCCGAGACGATCGATCTCGATGCGGACGACGTCACCGTCGACGAGCCAACGAGGGGGGTCGAACCCCATCCCGACCCCGGCCGGGGTCCCCGTCGAGATGATGTCCCCCGGCTCGAGGGTGAACACCGTCGACAGGTACTCGACCTGTTCCCAGCACGAGAAGATCATGTCGTCGGTCGTAGCGTCCTGGCGGAGTTCATCGTTCACCCACGTCCGCAGACGTAGGCGATGGGGATCACCGACCTCGTCCCCCGTCACGATCCAAGGCCCCGTCGGACCGTGGGTGTCGAAGGACTTCCCGAGCGTCCAGGTGGGGGTCCGCCACTGCCAGTCGCGCACGGTCACGTCGTTGAGGATGGTGAAGCCGGCCACCACCGATGCGGCGTCGGCGGCGGGCACGTGGCGACAGCGGCGGCCGATGACCATGGCCAGCTCGCCCTCGTAGTCGACCTGACCCGAGACCTTCGGGATCTCGATGGCCTCGCCGGGCCCGACCACACAGGTCCGCTGCTTGTTGAACCACACCTGATGCTCGGGCCGTGTCGCCCCGGTCTCAGCGACGTGCGCGGCGTAGTTGAGCCCGATGCCGAGCACCTTGGCGGGGTGGGGCACCGGTGGGCGGAGACGGACCTGGTCCAGTGCCAGTCGACGGGCACCCGACCGCGTGGCGTCGTCAGCCCGCTCGATCGCGGCGGGTCCGGCCACGAGGAACTCGGTCATGTCGCCGGGGAGTGCCACCGACGGATCGGTGAGGTCCACCACCGCGTCGTCGACGACCACCCCGGTCCGTACCACCGAGGGTGCGTCGGGTTCCACGAAACTCACGAGCCACATGCCGCCACCGTACTGACAACCTGATAAGAGAACAGCCGACGCCGGCCCGGTCGGGATCCCGACGAAGAGACGGAGATCGCAGATGTCCGCAGTTCTGCAAGACAAGGTCGCCCTCGTGACCGGATCGTCGAGCGGCATCGGGGCGGCCACGGCCCGGGCCCTCGCCCGGGAGGGAGCCGCCGTGGTGGTCAATTCGGCTTCGTCGGTCGAAGCCGGCCTGGCGCTGGCCACAGAGCTCCCTGGGGCCAGCTACGTCCAGGCCGACATCGCCGATGCCGAGCAGGCTCGGAACCTCGTGGCGAAGGCGGTCGAGCACCACGGTCGTCTCGACATTCTCGTCAACAACGCCGGCACCACCCAGGTCATCGCCCACCCCGACCTCGAGGCGGCCTCTCCCGAGGTGTGGCGGCGCATTCTCGACGTGAACGTCATCGGCACCTGGCAGGTGACCGTGGCCGCGGTTCCCCACCTCCGCGCCAGCGGCGAGGGCGCTGTCGTCAACGTGTCGTCGATCGCGGGACACACCACCCGGGGGAGCTCCATCCCCTACGCCACGTCCAAGGCGGCGGTGAGCCACATGACCGAGCTCCTGGCCAACGTGCTCGGGCCCGAGATCCGCGTCAACGCGGTGGCGCCGGGGCTGGTGGACACCCCCTGGACCGCGGCGTGGGACGTCCAGCGCGAATTCGTCCGGGCCGTGGCGCCGATGCAACGCTCGGGCACGCCCGAGGACATCGCGGACGTGATCCTGGGGCTCGTCACCGCCCGCTATGTCACCGGCGAGATCGTGACAGTCGACGGAGGGCTCCACCTTCGTTGAGCCACTGGCATGCGCCCCTCGAGAGTGGCCCGACGGCGGCGCCCTTGCCATGATGGCCAGGTGCCGCACTATGAGAAGCCCACGTCAATCGACCGGGCCTTCAACTCCACCGTGGCGGCGCTGACGCGCCTGGGCGTGAGCGTCTGGGGTTCGCGGCTGCTGCGGGTGAGGGGCCGGAAGTCGGGCCAGTGGAGGAGCAATCCGGTGAACGTCCTCAGCCTCGACGATCGTCGCTATCTGGTGGCCCCCCGGGGCGAGACCGAATGGGTCCGCAACTTCCGGGTGGCGGGCGAGGGCGAGCTCGTGGTGGGCAGACGGGTCGAGAAGTTCAGTGCCGATGAGCTCGGCGACGACGACAAGGTCCCGGTGCTCCGGGCCTATCTCCGTCGGTGGAAGTTCGAAGTGGGGAGATTCTTCGACGGCGTCTCGGCCGACTCGTCCGACGACGACCTCCGGCGCATTGCGCCCGAGCACCCCGTGTTCCGGATCACCACACCCACGACCAGGTAGGCCATGGACTTCGACATCTGGTTGCCGACCGCCAATCCGTTCGCGACACCGGAGTTCCTGGCTGCGGTGGCACGCGAGGCCGAGGCGCGCCGCGTCCACGGCATCTGGGTGGGAGAGCACGTGGTCACGTTCGAGCACTACGCCTCGAAGTACCCCTACGCCGAGGACGGACGAGCCCCCATCCCACCCGGGTCGGGCTTGCTCGAGCCCTTCACCACGCTCGCCTTCTTGGCCGCCCTCACCACCACGACGCGCCTCGGGACCGCCATGTGCCTCTTGCCCCAACGCAATCCCGTCTACAGCGCCAAGGAGGTCGCCACCGTCGACTGGTTGTCGGGGGGTCGGGTCGACCTGGGTGTGGGGGTGGGATGGCTCCGCGAGGAGTTCGAGGCGGTGGCGGTGCCGTGGGAACGACGCGGGGACCGCACCGACGAGTACCTCCAGGTTCTGCACGCCTTGTGGTGCGAGGACCCGTCGTCGTTCACCGGCACCCACTACACCCTCGCCCCGTGCAACCTCCATCCCAAGCCTGTCCAGAATCCGCATCCCCCCATCCACATCGGCGGAGAAAGTCACGCGGCGATGCGGCGGGTGGCCCGGTCGGGCCAGGGTTGGCACACCTTCAACCGAGCGCCCGCTGATCTCCCCGGTGCCCTCGGCACCCTCGAGGCACTGCTCGCCGAGCAGGGACGGACGCGCCCCGAGCTGACGGTGACGGTGTGCCCCTACTTCAAGCCCCTCGACGCGGCCATCACCGAGCAATACGCCGAGGCCGGCGCCGACGCGGTCTCGGCGTTGCTGTTCGCGATGTCCGCCGAGGACGTCCCGGCGGCGTTCGAGGCCCTCGACCCCTGTCTCGAGCGAGCCAGGGCCTGCTGAGGGCTCGCTGTCCGCTCACCTGGGACCGATCGAAAACCGGGATCCGGGCCTCGGAAGTGACAGTAATGTAGTTTTGCGTTCACTGCCGGTGGCGACTAAACGGGGGAAGTGCGATGCAGGAGCTGGATGACGATCCACGCGTCGGTCGCAGGCGACTCTCCGCCATCCAGGGTGAGCGGGGAACTCCCACCGTGACCACACCGGACGAATCGGTGGTGTCGGCCCAACGGCTGTTGAAGGTGGCCGCGGCGCTGTCCGACGGCGCCACCAGACTCCACGCGCAGTTGCGTCACCTCGAGCCCGCCGAGCGCGACGCCATCTTGGACCTGGTGACAGAGCAGGTCACCGAGATCGTCACCTTGTGGGCCGACCTCGTGCGCGGCGTCGTCTCGAACGACGACGCGCCGGCTCCGACAACCTCGTCGCCCGCACCTCGGGCCCGCGTCGACACGGGGGATGCTCGAGGTCCCACACCGTTCGACGCCCAGCGACAACAACCCAGAGCAGATGACCATCCCGCCCGGGTTCCCTCGTCCGAGGCTGTCCGGGCCACGGCCCCACCCCGCCAGTCCCCCGAGCCTCCTCGACCGTCCCCCGAGCCTCCTCGACCGTCCCCCGAGCCTGCCTCGACCCCGACCATCCGCCACCTCTCTGTGGAATCGGGGCGCGACTCGGACCGTCTCAGTCGCGACGAGCTCACCGGCGTCCTCAACCGACAGGCGGGCTTCGCCGCGCTCGGACGGGAGATCGATCGATGCCGACGCAGCGGCGAGCGGTTCATCCTCGGCTACCTGAACGTCGACAGGATGAAGGTCGTGAACGACGCCCGGGGCTCGCGCGCCGGCGACGAGATCCTGCGCAAGGTCACCGCCGCCATCCGAGCCACCCTGCGGTCCTACGACGTCATCGCCCGGCTCGGTGGCGACGAGTTCCTCTTCTCCCTGCCCGGGTCGGACATGGCGACCGCCGAGCTCCGTTTCAAGGAGTTCGCCGTGATCCTCTCCGAAGAAGCGCCAGGCTCGACCGCCAGCGTGGGCTTTGCCGACCTCCACGAACACGACACCCTCGACGACCTCATCGCCGCGGCGGAGACCGCCATGCTCAAAGGCCGCCGGGCTCGCCGGCGGGGCCGAGGGTAGTCCCCGACAACGTCTGGTGGCGCGTCGATCTCGAGATGAGTCCACGCCGCGGTCCGACGCGGCCCAAGACGGTGTCGACACCGGCAACGACGTCTCGGTGCACCAGGACGGGGATGTGGCCGTCGTCACATTGCGTCGACCGCCCCACAACCTGCTCACCGAACCCATCCTGCGTGCCTTGGCCGACGCCGTCACCGGGTTGGCGGGAGTGGCCAGAGCAGCGGTGGTGTGCTCGGAGGGCCGATCCTTCTGTGCCGGCGCGGACTTCCGTTCCGGTGACGCTCCTGACCCCACCGACCAGGGCAACTTCGAGGAGCGGACCGGCGCGTTCTACAAGCAGGCGGTGCGGATCTTCGAATCTCCCCTGCCCCTGGTGGCCGCCGTCCAGGGGGCGGCCATCGGCGCCGGTTTCGGACTGGCTCTGGCTTGTGACCTCTGTGTCGTCGGTGAGCTCGGCTGGTTCCAGGCCAATTTCGTTCGCCTCGGCATCCATCCGGGCTTCGCGTTGAGCACCACGCTGCCTCGCGTCGTCGGGCCCGGGCGTGCCTCGGAGCTTCTCCTCACGGGACGACGGGTCGTCGCCGCCGAAGCGGGGAGGATCGGCATCGCCCAACGGGCGGTCCCTGCCGGCGACGAGGTAGCCGTCGCGCTCGAGGTGGCCACACTGATCGCCGCCGGGGCGCCCTTGGCGGTGGCGTCGACGAGAGCGACCCTTCGCCACGGCCTTGCCGACGCGGCGCGCCAGGCCATGCGCCACGAGTTGGAGGAGCAGGTCGCGCTGGCGGGAACGTCGGACGCCATCGAGGGTGTGCGCGCCATGCTCGAAGGCAGCGAGCCGCGCTTCGAGGGGAACTGAGACACGTTCCGCATCGGGCTCGCACGGTCGGACACGGCCACCGGGCCAGCCGATCCCGCGGCGTGAGACCATGCAGACGTGAACACTCTCGTCCGCCGAGGGGCGGCTGCGGCCGTAGCAGTGACCCTCCTGGCGTTGGTGGCCAGCGATCTTTGGATTGGAGGATTCCGGGCCTGGTGGGACCGACACTCACTGACAGGCTCCATCGTGTCCAGCCTCTTGGTACTCGCCGTGGCTGGGCTCATCGTCGACGACGTGGTCGCCCGACGTCAGCGTCGTGAGCGCTCCGTTTCGGTGGCTGTCCAGGGATTGATCGTCTTTGGCCAGGCCAGACGAGCGTGCCGTGCAATCTTGCGCAGAGATGAGCACGATCCAGGCTCGAGCGCTCCAGCAGACGAGCTCCGGACCTTGGCGGGAATGTTGCTGACGGCGTCCTCGAGTTTGTTCGATGATCCCGAGGCCCGCCGGTTCTTGGAGCAGGTCGAGCGTTTCTCTGTCTCGATGATCAGTGCCATCTCGACATCTCCGGCCGCGGCCCTGAGCGCACAGAACCGTACGCGGCTCACGGCGGAGATGTCTGAATTGGAGACCGTCGTCAAACCGCTGTTGGCGCGGATTCCACCCAAAGACAGGGCATTGCTCGAGGGATCACCTGAAGTTTGAACGGTGGCAGGGAGGTTTCGCCGATCCACTCCCGGCCTGGCTCGAGCTGTACCGAACCCTTCACAACTGCGCGCTGAGAGAGGTTTTCATCGGACCCTGGGTGAAACCACTTGACACTACCTACAGGTCTTGAGGAATCATGAGTGGCGACACTCTGGACCGAACCAGGAAACGGTCACAGGCTGCCAACTGGAGTCTGAGATGAAGCACGGGGGGACATCGAACAGCCGTTGGCTTCTCGGCGCGCGTGCGAGCACCTCACGGACACTGGCAGGGCTTCTCCTGATCGCCGGTCTGATCACGGCTTGGGCGCTGACAACGCCTGCGGAGGCGAGCGCCAGCGGCGGATCCTCGGGATCAAGCCTCCTGACCTCAGTTTCCTGCACGTCGACGTCCACCTGCATCGCTCTGGGCGCAGGGGGGAAGGGTTGGTCGTACAACGGCTCGGCCTGGTCATCGGCAACACCGGTCGACTCCTCAGGAGCCCTCAGCTCGGTCTCGTGCGCCACCAGCTCGTTCTGTGTGGCGGTCGACTACTCGGGCCAGGCCGTCACCTTCGACGGGACGACCTGGTCGGCTCCGAAGCTCGTCGACCCCTCGGGCCTGCTCAGTTCGGTCTCTTGCGCCACCAGCTCGTTCTGTGTGGCGGTCGACTACTCGGGCCAAGCCCTCACCTTCGACGGGACGACCTGGTCGGCTCCGCAATCGATGGACCCGTTCGGCGTCCCCTTCTCTTCGGTCTCATGCTCGTCAAGCGCCTCTTGTGTCGCGGTCAACTCCTACGGAGATGAGATCAACTACAACGGGTCGGCGTGGTCCATGTTCACCCGTGTTGACCCTCTTGGGGGGTTGACGGCTGTTGCCTGTGTGGGGACTTCTTGCGCCGCGGTGGACCACTTCGGCAACTACGTGACCTACAACGGCTCTGGATGGTCGACGCCCACCCTGCTCGACCTCTTCGGCAATCTGAACGCCGTCTCGTGCATCTCCGATTCGTCGTGTGTGGCCGTCGACGGTAACGGGAATGCGTTCGTCTTTGACGTTGTCCCGGCTACTGCCGCAGCTCAACCCCCGACTTCCGCCCCGACTTCCGCCCCGACTTCCGCCCCCCCGACGACGCCCACCTCGGCGCCACCCACCTCGGCGCCACCCACCTCGGCGCCACCCACCGGATCTCCCACCCCGGTCGGGTCCCCGATGGAGCCGGCCCCGACGTCGACCACACCGACGTCGTCTCCGGGAGGTTCGACACCCGTCACCGCTCCATCGGGGAGCGCACCAACGTCAGGCCCGGCCACGCCGGGCACCACCACCCTTGCCTCGGCCCCGGTCACATCCCCGGCTGCACCGACTCAGACCCCGACCACACCAACGTCGTCTCCGGTGTGGCCGACCCCGATCACTTCTCCATCGGGGAGTGGATCGACATCGGGCTCGGTCACACTCGGCACCACGAACCAAGCCTCGACCGCTCCGGCGTCTACGTCGACAGCAGAGACGGCTGCAACGAGCCCGCTCGGCAAACAAACTCGCGAACCGACATCGTCACCGCCTGCCGTGACTGGTCGGGCTTCGATTTCGAAATCCCCGCGTCATGCGGCCCCAGCCGCCGTGGCTGGGACACAGAACGACCTGGCACCCAGTACCACCGCTCCTACCAGCGTTACCCCGCTGGTGCCGAGCTCGGGGAACGCCGCGTCACCGAGCACCGCCCCCGGAGACGGATCGGGGGGTAGCAGCTCGCAGTACGCCTCTGGCCCGCTCGCGTCGGCGAGCACTGCCTCGAGCTCGAGCGTCGCACTCCCGGCCACGCTCTTCGGAGTCACCCTCATCTTTGTCATGATCGCTCTGGCTCTGTACATCAATCCCGGAGGCGCTCCTCCGCTGGCCGCAGTCGACCGCCGAAAGTTCTGGTACTCCAGCTTCGCGACTTCCGACAAGCGATTGCTCGCCGCTTCCTCACGGTGGATGAGCAAAGCCCATCGTCTCGCGTTGACCACGTGGCGGCGCGGCACGGCGACAGCGACCTGGCTCCTGGGGCGATAACGATCGAGTATTCGTGACGGCGCAGGCTGAGCCGTTGCACGTCCGAGGCAGATCAGCGGGGTCGCGTAGTTGGGAAGGTGGCGCCTAGCCACCGCTACGTGCCGGTGCGCTCCCGGTGCTTGCACCCTGGCCAGCAGCAGGGCCGGCGCATGCCTTCCTCCAGCTCCTCCTGGGTCCGGCGAATGCGGCGTTCTCGGGTCATCTCCTGCTTGGCATCCTCGACCCAGCAGATGAACTCGTTGCGGGCCAGGGGCGTGATGTCGTTCCAGGCAACCAGTGCCGTGGGGTTGGCGATCAGCGCCGTGCGCAGATCTCCTGGGAGCTTGTGGACGACCCCACCGGGCACCCTTGAGCTGCTCACAGGGCCACGGTAGCGGGCCGGGCACCTCGGGCGACGATTGCTCCAACCCGTCTTCGGACGCAACGAGCCGTCGGGCCTCGTTAAGGTCGGGAAATGGAGCGCGAGGTGGTTACGGGGTACTGCTGGCCGCAATCGGCGTGCGCCGGTGAGCAGGTGGGGTTGCACATGTCGTCGTCAGCGAGGCGGCCGGTGCGGGTCGAGGTGGCACGGGTCGGCGTGCGGCGCCAGGTCGTGCTCAGTGCTGACGCCGTTGCGGCCGACGAGCATGACACGCCGAAGTGGGCTGCCTCGAAGGGGTGCGGTTGGCCTGTCGCTATGACAATGGACGTCGACCCGACGTGGCGATCGGGCTACTACGAGGTGGTCATGGAGATCGACGTTGGTGAGAAGGTGCGGCGCGACTACGCCTTCTTCGTCGTGCGTCCGACTTCTGGGACGCGCATCGTGGTCGCCCTGACGACGAATACGTGGCACGCCTACAACGATTTCGGCGGACCGAATTTGTACACCGGTGGTACCCACGTTTCCATGCAACGACCGATGGCGGCGGGCTATCTCTACAAGCCACCAGGAAAGGGCCGGCGCGTGACGGGAACGGGCGCGCCCGATCCGCAGAATGCCGCGCACGTGGGATACGTCCAGATCAATCACCTGTCAGGCTATGCCGGGTCGGCAGGTTGGCCCGACTGGGAGTTGCCGTTCATCGAGTGGGCCGAACGCGAGGGGTTCGAGATCGGCGTGTGCACGAACGCTGATCTCGAAGAGCACCCCGAGGTGTTAGACGACACGAGGCTCTATCTATCCGTGGGCCATGACGAATACTGGTCTCGCGGCATGCGAGACACGGTCGAAGCGTTCATCGGGAGCGGGGGGAATGCCGCATTCTTCTCGGGGAATACGTCGTTGTGGCAGGTGCGCATCGAGGGCGACGAACACGACGTCATGGTCGGGTACAAGGGGTTCTTCAAGAGCGATCCCCTGATGGGAACCGACCGCGAAGCGGAGGTAACGACGTTCTGGTCCGATGTGGTCGTTGGTCGTCCGGAAAACGCGATGACGGGGGTCTCGTTCACCCGCGGGGGCTACCATCGCATAGGTCGAAATGTGACCGCTGGTCTCGGCGGTTACACCGTGCATCGCGCCGGCCACTGGATCTTCGAAGGCACCGGGCTCGGCTACGGCGACGTGCTCGGTGCCGGCGCGACCGTCGTCGGCTACGAGTGTGACGGATGCACGTTCACCTATCGCGACGGGCTGCCGTACCCGACCGGCGAGGACGGCACACCGTCGACCTTCGAGATCCTCGGCACGTGCCCGACGCAGCACTTCACGGTGGAGTCTGCGCCTCGTCCGCCCAAGTCGGGCGAGCCGAGCGAGTTGGAGTACATCGCGTCACGCCTGTTCGGGACACGCCATCCCGAGGCGATGGAACGCATCCGTCACGGCCACGCGGTCCTCGGTGCGTACACGAACGAGGCGGGTGCGACGGTGTTGACGTCAGGGTCGACCGACTGGGCTCATGGGCTGGCAGCGCGAGATCCACAGATTGAACAGATCACCCGGAACGTACTGACGACGTTGGGGTAAGGGTTCGCCGCGCATATCGGTGACCTGGTCAAGGGAGCGGACCCGAGCGGGGCGAGACGCCTCTCAGTCCTTGGAGGAGTAATAGTGGTCCTCACCGAGGTCCTCGAGGAGCCCCGGGTGGGTGGGCTCCCACCCCAGGACGGCGCGGGTCCGCTCGCTCGAGGCCACGCTGTCAATGGGCAAGAGAAAGCCCAGGAAGCCGAAATGTCCCAGCGCGTCCTGTGGTGAGACCGAGACGACCGGGAGGTCGAGCTTTCGTCCCATGACCTCGGCGAAGGCCCGGCCGGGAACGCCCTGCTCGGCCACACCATGGAGCGTCGAGCCGCCGGGTGCCTGCTCCAGCGCCAGGCGAAAAGCCCGCGCCACATCGAGTCGGTGCGTGGCAGGCCAGCGGGCCGAGCCGTCACCGACGTATCCCGAGACACCCTTGTCGCGGGCGATACCCACCAGCATGGCCATGAAACCGTTGTCGCCGTCACCGTGGCACGTCGGCGGAAGCCGCAAGACCGACGAGCGGACGCCACGAGAAGCCAGTGAAACTGTGTAGTGGGCGTTGGCCATCCGGTCGTGGCCACCTTCGATGGGCACATCGGTGCCCCCGGAGTCTTCGGTGGCGTCCTGTTCGGTCGCCACCTGTCCCGGAGCGATCCCGAAGACCCCGGAGGCGATCACGAGAGGTCGGTCCGACCCTTCCAGGGCATCTCCCAGCACCTCGATGGCCATTCGGTCGGCCGCGGCTGCTCCGGCCATGTCGCCGGTGAAGGCCAGGTCGTGGCGAAAGGCGAGGTGGATCACTCCGTCGGCCGACGCGGCCGCGGTGCGCAGACCGTCGAGGTCGTCGAGAGACCCACGATGGACCTTGGCGCCGAGGGCGGCAACCGCCCCCGCTGCGTCGTCGGAACGGGCCAGGCCGACCACCTCGTGGCCGGCGGCGATGAGATCGGGGACGAGTCCGGATCCGATCCAGCCCGATGCACCGGTAACGAAGACGCGCATGAATAAACCTCCTGTCGGGGACCCACCGTCCTCGCCGCGGGGCGTAGGCCGCTGGATGTCGGCACCTTCAGCTGGAACCTTTGGATGTCAGCCGCTGCCATCGTACCATCTATGTCAGCCACTGTCATCTATCTACCAGGTATTTGTCAGGGGCTGTCATCATGTACGATGGGCGAATGGCCCGCTGGGAGCCCGACGCACGTGACCGGCTGCAGCAGGCGGCCCTCGATCTCTATGGCGAGCGCGGCTTCGAGCAGACCACGGTGGCAGAGATCGCCAAGCGGGCCGGACTCACCGAGCGAACGTTCTTCCGCTATTTCGCTGACAAGCCCGAGGTCCTGTTCTCGGGGGCGGCCGCCCTGGAGGAGTTCGTCGTAACCCTCGTCGCTGAAGCGCCAGATTCCGAAGCTCCGATAGCCGTCGTTGCCTCGGCCCTCGAGGCAACCGCCGGCTTCTTCAACGAGCGCCGCGACTTCTCTACGAAGCGCCAAGCCGTCATTGACGCAAACGCCGATCTGCGCGAGCGAGAGCTGATCAAAATGGCCACGCTGGCCTCGGCGGTCGCCGACCAGTTGCGCCGGCGTGGCGTCAGTGATCCAGCCGCGAGCCTGACTGCCGACGCGGGCATCGCCGTGTTCAAAACGGCCTTTGAACGCTGGATCAGCGAACCAGCTCAACAGGACTTCGCAACACTGATTCGAGAGTCGCTAGACGAGCTGAAGGCCGTGACCGCGGGCACATGATCGCCGCGCCAGATCGAGCGCAGGTCGTGCGAGCGAAGTGGGGCTACCTGGCGGCGAACTCCGGCATCACGGTGGAGGCGAATTCCTCGACCCGGGCGTTTCCCTCGCCGGGCCATCCGCACACGAGGTAGCCGATCCCGATGTCACCCATGGCCGCCACCGCGCGTCGGACGTCGTCCCAGGGCTCAGAGAGCGAGAGCGACGAGGCCCGCAGGATCGAGGCCGGGTCTCGGCCCGCGGCCTCGGCCAGGTGGTCGAGCTCCGCCGACAAGGCGGTGAGTTGGTCGGGGCTCCCGTAGGTGTGCCAGACGTCGGCCCACTTGGCCGCGAGCGGAATTGTCCGGCGCCGACCCGAGCCTCCGATCCAGATGGGTGGGTGTGGCCGCTGCACGGGCATCGGGCGCATCTGGGCCTGGTCGAGACTGATCTCGGTGCCCTGGTAGGACACGACCTCTCCGGTGAAGAGCCTCGTGAGGATCTCGAGCTCGTCCTCCAACCGATCGAAGCGGCGACCCGTCGAAGGGAATTCCAACCCGAGCTGGCGATGCTCGGGGTCGAACCACGCGGCCCCGAGGGCGAGCTCGAGCCGACCGCCACTGGCGTGGTCCACCGTCACCGCCTCGGCCGCCAAGACCGAGGGATGGCGATAGGTCACACCCGTCACGAGCAGTCCGAGACGGATGGTGGTCGTGGCCGACGCCAACGCAGCCAACGTCGTCATCCCCTCGAAGCAATTGCCCGGGCCTTCTCCGTACATGGGGACGAAGTGGTCGAATCCCCATGCGCCGTCGAAGCCGAGGGCCTCGCCGAATCGCACCCGTTCGACGATCTCCCCGAACTCCATCCGCTGCTGGGCCACGTCGATCCCGAATCGCATGCCGCGACGATATCGGCATCTCCCGAGGTGGGCCCCGTTCAGGGCCGCGACGCGTCACCCTTGCTCGTGTCCCGGAGGTAGGCAGGGTTCGCCACCGCCAACTTGTCCGCCACTGCGGCCCGGACGACGGCTCGCACCTCGTCGGCGCGGGCGTCCAGCGCGCCGCAACGGATGGCGGCGGCGAGCTCGGCGTCGTTGTGGACCCCGAGCCCTTCGAGCCGAGCCCCGTGCGCCACCGCTTGATCGGGCCCCAGCTCGAGCTCCCTCGCCACCATCGCCACCACATTGGCCGCCACCCTGGTGTGGAAGCGCACTCGTCCCTCGGTGACCGGGAGGATGTCGGATTCGAGAAACTCGCGCACGGCGTCGAGCAATTCGACCGGGGAGGGGATGTCGTGAGGGGCCCACCGACCCAGCGCGGCCCCGACTTCGGTCCCCGGGTTGGCGTCGAGGCCCGAGGGTGGCTCGGGCAGCCCTCCACCGCCGCTCACGGGAGAAGCTCCAGAAGATCCCACTCGACCTCGGACACGCGTCGGCCGATGGCGGCGAGCTCGACCGACCGCACGGCTCCGGTGGTATGGGTCAGGGCTTGCACGATGCAGATGATCCCCCATCGCAAGGTGCCCAGTGTCTGCCACCAATGCAGGACGTCGGTGTCGACGGTCCTGCCTCCGGCTCCTTGGTAGGCGCTCACCAGCTGTTCGACGGTGCCGAATCCACCCACGGGCAGTGACGAGCCGAATCGCCATGCCTTCACGCACAACCAGCCGAGGTCCTCGAGGGGGTCTCCCCGATGCGCGAGCTCCCAATCGAGCACGGCCCGAATGCCCTCGGCGCCGACGATGAGGTTGCCGTTGCGGAAGTCCCCGTGCACCACCGTGTCCGCCGAACGCGGTGGACGGGTCTCGGCCAACCACCGCAGTCCCAGCTCGAAAGCAGGATGCGGTTGCCCCAACCGGTCGAGGAGGCCCCGCAACTGCTCCACGGGGTCACCGCCGGCCAAGCCGGGGATCTCCACCGGAGGGATCCGATGGATCGCGGCGAGGGCCCGGCCGCACTGCTCGGCCAGGACGGGACGGACCTGCGCCAGGTGCTCGTCACGGAGGATGCGGCGGGGAATGGTCTCGCCTTCGACGAACGCCATGATCATGAACGTGGCGCCGAGACCGGCGGACTCGTCACCCGACGCCACCACTCTGGGCACGGGCACCTCGGCGCGCGCCGCCGCCTGCAGGAGTGCGGCTTCGAGCCGGAGTCCCGACACCGGCGCCCCGGGCGGATCGCGGCGCAACACGAGCCTCGTCACCGCGTCACCTCGGTCACCGGGGTCGCGGACCGAGAAGCTCCACGTCTCTCGAGACGCACCCCCCGGCAGCCGGGTCACGCCCTCGACGAGCACCGGCTTCCCGAGCGCGCCACCCACGATGGTGGCCAAGGGCCCGACGAGATCGGCTGCGTCCACGAGCGGACACTAACGACCGCTCCGACACGGCGCCGCTATGGTGGGCCCATCGGCGTCCGCCTCGATCCCGAAGACGAGTACATGCACGAGTTGGGCCCGGAGCCCAACTTCAACGAGTCCATGTACTTCAACGCCTATGACCCCGACACCAACCTGGGTGGGTTCTTCCGGCTGGGCAACAGGGCGAACGAGGGCAGCGGCGAGATGACCATGTGCCTCTACCTCCCCGACGGCCGTGTGGCCTTCATGTTCCGGCGGCCAACGGTCACGAGCAACGACGCCTTCGACGCCGCCGGGATGCGATTCGAGGTGGTGGAGCCGTTCGTCGAGCTTCGGATCTCCTACGAGGGCACCGCCGTCGTGCTCGTCGACCCCTTACAGATGGCCGATCCCCGCCAGGCCTTCAGGTCGAACCCCCACAGCCCCTGCGCGGTCCAACTCGTCTACAAGGGATGCTCCGCCATGTTCGGGGGTGAGCCCGATCAGCCCGTGGAACGGCCGGGCGAGGAATTCGCCCGGGGTCACTACGAGCAGCTCGGAGAAGCGACCGGCACCGTGCAAGTCGGCGTGGACCGCTTTGCACTGCACGGCTTCGGATTGCGCGACCACAGCTGGGGCCCGCGCTACTGGCAGGCCCCGTGGTACTACCGATGGCTCACGGGCAACGTCGGGAAGGACTTCGGGTTCATGGGCTCGCGCATCGCCCGGCGGAGAGGACCTGGAACTCGGGGCGGCTTCGTCTGGGACGGCGACACCATGCACTTGTGTCGGGACTTTCGCATCCGCTCCACATGGGACGGTGACGCCAACTACCACCGAGGTATCGAGGCCGAGCTCGTCACAGACGCCCGGAGGTGGGTGGTGCGGGGATCAGTGCTCAGACTCATCCCGCTGCGCAACCGCCGGACCGATCCCGAGGGAGCCGGGCTCGTCACGCGGATATCCGAAGGCCTCACGCAGTGGACCCTCGATGACGGGCGGGTCGGCTTCGGGCTGTCGGAGTACCTGGACCAGATCGTCGACGGGTCGCCGGTGGGCCTGGCCGAATAGGCCATGGATCGGGCCACGGTCGACATCTACGAGAAGCGGGGCGGCGAGTGGGTGGCGCATCACCCCCCCGTCCAGCGTTCTCATGCCCGGGTGTTTTCTCGGCTCATCCCGAAGGGCGCGTTACGGATCGACCTGGGATGTGGTGCGGGTCGCTACACGTCGGATCTCGGGACTCCGGTGATCGGGCTCGATGCCGCCCGGTCGATGCTCGACAGCTGTGCGAGTGCGGCTCCCGATGCATTGCTCGTGCAGGCGGACCTCGAGGCTCTTCCCTTCGGGCCCAACACCGTGGGTGGGGGGTGGGCGCACATGAGCTACCTGCACGTGCCCAGTGTCCGGCTTCCCGCCGCACTGGCCGATCTGCACCGCACCCTCGTGGTCGGTGCGCCTGTCGATATCCAGGTCCTGGCCGGTGACTACGAGGGCGCCGAGCTGGCCGCGGATCGTCTCGGGAGCCGGTTCTTCGCGTCGTGGACACCCGGACGGCTGCGCGACGTGCTGGTGGGTGCCGGTTTCGACGTCGGAGACATCGATGTCGAGGGTGACGACGCCCGTGCCGGGGCGGTGCGGGCGCGTACCCTGGCCGACACGGTGGGGCCCGGGATGCGGCTCCTCGTCGTCGGGCTCAATCCCAGCATCTACTCCGCCGATGTCGGGGTCGGGTATGCCCGACCCGGCAACCGTTTCTGGCCTGCCGCGTGCCGGGCCGGTCTCGTGACACGCGACCGCGACCCCTCTCACGCGCTGCGCGTCCACGGAGTGGGCATGACCGACCTCGTGAAGCGGGCCACCGCCAACGCCACCGGGCTCACAGCCGAGGAATACCGCGCCGGGATGGCACGAGTCGATCGACTCGTGCGGTGGCTCGAGCCGGCCGCGGTGTGCTTCGTGGGGCTGACGGGTTGGCGGGCGGCGGTGGATCGACACGCCACTGCCGGCCTCCAGTCAGAGCGGATCGGCGATCGACCCGTCTACGTCATGCCTTCGACGAGTGGTGCCAACGCGCACGCTCGGCTCGACGCGCTCACCGACCATCTCCGTGCTGCGCTCGCGACCACAAAGATCAGAGGCACGCCGTAGGCCAATAGTGCCGCAGCGGTCCACCAGTCGTCGCGAATTGCCCGGTAGCGTCGTGTTTTGTGGTGACCGGCCGCGATGTGGACACCGGCGGGCCCGACGGGGACGTGACCATCGACCAATCCTCGTCATCGCCACGCCCACCTGAGCCCCGACATTCGTCGTCAACGCCCGGTGTGCCGGCCACGCGTCCTGCGTTGCGCCCGGGCTCCTTCGACGACGATGTCTCGACGTCGATCTACGCGCAACACTTCGACCCCGTCTTCGGTCGACGCTTCGCGGAGCGATCCCTCGACTCGCTCGTCGTCATTCGCGGTACCCGGGTGCTCGACGTGGCCTGTAACACCGGCATCTTCGCCCGGATGGCCGCCCACGTGGTCGGCCCGGTCGGCAAGGTCGTCGGCATCGACCCCTCGCGCGCCGCGATCGAAGCGGCTCGACGCATCGACGTGACGAGCATCGTCGAATGGCGCCACTGGGAGGGGGCGCGACTCCCTTTCGAAGACCAGACCTTCGATGTCGTGGTCTGTCAACACGGGCTGCACCGCTTCAACGACCCCGAGTCGGTCCTCGCCGAGATGCGGCGCGTCCTCGCTCCGAGGGGACGTCTGGGCATCATGACGTGGGGCCCGATCGAGGAGAACCCAACCTTCGCCGTCGAGCTCGACGCCATCATCAAATCCGGTCTCGACCAGTCCGGTGTCGTCGAAGTGCTCTTGGACGCGTTCGCGTACCACCGGGTCGACGATCTCCGCGCCCTCGTGCACGGGGCGGGGTTCACCGACGTGTCGTGTCGGACCGTCCGGATGCTCGCCGCTCTCCCCGGCGTCGCCCAGTGGGTGCGCGTCTACCCGTCGCTCCCGCCACTGTCTCGGGCGTGGCGAGACTGCAGCCAACAGGCGCGGATCCAGTTCCTGTCCCGGGTGACCGAGCTCCTCCGACCCTTCGAGCACGACGGGGTCCTGCGGGTCCAAGCCTCGTCGCGCCTCGTCGTCGCCCGTGCTCCGACGGCCCCGCCGCCGGCTGGTTGACACCGGACCCTGCCTGGGAGACGGGGCAGCCGGGGCGTAGTCTGCCCTGGTGCCGCAAGACACCAACGGGGATCCCCAAGACGATGCGCCGACCCCGGTAGGGGCCCCGTCGCAGCCCCTCGACCAGGTCATTCTCCCGCCCCCTCCCCCCTACGCCCCGGCGCCGGCGCCCTACCCCCCCGGCCCGGGGTACCCACCGATCCCCGGCTACGCGCCTCCCCCGGGCGCTCCACCGCCGTCGTGGGGGCCCCCTTCGCACCCCGGCGAGCCCTTTCCGGGACAGCCCGGGGTGGAGCTCGGACCGCCGACGCCATCGCTCAGCGACGAACAGCGACGCCAACGACGGACCAGACGGATCGCCGTGGCGGTGGGCCTGGCCGTCGTCGTCCTGGTGGCCGCAGGTGTGACGCTGATCGTCACGTCCGGCTCACCCTCGACGACGGCGTCGCCCATAGCGCAAAGCCTGGCGCGCGTCGCGTTGAAGTCGACGATCGACGGCGGCTCGTTCCATTACGTGTCGCGATTCACATCCCAGGGTCAGACCCAGACGACCGTCGGCGACGCCGGAGTCTTCTCGGGCAAGCAGGTCATCACGATCGGCACCGACACCTTCACGGTGATCGTGGTGGGGGCAGGCTGCTACTTCGAAGGCAACGAGAGGCAGATGGTGGAGCAGCTCGGCCTTCCTGTCGCCATCGCCTCGAGCCACGCCGGGCAATGGATCTCGCTCTCCCCCGGTGATGCGCCCTACCAATCCGTGTACGTGGCGGTGACGACCCGCTCCGCCCTGAAGGCCAACATCTCCTTCTCGCCTCGCCAGGAGACAGGAACCTCGATGAGAGCCGGGTACCGCGTGCTCGGCATCACGGGCCCGATGAAGAACGAGGTCGTGGACGGACAATTGCAACGGGCCAAGGGCACGGCGAATCTCTACGTCACGAAGTCGCGGCCCCATCTGCCCGTGGAGTACACCGAGAAGGGCAAGATCGACAAGTTCGCCAGCACCCTGGTCATGACCTTCAGTCGATGGGGGGAGCACCTCACCGTCAGCGCTCCCCACGGAGCGGTGAGCTACGCCTCGCTAGGCGTGGGCAACGGCACGACCCCGTCGACGGGGCCGCCGGTGCTGACCTCCGCACCGGGTTGAGCGGGCGCGAAGGCTGATCCCCTGGGTGTGTCGCTCAGCTCAGGTGCTGCGGCGATAGCGCCACACGGCCAGAGGGGCGAACACCACGAGCAGCCCGACGGACCACGCCAGCGCCACCAGGACATGACCCGCCGCGCTCCCGGGCACGTATTTGCCTCCGAGCATGAGGGCGCGCTGGGCCGTGATCACCACCCCGATGGGTTGATTGCTGGCGAAGCCCTGGAGCCAGCCCGGCATCTGCGAGATGGGCACGAACGCCGGCGACGCGAAGATGAGGGGGAAGAGAATCGGGAACGCCATGACCTGCGCGGTCTCGCTGTTCGACGCCGTGAGCCCGATGACGGCGAAGCCCCACAGCAACGCGTAGGCGAAGAGCAGCACCAACGCGCACGCGGCGATGAACCCGAGGGCGCCGTTGGGGAAACTGAACCCCACCAACGCGCCCACCCCGGTCATGAGCAGGAGCACCAAGACGTTGCGGACGAGATCGGCGGTGGTCCGGCCGGCGAGAACGGCCGAGCGAGCCATGGGCAGCGCCCGGAAGCGCTCGATGAGCCCCTTCTGGAGATCGTCGGCCAGCCCGACGGCGGTGCCGATCCCACCGAAGCCCACGCTCTGGACGAAGATCCCGGCCATCAAGAAGTTGATGTAGCTGAGACCGGGGATGGCATGGATGGCGCCACCGAACACGTAGCGGAACAGCAGCACGAACATGATGGGCTGGAGCGTCGAGAAGAACAGCGCCTCGGGGGTACGCGTGTAGGCGATGAGGTTGCGCTTGGTGATCGTCAGGGCGTCTGCGACGACCCAGCGCAGACGGGCCGCCCCGTGGGGAATGCCCGGGCTGAGCGCCGGGGCGAGACCGACCCCCGGGGTGATGGCAGTGGTCGTCGTGCTCATCGTTGACCTCCCTCGCTGGTGGTGCCGGCACCGGCGGGCGCCCGACGCCGGCTGTGGCGTTTCCCGTCGGTCGGGCTCTTCGTCGCATCGTCCTCGTCGGCTTCGGCCCGTTTTCCTGTGATCGCCAGGAACACGTCGTCGAGGCTGGGCTCGCGGATTCGGAACGTGGTGGGCACGAGCGCATGCTGGTCGAGCAGGCGCAACACCTCCATCGCCACCCGGGGCCCGTCGTCCACGGGGAGCTCGACCACGGTCCCTGACACGGTCGGGCTCTTGGTGCCCACCGACCCCAAGATGCCCGCGGCCCGGTTGGCGAGGTGCTCGTCGGCGAGACCGACGTCGAGCACGGTGGCGCCGAGGTCCGACTTCAGCTGTGTCGGGGTGCCTTCGGCGATGACGCGGCCGTGGTCGACCACGGCGATCTGATGGGCGAGGGTGTCGGCCTCCTCGAGGTACTGCGTGGTGAGCAGGACACTCGTGCCCTCCACGACGAGGTGCTCGATCATCGCCCACAGGTCAACCCGACTCTGGGGGTCGAGCCCGGTGGTGGGCTCGTCGAGGAACAACACCTTGGGCCGCGCCACCAAGGCGGCGGCGACGTCGAGGCGCCGCCGCATGCCGCCGGAGTATGTCTTGAGGGGCCGGTCACCGGCGTCGGTGAGCCCGAACTGCTCGAGCAGCTCGACGGCCCGCTTGGCCACGGCGGGGCGATCCATGTGGTTGAGGCGCCCGACCATGGTGAGGTTCTCGCGGCCGGTGAGGTTCTCGTCCACCGCCGCATACTGACCGGCCAGGCCGATGAGCGTCCGGACTTGGTCGGCTTGGGCGACCACGTCGTACCCGAGGACGTGGCCGGTGCCTGCGTCGGGGGCGAGGATGGTGGTGAGGATGCGGACCGCCGTCGTCTTCCCCGCGCCGTTGGGCCCCAACAGGCCGAAGATGGTGCCTTCCTCGACCGCGAAGCTCACGCCGTCGAGGGCGAGCACCTCTCCGCCGAATGTCTTTCTCAGGTCGAGGGCCTCGATGGCGTCGGTCATGGGGAAGTTTCTCTCTTGCGTTTCGAGGCGAGGTGCTCGGCCATGGCCATGGATGTCTTCGAGCGGTTCCGACTGCACCTACCGGTGAGACCGACGAGCTTACGGGCCCCTCGGCACCGTCCCGACCAGGGCCGTGGACCTCGCCTCAGGGGGGGCCGGGGGGCTCGAGCGCCACGACAACGGCCTCGGCGGCACTGCGGCGTGCCGCCTCGAGGACCTCGAGGGTCACGAGCGCGTCGGCGGGGTCGACGGGAGGGGGACCTCCGTCGCGCACCGCTCGGACCACGCCGTCGTAGAACGCCGACCATTGTCCTCGCTCGCTCGGCACCGGCTCGCCGGCGTCACCGCGCACGAGCCGCCCCCATCGCTCGGGCGGCACCACCCCGAAGCCCGGGTCGTCGGGCCGTCCGCCGGCGCGCAGCATGTCCTCTTGGGGATCGAGGTGCTCGACGACAAACCCCGCATCGCTCCCGAGCACTCGCAGCCGCGGCCCCGGCGCGGCGCTGACCGCGCTCGCCCACAGATGCGACTGCGCCCCGGAGCTGTGGCGCAACGCCACGAAGACATCGTCGTCCGACCCTCCCCGGCGCGCTGCCACCTCTGCGTAGACATGGGAGACAGGTCCGAGCAATTGGCGGGCCTGGTCGACGAGGTGCACGCCCAGATCGAGGAGGACCCCTCCCCCGTCGGTGGCCGAGAGCTCCTCACGCCACGCCCCGGATTTGCGCTCCGGACGCCAACGCTCGAAGCGCGACTCGTAACGCACGAGCGCGCCGAGCACCCCTTCACCGACCAGTCGTCGCAACGTGAGGTGCTCCGCATCCCAACGACGGTTGTGGAACACGCTCACCATCACCCCTGCCGCCGCGGCTTGCTCGACAAGCGCCCGGGCCTCTGCCGGCTGTGGGGCCAGGGGCTTCTCGACCACCACGGCGAGGCCGGCGTCGACCGCCGCAGAGGCCAACGGCGTATGGGTCCCCGTCGTGCTCGCCACCACCACGAGGTCGTGGTCCGACGCTCGATCCCACAGGGCTGCGGGTGACGCCAACACCTCCACCCCGGGCAGCTCGGCCCCAGCGAGGCTACGCCGGTGGGGATCGGCGGTGACGACGCTCACGAGCTCGAGTCCCGGCGTCGTGGTGATGAGCGGGGCGTGGAACACCCGACCGGCGAGGCCGTAGCCGATCAAGCCGACCCGGATCGCCGACCCGGAACCCGTCGAGACGGGCCCCAACCGACGGGTCAGCGGACGGCGGCGCCGCCGCCGCCCCCGGCGCTGCCCCGCCGCGACAAGGCGTCAATGGTCACCGCTCCGATGAGCACGCCCCCGGTGACGATGAACTCCCACTGCACGGCCAGGCCCAGGAGGTACATGCCGTTGTAGATACCACCGATCACCAAGCCGCCCAGGACGCCGTGGACGGGCTTGCCTCGGCCCCCGAACAACGAGGTGCCCCCGATGACGGCGGCCGCCACTGCATACAGCACGAGCTGACCGCCGTTGACGTTGTTGGACAAGCCCCCGAGGTACGAGGCGTAGAGCAGTCCGGCGATCCCGCCCGTGACCGCGCACAAGATGAAGGCCCACGTTCGGATGCTGGCGACCTTGATGCCGGCTCGGCGCGCCGCCTCGGCGTTCCCACCGATGGCGTAGATGTAGCGCCCGAACCGGGTGCGCAGGAGCAGGAGCGTCCAGGCGCCGAGCACGCCCAGGACGATGAAGATCGCCCATGGGACCCCTTCCAGCGACCCGACGGCGGCACGGTTGACGTTGCAGATCGCCACAACGGCACTGCCCACGACCGCCATGAGGACGATCTTGGCGATGGTGAGTCCGACAGGAGGTGCTACCAGGCCGCTACGCCGTCGACGGCCATCGCGCAGCCAGAGACTGAGGCCCAGGGCGCCCACGATGACGACCACGGCGATCCAGCCTTCTGTCGGGCTGATGTGCCCCCACATGAGGTCGTACAGCGCGCGGAGGTTGGGCTGGGAGCCGGTCAGGGTCGGGTATCCCGAGAACGGCCCGAAGGCGAGCACGATGAGCAGGACTCCGTTGAAGATCAGCAGACCGGCCAAGGTCACAATGAAGGCGGGAAGTCGGAGGCGGGTGATCAATGTTCCCTGCGCCGCCCCGATGAGCGCGCACGCCAGGAGCGAGACGATGATGGCAGCCCACCACGGCCAGTTGGTCGTCGCCGGCTGCACGAGCTGGACGGCGATGGCCGCACCCACGACACCGACGTAGCCGATCGACAGGTCGATCTCGCCCAGCAGCAGGGCGAAGATCTCGGCCATGGCCAGCACCATGAACACCGCACTCTGCTGGAAGAGGTTCACGATGTTGCCGGCGGAGAGGAAGATGTGATGCGGGCTGATGACCTGGAAGACGATGGCGGTGATGATCAGCCCCATGATCACGGGGAGCATCCCGCTCTCTCCGACTCTGATCCGGAGCAGCGCACCGCGGATGTACTCACGCATCGACTGCGCGACGATCTCGGGCGGAACGAGGGGGGCCCCTCCGGGCTCGGCCGCGGTCAGGTCGGCATCGGGTTCGACCGGATCCGGGCGGTTCGGGGCGAGAGGCGAACCGACGGGGCCGGATCCGGGGTCAGCCGGCGTCATGGTCGACCCTTGCTCGGTCGGCGTGCGGAGTGGACTTCACATCCAGGCCCCCCGTGGTCATGTACTCGACCACGCTCTGTCGGTCGAAGGTGGACGTCTTGTCCTGTACCACCAAGTTTCCCAGATACAGCACGGCGATTCGGTCGGCCACGGTGAAGACGTCGTTGAGGTTGTGCGAGATCATCAACACCGCGAGCCCGCGGTCGCGCAGGCGTCGCACGAGGTCGAGGACCTGTGCGGTCTGGGACACCCCCAGCGCGGCAGTCGGTTCGTCCATGATCACCAGCTTGGAGTTCCACATCACGGCTTTGGCGACCGCGACTGACTGTCGCTGGCCTCCCGACAGCGAGCCCACCGGTTGGCGGATCGACCGCACGGTGGTCACCCGCAGGCTGGCCAGGGTCTCGGCCGCGGCCCGTTCCATGGCATCCTCATCGAGCAGGCGGTGACGGAGCCGCTCGCGGCCCAGGAACATGTTCTGGACGATGTCGAGATTGTCGGCCAGGGCGAGGTCCTGGTACACGGTCTCGATGCCCATCTGGGCCGAGTCGTGCGGCGTGCGGATCCGGACGGGACGACCCTCCCAGATGATCTGGCCCCGGTCAGGTTCGTGGATGCCCGAGATGCATTTGATGAGCACGGACTTGCCCGCGCCGTTGTCGCCCGACAGCGACGTGACCGTTCCGGCGGGCACGTCGAGGTTGACGTCGGTCAGGGCTTGGACGGCACCGAAGCTCTTGTACAAGCCCTGCACCCTCAGAAGGGGTTCGTCCGCCCTCGCTTCGGCCATCTCGTCACTTTCGTCGTCACCCAGAATACGCCATGGTCCGACCAGACGCGAGACCGCCGCCGCACAAGGCGGCGACGGTCTCGCACCTCACGTCTGGTCCTTGCAGATTACGGAGTGATGTGAGCGGCGCTGCAGACACTGGCGCCCACGGCCGTGCACAGCGTCGAAGCGGAGATGAACTTGTCCGAGATCACCGTGGACGCCATGTTGGCGGCGTTCACCCACACCGGGGTGAGCAGCGATGCCGGCTGAGCGGTGCCCGTCACGCCCTTGGGGGGAGTGGTGGTCGAGTTCACCAGGGCTGTGGGCGGAGTCTTCCCGGCACGCAGGATCGTCGCCAGCGAGACCGCGTCCTGGGCTTCTTGGTAGACGGCCTTGTAGACCGATCCGCACTGGTAGCCCTGGAGGATGTTCTCCATCCCCTGCAGCGTGGCGTCCTGGCCCGTGGTGGGGATCTTCTTGGCCCCGACACCCTTGTTCTTCAACACGGTGATCACCGCTTGGGCCAGGCCGTCATTGGCCTCGACCGTGGCGTTGATCTCCGGGTGGGCGGTGAACTGCTGCGTGAAGATCGTCGCACCGGTGGCGTTCACCCATCCCGGGGTGATCTGGTCGCCGACGAGCGTGTAGCCCTTGGAGTTGGTCAGACCGGCCTTCAGGGGGGTCGTGGTCGAATTCCAGATCACCGAGTTGTAGCCCTGGGCGAACGAGACCGCATTCGGGTCGGTGTCCTCACCGCCGTCGAGCTCGAAGACCTTCGGGCTCGAGACGCCCCAGTCCGAGACGCACTGCACGAAGCCCTGGCCGATGAGCTTGCCCACCTGGTTGTTGTCGAAGCTGACGTAGTAGGTGTTGGTGCCCTGGAACGTGGCCCGGTCGTAGCTGATCACGGCCACGCCGTGCGAGGAGGCAAAGGACTGGACCTCGGCCCCGACCGTGCTGTCGATCGGGTCGAAGATGAGGACCTTCGCACCGAGCGACACGTCGGCCTGAGCGTCGGCCAACTCCGTGGCGTCCACGCCCTGGGCGTTGTCGATCTTGAAGTCAGACGAGCTGTACCCGGCCATCTGGAACGCCTTGGTCAGATACGGGGCGTCGAAGCTGACGTAGCGCGTCGAGGACGTGGTGTCGGGGAGGATGACGCCCACCAGACCCTTGCCCGCCGCGGTCAGCGACTTGAACTTCGGCATCACCGTGAAGTTGACGTCGAACGACTTCACGCTCAGACCGGCCGGCACGCTCGCACTCGGCGCTCCCGTCGTGGTCGTGGTGGCCGCCTTGGGGGTGCTGCTACAGGCCGCCATCGTGCCCGCTATGGCAAGGACGGAGACGAAGACCCCCAATCGCCTCATGCCGCTGACGTTGCGAATCATGTGCATCTTCTGTGACCTCCATAGTTGGCAGCCTGCGTGACTACGCTCGTCAAACTCGTTCTCACTCCACGGCAGGCGGCGAAACCTGTCCGTAGTACTCCTTGTGTCATGCGCGCTGTCATGCGCGTCCCGCAGCATGTGTCCGCCGGCTGCAAGACACCAGGGCCAAAAGTCCCTGGTGATGACAGTGATCAGTCTGCGAAGCCCTCCCCCTCGGATGTACCCCTCTGATCACCGAGCCCGAACCTAGCGCCTCACTTCGTCACGCGCTTGCAATATGCGTGGCCGGGTCGTCGATCTTGTCCATTCCTTGTCTCGCTGTTTGAGTTCGTTCAGTCGATCACAAGCGTGGCCCGAATGGGGAGATGGTCCGAATCGGTGATGGCGAGGACCTCTCCGCTCTCGGCCCGAGCCGGCCCTCGCACCAAGATGTGGTCGGGCTGCGCCACCGGCCACCGTGACCACGTCGGCCACGTCCGACCTCGGACCGCGCGCGACCAACCCGGAAGCAGGAGAACGAGCGGCGGCCCCCATAGGTTCATGTCACCGGCCAACACGGATGGTACGGGTGTCATGGCGTTGAGCGTTCGGCCGAGGGCGGCGATATGACGCGGCGAACCCTGGCTGAGATGAGCCAGGTGGGTGCCCACCACGCGCAGGGGCCCGGCCGCGCCATGGAGGTCGATGTCGGCCACGATCGCTCCCCGGCGCGCATGGTCGGTCGGGAGCCGCCCCAGATCGATGGTCTGGTTGGCGGTGATCGGCAACCTCGACAGCAGCGCGATCGCCCACGTTCCCCGCTGGAATTTGGGTCGCGGACGCGACCGCGACCGTTCGTCGGCCGACCCTGACCGACGTCGGTCGAGCCGGAGGCCGTGGACGCTCCTCGTGAGCAGGCGGGGGCCCCACCGGTCGAGGGGGCGATCGGGAGGAGCGGTGATCCGCCCCCGCGCGAAGGGGAGCTCGACCGCGGTGTACCCCAATTCAGCCGCCACCCGAGCCGTCATCGAGACCCCGTCGTCGGGGATCCAGCACTCCTGGAGCATCAAGACGTCGGCGCCGATGGGGCGACAAGCCTCGACCACGTCGAAGGGCCGACCCCAGCCGTCCACGCCGCCGTGCACGTTGAAGCTGGCGACGACCACGCGCGGCATTGCCCGGGCAGGCTATCGATCGCCCCGTCCCGGCTGGGCGACCGGGGCCCATCGGGACCTGGGCGGGCTGCCGCTCCTCGCGGTCGATCGACGATCCCCGTGCCCGGGAGCCAGGGATCTCGGGCACCCAGCGTGAGTCGGCTCAACCCCTGGCCCAGCGTGCCGATATGAATTGGGATGACGTTGTTCCCGAGTGCGCTGCGCAGCGACCGCCCCCCGGCGATGAGCACTCCGATCCGCCCCCTCCTCGTTCTCTGGAGCCTGTGCAAGCGGCTCGTCGCACCCGGGCCCTCGACCGCCGGGCCTGTCCTCTCGATCGTCTCGCCCCACCCGGCCATCCAGGCCGTTCGGCCCGAACCGACACTGCGGTGGACCGACCCCCACTCCGCTCCGGCCGGCGACTACGCGGCCTCTGCCATCCCCAATGCCAAGCTCGACATCGCCGCGGTTCCCCAGCGCGGTGAGTCGTGGGAGGCGGTGTCGGACTTCGCCCTCTCCTACGACGGCTACGCGTACTGGGACGACCTCTCCACCTTGGCGGGCGGAGTGCTCCAGCGGTGGACGCGTCGGCGGTCGCTGCCCGACACACTCGACGAGCTCCGGGGATGCCTCTTCTACGAGCAACGCCGGTGGCACCACTTCGGTGAGGTACCCACAGGCCGCTCCGCCGAATACATGTGGGCCATGGTCGCCGCCATCGGCGCGCTCGCCCTCCCCTTCCCCGCCACCACCGACCCTCCTGCCGACCCCCGTCGGGCCACTGCTCCCGAGGCCCACGTGAAGCTCGTCGCCACACGGGCCGTGGCGTTGCGCCCCGTGCCCTCGCCGCCGCTCACCATGCGTCCCCTGCCGGCGCGCGGCGGGCGACTGGTGCCGGTGCCCGCGGCCGAGGCCCATGTCCGGTTGGTCACCTCGATCGAAGAGGAGGCGAGTGTGATGGCCCGACACCCGTCGCGGTACACCGCGAGGCGATCCTCGAGTCACGCCTCGGCAGACCCCATCGACCATCGGTCGGGGAACCCCGCCGATCACCCCGCCATGAACGGTGCGGTGCGTGACCTGAAGCCGATGCCCTCGGCGGACCCCTTGCCCAAGCCCCCGGTGATCGTACGCCGGGCCCGACGCGCCATGTCCGGTACACCGAACCGTCCCGGCGGTGCGCTGAACACGACCCGCACCTCGGGGGATCCGTGGTCGTCCAACGGGTCGCGCTGGAAGCTCGAGAAGGTGTCCGAGGCCGGCGACGAACCCGAGCACCCGTCCGATCACGCCGAGCAGGCGGAGCACGCGGAGCACGCCGCTGTCGAAGTGACACCGTTGTGTCACGAGTTCTTCGTCGACGACACCGGGTACGACACCTGGGTGGAGACCCACCCCCAGGGATTCGTCTTGAACCAGCCCCGGGCGCGCGCCAAGGCGCCGACCCTGCACCGGGCCGCGTGCAGCGCCCTGTCGCTGCGAGGGGAAGCCGAGGCCCGATCGTCGGGCACGCTCCGTGTGTGCGGGCCGAACGTCGACGCCCTCCGGACATGGAGCATGGCGCGGGGAACCGGTGAGCCCACCGCCTGTCGCCGCTGCTGCCCGTAGCCCGACGCAGACATCCGGTCGCCCGACTCAGACGTCCCGACTCGACGTCCCGACTCAGACGTCCCGACTCAGACGTCCCGACTCAGACGTCCCGACTCAGACATCCCGACTCAGACATTCCGACTCAGACATTCCGACTCAGACATTCCGACTCAGACATTCCGACTCAGACATTCCGACTCAGACATTCCGACTCAGACATTCCGACTCAGACATACAGTGAGGCCATGCTCTTGGTGGCGGCCTCTCCTGCGCTCGACCACCACGACGTCGGCCCCCGACACCCCGAACGGCCTGCCCGCGTGCCGGCCGCCCTGGCCGGCATCGAAGAAGCCGGACTACGCGACGCGGTCATCAACCTCGAACCGCGCCGGGCCACTGAAGACGAGCTGACCTTGGTCCACCCGCGGTCCTATCTCGAGTCACTGCGCGCCTTCTGTGAAGCAGGTGGGGGTGCGATCGACCCCGACACCATCGCGGGGGTCGGGTCGTGGGACACGGCGTTGTTGGCGGCAGGCGGCGCGCTCGAGGTGGTCGACGCGCTGGCGCGCGGCGAGGGCGAGGTGGCTTTTGTGGCGGCCCGTCCTCCGGGACACCACGCAATGGCCGCCGAGCCCATGGGGTTCTGTCTGCTCAACAACGTGGCCGTGGCGGCCGCCGCACTGGCCGATCGGGGCGAGCGGGTCCTCATCGTGGACTGGGACGTCCATCACGGCAACGGGACCCAGGCGATCTTCTGGGACGACCCCAGGGTGCTCTATGTCTCCACCCACCAGTGGCCGCTCTATCCCGGCACCGGACGGGTGTCGGAGACCGGCGGCCCGGGTGCGCCGGGTCTCACCGTCAACGTCCCGCTGCCACCGCGCGCCACCGGGGACGTGCTCCTTCAAGCACTCGACGAGGTGGTGGCGCCTGTCGTGGAGCGGTTCGCGCCGACCTGGGTGCTGGCGTCGGCGGGCTACGACGCCCATCGGGCCGACCCCATGGCCGGCCTGTCGCTGACCGCGGGGGACTTCGCCGACATCGCCAAACGGGTGAGGGCCTTCGCGCCAAGGACAGGGCGCCTGGCCTTGGTGCTCGAGGGCGGGTATGACCTCGACGCCCTACGACTGTCGGTGGGGGCGAGTCTCGCCGCCGTGCTCGACGTGGAGTTCCGGCCCGAGCACGCGTCGAGCGGGGGACCCGGTGACGAGGCCGTCGACGCGGCGCGTCGGGCCCATCTCGAGGACCTCGGCACCGAGCCGGGGTGATCGGTAGCCCCTGGCTCGCTGAACCAACTGGCTCGTCGAACCAACTGGCTCGTGCAATCGGCGGCCATGGCGCGCCCCGGCGAGGGCACCGCCTCGGCGCTTGACGCGCTCGGAGAAGAGCACCGTCACGTACCGCACATCAGCGCGGCCGTGAAGGCAGCGACAGGCTGATCCTAGGGTGGTATGACGATGCGATGACCTCGACGAACCACGACCATCCCCGCGCCGACGAGCTCCCTCCGCCGCGCACCGAGGAGGTGGCCGACCGGGTCTACGCCTACATCCAGCCCGACGGCGGATGGTGGATCAACAACACCGGGGTCGTCCTCGGCGATCACGCGGTGCTGTGCATCGACAGCTGCGCCACCGAGCGCCGTACCCGGGGGTTCCTCGACGCCATCGACGGTCTTCAGCGCCAGCTCGGACGGAACGGTGGTGCCGGCGGCGGCGGGGGAGCGCGGATGCTCGTGAACACGCATCAGCACGGTGACCACACCAACGGCAACTGCCTCTTGCCCGAGGCCACCATCATCGGCCACCGACGGTGTCGCGAAGCGATCCAGGCCACAGGGATCCTGCGGCCCGACGGGCTGTGGGAGCCCGTGGAGTGGGGAGACCTCGAGCCCGCTCCCCCGTTCGTCACCTTCGAGCACCGACTCGACCTGTACATCGACGACCTGGTCGTGGAGCTCCATCACTTCGGCACCGCCGCCCACACCACCAACGACGTGGTGGCGTGGATCCCCCAGCACCGGGTGCTGTTCACCGGCGACCTCGTCTTCAACGGGGGCACACCCTTCGTGCTCATGGGATCGGTGGCCGGGTCCTTCGTCGCGCTCGACTGCCTGATGGAGCTCGACCCCGTCGTGATCGTCCCCGGGCACGGAGACGTGTGCGGGCCCGAGGCCATAGACGTCGCCGGGGAGTACCTCCGATTCCTCCAGCAGGTCACCGTCGAGGCCAGAGACGCCGGGCTCACCCCTCTCGAGGCGGCCCGTCAGGCCGATCTCGGCTCCTTCGCCAGGCTGTCTCATCCCGAACGGATCGCCGGGAACCTGCACCGGGCCTTCGCCGAGTGCGAGGGAGCCCGTCCCGGTGACCCCATCGACGTCGCCGCCGCGCTCTTCGACATGGTCACGTTCAACGGCGGCCGGCCCCTGACCTGCCAGGCCTGAGCCGGCTCCCGGAGGGGACTCCCCCGACCGGGATTCCTGACGGTCTCAGGACGTCGGGGACTCTCGGTTGGCCGATTGTTGAGGCTGGATAGAGCCTCCGGTGAGCAAGGCGTGTGAGGGTGGAGTCCACGAAGGCGGCCTGACAAGGGGGGGCCGCTGTAGCGCCGGGGGGCCAATGTCCATCGTCGACGACCGCATGCACGTCGGAGGAGACCGGCCGCGCGCCGAAGGGCTCTGGCAGACCACGGACCCGACGGCGTTCGTGTCGAGCCCTTCGATTGCGAGCGAAGGTGGCACCACGCCGAACAGGTCGATGGCTGCGCATCCCTCCAACGGCAGGTCCGCCGACCTCTTCGCCCGGGCCGGTGCGGGTGGAGGTGTGGGCGCCGGTGACCAGATGTGGCGGGCGCGGATCGAGCTCGTGGTGTCGTCGGGCCTGTCGGGAGACGCGGCGCGGATGTCGCACGAGGACGCGTCACGGGCTGACTGCGAGGCTTCGTTCGACGCCGTGCGTGAGTTGTGTCAGGTCGAATTGCGACCCGTGCTCGAGTGCAGTGTCGAGATGCTCTCTGGGTGGGGGCTGTCGGCCAGAGTGACCGAGACCCTTCGGGACGAACCGGCGCGCGTCCCCCGGAGCTTCGACCTCACCTTGTGGATCGACCGGTTCGGTGACAGGGGGCCGGGCAAGCTCACCATCACCGCCACCGAAGGATGCGACTTCGTGCGGGTCAAGATGGTCGTCGGCCCGTCGAAGATGATCGGCGAGGTCTCCGAGCACGTGGGGACGATGATCGCCGGTGATCTCTCCGACGCTCTGGTGGGTGGGCTCGTGGCGAACCTGGTGGAGCAGATCTTCAGCTCGTGACCGAGAGGCGCTGAGCCAGGTAGGCGAGCGCCAACGGGTAACGCCAACCGATGCCCCCGTGGGTGGCGTCGAAGAGCTCGAAGGCGACATCGTCGACACCGATCGAGCCCAGCGCGTCGCGAAAGGCGACGGCGCCGAGATCGAGGAACCATTCGTCGCGCGTCCCACCGTCGATCCAGACCGCCCGTAACGAACGGAGCGCGTCGGCGTAGGTCGGCACCATCCGGACCGGGTCCCAGGCCAACCAGCGGGCCCAGACGTCGTCGCGGAGTCGGCCCGTGTGGGGGTCGAAGGGCAATACCGGGGTGCCGTCGTCCTCGGCCGAGAAGCAGGCCGAGACACCGAGGGCCATGAGGAGAAGGTGGTCCTCGGATCGGGTGAAGGCCGGCCTGGTCCCGAAGTCCTCCCACCACGCCCCGATGTCGCCGTCCCAGGGGCGCAGGGCCCGGGCCATCTTAGGGAACTCGGGGATGTAGCAGCATTCGTAGAGCGCGTCACCGGCGTGGGTGGCGAGACCGCCGAAGAGGTCGGGGCGGAGCATGGGCGTGATCATGGCTCCGAAGCCGCCGCTCGACTTTCCCTGGATGCCCCGGTGGCCCGGCGCGTCGAGGGTGCGGTAGCGGGCGTCGACGAAAGGCACGACGTCGTCGCAGAGATAGGAGTGGTAGCGACCCGTCCCCGGCGAGTCCACGAACTGCGACCCGCCGTAGGCGGTCCAGGCGTCCACCCAGACCACGATGCACGGCGGCGCCTGACCCGTGGCGAAGAGGGCGTCGGCGGTCTCGGGGAAGGGCCGGTGGTACGCGTCACGGTTGGCCCACATGGTCAGGTATCCGGTGTACCCCTGGATGACATAGATCGACGGGAGCCGGTCGGTGGTCTCGTCGTAGCCGGGTGGCAGGTAGACCCACAGCGGTCGCGACGCGGGGTCCCCGAGATGGTTCTCGGTCAAGGCGTCCGAGGTGATCACGTGCTCGTCGATCTGACCAGCGAGCTCCCCACTCCACGGCAGCGGCACCGGGCACCTCCTGTTGGGTGTCGAGCTCTTCTGCGGCGAGCTCGTCGCCCAGGATGGCACGCCGTCGATCCGGTGCGGCCGATCAGGCGGGGCCCGAGGTCAGGGGGTCAGATGACGTTCGAAGCCGGCTCGGGGGTGTTCGCCAACCACAGCCGGAGCTGGTCCGCGGGCATGGGGCGGGCCATGAGGAAGCCTTGGGCCAGGTCGCAGCCGGCTTCTCGGAGCGAGACGAAGACATCGTCGGTCTCCACGCCCTCCCCCACCACCTTGAGTGAGAGGTTGTGTCCCAGGTCGACGATGGACCGGACGATGGCCGCGTGGGCCGGGTTGGCGAGCATGTCCATGACGAAGCTCTTGTCGATCTTGAGCTCGTGGACCGGCAACGTCGAGAGATAGGCGAGCGAGGTCTGGCCGATGCCAAAGTCGTCGAGGCTCACCCGGACGCCGATGGCGTCGAGCTGGGCCAGGACCGCGGCGGCGCGGGGCGGGTCGGTGAGGAGCGCGGTCTCGGTGATCTCGATGATCAAGCGCTCGGGGGGAACGTCGAGATCGGCGAGGACGGCGATGACCTGGGTGGCGAAAGGGGCTCGGCCGAGGGTGCGGGCCGAGACGTTCACCGAGACGGCCACGTCGCCGAGGTCGCGGATGTCGGTGAGGGCGGTGCGCATGACCCAGGTCGTCAGCCTGTCGATGAGATCGGTCTGCTCGCACATGGGGATGAAGCGATCGGGGTAGAGAAGCCCGAGGGTGGGGTGCTGCCACCGGACGAGGGCCTCGACGGCGTCGACGTGGCGGTCTTGGAGGTCGGTCTTGGGCTGGTAGTGCATGACGAGCTCATCGGCGTCGATGGCGCGACGGAGATCGGCGATGAGGCCGAGGTTGGCGGCGTCGTAGTGGTCATGGTCGGCGTCGTAGCGAACCACTCCGGCGTGTTGGGCCTTGGCGAGGTACATGGCCACATCGGCGTGTTGGAGGAGGTCGTCCACGTCGATGCCGTCGTCGGGTGACAAGACGTAGCCGATGGACGACTCGACCGAGAGGGGGAGCCCCGACACCTCGACCTCGTGCTCGATGATGTCGCGGAGTCGGTGGAGGACCTCCTCGGCGTCACCGACCTCGGAGAGGATCACGCCGAATTCGTCGCCGCCCAGACGGGCCACGGCGTCTTGGGGCCGGGTGTGATCAGCGAGGCGCTGGGCCAACTGGGTGAGGAGCTGGTCGCCCGAGTCGTGACCGAGGGTGTCGTTGACCTCTTTGAAGCGGTCCAGGTCGACGATGGCGATCGCCACCCGGGTGTCGCTACGGATGGCCTGGACCACGGCCTCCTCGGCGCGCTGGTGGAAGAGCGAGCGGTTGGGGAGTTCGGTGAGGGGGTCGTGCTCGGCCAGGAACTTGTTCTCCTTCACCTGGTGGCGGAGACGGCGGCTCACCGAGACGGAGATGAGGAAGAGGGCCACGTACAACGCTCCGAGGCCGACGAGGAGGTCGCGGTAGATGGTGTGGAGCCCGGCGTCGACGTCGGTGGCGATGGGCGCGTAGGGAAGGTAGACCTCGAGGGCTCCGACCACGTGCTTGGGCGAGCCGGCGGTGAGGGGGAGGTAGACCTCGACCGCCTTGGGCCCGACGGGACCGATGTCGTTGTTGTCGGAGTTCAGCCGGGTGAGATCGGCAAAGACCTCACCGTGGGCGGCGTCGATGGCCTGTTTCTCGGGCTTCTGCTTGAACCCCGATCCGTCGTCGGAGTAGACGACGTTGCCCGACAGGCCCCGGAGGCGCATGCGGAGGACGTTGTGGTCGCCGACGGCGCGCTTGACGAGGCGGTCGAGGGCGGTGGTCTCGGTGGGGTTCAGGCCTTGGCTGAGGGGACGGCCGTCGAGGATGGGCTCCACCGCCGTCTCGGCCACGAGGAAGGCCTCGGAACGGCCTTCGGCGATGCCGCGCTGGGTGGCGTCGGAGCGGTAGTTCGCGGCCAGGACGAAGCCGAGGAGGATGACCGGCAGGGCGGTGATGGCCGCGTAGGTGACGAAGAGCCGCGCCAAAGAGCGCGCCCGGGGCGCAGGAGACGTCACAGACGTGAATTTCGGAATTTTTGACCCGTGACTTGACCCGAGTCCCCGGACCAGGGATTTCTCGTCGACTTCGGCCCATTCGGCTCCTCAACGAAGGGGCTCGAAGCGTCGATACCAAGGGTGTGCGCAGCGACGGCCTTCTCGATCCCAAGCTCATCGATTCGGCCCTCTCGATGCTCCTCGATCGACACCCCGAGGCGGCGGTGTGTGCCCTCGGGCCCGACGGGCTCATGGTCGAGATGCCCGGGAGCGTGCCCCTGGCCGGGCATCGGGTCGTCCGGGACCGGTCGACGGTGAACCTCGTGACCGCCGGGGACCGGGGGGTGGTGATCAACGCCTGGGAGCGGGCCCGGGCCGTGGGGGCGGCGCGGGCGTTGGTGCGACTGGCGTCGGACAGCTCGCGGCCGGTGGCCTTGTACCTGATCGACGGTCGACGGAGCCACGGGGTCTATCTCGGGGTGGTGGTCGATGCCGTCGGTGACGACTCCGCGGTGTTCGATCCTGAGACGCCGTCGGTGGCGCCGCGGTTCGTCCGGAGCGGGAAGAGCGTGGTCGAGGTGAGCGCGGAGTTGCTGCGGTCACGCGAGCGGGTGCTGGCCCGGCTGGCCGAGACCGTGCCGGTCGGCGTGGTCCATATCGACGGGATGGGCCGGGTGGTGTACGCGAATCAACGGCTCCAGGACATCTTGGGTTGTCCCCGGGCCGGTTCCCTCGACGACGTGCTGTCCACGGTGGTGGACCGGGACCGGGAGATGGCCCGAAGAGCGCTCGAGGGGGTGCTGCGCGACGGGGTCGACGATGACATCGACGTGATCGTCCGGCCGGCATGGGCCGACGGAAGCGGCGACGGCTACGGCGACGACAGCGGCGAGACCTTGGTCCGGCAGTGCAGGCTGAACCTGCGGGGCCTCAGCGACGACGACGGGGACGTCACGGGGGTCATCGTGTGCGTGGAGGACGTCACCGCCAACGGGGGGAGTCGGGACGGGCGGCAGTTGCGGGCCACGTTCGACGTGCTCACGCGGTGTCACAACCGGGACTCGACCATCGGGGCCCTGGAGGCGATGTTGGCCGGAGCACTGGACGGGACGAGCCCCGGGGTGATCCTCGTCGACCTCTACCGGTTCAAGGAGCTCAACGACGGCCACGGCCACGACGTCGGGGACGAGTTCCTGGGGGTGGTGGCGAGACGGCTGCGGGGGGCGGTGCGGGAAGACGACGTGGTGGGGCGGATCGGGGGCGACCAGTTCCTCGTGCTCTGCCCGGGGATCGCCACATCGGCCGAGGCGGTCCGGACCGCCATCAGGGTGGCCGAGACGCTCGGTCACGAGATACAGCTGAAAGATCTCCGGGTGGGGTCGAGGGCCAGCATCGGTGTGGCCTGGTCGAGTGGTTCCGAGATCGAGGCCGAGGCCTTGGTGGCGCGGGCCGGGGTCGCCATGGACGAGTCGAAGCGGCGGGGTGGGGGGCGTCCGGTGCTCTACACGGCGTCGTTGCCCGGCGCAGGGTCACACGACGCGCGGTAGTCCCCGGCCGGGATCAGTCGGGGGGCCTCGGGTAATCCGTGCAGCGTCGGTGATGGTGCCGACGTCGGTGGAGCATCGCGACGGTGGATGAAGAGCAGCCGCTCCGGGCCGCGCAGGCAGCTCGGAGGTTGGGGATCCCCACGAAAGAACTACTCCGACTCGTCTATGAGCGAAAGTTCCGATACGTCATGGTGGACGGCATTGCTCACGTCCCGATCGATGCCGTGGAAGAATACCGCTCCAAGGCCTCATAAATCTCCGTCGTCGCGATTGCAAACAGCTCAGCGTCGGAGAGCCGACGCCCTGTTCTCCGACTGGCGACATCGGAATGGGGGAATAGGAAGCCCAGCGGTCGGTGCGGAATCCGACGAGCCCGCGCGCCGGCACCTGCTTCGATGCATCAATCTCACCTGATCCCGGCGCAGGACGATTCCATCACTTGGGTGATCTTCAACCTTCAAGAACAGCTGAGATTCTGTTCCTTCGAGACGGGCCGGCATTCATCGCTGCAAAGCGGATTCGCCGGAGGGACTCATAGCTTCTCACCGGTACTGATACACCCTCATGTCAGAGTGGCGACGTGCTCCTCGGAACCCTCGAGTCCGCCCGTCGTGACATCGCCGCCGGTTTGGCGAAGGCCGATCCCGACCGGGTCAGCACCGGTCAGGCGGCGGAGATCG